>CABHOY010000057.1 GCA_902168105.1 uncultured Flavihumibacter sp.
ATAAAACTGATCAAATCCATCAGGAACCAACGGTTGTTGCCTTTGAGCACGTAGAAAAAATTCTTCTTTTACCGATGGATTTTATATTGTGGAAAAGGCATTTTTCTGATTACTTTCAGAAAAAAAAGCCATCCGCCAGAAGGCGGACGGCGATTTTTATTCCACGTCATGGCTTATTCAGCCGTTATTGATCTAAGATCTTATTTAAATCCTTTCATCAGGTAGAAAGCATCGTTCCAGCGTAATTCATTCCGGAACTGATACAGGTCTGTATTTTTACCGATACGCACATATTCAATGCCTGCCATGTCTGCGAAGTCCTGCATATGCGCAGCCGTCAGATTCTGGCTGTAACAGGTATGGTGAGCGCCACCTGCCTGGATCCATGCAGCACAACCTGTGCGCATATCAGGCAATGGTTTCCACAACACCCTGGCCACCGGTAGTTTAGGCAGTTTATGTAAAGGCTCTACCGCTTCAACTTCATTCACCAGTAATCTAAACCGATTTCCCATATCAACCACGGAAGCATTGATAGCCGGTCCACTGGCTACATTAAATACCAATCTGACAGGATCAGCTTTTCCACCGATGCCTAATGGGTGGATCTCGCAGGACGCTTTGCCGTTTGCAATGGACGAACAGATCTCTAGCATATGTGCACCGAGCACCAGACGGTTCTCCGGATCAAAGTGATACGTGTAGTCTTCCATGAAAGAATTACCGCCAGGCAAACCGCTGCCCATTACTTTCATCGCTCTTACCAGCGCTGCTGTTTTCCAATCGCCCTCGCCGCCAAAACCGTAGCCGTCGGCCATGAGCCGCTGAACAGCAATACCAGGCAACTGTTCCATGCCATGCAGGTCTTCAAAAGTATCTGTAAACCCTTTGAATTTCCCCTCTTCCAGGAAAGCGCGCAAGCCTAATTCAATACGGGCTGCTTCTCTTAACGAGTTATGTTGTGCACCGCCTTTCAGCAAGGGAGCTGCTACAGCGTACGTTTGTTCATATTCCTGTACCAGTGTGCCAATAGCGGCGTCACCGATCTCTTTTATAAACTTCACCAGGTCTCCCACACCGTAACCATTTACAGCATAACCGAATTGCAATTCTGCTTCCACCTTATCGCCTTCAGTAACGGCCACCTGGCGCATATTGTCGCCCAGACGGGCGAAACGGGCGCCCTGCCAGTCGAACCAACCGGCAGCGGCACGTAGCCAGGTACCTATCTCGCTGGTAACTTCAGGGTCCTGCCAGTGACCAGCCACCACTTTACGGTCCATTCTCATACGGGACATCATGAAGCCAAATTCACGGTCGCCATGGGCAGACTGGTTCAGGTTCATAAAGTCCATGTCAATCTCTCCCCAGGGAATGTCCCTGTTAAACTGGGTATGCAGGTGCAATAAGGGGCGTTGCAGGATCTTCAGTCCGCCGATCCACATTTTAGCAGGCGAGAACGTATGCATCCACGCGATCACGCCTATACAATTTTGCGCCGTATTGGCTTCCTGGCAGATGCGGTATATTTCATCGGGCGTTTTTACGACCGGTTTAAATACAATGCGGACAGGGATGTTGGCGTCTGCGCTGAGTGATTGTGCGATCTTCTCTGCGTGGGCCGCTACCTGTTGTAAGGTTTCCTCGCCGTAAAGATGCTGGCTGCCGGTTATGAACCAGGCTTCAAATTGCTTCAACTGTATCATGCTGTTGGAATTTTTATATGATGACCTGCGCTATTGACCATAATACGCATCGGGCCCGTGTTTACGTTCAAAATGTTTTCTGATCAGAGAGTCCTTCAACTTAGGGCACTCCGGACGGATGCTTTCTGTGAGGTAGGCCATTCTGGCCACTTCTTCCAGGACGGCGGCATTGTATACTGCCTTCTCAGCTGTCTTGCCCCAGGTAAAGGGAGCGTGATTACCTACCAGGACCATTTCCACGTCCTTATAAGACAGCTGTTTGCCCTGCAGGCATTGCATGATCTGGAAGCCTGTTTCATACTCATAATTACCCTTGATCATTTCGTCGCTCATGGGAGCAGCACAGGGCACGTCGCAGGTTAGGTGATCGGCGTGTGTAGTCCCATATACAGGAATGTCGCGCTGTGCCTGTGCCCAGGCGGTAGCATAAGTGGAATGTGTATGTACGATACCTCCTATGTCTTCCCAATGTTTATATAACACTGCATGGGTCTTGGTATCTGAAGAAGGACGTCCTGTACCATCAACAGTCTGCGCGTCGAAGTCGACGATCACCATACTATCCGGCGTCAGGAGGGTATAAGGTACGCCGCTGGGCTTAATGGCGAAGACGCCGGCGCTACGGTCAACCACACTTACGTTGCCAAAGGTGAAGAGCACCAATCCTAATGCAGGCAGTTGCATATTCGCTTCGTAAGCCTGTTCCTTTATGGTTTTATAACGGTTGCTCATACGTACAGTTTTTCGGTGAATGCGCCCAGTTCCTGGAATTGACGGTAACGGGCCGCATAGTATGGAACATTTTCCTGGCGTGGTTGCCAGACAGTTTCGAATCCGGAGGTCATTGCCTGCTGTGCACTGTTGATATCAGTGTATAAGCCTGCTGCTACGGCTGCAAACATAGCGGCGCCCAATGCACATGCGTTCTCACTGTTCACTATCCTGATAGGTCTGTTCATTACATCGGCCAGTACCTGCATAGCGTAAGCCGATTTCTTAGCGACACCACCAAGTGCGATCACTTCCCGTATAGGCACACCTTCTTTGGCAAAGCGTTCGGCAATGCTTTGAGCGCCGAAGGCCGTAGCCTCCACCAATGCCCTGAACAATTGTACAGCGTCTATACCCAGGTGCAGGCCGGTGATAGTACTTTTCACGGTATGATTAGCATCGGGAGTACGACGGCCGTTGAACCAGTCTAATGCAAGGGGATCGTTATCTTTTAACGGGAGTTGCTGCGCCTGTTGTGAGAGGTATCCCAGCAGTTTATCTTCCGCCGCGGCCAGCTTCTCGGTATCATCAGGTAAGAGGGCATATAAAGGGCCCATAATAAGACGGCGTAACCAGGCGAATACGTCGCCATAAGCGGACTGTCCGGCCTCAAGTCCGAGCATACCTGGTATAACAGAACCGTCTACCTGCCCGCAGATACCTTTTACAAACAGATGTCCGGCTTCCTCCATAGGGGCCACCAGGATATCGCATGTGCTGGTGCCGATCACTTTACAGAGGGAGTAAGACTGGATGCCACCGCCTACCGCACCCATATGGGCGTCGAAAGCGCCGGTGCCTATAACGACATCTTCAGGAAGTCCTAACCTGGAAGCCCATTCATTGCTGATGGTGCCTGCCGGAACGGTTGCTTCTACCGTATCGGTATATGTTTTATCGTATTTGCCGAGACTAGGATGTAACTTCTCCAGGAAATCCTTCGGAGGTAAACCATCCCAGGAAGCGTGCCACATAGCTTTATGGCCGGCGGCGCAACGGCTGCGTAATAAAGTGTTCAGGCTGCGATTGCCGGTAAGTACGGCGGGGATCCAATCGCAATGTTCAACCCAGGAGGCGGCTTTTTCGTTTACGGCAGCATCTTCTGTTACGACGTGCAGTATTTTGGCCCAGAACCATTCACTACTGTAAATGCCTCCGCAGTATTTCGTGTAATCGGAGCCATTGCTATGGGCGATATCGTTGATGAGCGCAGCCTCTTTGTTGGCGGTATGATCTTTCCAAAGCACGAACATCGCATTAGGGTTCTCTTCAAAACCGGGCAACAGGGCCAGTGGCGTACCTGTTTCATCTACCGGGCCTGGAGTAGAACCGGTAGTATCAACAGCGATACCTTTTACCAGTGCGGCGGTACCTGCGGGACATTGTTGTAAAGCCCCGCGAATGCTATGTTCCAGTCCTTCGAGATAATCTAATGGATGCTGGCGGTATTGCTGTACAGCGGGATCACAATACAATCCTTTCTGCCAGCGGGAATAATAGTGCACGGCACTGCCTACTTCCTGTCCGGTTTGAGCGTTCACTACGAGGGACCGTACTGAATCGGTGCCGAAGTCGACACCTATTACAAATGAATTTTCCATAACGTACAACCTTAAACGGTCTTCCTAGCCGGGAGGCAGCGGAAAACAGCAGCTATTTAAAAAATGAGTAATTGTTCCTGTCTACTTTATTGTCAAACCGACAATTATTAAATAAGGCAAAAAAATGCTGATATGACCATCACTGTAGCAGTGACTATCATATCAGTAGTGCCTTTATTTCAGATTTCCGGGATCGGAAACAAAATTGAGGAAGGCGTGGAATTTGGCGCTGTACTTTCTTTTATCCAGCTTATAATAGAATGCTCCCCTTTTGGAAGTAGCCCTCTCTTTTTCTTTTTGTTTGACAAGTAAGCCGGTAGATAATACTTTCCTGCTGAAGTTGCGCTTGTCAAAGCCGGCGTCATATACTGCTTCGAACAGTATCTGCAATTGCGGGATAGTGAACCTGGTCGGTAACAATTCAAATAACAGCGGGTGAATAGCTGCTTTATAACGTAACCGCGCCTGGGCTTCGGCGACCATATTGGCATGATCGAAGATCAGTTTGGGGGCGTCTTTGAGTGGGAACCACTCAGCCTTATACTCATCCGTGATCTGCTGTTTGTACTGGTTGATGTCGATCAGTGCGAAATAGGCTACTGAAAGCGTACGCTCCATCGGGTCTCTGTCCGGGCTACCAAAAGCTGTTAACTGCTCCATGTAGACCCCTTCTAACCCTGTAAGCTTGGTCAGCGTGCGGGCCGCCGCCTGTTCCAGATCTTCATCTGCCTGTACGAAACCACCCATCAGGCTCCATTTTCCCTTTTCCGGCTCGAAACCGCGCTTGATCAGCAAAAGCTTTAGATCCTGTCCGTCAAAACCGAAAATAATACAGTCTACAGCTACCAGCATCCGGGTTTGCCGGGAATAACGTGTCATACTTTCCAGGAGTTTAATTCCGCTAATATAAAACTCCCCTTTGACATTGCCAGCATTTTGACCCACAGACTGTTTATTTCTACACAAGATAGAAATTTAAATGTCATTTTTACAATTATATTTTATCAGAATAACTGATCGGGGTTAAGAGAGGTATAATCCGATACGAAAGTAATGATGTTATTATAGTCGCTGAACTCTTCACGCGTGTGCATGGTTGTGATCACAACTGCCTTCATACCTGCATTAGCAGCGGCTTCAACGCCCTTAGGCGCATCTTCGAACACAATGCAGGAAGCAGGATCAACGCCCAGTTCTGCAGCGGCCTTCAGGAATACTTCAGGATGCGGTTTACTGGTGGCTACATCATTGGCGGTAATGATGCTTTTAAAATAATGCCGTATATGGAGATTGTCCAGCGCAAAGTCAACGTTAAAAGGAATGGCCGCCGTACCGATACCCATCAGGATCCCCTCTTTATCTGCTGCATCCAGGAAAGCCTGTAATCCAGGTATCAGCTCCAGGTGAGGCAGGTAAGCCGCCTGGTATCTTTTCTCTTTTTCCAGGGATAGCGCATCCATCTCTCCCGTGGTAAAACGGTCCTTTCCAAAAACACGCACCAGCAATTCCTGGTTCTTGCCGTACATTTCCTTCTTCACTGCAGCCTTGCTCAGGCCTGCACCCAGCTCAGTCAAAGTGTTATACCAACCCTCCAGATGATAGCCCATGTCGTCGATCATCGTGCCGTTCATGTCGAAAATAAATGCCTTTTTCATATGCCTGATTTAATTTTGCAGGCCAAAGCTACTAAAATAGGACGAAGTTGAACCCCTGAAGGACGGTTGTTGATTTTCCCGGCTTCGGTACAGGACCGGTTTGCCGGTATGACGGTTGTTATTAAATGCTCTTCCGGTGAAAGGATTATCTTCTGCGTATACTATTGTAACACAGTTTTTTATGGTTAAAAATATTGTTGCATCACCATCATGATCATCAGGTCAAAGCAGAAGGCGCCCCTCTCCTGTTTTAAACGCAGCCCCGTTGATCGCGATTGCTGACACAATATTAGCGAGATTAAAAACGTCAATCCGGGCAATGTATCTGAACTGCAAATACGTGTATCCAAACTGCAAAAATGTGGGGACGAACTGCATCATCAAATCCGGAAATGACTTAAAAAATCACCTTTGTACTCCCGGCCGATGGGTAATGGATCTCCGACAACCATAGTGACTTCAGTATCGACAAATCTGATATGCGACGGCCACCTACCCGTTTTATGCTAAATATCCGTCTTGATATCGCTTAGATAACGCTCATCCTACGTTAATCCTACGTTCATGAACGTAGGATTAACGTAGGATGAGCGTTATCTAAGCGATATCTAAGCGATATAAAGACGAAAGTGAGAAAAGGAATTCCAACGTCTGTCTTAATACAGAAAAACTTTACAGTTTTTATAGTGAGGATCAGGATTGACTTTACAGATAATTGTAAATTCAGTATGGACTTTACGGATGCACAATTTAAGCTTTACATAGCAATTTGAGTTTTT
>CABHOY010000058.1 GCA_902168105.1 uncultured Flavihumibacter sp.
CAATCCTGCACAACGTTCAAATAACTGGGGGAACTCTACTAACGTGGACATGGTAATTGAGTTTGGTCACTACAATTTACCACTTTCATCCCCGTTGGTGAATTCCCCCTTTCATGATTGTTTTATTTACAGCGTTTCCCAGTCCCTGACCAGCTCCGTCAGTAATACCTGTCCTTTAGGCCATTCTCCCAGGTCGGAATCGGCATTGATATGTCCCTTCGGACCGGCATTGACAAAACGGCTTCCCCAGGCGTCAGCAAAAGACCTGGCCCTTTCCAGGCTGGCATATTCGTCATTCGTGCTGGATACAACAATACTTTTGAAAGGCAGGGTGCTCAGTGGCACAGGTGCAAATCCCCGTACTTCCGTTGGAAATCCTGCTCTTTCCGTGTCGGCCGGTGCAACCAATAAGGCGCCTCTGATACGGAGCTTCGTTTGCTGCGCCCAATAGGCCAGCGCAATACAACCCAGGCTATGCGCGGCTATAACCACGTCCGGGCCTGCTTCCGCTACAGCGTCTTCAATTGTTTTTACCCATTCGGCCATAACAGGGGCGTCCCAGTTCAGCTGATCAATGCGTTTAAAACCAGATGTCTTTTCCCAGATACTTTGCCAGTGTAGCGGACCTGACCCATTTAAACCGGGTGCAGTTAATACTTTAACTTCCATAAAATAAAACTTTATAGCACTCCCTTATGCAGATAGATGATGGAATTGTTGGCGATACAGAGGGTAACAATGTACGAAAAAAAGAACAAGGGGGTATAACCTCATCCGTTAAGAAAACGCAAATTTCTACGTATCCCGGCATATTTAGAGCGTTTCATAGGGGAACGGCGGAAGATCTTCTTAAATTCTTCCTCTGTCAGCTCTTCCCAGTCCCTCGTACTGAAATTGAGGATCTCAGGGATAGGGGTGAACTCTACTGTCTGATTCGGCTTGGAAAACCGGTTCCAGGGGCATACATCCTGGCATACATCACAACCGAACATCCAGTTGTCGAACGTGCCCTGCATGTTTTCGGGAATAAGTAACTCTTTCAGCTCTATCGTAAAATAAGAGATACAACGGCTGCCGTCTACTACGCCCGGCGCTACCAAAGCTTCTGTAGGGCAGGCGTCAAGGCAGCGGGTGCATGAGCCGCAATAATCGCCTACCGGACCGTCGTATTCAAGGGTCACATCTGTTATAAGGGTGGCAATGAAAAAGAAAGAGCCCGCCTGTTTATGTATGAGGTTCCCGTTCTTACCCAGCCAACCCAGACCGCTGCGTTGCGCCCAGCTTCTTTCCAGTACTGGGGCAGAATCTACAAATCCTCGTCCGCTCACCGCTCCGAATTCTTCCTGCATGCGGGCGAGCAGAGTATTGAGTTTTGCCTTAATGACTTCGTGATAGTCCTGTCCGTAGGCGTATTTCGAGATCTTGGGGGCCTCAGATTGTTGCTGCTGCGCCGGATAGTAATTAAGTAAAAGAGTAATAACGGACTGTGCATTGTCCACCAGCTTCCGTGGATCGATCCGCTTGTCAAAATTGTTCTCCATGTAATGCATGGAGCCATGCATTCCCTTATGCAGCCATTGTTCAAGCCTGCGGGCGTCATCGTCCAGCTGGACTGCCTTTGCAATACCGCAATGGTCAAAGCCCAGGTCCGTCGCATGTTTCTTAATGAATGCCGTATATTTTGCTGCCAGGTTCATGAATAAGTGCAAGTTACATAAAAATAAAAGTTTGCTATAGCAATAGTTGGAATACACTTTTTGCATACCTTCATCGCAAAATAATCCTTATATCCTGTATGCGTAGCAGATCTATTGTGCTCCCCTTGCACCTCATAGCGGGTTGCCTGTTCACACTTACAACATTTTCTCAGACCAGGGACAAGGTCAAATTTGGGAAAATCAGTCCGGAGGACTTCGCACAAACATCATTTGAAAAAGATACTTCAGCCCACGCTGTGGTACTTGCTAATATTGGTTCATCTGAATATTATGCAGAAAGGGACCATTTTACAGTGATGTTCAAGCAGTTTAAAAGGATAAAGATCGTAGACAAGAACGGCTATGATGCAGCCAATGTAGAAATTCCGCTGTACGTGGGTGATCAGTCCGAGGAAAAGCTGAACAATCTCAAGGCCGTAGCTTATAACCTGGAAAATGGGAAAGTTGTTGAAACTAAGCTGGAGAGTAAGAGTGTTTTCAGCGACAAGGATAAGAACAGGATCATCAAGAAATTCACTATTCCAGGTGTAAAAGAAGGAACGATCATTGAATATACGTATTCGACCATTTCACCTTTTATCCTCAGTCTCGAGCCATGGCACTTTCAGGAAGAATATCCCTGCCTGTTGAGTGAGTATAGTGTTACTATTCCTGAGATGTATGATTATGTTTTCCTGAAACAGGACATTAATGGACTACTGTCGGAAAAATCAACCTTAGACAGGGTGAGCTATAGTATGACCTTTGACAGTAAGCACGGTACCGCAGGTAGTGCATCGGAGCATAGCAATTTTACGGTGAATGCAACGAATAAGGTCTGGACAGCGAAAAATATCCCTGCCTTAAAAGAAGAAAGTTATACCACTTCCCTGAAGAACCATGTTACCAGTGTAGAGTTCCAGCTATCTACTATAAGATGGCCAGGCGAACCTGTTGAAAACGTTATGGGTAACTGGGAGAAATTCGCAGAAGAAATGTATAAAGATGACGACTTTGGCGCCGACCTTGGTAAAAATAATGGCTACCTTGGCGATATAGTTGACCAGCTGACGGCCGGCGTGAAAGATGATACGGCGAAAGCCCGTCGTATTTATAATTATGTGAGGACCAACTTCACCTGTACCAACCACGCAGGGTTATTGCTTACCAAGCCATTGAAAACAGTTTTCTCTTCCCGTAACGGAAATACGGCAGACATCAACCTGCTGCTGATAGCCATGTTACGCCGTGCAAACCTGAAGGCGGATCCGCTGATACTCAGTACCCGTAGCCATGGTTTTACGCATGAGCTGTACCCCCTGGCATCCCGCTTCAATTATACAATGGCGGCGCTGACGGTTGATACGCTAACCTATTTCATGGACGCTTCCCAATCCTATCTGGGCTTCGGTAAGGTGGACATGGCCTGTTATAACGGTCATGCAAGGATCTTAGCGAAAGACGCTGTACCGCCGGTGTACTTTAATCCCGATAACCTGGTGGAAGTAAAGAACACTTATGTTATGCTGATAGGCGGAGAAGGCGGGAACTTCAAAGGAAGTATACAGCAGGCGCCGACGTATTTTGAATCCTGTAACATCCGTGCCGCAATCAAAGAGAAGGGTAAGGATGCCTACTTTAAAGGAAAAGAGAAAGACTTTGCGGTTGAAACAGCCATCAGCGGAATCGAGCTGGAGAACCTGGATGATAACGAGGACGTGCTGAAAATGAAATATGACTTTGAAATGAAGGCAGACGATGCCGGGATGCTCTATATCAATCCACTGTTCACTGAAGTCACACATAAAAACCCTTTCAATTCACAGTCACGCTTTTACCCTGTTGAAATGCCCTTTGTAATGGATGAAACGTTTACAATGAATATGACGGTTCCGGACGGTTATGTGATAGAAGAACTGCCAAAGTCAGCTGTGGTGAAATTCAATGAAAACGAAGGAATATTCCAATACCTGATCCAGCAGACTGATAATAATATCCAGTTCCGTTCCAGGGTAAAGTTAAGCAGGGCAGTGTTTGCTCCGGACGAATACACTTCGCTTCGTGAGTTCTTCGATATGATCGTAAAGAAACAATCTGAACAAATCGTACTGAAAAGAAAAAGCTGATTATGTTGACCTATAAAACCAAGAAGTACTTATACAGCTTCTGTTGTTGTATATGCTTCCTGCTCTTTATTACGCCCGCATTTGCCGGCGACCCAGTTTATCCGGTATCTATGATCCCTGAGGCATTAAAAGACAATGCACACGTAGTAAAACGAATGGAGGAGGTGACGGTGAAGATCGTCGATCCGGGAGATGTTCGTGTAACAACGCATTATGTGCTGACGGTGTTGGATGCAGAGGGAGATGATTACACAGCAGTAGTGGTAGGGTACGACAAGCTGAAGGAACTCCGCTATATCAAGGGAACGTTGTATGATGCAACAGGTATTCAGATAAAGAAATTGAAACAAAGTGACATACAGGACAGAAGTGGAGTAGATGATGAATCGCTGATGACAGATAACAGATACAAAATACATTCTTTCTATCACAAAATATATCCGTACACAGTGGAGTATGAGATAGAGGAGAGATACAACCATTCATTTTATCTGCCATTCTGGATGCCACAGGAATCAGATGCATTTTCTGTTGAACAGAGTAAACTGACGGTGACAGCTCCGAAGGATTATGTGCTGCGTTATCGTGGATTGAATTATAAGGGAGGTCCGGTTATTACAAACGACGGAGGAAACAGCACGTATACATGGGAGGTGAAGAATATGGCAGCAATCCCTGAAGAACCATTTGCGCCGGATTGGGATAAGCTTACGACGGCTGTTACACTGGCGCCGGCGGCGTTCGAGATGCAGCAATATAAAGGAGCCATGAGCACCTGGGAGGAATTTGGACGTTTTATGTATACGCTAAACCAGGGACGTGACCAGCTACCTGATGGCATAAAACAAACTGTACATCAGCTCACCGATGGTCTCAGCAGGGAAGAGAAGATCACAAAACTTTATAAGTATTTGCAGGAACATACAAGATATATCAGTATTCAGCTGGGTATCGGCGGATGGCAGACCTTTGACGCTAATTATGTAGCCACCAAAGGATATGGTGACTGTAAAGCACTTTCCAATTATATGTGTGCCTTGCTGAAGGAAGCAAGTATAAAAGCTTCCTGTGCGCTGGTTTATGCGGGTGATGACGGCAAGCTTGAAACAGATGCAGGCTTTCCCTCTCAAAGCTTTAATCACGTAATCGTATGTGTACCGGGCACAAAAGACAGTACCTGGCTGGAGTGTACCAGTAGTACGAAATCTGCCGGGTATCTGGGAAAGTTTACCGCAGACAGGGCGGTGCTGGTTGTTGATGAAAATGGCGGTAAACTGGTCCATACGCCGGTATACACAATGGAACAGAATCAGCAGATCCGCCATATTAATGCTACTATTACAGAAACAGGAGATATGCGGTTGAAAGTCAGCACACATTATACCGGTCTCCAGCAGGATGATCTGCATGACCGGTTGAATATGCTTACCAGGGAAAAGATCCTGGAACGGCTGAAAAAGGTGGGCTATTTCTCTAGTTATGATGTAAACGGTTATGAGTGCAAGGAAATGAGGGAAAGGCTGCCAGCCATCGATGAACAACTGGAAATGTCAGCGCATAACTATGCATCTGTTACGGGCAAGCGTATGTTTCTGGAGCCTAATTTAATGAGTAAAGATGGCAGACGCCTGGCGGCAGATACATCCCGCAAATTCGATATCTACCTGAACGCGGTATACCGTGATATAGATACCGTAAAGATCACGATTCCGGAGGGCTATACATCGGAGGCAGTGCCAGCGGCGGTGAATCTGAAAAGCATGTTCGGAACCTATACATCTAAAGTGACAGTAGAAGGTAACATCATTACTTACACCCGTTCCATCGATCATAAGGGTGGCTCTTACCCAGCTGCTGCTTATCCGGAACTGGAGAAATTCTATAATGGTGTATACAAAGCTGACAGAGCGAGAATGGTCCTGGTCAAAAAGTAGAAAAATGAAATAATTGCAGTCCGGTACCGGAAATGCTGTAAAAAGAGCAGTCCGGTACCGGCATTTCTGCCAAAATGCCCCCTTTGTTAACCTTGGATCAGGTTTTGTTGTTCTCTTTATGTCGTTTGAAATGACGTCAAAAAAGGAGAAAAACTAAGCTGTTATGAATCTAAATAACTTCACAATTAAATCGCAGGAGATCTTGCAACAGGCACAGCAACTTGCCTTTAATGGACAGCAACAGGCCATTGAGACAGGACATCTGCTGAAAGCGCTGCTGGACGACGAGGAGAGTGCAATTGATTACCTGCTGAAAAAGAACAACGTTAATACTAACTTCCTGTCAACCAGACTGGAAGATCAGATAAAAAAATATGCCCGCGTCTCCGGAGGAGAAGGCGGACAGGTTTTAAGCCGTGATGCTAACAATGCTATGCTGAGAGCTGGCGCCAGTATCAAGGAGTTTAAGGATGAATTTGTCAGTGTAGAACACCTGTTGCTCGGTTTACTGGGCGGCAGTGATGATACTGCCAAACTGCTGAAAGATGCAGGGCTGACAGAGAAAGGATTGAAGGCTGCCATAAAGGACCTTCGTAAGGGTAGTACAGTAAACTCACAAACTGCCGATACCCAGTATAATTCCCTCCAGAAGTATGCAAAGAACCTGAATGAACTGGCAAGGGCAGGTAAACTCGACCCTGTTATTGGCCGTGATGAAGAGATCAGGAGGACATTGCATATCCTTTCCCGCCGTTCCAAAAACAACCCCATCCTGGTAGGTGAACCCGGTGTAGGTAAGACGGCGATCGTAGAAGGATTAGCCCATCGTATCATAAATGGGGACGTTCCCGAAGACCTTCGGTCGAAGACTATTTATGCCCTCGACATGGGTGCGTTAATGGCAGGTGCGAAGTACAGGGGTGAATTTGAAGAAAGACTGAAAGCGGTGATCAAAGAGGTGACCGAAAGCGACGGACAACTGATCCTTTTCATAGATGAGATCCATACTCTCGTTGGTGCGGGTGCTATGGAAGGAGCAATGGACGCTGCGAATATCCTTAAGCCGGCGCTGGCCCGTGGCGAGCTTCGTGCAATAGGTGCCACCACCCTGAACGAATACCAGAAATATTTTGAGAAAGATAAAGCGCTGGAACGCCGTTTCCAGAAGGTAATGGTGGATGAGCCAAATGTGGAAGATGCAATTTCTATCCTGCGTGGTCTGAAAGAACGTTACGAAAGTCATCACCACGTACTCATAAAAGACGAAGCGATCATTGCAGCGGTAGAATTGTCAAACCGCTATATCACTGATCGTTTCCTTCCCGATAAGGCGATTGACCTGATAGATGAAAGTGCAGCCAAACTCCGCCTGGAAATGAACTCCATGCCGGAGGAACTGGACGAACTGGAACGCCGCATCAGACAGCTGGAAATTGAAAGAGAGGCCATCAAACGTGAGAATGATGAAAGCAAACTGCGTGAGCTGAATGAAGAAATAAGCAGACTGGGAGAACAGCGCAGCACATTCAAAGCAAAGTGGCAGGCAGAAAAGGAAATAGTAGACAAGTTACAAAATGCTAAGTCCAGCATCGAAGACTTAAAACTCGAAGCGGAACAGGCAGAGCGTAATGGTGAATATGGCAGAGTGGCAGAGATCAGGTACGGAAAAGTGAAAGAACAGGAAGAACTGGTAGTCCAGTATACAACTGAACTGAACGAAATTTCTTCAGACCATAAACGGTTACTGAAGGAAGAAGTGGACGCTGAAGACATTGCGGAAAACGTGGCCAAGGCGACCGGTATCCCGGTGTCAAGGATGTTACAAAGCGAAAGAGATAAACTGCTTCACCTCGAAGAAGAATTGCATAGAAGGGTAGTAGGACAGGAAGAAGCGATCATCGCAGTGTCTGATGCCATCCGCAGAAGCCGGGCCGGTTTACAGGACCCTAAACGTCCTATCGGTTCCTTTATATTCCTGGGTACAACCGGTGTCGGTAAGACCGAACTGGCAAAAGCGCTGGCAGAATACCTGTTTGATGATGATTCCATGATGACGCGTATTGACATGAGTGAATACCAGGAAAAACATGCGGTAAGCCGTTTAATAGGAGCGCCTCCGGGTTATGTAGGTTATGATGAAGGCGGACAGCTCACCGAAGCGGTAAGGCGTAAACCTTATTCCGTAGTGCTGCTGGACGAGATCGAAAAGGCACACCCGGATACTTTTAACATTTTGTTACAGGTGCTCGACGACGGGCGGCTGACAGACAACAAAGGCCGTGTGGTGAACTTTAAGAATACCATCATCATTATGACCAGCAATATGGGTAGCCAGATCATCCAGGAGAATTTCGAAAGGCTCGATGAAAAGAACCGTGAAGATATAGTGGATGCTACCAAGGCGGAAGTAATGAATCTGTTAAAGGAAACCATCAGACCTGAGTTCCTGAACCGTGTGGATGAGGTGATTATGTTCCAGCCGTTACTGCGTACTGAAATTAAGGGAATAATTAACATTCAGTTACGGCAGTTGAAGGACCTTGTAGCACAAAATGGCATGATATTGGAATTCTCTGACTATGCACTGGAATATCTCGCTGCCCAGGGTTACGATCCGCAGTTTGGGGCCAGACCGCTGAAAAGGTTAATACAGAAAGAAATCACTAACCTGCTGAGTAAAAAGATACTGGCAGGGGACATTGATAAAAGCAGACCGGTATTGATAGATGTTTTTGATGGAGTAGTGGTGGTTAGGAATAATAGTCATACCGTAAATGCATAATCGCATAACAAGATCTTATATTCAAATACGACGATATACAGTTACGAATACCCGGGTAATTCTTTATCCGGGTTTTTTTATGCTGTAACGGGCGCGCGTCATTTTTGCGTATTTTTGATAACAAAGCAACATTATGATCGGAGAACGAGAAAAACGGTTCATGCAGATGGCAGTGGATCTTTCCCGCCAGGGAATGGAGAATGGGGAAGGTGGTCCGTTTGGGGCAATAGTGGTGAGAGGAGAGGAGATCGTTGGACGCGGCTGGAACCAGGTATTGTCCCATAATGACCCTACCGCCCATGCTGAAGTTATGGCCATCCGGGACGCCTGTACACGGCTGGGTACCTTTCAGTTGCACGACTGTGAGATCTATACCTCCTGTGAACCTTGTCCCATGTGCCTGGGCGCTATTTATTGGGCCAGGCCGCAACGTGTTTATTTTGCCAATACAAAAGAAGATGCAGCGGCTATCGATTTTGATGATTCTTTTATATACCAGGAAATTGGTGTGCCCCATAAAGATAAGAAGATCCCATTCATCGCCTTTCCTTTTGAAGCAGCTTTAAGAGTGTTTAAAGACTGGCAGATAAAAGGAGACAGAACATTGTATTAACCCGGGAAGAATTGAAAAACGGGGTTTATAGTGCCTTATAACGCCCTTTTACAGAAACAGTCGCATAGGCGCAAAAAAGGCTGACCCCGAAAGATCAGCCCCAAAAATTTCTTCGGTGAGCTGTGAATTAAGCGCCTTTCTTAGCCGCAGGTTTATGCATCTTGTGGCCGCTATGAGCTTTAGCTGTGTCAGAAGCTGGTTTCTCGGTTTTAGCTTTTTCTTTTTTTGCAGGTTTAGTAGCAGGAGTCTGCGCAAAAGTAACAGCGCTTACACTCATAAATACTGCGGCTACAATAAGACTTTTTTTGATGTTCATGACTAGTGTTTTTTATAGTAAAGTGATCGGGAGATGAATTGTTTCAGTTCCCGATGTGAAGTTACGTCCGTGAGAAGGGCAATGTGGGCGGTTTCGTTGAAAAGGGAATAACTGTCGTTGAAAAAGGGGAAAGGAAAGGCCGGGTTATAAAAGCAATTGCAATGTTTCCTCTAAAGCCTTAACACAAAGCTGTTTGAGCGTGTTGTACTGCTCCGCCACAATATAAGGATCATACGGACTTTCCAGCTTTTCAAGCACATCCAGTACAGGATATAACGTGCTTTCCAGGCCGACGAATGAAATAGTCGTTTTTAAATTATGAGCGGTACTACGTATGCCCGTTACCGACCCTTCATCAATGGCCTTCCTGAGTAGTGAAAGATCTTCCGGCAATTGGGTAACGAACTGCTTTAACATATTCTGTTCGAAATCTCTGTCGCCCATAGATAGTTGCTGCAGATATTCCAGTTGTACCAATGGCGCGTCCCGCTCTGCGGAAGTGCCATTATTGCCGCTGACGCTATTGTTGTGTTGACCGTTATGACGTGCATACAGTTCCTGTGTGCCGGTTTTACCGGTAAAGACCTGTATCATATGATAAAGCTCCGATTCCCGTATAGGTTTCGAAAGGTATTCATTCATGCCTGCCTGGAGGCATTTCTCACGTTCGCCCGACATGGCATGTGCTGTCATCGCGACGATGGGAATATTAGATTGCAGGTCCTCTCTTATCTTTCTCGTTGCCGTATAGCCGTCCATTTCCGGCATCTGAAGGTCCATCAGTACCATATCAAAATGTTGCCTGGATAGGGCGTATAATGCCTCCTGCCCGTTATTCACCAGCTGATAGTGCAGCTGCCGGTTACCCAGCAGATGACGCAGCAGGTTCTGGTTCATTTTGTTGTCTTCCGCTACCAGCAGTCGAACGTCAGATTGATGAGGCAGCGTAAAATTATCGGTTGAATAATTAAAGCTTTCACCGCTGTCCGGCAATAGTTCACCCAAAGTATAAGGCAATTCGATCTTAAACGTGCTGCCCTTCCCAGGTTCGCTTTCTACTATTATGTGGCCATGTTGTAACTCAACAAGCTGCCTCACAATGGTTAACCCAAGTCCTGTCCCTCCGAATTTGCGGGTGATATCCGCCTCCGCCTGATTAAACCGGTCGAAAATGGAAGGCAGTTTATCAGGAGCGATGCCAATACCGGTATCGCTGACGATGAACAGTAATCTCACCTCATTCTCTGTGGATGCATTTGACGCAGGTTCTACCCGGCTTACCCTAATTTGTACCTTACCCTGTGCGGTGAATTTGATAGCATTGTTGACCAGGTTTACCAGCACCTGTGTCAGCCGCATCACATCTCCGTAAAGAATGTCCGGTACCTGCGTATCTATAACTACTGATAGTTCCAGTTTTTTCTCCTGCGCCTTTGGCTGGAACATGAGTTCCAGCGAATGAAGCATCCCATGCAGACTGAAAGATACTGGTTCCAGCCGCATCATACCCGATTCTATTTTTGAGATGTCCAGGATATCGTTGATGATATCCAGCAGGTTCTCACCTGCGTGCTGGATCGAGGTCACGTATTCTTTCGACTTCTCATTCAGCGGCTGTTGTTGCAGCAGGTGTGTGAACCCCAGTACGGCATTCATGGGTGTCCGTATCTCATGGCTCATATTGGCCAGGAACTGATCTTTGACGATGGTTAGTTTCTTTTCCTGCTGCCGCGAATGGTCCAGCGCATCTATTAACTGTTCCTGCCTGTAAATCCGGCTCGTGATATAGAGAAATGACAGCAAACTGGAAAGGCAGGCAAAGAACAACATGACCGTTCCCCAGTTAAGTGCCTTTTGTCCGCTGGTATCTATGAGGTGCGTCGTACGGTTCACTTCCGTCTGTCGTGTACTGTCCAGTGCATGAAGGATGATATTGATGGCTTCTCCCAGCCGTTTGCCTTTCTGCGCGTTGATCATTCTTTCGGCAGACCATTTCCCCTGGGAGTAAAAGGTGTCAAGTACGGCAATATTGAAATGATTCTTTTCTTCAACGAGATAGTTCAACTGTGTAAGTAGCTTCTCTGTACTGTCGTTTATGACCAGTTTGTTGATCTCTCCGAGGTCAGCTTTGATAAGCGCCACCTCCGCTTCTATACCAGTGATGTTCAGTGTGTCCTGCGATATCAATGTGCCCCGCACTTTGCTATCGGTTTTGGCTATACTGGTTTGCAGCTTCTGGAGCTCATTCTTGACATTAAGTTCATCCAGCAGCTTTTCATTACCAGAGATCAGTTTACGTATATTCTGCGCCGAATTGAACTGCAGCACGATAAATAATACCAGTCCTATAATGAACAGTCCCAGCAAGTAATATTTCATCAGCTTCGGCTGCATGTTCTCGGAAATATTTTGTTTAAAATTACGAATTACATATGATTGTATATCCGTGTTTTGTTCTAACGACTTGTTAATTGGTTATTTTGAGGGACCCGCGTAGTCGCAGCAGTTACCGGCAATAAGAATGACGAATCACGAATACTGTCTATTCGTCACCCGTCATTCGTTTTAAACCCAAATCTTATCTCAGACAAGCTTGCTTTTCACATGCTTTTGATGACCTTTCGTGCGTTCAGCCGGTTATTCCCGTCTCATTGTTCCTATGCTGTTCTTTTATTCTTCCGTTCGTCGCCTGCTGATCCGCACAACCTGCCGATCTTCCGCTTATTTAGCCGCCTTCTTCACATGATGTTTCTTATGAGCCTTCTTTGCCTGAGGTGTGGTTGTGGCTTTAGGTTTTTCCTGCTGTTTCGCGTTAACAGTTGCAGCTTTAGATGTCGCCGTTTTATCTACGGAAACGGTTGCGGTTTTGGTAGTTGTTTTTTTAGCAGTATGTGCCGGAGTAGCCGCGAAAGTGGCGGTACCCGCTAATATCATTGCTGCTGCCATCAGTGCTCCTAACTTTTTCATGATCTTTAATTTTTTATTTGATAATTATTTTGTTTGATTGCTTTTGACAACTCAAAGATACAGGGCATAACAGCCCTGGTTAGGCGCAAATTGTTTAACAGGCGCCAGTCATCGTTAGAAAAGGATTAACTATCGTTGGGATATATTATATTTGTTCGCCACCTCCTTAAACTGACACATATGTCAACCAATTAATAAACCCTCTATTTCATGAACTCAAAACAGATCACCTCCGGTATCGCCCTCATTTTGCTGCTGCAGGGTGCTTACGCTCAGCAAAAGCTGAGTGGTTTCAACAGTGAACATGCCCAGCGACATCAGGAGCTGGAAGCAAATTTTGACAAAGAGCTAAGCGCCGCTGCTATTGGCAGTAATATAAAGACCTTATCCGCGCAACAGCATTACCTGGGACTCCCCAGGGACAAATGGGTGGCTGAGAATATTCTGCAACAATTTAAGAGCTATGGATGGGATGCAAGGATAGAGACCTACCAGGTGCTGTTCCCCACTCCGAAAATAAGGGTACTGGAAGCCAGCTATCCGGAAAACTATAAAGCAGTGCTGAAGGAACCGGCACTGAAGGAAGACGCAAGTACCGGTCAGGCAGATGAACTGCCTACCTACAATGCCTGGAGTGCCGACGGCGATGTGACCGGGGAACTGGTATTTGTCAATTATGGACTACCTGAAGATTATGAATACCTCGAAAGACTCGGCGTCAGCGTAAAAGGAAAGATCGTGATCGCAAAATACGGCCGTTCCTGGAGAGGGATCAAGCCAAAGGTGGCACAGGAACATGGCGCTATCGGTACGCTGATCTATTCCGACCCGAAAGACGATGGTTACTATCAGGGAGACGTATATCCCCAGGGGCCGTTTAAAAGCGAATACGGGGTTCAGAGAGGCTCTATCATGGATATGGTGATCTATCCCGGTGATCCGCTTACTCCGGGCGTAGGAGCGACTGAAAACGCCAAAAGACTTGAACGTGCCGAAGCGACCAACCTGCTGAAGATACCAGTATTGCCGATCAGCTACCATGATGCAGCCCCCTTACTGGCCGCACTCGAAGGTCCTGTAGCACCCGAAGGCTGGAGAGGCGCATTGCCCTTCACCTATCATATCGGGCCAGGTAAAGCAAAGGTGCACCTGAAACTGGAGTTTGACTGGAAAATGGTCCCGGCCTATAATGTGGTCGCCTTCATGAAAGGAAGCCAGCTTCCCGACCAATGGGTGATCAGAGGTAACCACCACGATGCCTGGGTGTACGGTGCGGCCGATCCTGTAAGTGGTCTGGCGTCCTTACTGGAAGAAGCCAAAGCGATCGGCATATTGGCTAAAAAAGGTTATAAGCCCAAAAGAACATTAGTGTATGCTGCCTGGGATGGTGAAGAACCTGGCTTGCTCGGCTCTACCGAATGGGTGGAGGCACACGCAGCCGAACTTCAGCAAAAGGCAGTGGCCTATATTAACTCTGATGGTAACAGCCGCGGTTTCCTCGGCATAGGAGGTTCACATGCACTGGAGCCATTTGCCGGTGAGGTAGCCAAAGGTATTAAAGACCCTCAGACGAGTGTAACCATCTTCGAAAGAAAACAGGCGGCCGACGTCGTATCTGCTGCAACAACGAAAGCTAAAAAAGATCTGCTGGCAAAGAAGGACCTGACCATCAGTGCGCTGGGATCAGGCTCTGATTATTCTTCTTTCCTTCAGCATCTTGGCATTCCATCACTGAATATCGGTTTCGGAGGTGAAGGCGCCGGTGGCGAGTACCATTCTATCTACGACACCTACGAAAATTATTCCCGCTTCAAAGATCCTGGTTTCGAGTACGGTGTGGTCCTGTCTAAATTTGGTGGCCACGCGGCCCTGCGACTGGCAGACGCGGATATATTACCGTTTGATTTCCGTAGCCTTTCCAAAACGATCAACACATATACCACCGAGTTGATCTCACTGGCAGAACAGATGAGAGAGACCACCGCAGTAGAAAATCAGGTCATCAATAATAACGCATACCAGCTGGCCGGAGACGTTACTAAACCTATCAAAGCGCCGGCAGTAAAAGGAGAGGTGCCTTACATTGACTTCTCTAAATTACAGAATGCACTGGTCGCACTCGATAAAGCTACCCAGCAATTACAGGAAGCAAGAACCAAAGCACCAATACCTGCAGGAAAAGAAGATGGCCTGAACAAGGCGCTTTATCAGGCGGAACAACAGTTGCTGTACGATAAAGGTTTACCAAACAGATCGTGGTACAGACACACCGTGTATGCACCAGGCTTCTATACGGGCTATGGCGTAAAAACTTTACCAGGCGTCCGTGAGGCAATAGAACAAAGAAGATGGCAGGAAGCAGAAGAGCAGATCACCATCGCAGCTGCTGCGGTGAACCGTCTGACGGCATACCTTGAGCAAACAACCGCAGGACTGAAACAATAATGAAATAACATAATCATCAAAACATAATAGGACCCCGCTCAGGGGTCCCCTTGTTTATAGCCCCGGGTTTTAAACCCGGGGTTACGTGTTAATTGGTGAAACGAAACGCGGTGGCAACCACACAATAAATTACGAAACAACAACCCCCGGGAACGAACTGCAGGTAACAACACGCAATGAATTACGGAATGCCTCCCGGGGAACGGGGCGGGATTATGCAGAATAACGAATCCCCATCACAACAAATTCAACTTCCCATTCAGCGCAGCCCTGTACGCATCGGCTACCGGCACCGCATTTTTCGATATAATAATAGCGCCATCCTGAATAGCTTCTATTTTATCCAGCGCTACAATATAAGAGCGGTGAACACGCATGAACTTTGTATCAGGTAATCTTTCTTCAATTGCTTTCAACGTTGAGTGAACCGCATGAAACTTCTGTTGGGTATGCAGTTTTACATAATCTCCCATTGCCTCCAGGTAAAGTATATCATCCAGTTTGATCCGCTTTAATATGCCACTATCCCTGATGAATACGAATTCATTATCTGTATCGTGCAATTCACGGGAGTTCGCCTGTTGCACTTCCTTTGCTCTTTCTATAGCCTGCAAAAAGCGGGAGGGTGTAACAGGTTTGATAAGATAATCTGCCACATGCAATTCGAATGCCTCCACTGCGTAATCTTTTTTTGCCGTAGTAAAGATGATGATAGGGCCTTTCTTCCCGATGTTACGTGTCAGCTCAATACCATTCATTCCCGGCATTTCAATATCCAGTAACAGCAGGTCTATTTTCTCCTTTTGCAGGATATTATAGGCTTCTATTGCACTCGCACATTCACCGGATACATGTAGTTGGTCCACATGACTGGCCAGTTGTTTCATGGCCGTGCGGGCAAGTTTGTTGTCGTCAATGATGAGGCAGTTCATGCTGCAAAGATAGGGAACCTGTGCACCGAGGGCCTTAAAGAGACCTTATAATTCGCTTAAAACCCGGAGGGCGCTATGTATTATAAATTTCTTTAAATATCTTGCATGGGTATAAATAGGTCTCAACTTGAAACAGCTCAAAGAGCTTTTACTATTCTTGTCATGTATCTTTTTCCTGCCTTTACTGCAGGGAGAGTCCTCTTATACATCTACCACATCACAAACTTTCTGGCATACCCATACCCATATCAGCAATGTCATATCTGATCATGGTTCAATTAATAAAGCTGTCGATGTCGATGGAACACTACATCTGAGTACGGGCGCCCACAGGTATAACCACCGGACAAGGGCGCTGAACGATTATCATGAGTTATGCCTGTTTGTAGCCAGTATCCGCATTAAGTCTTTATTCGTTTATATCCATTCAGTTTACAAGGGATATAAAGAATCCTATATCAGTGTCGCCGTCACACTTAGCGACTGGCGGGGCCCTCCGATAGCCTGATCTTCCTTTTTCTACATGTATTTTATTAATACCGCAGACGTACGTCTTGCGGAAACTTAACACATCTGTCAGTTATGAATAAAAGAATTGCTGCAGGGATGTGGGTGATCGTGTTATGCCTGTTGTGTAGCGTATCCCGCTATGCGCATGCACAATCCGGTGGGGAGGAATTATCCCTGCAACAGGCGATTGCCCTGACCCTTCAACACTACCCGTCATTAAAAGCAAAACAAACATTATCTCAGGCCGGACTTGCACACACAACAGATATCAGCCATAACTGGTGGCCCTCCGTTAAGCTAGTGGAAGAAGCGACCGTAGGAACTGATAATGGTATCTATGGCTCTTACTTCCCTCTGGGTACGATCCCATCAACATCAGGCGGTATCCGTGGAGCAAACGTGAATGATGTCATGAGCGGTAATATTGCCCTCGCACAGGTACAATGGGAAGTTTACAACTTCGGCGCTTACCGCTCACAGAAAGCAGAAGCAGTGCAACAACAGAAAGTACTGAGCCTTGATGCAGATATTACCGCCAATGATCTAACGATAGCCGCAGTGCGGGATTATCTGGGATTACTACAGTTCCGTTCACTGATGAAAATTCAGGAAGACAATATAACGCGTACGCGTTCTGTACAAAGGGCCGTGACGGCTATTGTACTGCATGGGCTGAAACCAGGTGTGGACAGCTCCATAGCAGCTGCTGAATTATCCAAAGCAAGACTGAACTACCTCGACATACAGAATAGTTATAATAGCCTGCGACTGCACCTCGGTATACTGACTGGATTAGATACCAGTGCGATACGGGCGGATACCCTGTATAATAACGGTCTTCTATCCATGCTTACGGGTCCGAATGAAAATACAAGCGTAGCGAAAGAACACCCGGTATTGCAATATTACAGTGGCCTGATGCTGCAACAGGAAAAGCATGAACAGGTCATTCAGAAAGCTGCATTGCCTAAAATATCTCTCCTGGCATCAGGATGGATGCGCGGCTCCAGCGGACAGTTCAACGATATCTATAACAAGAACCTCTGGAGCGGCTTCGGCTACAACCGGTATAACTACCTGGCCGGAGTAGCACTAACCTATAACCTTGCCGATATAGGACATACAAGAGACAAAATGAGAGAACAGCGCCTGCGTACAAAAGCTGCCGCCGTACAGCTGGAAACAACACAAACTATACTGGATAATCAGTTGCAGCAGGCAAGGCTTAATATCCGTACGTCTCTCGACAAACTACAGGAGATGCCCGCACAGCTCAATGCCGCCAGAGCCGCCGCCTTGCAGAAGATGGCATTGTATAAAGGAGGACTGACAAACATCATTGAAGTGACCAATGCGCTATACCTTCTGAACAGAGCGGAAACAGACCTGGTGCAAACGCGCAACGCAGCCTGGCAGGCGCTCTTTACACAGGCATTTACAGCTAACAATATCCAGGAACTGGTGCAGCAACTTGAGGTTGCCCGCAAGCAGTAATATCAAAAAAATAGAATTATGTCATTAGTCACAAGCGCACTGAAAAAGCCATTGTCTGTGGTAGTCCTTACCCTCGGCATGTTCCTGTTTTCAGTACTGGCTGTCATGAATATTCCAATAGATATCTTTCCGAAACTGAACCTGCCGACCATTTATGTGATAGAACCTTATGGTGGTATGTCTCCCCAGCAAATGGAAGGCTTCTTTGCTACCCGTTTGCAGGACCAGTTCCTTTATGTGAATGGTATTAAAAATATCAGCAGCAGGAATATACAAGGGCTTACCATGATCAAGCTCTCTTTTTATGAAAATACCAATATGGCGGAAGCTTCAGCACAGGTGGCCTTACAGGTGAACCGCGCCATGAAGTTCTTCCCACCGGGTGCGCTGCCACCACAGGTGATGCGTTTTGATGCCTCGTCATTGCCCGTTGGACAATTGGTGTTCAGTTGTCCGAACCGGTCATTGAAAGACATCTATGACCTTGCCAATACACGTGTCAGGCCAATGTTTGGAAGCGTTCCCGGATTATCGGCACCGCCTCCCTTTGGCGCAAATTCCCGCTCCGTGGTCGTAAACGTAGACCCCGACCGCTTACGCAGTTACAATATGAGTGCAGATGAAGTGGTAGAGGCCATTGCAAAAAACAATGTGATGACGCCCTCCGGAAATATCCGCATCAATAATACAATGTATGTGACGACCATTAACTCGCTGGAAAAAGAGGTAAAGGATTTCGGTGACATCCCGATAACTACCAACGGTAATTCCACCGTGTTTATCAGGGATATAGCAAAAGTATCTGACGCTGCCGATATTACGGTGGATTACGCACTGGTCAACGGGAAACGCTCTGTTTACATACCTGTCGTAAAAACTGCCGACGCTTCTACCTGGGAAGTAGTCAAAGCACTGAAGGCAAGGCTGCCGGAGATGCAGAGCCTTTTGCCGGAAGATGTAAAAGTCTCCTATGAATTTGACCAGTCCGTATTTGTGATCAATGCAGTAAAAAGCCTGCTTACGGAAGGTTTGCTGGGCGCTTTATTAACGGGCCTGATGGTGCTGTTGTTCCTGAGAGATCTCCGTAGCTGCCTGGTAGTAGTGATCACCATACCGATCGCGATATTAGCTGCCGTATTAGGATTGCAGCTGGCAGGGCAGACCATCAACCTCATGACCTTAAGCGGACTCGCACTGGCCATTGGCGTACTGGTCGATCAGGCTACAGTAACAATAGAAAATATTCACCAGCATCTCGAAATGGGCAAATCCAAACGGCAGGCCATTTATGAAGCCAGTGAGGAGATTGCTTTCCCGTTGCTGCTGATATTGCTGTGTATCCTTGCCGTATTCGCGCCATCCCTGATCATGACAGGTGTTCCCAAAGCGATGTTCCTGCCTTTGTCGCTCTCTATTGGTTTTGCGATGATCGCGTCTTACTTCGCCGCACAGTCGCTGGTACCCGTACTCGCCAACTGGTGGCTGAAGGAGGGAAAGTTCAATCATGGGCTGGCACTGGACGAAGAAGAAATTGAACAGATCAGTCATGACGAAAAGCATCATACAAAAGAAGGTAGCTTCGATCGTTTCAAAAACCGTTTCGTAGGATTGCTTGAATGGCTGGGCAGGCGCTCCCGTTGGGTGATCACGGCGTACGTCATTATTGCTCTGGGAAGCGCAGGCGCCGCATTTATCATCATCGGGAAAGACCTGATGCCCCATGTCAATAGCGGACAATTCCAGCTACGCCTGAAAGAGCCGGACGGTACCCGTCTTGAAAGAACAGAAGAGAAAGTGCACCAGGTGCTTGCGTTGATCGACAGTACGGTGAACGGCAATGTGGCTATCAGCTCCGGATATGTCGGCCTGATCCCAAGCAGTTATGGTACCAGTAACCTGTACATCTTTAACAGCGGTACACACGAAGCGGTATTACAAGTCAATTTAAACGATGATTATAAAGTTGATATAGAAGACCTCAAAGATGAATTAAGGGCGCTTATTAAGGCTAAAATGCCTGAAATGAGGGTAAGCTTCGAACCGGTGGACATGACTGAAAAGATCATGGCGCAGGGAGCCGCTACACCTATCGAGGTCAGGGTGGCAGGAAAAAACATGAAGGAGATAGCCGGTTACGCAGGTCAGCTGGTCGATAAACTGAAAGAGCTAAACTACCTGCGTGACGTGCAGATCGCACAGCCATTGCATTATCCGGTCATCAACATCAATATAGACCGTTTCAAGGTAGCGCAGATGGGACTGAACATGTACCAGGTGGCCCGCTCAGTGACGGCTTCAACTTCTTCCAGCCGTTTCACGGAAAAGAACCAGTGGCTGGACGAGAAGGTAGCCTACACTTACCAGGTGCAGGTACAGATACCGGAATATATCATGCAGACCATCAACGACCTGAAAGAGATCCCGCTGGTGAAAGGACAGCCAAGACCTGTACTAGGCGACGTGGCTACTTTTTCCAATAGTGAGATGCCCGGAGAGTTTGACAGGGCCGGTACACGGCGTTTTGTAACGGTCAGCGCTAACATCACCGGGAAAGACCTGGGTACCGCAACTTCGGCGGTGCAGGCAGCTATCGGCCAGATGGGTGAACCTCCGAGAGGGGTGAAGGTAGAATTGAAAGGTAGTTCCAGCCTGCTGGTTGATACATTGGCCAGTTTGCAGAACGGGCTTATGCTGGCAATAGTCGTGATCTTCTTACTACTGGCTGCCAACTACCAGTCGTTCAAACTCAGCTTCGTCGTATTGGTTACAATTCCGGCAGTTATTGCAGGGTCCCTGATCATGCTGCTGCTCACAGGAGCAACGCTGAACCTTCAATCATATATGGGCATGATCATGTCCACCGGGGTATCTGTAGCCAATGCCATCCTGATCGTAACGAATGCAGAGAAACTCAGACTGGAATACCGGGACGCCTATAAGGCCGCTATTACCAGTGCGGGTATCCGTTTACGGCCCATCCTCATGACCAGCCTCGCAATGATCGCAGGTATGATACCCATGGCGACGGGACTGGGGGAATCCGGAGATCAGACAGCTCCTCTTGGTAGAGCGGTAATAGGAGGATTGATCGCATCAACACTTGCAGCCCTGCTGATATTGCCACTGGTATATGCCGCCATCCAGCGTAAAGCATCTTACGAGGATCCTTCTCTCATGCCCAGAACAAACATCAAAAAAACTAAAATAGCCACCAGTCATGTATAAGTATATATTCACCATAAGCATTCTCGGATTGTTGTTCACCGCCTGTCATGAGAAGGCCCCACAGAAGAAAGCTGTGGTAAAAGACAGCAATGGTAAAAAGTTCGAGCTAGCCTCAGTCGTTCATGAACCACTTTCATCCAGTATACAGCTGCCAGCCGTATTGGAAGCCTATCAGCGGGTGAGTATTTATCCACGGGTAAATGGATTCGTAAAATCTGTTTCGGTCGACAGAGGCAGCGTTGTGCACAAGGGAGACGTCCTGATCACCCTTGACGCTCCGGAGATCATTCAGCAATACTTTGCCGCCCAGTCAAAATATCTGCAGGCCAAAGCAGTATTTGCAGCCTCTAAAGATAACTATGAACGTACCCTTGCCGTTAGTGAAACACCGGGTACCATTTCAGCGCATGACGTGGAAGTGGCTAATGCCCGCATGGCGGCCGACAGTGCTATCATGAACAGCGAACTGGCCAATTTGCGCGCACTGGATGCTACCAGGAGTTATCTGACCGTAACAGCGCCTTTCGACGGCGTGATCACAGAACGTAATGTCCATCCGGGTGCATTGGTCGGTCCCAATACAAAGCTGGAAGGCGGCGCCATGCTGATGCTGGAACAGGAAGACAGACTGCGTCTGGTAGTACAGGTGCCGGAAGCATATAGTGCACAACTGTCGGCCAGCCGCCAGGTGTCCTTCCATGTAAATGCATTGCCCGGAAAATCATTTGCAGGCGCTATTAGCCGTCAGGCGGGTTCACTGAATGACCGTTACCGCTCCGAAGCTGTAGAAGTAGATGTACAAAATGTGGGACATCTGCTAAAGCCAGGCATGTATGCAGAGATCACAATTCCCGTTACTGGTTCTGCTCATGCAATGGTGGTACCCGCTAGTGCTGTAGTGACGTCTACAGAAAAAAAATATGTCGTTACGATCAGGGAAGGGTATACCCACTGGATAGATGTGCAGGAGGGAAACCATCACGGCGATTCATCCGAAGTGTTCGGTAGCCTCCTACCCAGTGACAGAGTGGTTGTTCACGCCAACGATGAGATCAAAGAAGGAATAAGGATAGACTAGCGATAATTAAAAACAGCCGCCTTATACTAATGAGGCGGCTGTTTTAATTATTTCCTCCGGCAGCATTTTTGTACTTCATTGATAAAACTAACGATATGACTAAAAAGAAATCCATCAACGAAAAACGCGCAATCAAGCTTGAGAAGCGTAAGGTTGCGACCGCTGCCGATATTGTTAAACCAGGTCAGAAGAAAGAGTTTAATGACGATAAGAACAATACCCTGGAAGGATATGATGAAAATGAGTACGACGGAAAGGATAAAGCTGACGCAAAACAACGTAAAGGTTAAGCCGTCCAACCATATGGCATGTATTCATTTTCGAAGCTACCGTTATCATAAAGGTTGGCCAGTTGCTGCCATCGGGCAATAGACAAGGTTATGCATTGGATGTGATTACTATATTTCCACCCGTAAAACAATCAGTAAATACAAAGCGGGAATATAGGAATAGCACACCATTGCTAAAGATCATCCCCCGATATTCCAACCATAAAACTCAGCGTCTTTACAAGCCTCCATTTGTAACGGGATATGTTGACCTCTTGCTACTACCTCCACTAGCTAATGATCACTAACGCAGCCCTTTATAATATCGCTGCAATTACATAAAATAAGAAAGACGTTGACCCATAAATAAGCGGAAACATACCTTCCGAATGAATAACTATGCCCATTTGATCCCTATTCAACTCTCAAATGAGAAATGATTCCCGCATCGCGCCAATTTCCCCATTATCAATGACCCGTTTAACAAGAAAAACAATCAAATTCCGGATTTACACCCTCTCCAATTCTATAAGTCCAACTCACGTCCAGGGTAACGCCTACGTTACTATACTCCTACGACATGTATTCGAGTTAATTAACAAAACATAATAGGACTCCGTCAGGAGTCCCCTTGTTTGTAGCCCCGGGTTTTTAACCCGGGGGTTCGTATCAATCGCCCCGTTATTGTTATATCATAACGATTGCCCCGTCATCGGAACATCGCCATAATCATTTCATCATCACCAGAACGCCATTATTGTTTCGGCATAATAATCACATCATATATTGACATCACAACCAATTATTACCTCACAATCTCCACACCATGACACTAACTCACGTTTTGATTTAATTGATTATCCATCCCCTCATCAAGAAAGCCACATATCGCGGCTGCTATCCTTTGTGCATCATCATAATTATTCACGGGCCTGTTTAGTTCATCCAACAGATGCCGCGGCAACAACCTCCTTTTCTCCATGTCTCTAAAAGCTTTCGCCGCATCTCCACCCGTTGCGCCAACAGGAATAACCGGCACATCAGCTCTTTCTGCATTTTCATAAGATATATAGGTGCCTCCCAGTCCTCCGATCATCACCAACGCATAGGCTTTGTCCAACACGGTTTCATACCATAACGTCTCGTTTGCAACCCGTGCTATCAGGCCTCCGGGATATACCAACTCCTGTGTTTCGAGAATAACCTGTTGAAGATAGCTCTCATCAAGAATTTTCTCTTCAGCCAGTTGGATAGCATAAGCCTCAGCAGCAACAGCATCCACACCTGGCCATCCACCAGTAATAACACCATAACCAGCTTTGGCGAGTTCCCTGGCTAAAGCGTTACTCATCATCCACTCCGGTTGAGAAAGCCGGTCTTTTCCGGTACCAGCTATGAGGATCCATTTCTGTTTGAAGGTTCCTTGATTATTCGAGGCCTCAAGGTGAGCAATAACAAAGGAACTCGCATCTGCGTTTTGTATGCTGATCTCAGGCCTTTGTGCTATACCTTCGGTTTCGAACCTTTTATCGAGATAGTCTTTGAGGGAATTCGTTGTGATGTAACTATTGTCTATCGCTGCTGCTCCATATAATCCATCCAAAACGATACTTTTATTTTCAGACGGGGAATCTCCATTAACTTTGAGTGGCACCTTATAAAAGTATATAGGAGGATGAGGAGGGCCAAAAAGCCGAGGAGCAAGACGATTTGAATTATCAAAGGGGATGTCGATAGGGAGACATTCTGCAAATACAAATACTTTGACAAAACCCTTCTCAGTTAACTCACGAACATACTTGGATATATTAACTACTGCAGGTGCCTTTTCAGACCACGGCGTGAGACATATCAGAAGATCTTTTGTGTCTTTTTGGGCATAACCACAGGTATAGATATATAAAACGCGTTTCTTTTTCGTTCTTTCGCTGTCATTAATCAATCGAATAAGGATTCCCTCAATATCGCTGCTATAACCGGTCGGGCTCGAGTCACTTGTAAACGAATAAAAATTCTGCCGTGACGCTTTGGTTTTAAGTTTATTGGATATCCACTCGGAAAACCTCCTTGCGTTTCGTACTCCCGCTGGCAGAGCAGGAAGCTCATCATAATACGTAATCCCAATAGATATTCCCCATGGTTCATAATCTTCCTCCACAGGCTTTAGATACTTGATCAATGACTCCGTAACACCCTCCATTTCCTGTATCAGTTTACTTACATCTTCACCAGATAGGACCGGCTGCCTATCCGCAGGCAATAGCGGATAATCTTTGTAGACGGATGGATCAGCTTCGCTTTCATCTTCCCGGATAAAGTAAACAGGGATCTGCATAGCATCGGCGATAGCCAACAGTTTTTCAATATTGTACCTGGGTTCATAAGCATACATAGACTGCCGCAAACCAACGAAGATCATATCCGGAAACCGGTTACGAACAGCGAATGATTTATCAATTGCTGACCAGGAGCTTAGCTGTTCAATATCTACCCTCTTTTCATGTAGCGCAAACTTTATCTGGTTATAAAAAGTAAAGGTGCCTGTTTCCTGTAGGGAATAGTAGATGCATTGCAGGGCATCTCTTGCTAGAAGATCTTCATAACTTCTTTTCCACGTGTAAGCACTAATGCTGGTTTCCGTCATACTTGGCAGGACAATATCGGGCCAGTGGTCCTTGTGTACTACAAACAATGGCGTTTGCCATTGATTCCCGTCGTGCGAAAAAGCTAAGAAGCTTTCAAGAACGGATCTATACAGATTCAGATAACTTATGCGCGGGTACTTACTAAGGCACTGCGCCAATGCATCTGTCAACATCCCACCTACATCATGCAACTCATAACACTTTTCTTCCAGGTGCGTGGCCATCAGGGAAAAATGCTTCGGATTGTTTTCATCTAGCCAGTGGCGGCTACCACCATGTGTGTCTAGTATAAGTACTATAGTAGGATTATTAGGTGCGGTTTTGACCAGTTGATTAAATTCAAAATCAGTCAAAATGCCATTCTCCGCCTGACTGGTATATTCCGAACTTATGTCCAGGTCATGAAAGAAAAGCGCCGAGTTAGTTTGCTGGTTGCTTGAGTGACCACTGAAGTAAAAAATAATAGTGTCGTCGCTTTTAGCAGCTGAAAGCGCGCCCTGAAGGAAGTTGACTACATTATCTCTCGTCGCTTCTCCATCAAAGAAAAGACGCTTATTTTCTTCTTCAAGCAGTTGTGCATTTACCAGTGCTTCCAGCATCTTATTAGCGTCGCTTACTGATGCATGTAGATTGAAGCTCTTATCCATGTACTGGTCTATGCCAACAAATACGCCATATGTTTTTCCCGGCCTATCGTCCTCTAGCGGTTTTTCCTTGCCGATCATGTCTTCAACTCCGCTGTATGCAACCTTCAGGAATGAGTTCCAGCCTTCTTTAGAAACATAATCAGATAATACCGTACCGCCCAGCACTAATTCATCCTCGGCTATACCCAACCCGTGCCACTCACCACGTTCTTCAGCAACAAAGTGTAATAGTATTCTTCTGGCCCTGCAGATGTTCATTATTGTCTTCAGCCGCAGTAAGTTCGGCGGAAAAACTAATTGAGGTGACAGACCGATAAACAGGAAATCTGTCTTAAGCAACAAATTGACTATACCTAAAACATCGAGTCCGCCTAAATTTCCCTCTAATTCAAAATAATGACTCCATAATACAGTAGTTGCTGATACTCCTGGTATTCCTTTTATCTCATAGTCATACTCTTTCTGCAACAACCAGCAACATTTCACTGTCTGTCTGTCCTGATGAAGGAAGGAAATTTTTAAAAGTGCCATTGTTTTTTCTCTGCCTACTTCACGTAAGCCATCGCTAACTACTTCATGTAGCTCTATAATGCTATCTTCTGAGCCTTGTCCACCGCCCATATCCATTATCATCTGTTTAGCTTCCTCTATTGCTTCATATGTCGTTTTACTAAACAACTGATGATCCCAATCAATTCTCCCGGGTATCAGATGTGGCATATTCAATATGCCGGACTCAGTTCTGTTCTTTACAAATTCCTGTAACAGTTCATTATAGAATTGGGCATATGTAATGTCTCTGGCAGATCTTGTCAATACACTTTTAAATAAACTTTCGTCATTTTTTTCACCTACTACATATCCTGCGGTAATGAGCGTAAATGTTGGATATCGCTCATCATACCAATCACTAAGAACCCTGTCACCTTCCAGCATGCAAATGACTTCAATGTTGAGTTCTGGGAAATGACTCAGAATGAGCTGATTTAATCCTTCCGGTGTTATTCCCGGGTCTACCGCAACATAAGGGCCATATCTTGCATAAATGATGATCGTGTCACCACTATTTGCGACCGATAGGCATTTATCAATCAACTCCTGTATATCAGATGCAGGGTTTTCCGATCTGGGGAATGAGGTACTGGTATTTTCTGCAGCTACATATTGTTTTTCAACGAAGAGATTTTTTATGTACGTTATCTCTGTTGTGGTAATGTTATCCCCCAATTCGATAAAAAGACCATATGTCTTATTGGTACCCCCGATATTTTTGTCGTCTATGGTTGATGTATCCTTTTTTACAATCGTCTTTAATTTCTTACTCAACGTCCCCGGCAAATTGATCCTGACCGGCTGCCTGCCATCCACCACCTGATCCGTCAACACAATACGTTTTGATGTCACTCCCGCAGGCTCAGTTGTCAAAGATTCAGGCTTGCTTAATGCCTTTTGCAGCAATCCGGAGAACTGTTTATTATCTTTCTCCAATGCCGCTATCAGATTAACAATACCCAATCCTCTGCTGGTATTTTTCTTCTGCAGTTCCTGCGCAAGAGAACTGAGTATTTGTTCAGCAGCACCTTTTGTATCTACTTCCATGACCGCCGCCCATTGCTGGGCGTCATAATAATTTCTCCATGCACTGCCCTGTGTGTTATGTCTTGAATACTGGTAGAGAAAAGCCGCCAGTTCTTCCTCTACAAATTGATTGCCCCTGTTTACTCTCAGGTTCTGTAAAAGACATTGACGCACATTAGGGTCCATCTCAAACAGGTCCGGACCGGTCTGACGGAATAAGTTACTTTGGATACAATCATTCACAGCCAGCGCATGCAACTTTACAGAAACTCCGTTCTTTATAAATGTGCCGAAGTTGGCCCATATCTGGTATAGCAGATGTACAGTCACCGCAATAGGGAATGCCGCCATTTGTATAAGCTCTACATGATCACCGTTCGGATACAGCGGCGCATACTTGTCCCCGAACGATTGGATCGCTTGCCTGGCTTCCTGTGTGTGACCATTATTGTTGCTCATTGACCAATATTTGAAGCGCCTTTTGTTTTAAAGAACTGGATGATATTTCCCATATGATCACTATTGTCATTACCCGGTTCAAACATCTTCACATAACTACTGATCTTTTCAGCAGATGTTCCTTTCCATCTTTCTTCAGGCATGGGATTCAACCATGCTATACGATGCGATCGCAATTGATATAACAGCCTGAATACTTTCCGTACCCTGTCTTCACTATAATAACCTCTCGCGGCTCCTGCATCGCTAACAATAAGAATATTCCTGGAAGGGCTTGTAATAAGCTTCCGCAGTTTAATACTTCTCGTATGTTCAGGATTGGTAAATAAATATTCCGAAGGATAATTCCGGAAATAGAAAACGTCGCCTTCATTTTTCACACTGCCGGTAGTAGCACTTTCCACCACCGCATCTGTGAGGTCTTTAAATGCGATCATAGATCCCTCATGATCTATCAGTAAAGTCCAGCGGGTCACAAACCCATCGTCCTCTGTCAATTTCCATTCGTTGAAATACCCTTTCCTGGCTACTTCTTCTACCGTAGCGGGAATATCTATCGTAGGACGGCCCGCGCCCGGAACTTTGTATCGTAACGAACGGATCGTTTGTTCAATGAAACGCCGGCTAACTGGCAGATAGCGATTATCAAACGTGTAGTTCTTTTTTCCGAACAGATGATTATAGTTATTGTCCGTAGTTGCAGCAGTCGTATCATCCTTAACCTCGCTGATATAGAAGTTCAATTCACCTGCTTCTTCCTCAGGAACATCTTCAATCTCTTTCTTAGCTTCCTTTTTTTCGCCGCTGTCTTGGTCGCCGGTTTTCTCTGCGGATGTTTTTATTTCTTTACTATCGTCACCACCGGTCTTGTCTTCTTTTTTTGCAGCCTTCGCATCTGCAGGAACGGGAATGTCCAGCTGTGCATATATCCCGAGATGCCTGTTTAGTATTTCTTCCAGTATCTGTTCATTCATGATACTGCTCTTAAGATGGAATGGCTTTAGCCAGAGCTTTTTACAGAGGAACAGCAACTCTTCTTTCGAGGTAAGCCCATAACCATTTTTGAGTGTGTCGATCAGCAAAAGATAGGAGGAAAGGTCCACGCCCTTTTGTGGCAAACCCTTCTCTGCTCTCATAATTTCGAGGAAAGCATTTTGTAAAGGGAACGTTATGTCTGGTTGCTGTATCATAGTCGTTGTGCCTCGGTAGATAAAGGTTGCTCCATTGTCTTAAAATTGAACAGGGCAGTAGTGGTTTTAAATAACACATTTCCAAAGGGCACCGGTACCTGGTTGTTCTCATTTGTTTTTTCATTCAACCAATCCCGGAAGGCAGGATCATCCGCCAGTGTAACCGGCCCTGTTTCAGGATCACTACAGGCTTTAAGAATAGCGAACCAGTCAATGAATTCACTGGTGTTAATAGCTTTCCGGTATAGACTTGACTCTGTATTCATACCTTTACGAAGCGCTACGAAAGTCATAACGGCTTTCTCAATCAGTGTATCGCTATCCTCTTGTGGTTCATAGAACCGTGCCTTCAGTATCCTTTCCAGCCAGGCTTTTGTTTCAGCTGTTTCCAGCTTCTGTACAGAGAACATATCTATGTAATGAAATACACAGCGGCGAAGGAAAGCATCACTCAGGTCTTTCTCTCCGTTGCTGGTGATCACAATAAATGGCTTATGCTCAAAAGACGGAGATTCATCCGTCTCAGGGATATAGAAACTGTTCCTTTCCAGTTCAGTCAGCAGATCATTACTGAAATCAATATCTGCTTTATCTATTTCATCGATCAGCAGGACGGCCTTTCTACCCGCTTCACTATGCCTCATGGCTTCGGCCATAGGTCCCCAGCGCCTGTATCGTTCAATGTCTTCAATATTGTTATCCTGGTGCTGGAAATTGGCGTCTCTGAGGCGCAGAAGGTGGTCATATTCATACAATCCTTCTCTTGCTTTAGAGGTAGACTTTACATTCCACTCAAAATATTTATGCTGATCGTACAATTCTCCCTTATACCATTCATAGGCGACGGCCTTGGCCAGCAAGGACTTTCCGCATCCCGGTTCTCCCATCAGTAACAGTGGACGGTTGAGGAACAAAGCCAGATTCACCGCCTTACGCAGTTCCTCATCTGCGAAGTAGGGGAATATTGTCTCTTTACCCTGTCCCTTGTCTACTTCTTTCGTTCTTTTTAATTGTTCGCTTAAATATGAGGGGTGAGCCATATCGATAGCATTTTATATTTAGTGAATTGGAAAATGTATACTAACTGATCTGAAAGCGTGAAATGAATGGCACTTCAAATCCTACTTTACTTTTAAGTATTTTCAGTATCTGTCTGATGGTGCCGTTGCTTTGCTGATAGATCTCTTTCGCCAACGTGGCGTTCAGGCCCATTCTGTCTAACTGCGGCTGCGCTTCGAACCATCTTGTAAGATCGTCTTCCGTCATTTTATCTACGGGCGATAATACCTGCAAACAATCGTTAAACCGGCCCTTCTGTTTAAGCTGGGTAACTGTTTTTTCAAAGTCCTTCATCCTGTTTTCATTTACTGTCTCCATTTCATCGATCAGGAAGAATAGTATCTTATGATGCCAGTTTTGCATCTGGATGTTCAAATTCAATTCTGCAATACAGAGATCCCAATAGCGCCAGAATTCATCCAACGTCGATTCCAACCGGGTCAGGTCTTTATTGCTGCAGATGATCTTGAAAACAATATCCTGGTGCGCTATGCCCACGCCTCCACAGAATTTATCCCTGATCAGATATTTTAAGATATCCTTCTTGTCCTGCTCCTTTATATTATCGGCATTGATATTCAGATGCAGCCACTTTATCAGCGCTGTCCAGAACTCATCGTAGATCGATGATGCAGGGTCGAAAGGGAAGGTAAGCTGGTTGTTTTCGTAGACCTTATTTTCAAATAACAGATGGTAGTATAACAGGTCCAGTACACTATCCCGGTCTCCGGTCATTACAAGCCCGCCGATGGGTTTACCATGCAGCTTAAACACGCCACGCTGCTTTCTGTAATTGAGTGTCTTCAGCGCCGATTCCAATACCGACTGGTCCTCCTTTAAGATCTCATCGGCTGTCTTTGCCATGCTGGTCTGTATAATGGTGGTCTTCAGCGACCTTGCTTCATCAAGCGCCTTCTTCAGGCCCTCCACCTTTACCCTGAGTTCTTCAAATATCTCAGGGTCTTCTTCGGCCAGCTTCCTCATTCGTTGTGCCTTCTCTAAGTCCTTTTCAAGTTTTGCGATCAGCTCCTCATTCTCTGTCAGCGTGACCTGTGATCGCATTCTTATATTAGCGACACTGGCGTTCAATATCTCTGTATTCTTTGTAAATAATCCCCATGCAAATTTCTCTGTCTTATCAAGAGATTGCAGCTCTTCATCCATTTCGCCGACCAGTTTCTTTGACTTACTTTTTTTCTCAACACAACTTTGCTCATAGTCGCCATACAAATAATTATAAGCCTCCTGCAACGACTTTTTCTGTACGACAAAGTGTTCATAGAACGATAGAGATACTTTGGCCGCCAGCTCGTCGTAAACAGCTGCCCGTGTTGCGATCACGGCTTCCACACCTGTTTGATCGAGTATATCTTTGACTAGCCTGGCGGAACTGCAGGCGTTGAGGAATAGCACCTTGATAGCGCTATTATTAGTAAGTATGGAAGATAATGCTAACGCACTTTTTGTATTGCCATCTTCCAGGTGAAGCCCTATGTGACTGGCATGCCCACTGAAATGGAAGAAGCATGGTTCATGCTGACGGTATTGCTCAAAGTTCCTGATAATTAAAGGCCCTGTAGCCTTAGGTATTCTGTGAAAGCCTAATACCTTATTGGAGCGGTCATATTGAAGCAGCAGATCGATATTCTCTTCCTCATCAACAATGAACTTCAGGTCCCCGATGGGATCTGCGAAAGCAAAAATGAAATATGGACAGGTATCAGTCATTGAAGCAATAGCTTAAAATAGTTTCTCTGTAGAAGGGTCGGACGATAGCTCCGGTGGCGATACATTTCCTTTAGACCTGGTAAGGCGGATCGTAATTGTTTTGGCGTACCATTCCCGGTCAATGATGTCGTCTTCTATACCCATTAAAGCGGCCCGATTAACCGGATTATGGCCCAGGTTCACGATCTCTTGTTCTAACCCTTCGTATTCTCTGATAAAGAGATCTTTAAAAGGTTGCTTGCTGATGATCAGCTTTAATCTCAGTGTATCTTCAACCAGGTAATCGGCAATGAATAACCGCACCCGCTTTGCTAACGCAGGTATGGGCTGACCTTTTATCAGTACGCTGGCGTCAACATCCTCCGTTCTTCTTTTAATGCCATAGTTGGAGTAGAGTGAATACACGGCTGCATAGTACGCAATATCCGACTTGTTTTCCAGCCGGATGCTGCATAACACCTGCTGGCCATCGGCAAGGATAAGCGTATCACTGTCCGTGATAGACTGCCATATCCCTTTTTCAGGATCGACCAGAACATCCACACTGAAATCAATTTTAAAATCATGCTCATTCATTGCCTGGTTCTGCAACTGCAGGAGCAACTTCCACTGAGCGATCTGCCTGCAGCAATCATACACATAGCTGATAGTCTCTTCGTTAACAGGCCTCGCCCCATGAACAAGAGTTCCGTCTTGATCTTTCAGCACAATAGCATCATCTTCGAAAGCCACCTGGTAGTCATACACGATATCCTTACCGGTGAAGGATCTTATTTTCCCCTGACGGCCGCCTTTGTCCGCTATCCGCATCCATTGCGATACTTCGTTAGCAGGGCCTTCCACATGTACATCGATGATGGGGAGCAGATTGCCTATTCCTGCCGGATATATTCCAGGAGGAAGCTGGACCCCTGACAGCTCACTTGTGTCTAATCCCACCATAGCCAGGGAACTTCTAAGGGTTGCCGCCTTATCCCGGTAGATATTGATAGCAGTAGCCTGCATACTGGCTTTGTCGTTCTTTAATCCATGTATGGCCCCTGCATTGATGGTCCATTTACCATTCCGGAGCCGTACACGGTATACTGGCTGACCTTCCTGCACTCCTTCTCCCAGGAAGGTCTTCTCAGGATTATATCCCTCATATACCCTCAACTGGGGTGTTTGTGGCTCGGATTGTCTTTGTAAAAGTGCCTGAACATATTCGAACAGGGTGACGTAGCTTGGCTGGCCTTCCTTTAATGCAGTTAGCAACGCATTGGTAAATACGGCTGTAGCGGCCGTAGTACTTTCATATGCAACTTCCCCGCGGGCACAGGCGCTCAATACAATATGGCGGGTAGATGGGATCAGCAAGCGGCCTTCCGCCGCCATCTTTTCGTAGCTTAGATCATCGTCGGGGCTCAGATAAGCTGATAGCTCACGGTATTCTTCAGCATCCCGTGACGGGGTCTGTTTAGCACTACCAGGGACAGGCACTTTTTGGGTGTTTTTAGCCTCAATTTCCCTGGTAATCGACCCCGAGTGACAAGAGTCTATAATGCAGACGATATCCGCTCCGTGGGGTATCTTATGCAGCAATAGCGCCAGTTCTTTATCTGCCAGATCATAGTTGCCATCACAACGGCTATCGTATAGTACCAATGTTTCATCCTGTCCCAGTACATCAAAGTCCCTGAAGGCCGGATTGCTACAGGCATAGGAACCATGTCCGCTGAAATAGAATAAAACAATATCACCCGGCTTTATGCTGGCATTAATAAGTACTTCTTTGAACTGTCTGATAACTTCATTCCGCGTGGCCTGATGCCCTGATAATGTTTTTATTGTCCTTCTTTCTTCCGGGTATAATTGTCCGAGGTATTCTTCAAAACGTTTTACATCATTTTCACAGCCACTCAGGGGATTAATATCAGTATCCGGATGATATCGGTTGATACCAACCAACAAAGCGTAAATACTTGACATGCATTTGGGGTGTTATATCTTCAAATTAAACTATTCCAGACAAAATACCAAGTTGGGGCTGATATTCAGAAGGGGAGAGGGAAGTGCGGCCATAAGATCCGATAAGGGAAAGCAATAAAAAAAGCAGGGACCAATAAAGGTCCCTGCCCTGAAAATATCGTGAGACATGAATTATTTCAGCAACATCAAGGACAGTCCTGCAGACTTCCACTGTGCATTATAATTCGGCATCAGTAAAACTTTTGTTGAAGATGGACCTGCATCATGAACGAAGAGACGTTGTATCTTCGGATACATCCAGTAAGCAGCTTTAGTGCTCAGAATACCAACTCCGGCACCTGCAATGACATCACTTACCCAGTGACGGTTGTTGTAAATGCGCAATACGCCGGTAGTAGTTGCCACAGCATAACCGGCTACACCATACCACGGACTTACATCTTTATACTCTTCCCACATGAACTGGGCCGTCATAAAGGCGATAGAAGTATGACCGGAAGGGAAGGAGTTATAGGTGGTACCATCGGGACGAAGCCTGTTCGTACCACTCTTAATACCGAAAGTGACCCCACTGGTGATAATGGATGACATCCCCAATAAGATGGTACGATCTGCGAAATTATGTTTACCCTTAATGCCTGCCATGTTTAACGCATACACTGCGGCAGCAGGCACATATTTCAGATAATCATCGATATCGGTACGGAAAGTTCCATGATCTTCCATGATCTCTTTCCGGGTACTCTGGTCCAGGGAACGTAATTTACCTCCAGTCAGCGATACGGCACCATAGGTAAGCATTGCTGTAGGGACGATAATACTGGTAAGCCTGGCGCTATAATTTGGAATACGACGACCATAATTCAGGTTCGTATTAAATACAGGAACAGATGTTTGTTCCTGTTCAGGCGACGATGTCGTTGGCACAACATTTGCAGATTTTGTAGTATCTCCGCTGATACTCACAATAGCTGTGTCTGCAGCAGCATAGGCACAGTACGTCGTCGACAGTTGCAGGCTAAGCAGTAAGAACAATCTCATATTTGACTTGCTGAATTTCTTTATGTTACTTGTAATAGTATTTAAGTTAATACAAATTTGCTAAAAGAAACTGTAGACATTCTAAAAATCACACGTCTTTAACTATATTTTCACTTTTTTACACTTACAAATGGTATATTTGTGTTATACCAGGAAATGGTGTCTTCCTGCACAAGAACCGTCTTCGCCTCACTATTAAGGGCAAGTCTGATGGCGCCTGCAAATAACCATCTTCTCCGGGAGGGGAGGATTGATAATTCGTATTTATTTGTAGGCTAATGAAATACATTAAACATTCGGTGGAACAATTATCGATCGCTTATCAGCTGATCCGCTGGACCGTGATCATTATTCCCGTATCTATTATCGTAGGCTCTCTAGTGGCTTTATTCCTCTGGTTACTGGAAGAGGTGACCACAATTCGCCAACAGCATGACTGGCTGCTTTATCTCTTACCTTTAGCCGGGGTACTGATCTACTTCTTATACAAGAAACTGGGTCGTAATGCAGAAGCGGGGAACAATCTCATCATGGATGAGATCCATCAGCCAGGCGGCGGCGTACCAGCACGGATGGCTCCTCTGGTATTAATAACAACGATCATCACGCACTTGTTTGGAGGCTCTGCCGGCAGGGAAGGAACAGCAGTACAGATAGGAGGGAGTATGGCCAATATGCTGGCCCGCTGGATGCGCCTGTCTGCTGCTGATGTACGTATCATCCTCATGACCGGGATAGCGGCCGGCTTCGGCGCGGTTTTCGGTACACCCCTTACCGGGACGGTATTTGCATTAGAGGTGCTGGCTATTGGTCTGATCCGGTACGATGCATTGATCCCCTGTCTCATAGCAGCCGTGTTTGCAGATATTGTTTGCTCTGCCTGGGGTATCCATCATACACATTACCAGATCCTTTTTGATAAAAGTAACATCGTCTTCCATTTCATTCACTTTGATTTCATGCTACTAGGGAAAGTAATACTTGCCGGTGTCGCCTTTGGTCTCGCCAGCAATCTCTTCTCAATCTGCATGCATAACATAAAAGCAGGTGCAAAGAAATGGATCCGTCCTGCCTGGCTCATCCCGGTTGTAGGGGGCGTCATCATCATTGCAGGCTGTTACCTGTTGGGTACCCGCGATTATATTGGTTTAGGTGTGACCAGCCCTGATCCTGACGGTGTTAGTATCGTTTCAGCCTTTAGTACAACCGCTATTTCGCCCTGGGGCTGGTTCTGGAAATTACTATTCACCGCCATTACCCTGGGCATGGGATTCAAAGGAGGCGAGGTAACGCCGCTCTTTTTCATCGGCGCAACTTTAGGCCATACATTGGCAGTACTTTTAGGTGCCCCGGTGGATTTGTTTGCAGGTCTCGGATTTATTGCCTTATTTGCAGGTGCCACAAACACGCCTATTGCCTGTACTTTAATGGGGGTAGAGCTTTTTGGCACGTCACATGTACTATATTTTGCTGTAGCTTGTTTCACTGCTTACTACTTCAGCGGTCATGCTGGTATTTACAGTGCGCAACGTTTAGCAGTACCCAAGAACCATCATATTGATTAACCAGATAACTCGAACTGAATTTATGAAGGCTGTCGCCGTTCCCCAGTTTAAAGCCATTCCCCAGGTGATGGAATTGCCCACACCACAGGTAAAACCAGGTACTATCCTCGTACGTGTAGCCGCTGCAGGTATGAATCCGTTTGACTGGAAATTAATAGACGGCATTCTCGATGGAAAGATGCCACATAATTTCCCCATGGTCCTCGGTGTGGACGGAGCAGGTACTGTTGAGGCTATCGGGGAAGGTGTTACGCATTTCAAACCAGGGGATAAGATCTATGGACAATTCATTCATTCGCCCATTGGTGAAGGCTCCTATGCGGAATACGTTGTTGTACCTGAAAAAGCTGCGATCTCTCTTGCTCCAAAGACTGTTTCCCTGCTTGAGGCTGCAGCAATACCTACTGCCGGAATGACGGCGCTTCAGTTACTGGAACGTCTCGGACTTAAACACGAACAAACGCTACTAATTGTCGGATCTACCGGCGGGGTAGGGTCCTTCATCGTGCAACTCGCCCATATGCAGGGGATCTACGTTATTGCAACCGTTAGTAGTGAAGAAGGCGCTGCGCGGATGAAGAAGCTGGGAGCCAAAGAGACAATTAACTATAAGAAATTATCTGTAGAGAAGGAGATCAGATCAAAATATCCTTCAGGTGTTGAAGGGCTGATAGATCTTGTCAGTCCGCAAACTGTCTTCAAGGCAATGACGTCTCTGGTGAAAGTAGGAGGGGCTGCACTGACCACTGCCTTTGTAGCGGACAAAGAGTCCTTGCGGGCAAGAAGTATTACTGGAGGGAATTTTGAGACGCAGGGAACGCCGGCGTCATTAGATACGTTAGCGGATGCAATTGACAGTGGGGCTATAAAAGTACCGATTGGGGAGGTGATCAGCATGGAGGAAGTGGCTGCTGCTGTTGAGGCTAGCCGTAAGTTAAAGGGCATCGGAAAAACTGTGGTTCGGATTGGCTGAGTTGCGTATGTATTTTACGTAGGTTTTTGCTGTAGGTGATTCTTACTTCAGGGCTTTACTATCTGACTTCTTCAAGCATAGGTTTACTCAGGCATTTGTTTTGTGCGGTTTGTGCTGGCGGTTACGTTCTTACTTTAGTTATAATGGTGACTTTATTATCTTCTCGCATAAATATACTTGGAATTTGTTTTACGCGGATTTGAACTGACAGCGATTCCAGCACTGGAATTACTGTCAGTTCAAATCCGCGCAATAGAATAAAACGCTTCATCCCCCAAAGTAATTAGCCTCACAAATAATCACTCGCAATATTCAACTTCTCTATCGCACCTGCATCCAGCCCAAGTTGAGTAGCCTTCACGAGATCCTCGAGTTGCTTTGTATCAGTAGCACTTACAATAGGGGCAGTAATGCCGGGACGCTGTACCAGCCATGCAATAGCAACACTCGCAGGAGTGGTGTTAAAGCCCGCCGCTACTTCATCAAGTGTGTCAAGGATATTTTGCCCGCGGTCGTCAAGATAGCTGACAGCCTTTTCACCTCTCGGACTTTTTGAGGCGTCTTCCTTGCTTCTGTATTTACCACTAAGAAAACCGCTAGCCAGAGAGTAATAGCTTATCACACCCAGTTCGTATTGTTGTGTAATGGGTAAATATTCTCTTTCAAAGTGCTGGCGGTCGTGAAGATTGTATAAAGGTTGTAGAGACTCATACTTGGGATAACCATTTCTTTCACTGGATTCCAGTGATTGTAAAAGTCTTTCAGGGCTGAAGTTCGATGCGCCGATTACTCTTACCTTTCCGGCTTTCACCAGTTTGTCGTAAGTAGCAAGCGTATCATCTACAGCAGTTTTTGGATCATCGTAGTGCGACTGGTAGAGGTCAATATAATCTGTTTGCAATCTGCGTAGCGAGTCTTCTACAGTCTTTTCGATGTAGGCAGGTGAAAGATCTCTTACTTTGCCGCCGCCTACTTTCGTTGATATGATCACCTTGTCACGTTTACCGCTTTTCTTTAACCATTTGCCGATAATTGTTTCAGATTCTCCGCCACTGTTACCTGGCACCCAATGAGAGTATGAGTCTGCAGTATCTATGGTATTGAAGCCAGCGGCGACAAATGCATCTAATAAGGAAAACGATGTTGCTTCATCCGCTGTCCAGCCGAATACATTTCCGCCAAAAGCTAAAGGTGCAACCTGTAAAGCTGATCTGCCCAATTGTCTTTTTTCCATCTCGTTTACGTTTTATTCGTTTATAATTCGCTTGTAGCTTTGGTTTTATTTTAGTTTGATACGGGTTACGTTTTGTCTTTTGTATTATTTTTTATTTGTCTGGTATTGTTTTTCTTGTCATGCTTCATTCTAAATTTACGCTCACTTTTTTCAGCCTTATCTATCTTAATCTCTTGTATTGTTTTTCTAATGTACGAGTTTGTCTCAAAACAGATACCATAAATTTGCGTATATTGAGCGCTTTACCACTGGCGCTGCTATCCATTGTATCCCATAAAGCAGGCTGCGTTTATTTCCGTATCTATTTCAGGTGCGTTTTTTGTGAAGTGCTCTCCGTACAGAGAGACTGGCACTGACATTAGCATAGATTTTTTGAATAAATAACTGTATTATGAGTAAAACCATTATTGTATCTAACAGGCTACCGGTAAAGATCACAGAGAAAGACGGCGAATATGTGTTAAATCCGAGTGAAGGCGGTCTGGCTACAGGCTTGGGATCCATTTACAGGCAAGGCTACAATATCTGGATAGGATGGCCTGGCATCGATGTGATTGACGAAGCGCAACCACAGATCAGGGATCAACTTGGAGAGCTTAACCTGATGCCTGTATATCTGACACAGGAAGAAATTAACAACTATTATGAGGGATTTTCAAATGAGGTACTGTGGCCTGTTTTCCACTATATGTCCGTTTATGCCCGCTATGAACAGGTGTACTGGGATTTTTATTATCAGGTAAATTGTAAATTCAGAGATATTGTTTTACAGGTGGCGGAACCAGGTGATGTGATCTGGATACATGACTACCAATTGTTATTATTGCCAGGTATGATCCGTGCCGAACTACCTGATGTGGCCATCGGTTATTTTCAACATATACCTTTTCCATCCTTTGAACTTTTCCGTCTCATACCCTGGCGTTGTGAGCTGCTCGAGGGCATGCTCGGTGCTGACCTTTTAGGCTTTCATACCTTTGACGACAGCCATCATTTCCTCAATGCAGTTACCCGTCTGCTGCCGGTCAATGCATCCGCGAACGTGGTAATGGTCAATGACCGTGCAGTGATCGCAGAGACCTTTCCAATGGGTATTGATAATGAGAAATTCGAACAGCTTTCGGACGATCCGGAGGTATTAAGACAGATGGAAAGTCTGAAAGAGAATTTTCAGCATACGCGTATGGTGCTGTCTATCGACAGACTGGATTATAGTAAAGGCATTATTCAGCGACTACAGGCATTTGAACTGTTTCTGCAATTATATCCTGAATATGTCGAGAAGGTCATTCTGTATATGATCGTCGTTCCTTCCAGGGACACGGTACCCCAGTATAAAGAATTAAAGGAAGCAATAGATATGCTGGCAGGTGGTATCAATGCCCGTTTCCGTACTATAAACTGGCATCCTATAAATTATTTCTACCGTTCATTCCCTGTAGAAGTACTGGCTGCATTATATAATTTCGCGGAGGTCGGATTGGTTACACCTATGCGTGATGGTATGAACCTGGTGAGTAAAGAGTACGTGGCTAGTCGCAAGAATAATGATGGCGTACTGATATTAAGTGAAATGGCGGGTGCATCGAGAGAACTTATAGATGCGCTGATCGTTAATCCAAATAACATCGGCGCTATCGCAAGAGGATTATATCAGGCCTTGAATATGCCCGAGAGAGAACAACAGCGCCGTATGAAACAAATGCGGCAGGTGGTAGCAAAGTTCAATATCTCTCACTGGGTAAAACTGTTTATGGACCGCTTGCAGGAAGTAAAACAGTTACAGCAATCCATGCTGGCCAGGCGCATGAACATGAATATGCAGGCTGCCGTCATGAATGACTATAAGAGCGCTGGTAAACGTGCTATCTTCCTGGACTATGACGGCACATTAGTCGGTTTCCAGACTAACATTGACATGGCGTCTCCCGACCAGGACCTCTATCAGTTACTTAAAACCCTCTCAGATGATCCTGCCAATCAGGTGGTGATGATCAGTGGCCGTAAGCATGAAACATTGGAGGAATGGCTGGGACATCTCCCGATGGACCTCATCGCCGAACATGGGGCATGGACCAAAAAATACGGAGAGGACTGGCAAATGTTACCAGGGCTGACTGCCCAATGGAAACAGGACATCCTGCCTATTCTAGACACCTATATGGACCGTACGCCAGGCTCCTTTATTGAAGAAAAAAGTTATTCGCTTGTATGGCATTACCGTAAGGTAGAAACCGGCCTCGGTGAATTACGTGCCAATGAACTGATGAACACTTTACGGTATTTCACCAGCGATATTGGTCTGCAACTTCTACCCGGCGATAAAGTAATTGAGATCAAAAATGTAGAGATCAACAAAGGAAAGGCCACCTTATCATGGTTACAGGAACGCAGATTTGATTTCACACTTGCCATAGGAGACGATCATACCGACGAAGACATATTTAAGGCACTACCACCAAACGCTGTCACAATCAAAGTAGGCAGCCAGGTATCAGCCGCAAGATATTACCTTAGAAATCACCAGGAAGTAAGAGCCTTTCTAAGAACATTGGTATCATAGATAATAGCAGGAAAGCTTATACTTATTGATCACAATAACTGCTATTACTGAGTGAAAGAATATTATTGAATCAGACATAGTAACATCATTGCTAAAAAAGCGGAGAGGTGGCCTGTATAGATAGGCCACCTCTCCGCTTTCACAATGTTTTGTAGTATAAGGCTCAAGTAATATAATGGCGACAAAATATGCAATGCATATAAGTATCGGAAACAGAAACAAAATTCCTGTGACTTACTGAATATCAAAGAAGCTGTCACTAGCAGGCCGCCTGATTGTCATGAATCATTACATGAGTGCAACAATCGGAAGGCAAGCTTTTTTATTGTCCTGTTAAAGTTATTGTGAGACCGCCAGGACGAGGTTTCAGATGGAGCTTGTGGGCATTAGCCCTTGGAGAGTGCCCATACGCTTGACGGGAGTTAAATAGCCCACAAAAGCCCCTACGCTTGAAAAAGCTAAATAGTAAGGACTCGAAAAGGGGTACAGCCCACAAGCCCATACTGAAACCAAAGTAAGAAGGTCAGCGCTAGAATCACCGTCAGCTCAAATCCGCGAAATACAACAGAACGCTTCAAACAACGCACCGCCCAAGTAAGAAGGTCCGCGCTAGAATCACTGTCAACTCAAACCCGCATCAAATAAATATCGGTACGTCCAGCTTCATCGATATCCGATACGCTGCATTCATTAATCCCACATGGCTATATGCCTGCGGGAAATTCCCCCACTGACTGCCATTCTCTTCATCCACATCCTCGCTGAACAACGACAGATGATTAGAATATTGCAACAAATTCTGAAACTCGCGTATAGCATCATCAACACGTCCAACACAGGCAAGCGCCTCCACATACCAGAACGCACAAACCAGGAAAGTAGTCTTCGGCTTTCCGAAGTCATCAGAGTGGAGGTAACGATAGAACAATCCCTGCGGAGTTTTAAGTTCTTTTTCAAGCGCAATAAGATGGTCTTTCGCCTTTTCAGAAGCAGGATCAAGATAATTCATCATGATCAGCTGCAAAGTACTGGCATCCAAATGCTGACTACCGGCGGCGTTGGTGTAAACTTTTCGAACAGGATCATAACAACTCTCGATATGCGCAGCAGCGCGTTGTTTCAGTACAGCAGCTTTTTGCGCCAGTTCTTCATTACCGATGGTCCGTGCCATTTTCTCGGCGGCAGAGCAACCAGCCCATTGAAAGAGGTTACTATAACAGTGTATGTTGGCGAAGTTGCGGAATTCCCAGATGCCCGCATCCTTCTCGTCTATAGTATGTTCTATCTTGCTTAACAGGTATTCGATCCACCAGGTGGAGTCCTTGCGCTCGGAAAAGATAAAGCGATGGTCCGTGTACAACGGTAACATTGAAATAAGTACCTGACCGTAAATGTCGTTCTGAATATGTTCGTACGCCTGATTACCGATACGTACAGGCTGATTACCGAGGTATCCGTCCAGGTGTGGCAGTATCTGTTCAACCAGGTTCTTTTTGCCTGTAATGCCATACAAAGGCTGATAGCGATAATCGCCGGAAAAGGAGATGTCAGCCACATAACTGAAATACTTCTCCATTTCCTCGAAATGCCCGATATGGTTCAGGGCGGTGATCACATAAAACGTATCCCTCAACCAGCAGTAGCGATAATCCCAGGTACGGCCGCTGCCCGGATATTCGGGCAAACTGGTAGTACTGGCGGCAATGATGGCGCCGGTATCTTCGTACTGGTGTATCTTAAGGGTGAGGGCTGAGCGGATCACAGCTGGCTGGTAGAAATTGGCGATATTGGAGTGTTTGATCCAGGTACGCCAGTACACGGTCGTTTCGCGGAGGAAACGTTCTGCAGTACTGTTCAGCGGGGCTTCCAGCGGATTCCCGTACGTCAGCAGTAGGTATTTATCTTCATTCAGCACAAAGTGTTCTTCTTCGAAAAGATAACTCATGGGAATATTGGTGGTCAGTCGCAGGTTCTCTTCACATCCCAGGAATTCTATATGATTGCTGCCGCGCTGGGCCTTGAGAAAACCACTGCCATAGTCACAAACCGGCTGGCATTTCACCCGCACACGCGGATTACCTTCCAGCGCTTCTATTTTGCGGATCAGCATCAGCGGTTTGAAATATCTTTCAAACTGGTAAAACCGGGGCGCAAAATCCGTAATGCGGTACCTGCCACTCTCACTGGTGACTTCAGTACAGAGGACATTCGTATTCTCCAGGTAGTACTGCTTTGACGTATATTCCCCCGAAGGAAGGATGGAAAACTCGCCTCCCTTATTCTTGTCGAGCATTCCGCCAAAGATAAAGGAACTGTCCATCCGTGGCCAGCAAAGCCAGTCTATGTTCGTATTCAGATTGACATGCGCGAGATATGCGCAGTTGCCAATGATGCCTGTCTGATAGGTATGTTTTTCCATATGTGATTCATTAAAATACAAAAGCCATTCCAACAAACTGGAACTACGGCACATTTTGTGTTAATTAAAACAAAAAGCTATATTTAATTTAATGTAAATACCCCACATGCAGAAATGGCTTCGTATAACCCTGATTGTTTCCGGCAGCCTCCTCGCTATACTTGTGTTGTTATGGCTTGGACTAGCTTTATATATCCGCCATAACAAAGCTGGCATTCTGCAACAGATCAGTGATAGGCTGAGCGACAGACTTCACGGAGGTACACTGGAGATCAAAGACATGGAACCTTCACTGGTGCATAGTTTCCCGAACGTTTCCGTAGCCCTGGAGGGCGTGAATATCAAGGATAGTCTCTGGAACACACACCAGCATCAGTTACTCAATGTAGCACGTATTTTCGTAGAGATAAATACTTTTTCCCTGCTGAGAAAGCAGCTGGATATCCGGCAGATCTCCCTGGAAAAAGGTACTATCTGCTTGTTTACAGACAGCACCGGCTACAGTAATGCCAGTATGCTGAAACGTAATACCAGCGTGAAGGCCGATGGTAAAGAGAAAGGGAAGGGGCCGGACATTACCCGTCTGCAATTATCTGACATCAGGTTTATAGTAGACAACCGGCAGAAACATAAATTGTTCAGCTTCGATATCGCCGATCTAAAAGGTAGCCTAAGGAACAACGATTCAGGCTGGGCCTGTAATATGAACACATCACTCAGGGTACTTAGCCTTGCATTCAATACAGAAAAGGGGAGTTACCTGAAGGACAAGGCCGTGCAGACAGATCTCGAAGTCCGCTATAACCGGGTAAGCAAAACATTAAGTATTCCCCAACAGGCATTACGTATCGGAGGACAAACCATTTCAGCCGGGGCGACTTTCTCTTTCGGAGAACAGCAACGGGCATTTACGGTACATATTGTTGCAGATAAGATCCCGTTCCGGCTTGCGACTTCCCTGCTGACACCGAAAATATCATCAAAACTGGATAGCATCAATATGGAACATCCACTGGATGTAGATGCACAGTTGAAAGGGCACATGCAGCCGGGCGATAAAACTTCAGTGTATGTTACCTGGAAGACTGTTAACAATGTGGTTACCACAAAAGGTATGGAGTTGCAGGAATGCAGTTTTGCCGGCAGCTTTTCGAATGAATGGATGCCAGGTCAGCCACGGGTAGATGAAAACTCCATCATAAGCCTGTATGGGCTTAAAGCGAAGATCTATAAAAGCATCCCGGTTTCTGCAGATACTGTCCATATTACCAATCTGAAACATCCTACGCTGATGGGGTATTTCAACGCAGACTTTCCGCTAACAGCCTTGAATGAAGCACAAGGAGATGAAAATGTGTTCAGCTTTACCGGTGGAACAGCCAAAGCTGCTCTGTATTATAAAGGTGGTATCACAGCCGGTGATACCATTCTGCCTTATCTGAAAGGGACGGTAGCGTTGATGCAGGGTGTAATGGAGTATACACCGCGTAATTTACAATTCAGCAATTGTAACGCACTGCTGGACTTCAACGGGCAGGACCTTGCTTTGCACAATATCACGATCAACACCCGGAAAAGCAGTCTGCAGATGGAAGGTAGCGTGCAGAATATCACGCGCCTGTATTTTACCGCTCCGGATAAACTGCAATTGAACTGGAACGTGCGCAGTACAGGGATCGACCTGGACGAATTCCGGTCATTCCTCGGAAAGCGAAAACAGGGAAAACGTTCACGGGCAGTGGCCAATCGCCGGAATATAAGCCGCATCGCCAGTCAGCTGGACGTGGTGCTAAACAGCTGTAATGTCAATATACGCATGTTACTCGACAAGCTGACCTATGGTAATTTCATGGCCCAACAGGTTAAGGCGGAAATGTCGCTGGATCAATCGGATATTCATCTTCAGCAGATGTCTTTGCTGCATGCAGGAGGGAGTATCAATATGTCAGGTACAATGACGCAGGATGGGGTAAACAATCGCTTTAAGATCAACTCCAATATAAAGAACGTACATGTCGACCAGTTATTCCATGCATTCAACAATTTCGGGATGCAGTCGCTGTCAGCAAAAAACTTAAAGGGCATCTTTTCCGCTACCGCAGCCATAACTGGCAACGTTAAGGACGATGGTAAAATGGCGCCCCAGTCAATGTACGGCACCTTGTCGTTTGATCTGCGTAACGGGGCCCTCGTCCACTTTGCACCGCTGGAAGATATCGGCGGACTGCTATTCAGGGGACGCAACCTGGGTAATATCACTTTCGATAATCTGAAGAATACACTGACGTTGCAAGGGAACAAGATCATTGTTCCACCCATGCAGATAAATTCAAGCGCACTTTATATGGATATTTCCGGCGTATATGCCATGACCAAAGGCACCGATATGTACATCACAGTGCCGCTTCGTAACCCCAAACGGGATGAAGATGTTGTTGATAAGGAAGAAAAGCGGAACCGCCGTAAAAAGGGTATTGTGTTACATCTGCGGGCACAAGACGGAGAAGATGGGAAGGTGAAGATCAAATTAGGCAGCAAAAAAGACAAGCCGGAAAACGCCGAAATGTAACTTTTTGATAAGAACGGCCGTTTTATAGTAATTTAGCGCCTGACAATCAATCGTTCCATGAAGAAACTACTGGTTCTAGCCGTTTTAGCACTGGCTGCCTGTAAAAAAGATGACACTCCTGTTCGCCAACTTAACTACGATGGTAAATGGTATATCCACCAAACCATCGATAAGCAATATACTTTAGAGAATGGGGATACCGCCTACACTAAATATGAGGTGAAAGATTATCCTGGAACAATTAATTATATCGACTTCCAGACAAACCTGGGCACAGGGGCCGCCTTTCTTTACCTGGGCGGTAAGGCTGATTCAATGGCCTATGAAGCATTGACGCCTACTTATTTCAAGCTGGATACTACCTTATGTGAGGTAACACATCTTACCGATAGTGCTTTTCAATTCAATACACTGGTATTTGACCATAACGTGATTCCTGACAGGGTACAGATAAGGCAATTCTTTTTTGTCCTGACCCGGTAGTTTGTAAAGAAGCGTTGCTAAAAAGGCATGGTTTTTATACGTTAAAGAGCGGACCATATTTTTCGCAATAATGTCCAGAGAGTATATCAAAAGTATCACACGTACATTACGCGTCGCATTTCAGCTGTTACAAAAAAATGATCCACTACGCCTGGCAGGGGCGACTGCGTTTTTCGTCAGTTTTGGGCTTCCACCTATTTTGTTGATCCTTGTACAGGTACTGGGGCTGCTTTTTAACCGCCGGTCTATCGGCAGGCAGCTGATCACGCGGCTGGGAGAACTGGTAGGTCATGAAAGTGCCGAACAGGTAGTGGTCACGTTAAGAGGCTTTCGCGGACTGGCGCAGACCTGGCCCGTGGCTATTATATTATTCATTTTCCTCCTGTTTGTGGCCACGACCTCGTTAAAGGTGATTAAAAGCTCCCTGAATCAGTTATGGATGATCCGGAAAACGGAGAAAGAAAGCTTTTTGCAGTCTTTACTGGACCGCTTACGCTCTTTGATCGTTATCGGGGCAGCGGGTATTCTCTTTCTGGCCAGTCTGATGGCTGAAAGCGTACATGCGTTTCTTGGCAGTTATGTACATGAGGTATTCCCCCGCGCCGCATTTGTATTCAGCGGAGTATTCACCCAACTGGTATCGTTACTGATCGTAACGTCCTGGTTTGCGGTGTTGTTTCGTTATCTACCTGATGCACGGCCGACCTGGAAAGTTGCATTCTCAGGAGCATTGCTTACCGGAGTTTTATTTAGTATAGGGAAACTGGTCTTGCGCCGGTTGCTGTATGGGGGCAATATTGGAATTTTATATGGGGCTTCTGCCTCCGCAGTGCTGTTGATGCTCTTTATCTTCTATAGTGCTATTATCTTCTACTATGGGGCTGCATTTACTAAGGTATGGAGCGAATTCAAACATCGCCCGATGCAACCAGTCCGTCATGCCACCTTTTATAAACTGGCAGATGTCGAAGTCCGCTGACCTACTCCCCGCGCAATACCATCTCGATCTGGTCCTTTACCGGATTGCTGAAGCCTTCCAACTCGATCTTAGGATGCTGATCAAGATTAATACGGATCTTTCCCGTCTCATTTACAAGGGAGTCTGATAGTGGTTCCAGCAAAGCATGCATCTGGCGTACTCCCATCTGCGCAAGCTGATTCATGAAGTTGTCTTCGAGCTGCAGGAATTCTCGGTTTTTGTAGGTATATGTCACCTGAATCATAATAAAAAGTGTTTTTCAGAGGATACTAATTAGTAAAAAAATATATTGGTTAAATTAGTCTATACGTATTCGACGAATATTCACGGATATGACATTAGCAATTTTCGTGCTCGATTTAACAGCATAAATATATAAATTTAACTAATAACTTGTTGTATCTCATTTGTATAAAACTTTTCCACAATAAGTTTTCCACAAACGGAAAAGGTCATTTGCCCTCAATGATTTATATTGCCGTTTCAAATTTTCAGACATAATGCGTTTACGTTATCTTAGTTGTCCCGGCAGCAGGACACTTATTTTTTTAATCTGCCTGATTGCGGGAAGTGCCAGTGCCCAACCCTGGAAACAGGTTAAGTGGGGTAGGGACGGACAGTCCATCTACGAGGCTAATGGCTCCAGTATCTCCACTTATAATGCAAAGGAAGGACGCCAGAGTGTAAAGATCCCTACCAGTTCGCTGACGCCTACGGGGCAGTCTCCCATCCAGGTGGAAGATTTCTTCTACACGCCGGATGAAAATAAATGGCTGATCTATACAAAATCGCAGAAAGTCTGGAGATATAAAACCAGGGGTGACTACTGGTTATTGGATGTACCCGGTGGAAAATTGCAACAATTGGGTAAAGGATTACCCGCCTCATCACTCATGTTTGCGAAAATTTCCCCTGATGGGAAACAGGTAGCCTACGTGAGCGGACATAATATTTATGTAGAAGACATTGCTACCGGCAAAATAAAGGCCCTGACCAAAGATGGCGATCGTCGTCTGATCAACGGGACCTTCGACTGGGCCTACGAAGAGGAATTTGACTGCCGCGATGGCTTCCGCTGGAGCCCCGATAGCCGTTCTATCGCCTATTGGCAGATAGACGCCCGTAAGATCAGGGACTTCCTCATGATCGATAATACCGATTCTCTTTATTCATACACCGTTCCGGTGGAATATCCTAAAGCAGGCGAAAGTCCTTCTTCCTGCCGCGTGGGTGTGGTAGACATTGCCACTGCTAAGACGACCTGGTTACAGGTGCCCGGTGATCCTCAACAACACTACATTACACGCCTGGAATGGAATCCGGCCAAAACAGGACTGATATTACAGCAGCTCAACAGAAAGCAGAATGAAAGCACACTGTTTGTTGCTGATCCGGCAACCGGCAAGACCAAGCAGATATATAAAGAAGCTGATTCCGCCTGGATCGATATCCGCTCCCGTTGGAATAGCGAACTGACAGGATGGGACTGGACCAACGGTGGTAAGTCATTCATCTGGGTAAGCGAAAAAGACGGCTGGAGACATCTTTACAGTGTAGACATGAATGGTAAAGAGAAGTTGATCACACCTGATAACTATGATATCATAAACCTGCTGCGGATCGATGAGCAACACAACCAGGCTTATATACTGGCATCTCCTGACAATCCTACCCAGCAATACCTCTATAAGGTCTCCCTGGACGGTAAAGGCACTCCTGAAAGAGTATCTCCGGCAATCGAAGATGGCACCCATGAATATGACATCTCTCCGGATGCGCAGTATGCAGCACATACTTTCTCTAATCATTATTTTCAGCCGAGGAATGAGCTGGTTTTCCTGCCTGACCACAGAGACGATCAGAAGAGTGATATTGTAAAGACCCTGCAGACTTCGAGATTTGCGAACAATGTAGACTTCTTCCAGGTAACTACTCCTGAAGGTGTTACTATGGATGGCTGGATGACACGTCCGGCTAACTTCGATTCCACCAAAAAGTATCCAGTTGTTTTCTATGTATATGGTGAGCCGGCGGCAGCTACTGCGAAAGACGAGTATGGCGCGGGCCGTAGCTTTATCTACAACGGTAGTATGTCAGCTGACGGATATATTTACGTCTCTATAGATAATAGGGGCACTCCTTTACCTAAAGGCCGTAAATGGCGTAAGAGCATCTACCGTAATGTCGGACAGGTGAATGTGCGCGATCAGGCAGCCGGTGCACAGGAGTTGTTTAAGCGTTACCGTTACATCGATACTTCCCGTGTGGCTGTATGGGGCTGGAGTGGCGGCGGCGGTATGACACTGAACCTGCTGTTCCGTTATCCGGAGATCTATAAAACCGGTATTGCTATCGCCGCAGTAGGTAGCCTCTTCACTTATGATAACATTTATCAGGAGCGCTATATGGGACTGCCACAGGAGAACCGTGAAGATTATGTAAAAGGCTCACCTGTTACTTATACGAAAGGCCTGGTAGGAAATCTGCTATACATTCACGGTACCGGCGATGATAACGTACATTATCAGAATGCTGAACTGTTACAGAATGAGCTGATCAAAAATGGCAAGCAGTTCCAGTTTATGTCTTATCCTAACCGTACGCACAGTATCAACGAAGGACAAGGAACATTCAAACACCTGTCTGCTTTATACACTAATTACTTAAAAGAACATTGTCCTCCGGGAGCGAGATAATTTAGATATGAACAAACCAACTATCTTCGGATTAATTTCTGTGGCTATCGTGATCATCAGTGCATTCCTGCCCTGGTTAACGATAGAAAGCAAACATTTAGCCTTTACCGGTATGAACACCGCAGGTTCTTCTTTTGGTGAGCCTGGAAAATTGAATATTATCGTCGCAGTCATCTCAGGTATACTCTTTCTCGTGCCGGGAAAGTGGGCCGCACGCATCAACCTCTTTGTAGCAGCATTCCTTGTGGCATGGACGTTCCGTAACTTCGTACTGTTTTCAAGGTGCGAGATGGGCGAGTGCCCTGAACGACAGATTGGCCTTTACCTGTCCGTGCTCTTTGCAATTGTGGCGTTCGTATGTGTGATCCTGAGTAATGGGAACAATAAGAAGAATGTACCGGCTGAGTGATTAATAATACTATCACTATTATAGTAAAAAGCCCCGCGGATTCCGCGGGGCTTTTTTATGTTTTCCGCGTTCCAGTAAATAATTTTGCACTATTAAATGGTCGGAAGACTAAACGTTTTATTGTCCTGTTAAAGTTATTGGGAGACCGCCACGACGAGGTTTCAGATGGAGATTGTAGGCTTTAGCCCTTTGAGAGCGCTCATACGCTTGACGGGAGTTAAATAGAGCACTAAAGCTCCTACGCTTGAAAAAGCTAAATAGTAAGGGCTCGAAAAGGGGTACAGCGCACAAGCCCATACTGAAACCAAAGTAAAATGGTCAGCGCTAGAATCACCGTCAGCTTAATTCCACATAAAAAACAAAACGGTTCTTATGCTTGAAAAGGAAATAGTCAAGATTACAACTTACCTGAACACTACAAGAATAATATACGCCCCCAACCACACAGCACCACCATACAGCAAATTGCGCAATATAATAGGAATAGCCGCCTGGCTCGTTAATCTTGACTTCAGTAAACTAAACACAGTTATTGCAATGAACACATACAGCAAGCTACTATTCGCCGCTACAGTGAAATTCTCATTACGCAGATAAGGAAGGAAAGGAAGGATACCACCGAGAAGAAAGAAAAGCCCAGTGAACAATGCTCCACGAATAGCACCCGCCTGACTGAAATGGCTTTCACGGACCTGCTGCGCTTCTAGCGTCTCTTCCCACTCTACAGCGTCCCGCTGCATTTCGGCGGCAATATCTTCTATAACAGGGTCACTAATATTAAGCCGCTCGAGTTTCTGCCTTTCCTCCGGAGATAAGGAGCTCTCGTCATGCTGAGAGTCACCGTGATTGGCCCGGTAGGCGGAGATCATCACCAGCAAGCCCCCCGACAGCCAGATACAGGCATTCAGGGTATAGAATTGCTGTACAGTGACCGGCAAGCCATGTAATAAGAAAGTGGTGAAAAATAATAGTAATAATCCGTCAGGAAATCCGATCAGGAAGTCTGTCTTCCAACCGCTGCTACGGATGGCTTTTTGTTGTTTGGACATGCGCGGTTATGCTGTTTCGGGAATGCTATAATGTTTCAAGACTTTTTGCAATGATCTGCACAGATTCCTTTATCTGGGCTGCTGTTATCAGCAGGGGAGGTGCGAACCTGATCTTGTCACCATGTGTCGGTTTGGCCAGCAATCCATTTTCTTTGAGTGCCAGACAAAGGTCCCACGCTGCTTCCTGATGGGCATGTTTGATAACGATCGCATTCAGCAAGCCTTTACCACGGATGATACTGATGTGCGGGGAGTTGAGGGCCGCGAGTTCCTGCCGCAGCAGTTCTCCCATGGCGGCAGCATTTTCCATCATATTTTCCTCTTTCAGCACGGTCAGTGCAGCAATGGCTACTTTACAGGCAAGGGGATTGCCGCCGTAAGTACTGCCATGTTCGCCTGGTTTGATGGTGAGCATGATCTCGTCGTCAGCCAGGACCGCCGCTACGGGTAAAACACCGCCGGAGAGGGCCTTACCAAGTATCAGGATGTCAGGGCGTACGTTTTCATGATCGCAGCAAAGCATCTTGCCTGTACGGGCAAGACCGGTCTGGATCTCGTCGGCAATGAAAAGCACATTGGCGTCTTCACAATACTGACGGGCTTTTGAAAGGTAGCCTTCGTCTGGGACCATTACGCCGGCCTCTCCTTGGATCGGTTCTACAAGGAACCCAGCGACGTTTTTGTCCTGCAGCGCTTTTTCAAGGGCTGGCAGATTATTGTAAGGGATGACCTCATAGCCGGGCATAAAAGGGCCGAAGTCTGTCCGGGAAGAAGGGTCAGTACTAAAGGAGATGACATTCAGGGTACGTCCGTGGAAGTTATTCGCACAAACGATGATCTTTGCCTGGTTTTCAGGGATGCCTTTTACAACATATCCCCAGCGGCGCGCCAGCTTTAAGGCTGTTTCAACAGCCTCAACGCCGGTATTCATAGGGAGTACCTTATCGTAGCCAAAGTAATCCGTAATGAAAGCCGCATATTCACCAAGAAGGTCGTTATGAAATGCACGGGACGTCAGGGTCAGCTTCTGTGCCTGTTCAATAAGGGCACTGACGACAGCCGGGTGACAATGTCCCTGGTTAACGGCAGAATATCCTGAAAGGAAGTCATAATAACGTTTTCCGTCCACATCCCAGAGAAATACACCTTCTCCCCGGTCCAGCACCACCGGCAGCGGATGGTAGTTGTGGGCGCCATACTGTTCTTCCAGATCAAGGAAATGCTGCGTTCTTTCACTAATCTTAAATGCGTGTAACATACTTATCAAAGGTACACAATACGGCTCATGAATAAGAATCGGAACCCGAAAAGAAGCAGGAAAGGGAAGAACAGGCAGAATGTTATCCTTTCAACTTCGTTACCAGTGACACGTATTCCTGCTGGGCGTCTTCTTTAGACTTTCCCTTCAGTTTCTGCCAGGCCTCATATTTGGCTTTGGCTACGAAATCAAAAAGATTTGAAGGAGGATCGGTGTTCACATCTCCTTCGGTACCTTGTTTGTAGAGCGAATAAAGTTGCAGAAGTGTTTCATTATCAGGCTTTTGAGGTAGGGTTTTGCTGGTTGTAGCGGCAGCTTCAAACTGTTGTTGTAGATCCATGGTATTTTATTTACATTAAATGTAGATAAAATAGTACCAAATACGCGCGATTGTCCTATCTGGGAATGGCAAATTTTAAATACCTTTGCGGCTTGACGCGGGGCGTTAAACGCCTGGTTTTAAAAGCATATATGAAGAATATCAGGAATTTTTGCATCATTGCACACATCGACCACGGTAAAAGTACATTGGCTGACAGGCTGTTAGAACATACCAAAACTATCTCCGACAGGGATATGCAGGCACAGGTCCTGGATGACATGGACCTGGAAAGAGAAAAAGGGATCACTATCAAGAGTCATGCTATCCAGATGAATTATCTTCATGAAGGACAGCAATATGTATTTAATCTGATCGATACTCCAGGTCACGTAGACTTCTCTTACGAGGTATCCCGTGCACTGGCAGCATGTGAAGGTGCATTGTTACTGGTAGATGCCGCCCAGGGTATCCAGGCTCAGACCATTTCCAACCTCTACCTGGCGCTGGAAAATGACCTGGAGATCATTCCCGTGATCAACAAGATCGATATGGATGGTGCTATGATCCCTGAAGTAAAGGACCAGATCATAGAACTCATTGGCTGTAAAGAAGATGAGATCCTCCTGGCTTCCGGTAAAGCCGGTATCGGGATTGAAGAGATCCTGGAAGCCATTGTAAAACGCATTCCTGCTCCGGATGGAGTGCCAGATGCGCCATTGCAGGCATTGATCTTCGACAGCGTATTCAACTCCTTCCGCGGTATCATAGCTTATTACAGGATATTCAGCGGTTCCATCAAAAAAGGCGATAAAGTTAAGTTCATCAATACCGGCCAGGAATACTTTGCTGATGAAGTAGGTATCCTTAAGCTGGGGCTACAGCCTACACAAACTGTTAAGACCGGGGATGTAGGATATATCATCACTGGTATTAAAAATGCCAAAGAAGTGAAGGTGGGAGATACCATCACACTGAGTGCTAATCCCAGTACCGAGTCAATCAAAGGTTTTGAGGAAGTAAAGCCAATGGTATTCGCCGGGATCTTCCCGGTAAATACAGAAGACTTCGAGGAACTGCGTGACTGTATGGAGAAACTCCAGTTGAACGATGCATCCCTGACTTTCGAACTGGAAACTTCCCAGGCCCTGGGCTTCGGTTTCCGATGCGGATTCCTCGGTATGCTCCACATGGAGATCGTCCAGGAGCGTCTTGAAAGGGAGTTCAACCAGACCGTGATCACCACCGTTCCGAACGTTAGTTTCATTGCCCATACCACCAGAAAAGAAACCTTTACCGTGAACAATCCGTCCGAAATGCCCGAACCAAGCACATTGGAACGCATCGAGGAACCGTTCATCAAAGCACAGATCATCACCAAACCCGATTATATTGGTAATATCATGACCCTGTGTCTTGGCAAGAGAGGTATTCTGCTGAACCAAAGCTATCTGACCCCATCCCGGGTTGAATTAATATTTGAGATACCATTAACAGAGATCGTATTCGATTTCTACGATAAATTGAAAAGCCAGACCCGTGGGTATGCATCTTTTGACTATGCGCCGATCGGTTACCGTGATAGCGACATCGCAAAGATGGATATCCTGCTGAATGGTGATAAGGTGGATGCACTGAGCGCCCTGATCCACCGCAGCCGTGCGCAGGACTTCGGTCGTAAACTGTGTGAAAAGCTGAAAGAACTGCTGCCACGTCAACAGTTCATGATCGCTATCCAGGCAGCTATCGGCGCCAAGATCCTGGCCCGTGAAACAATCAGCGCCATGCGTAAGGACGTGACCGCCAAATGTTATGGTGGTGACATCTCCCGTAAACGTAAGTTGCTGGAAAAACAGAAAGAAGGTAAAAAGCGTATGCGTCAGATTGGTAATGTGGAAGTACCGCAGGAAGCATTCCTCGCAGTACTCAAGTTGGATGACTAAGGCGCAGTTTATATTCAAATTTGGGAAAATTAAGGCGGCCAGGGGCACTGGTCGCCTTTTTATTTTGATGAACTCATCGATCATCAGATAATGTAACTAGACTCATTCTGAGTATAAAAACGGCCGGCTAAGATCACTCTCAGCCGGCCGTTTTTATATTATTATATTCCTATTACGCCAATTGGCCTTTCGGAGTGATCACTACCTGTTTTAATACTGCCCATACACCGAACAACACAGCGGTAAAGAATACATTACCCATCAGGCCATTCAATGCAAAGCTGCTGAACATATTATCTGACTGATAGAAAGGAATACCAGCGGTATAACATGCCAGTAAACCCGCACCCGTTTTAGGATACAGATCTGTTGTGATGAAAGTACCCAGATTGGAGATCAGGAAGAAAAGTACACCAGTGCCGATAGAAGATAACAGCAACGTCAATACGTTCACTTTCTTTATCAGTGTAGCTATCCATGTGATCAGCAGGAACGCACCATATACAAACAACAGCTGTCCTATATAATCAGGAGCCAGTGCGCGAATGTTGGTGAAATAATGCAGGAACACGTCAGACAGAAATAAAGACAATAACGGAATAACATACGCCAGGCGCTTATCTTTCAGTACGATACCGCCAAATAGGGCTGCTGCTCCGATAGCATTAAAATTCCACAGACCGATCTGGTTAGTGAAAATGCGACATAACGCGGACAGGAAGATCAGCATGGCAATAACAAATATTTCCCGGATAGAATCCTTCTTCATAGTGGGTAGATTATTTAGCCAAAGATAATTGATTTTAAATAGATTGAACAGGTACGCTTGCTTTAAAGATCACAACGCCACCATTGCTTTCGATACTATAAGATGTGTTATAGTAAGTAACCACCGCCTGGCCTTTTTGCAGGGAGATCGTTTCGCCACCTGTTTCAGTGATCTCTGCAGCACCTTCCATCACCAGCATGATCTCGGTCGCCTCACTGGTATGTTCATAACGTTGATCACCTTCCATTGCTATGCGGCTTACAACGAAATCCGGGGCGGGAGAATGGTAGATAGTCTCCAATCCGCCATGTACGCTTTCGCCACCCAGTATTTTAGGATGTACCGGTTCGAAACGGGTATGTTTCAGTAACTCGGGTACATCGATATGTTTAGGCGTGAGCCCGCCACGTAAAACGTTGTCAGAGTTAGCCATCAACTCCACGTTCTGTCCTTCCAGGTATGCGTGAGGAATACCTGCGTCCTGGAATACGGCATCTCCGGGATGTACTTCCATAATGTTAAAGAAGTAAATAGAGAAGATACCCCTGTCCAGGTTCTCCAATCCCTGTGGATCGTTCATAATAGCCCTACCTGCCCAGAATGCGGGATCAGATTTAGCCAGACGTCCATTCTTGTACGCTTCTGACACTGCTTCTGCCAGCGGGCGTAACATGATATTCACTTCGGCCTGCGGCATCTCCATTACCGCTTTATACAAACCATAGTAGCCTTCTTTTTCAAAGATAGGAGCAAGCGGTGCAAATTCTTTTACCTGTTGCAAAACCTTTCTCAGTTTATCTTCCGGCAGGAATCCGTGTAACAGCCAGAATTCGCTGAGCGCCACCATGATCTCAGGTTTGTGGTTGGCGTCTTTGTAATTACGGTGAGGAGCGTTCAGAGGGATGCCTGCTTCATTTTCTCTGGCAAACCCTTTTTCTGCTTCCGCTTTAGTTGGGTGTACCTGTATAGACAGCATGTCCTTAACATCCAGGATCTTCAGGAGGTACGGCAGTTCGCCGAAGCGTTTCCATACCTTCGGTCCCAGCACTTGTTCCGGATCGGCTTTTACCAACTGGTCCAGCGTGGATGGCTGGGCGCCGGTACCAATAACAGAAGGTGCGCTCTGATGTGCACCCATCCAGTATTCTGCACTTGGCTTGCCGTTTTCCGGAATGCCTAATAGGGCAGGGATATAATGATATCCACCCCATGCATAGTTTTGAACCTTACCATCCAATCTGAATAATTTCTTCTCACTCATGCGTAATATGTTTGTATTTTCCTAGAATTGTTAACCTGTTGAATTCCGAAAAGGAAGGACAAAAATAGTCAAAACAATGGCATCCCACATAGCTTTGGGCAAAAAAGGGGAACTGATAGCAAAGGAATTTCTTCAGCAACAGCACTACACGATCTTAGCAGTAAACTGGCGACATAGGCGTCGTGAGATAGATATTATCGGCGCTACCGCAGAGTGTCTGGTGTTTTTCGAGGTCAAAACATTAGCCACTGACCTTTTCGGTTGGCCAGAGCAACAGGTGGACGCTGCCAAACGAAGACATATCCAGGCAGCTGCAAACGTGTATATGGAGCGATTGCCGAGGTTACCGCCCGCTATCCGTTTCGATGTGATCTCAATTACTTTTCAAAAGGATGGGACGTATGAACTCGTGCATTTCGAAGATGCGTTTTGAGGTGTGACCGGGTTCATTTATCGCCAAGAGAAATCATGCTGTTCAATCTTCGATTCGATAGCACTCCGTCAGGAGTGCCCTTGTTTGTAGCCCCGGGTTTCAACCCGGGGATGCCGTCATGATCACACATCGTTCGTTAATTCGGGAGTATCATCACGGATCGCATTTATCCCATGAATATCATCGAGGATCACGTTATGGGATGCCATCACGATCACGCATGGTGCATTAATCAGATCACGTCATCCGGCATATCGTGATCTACATCCCGATGAGCCGTCATTATAAAAACGTTGAATCTGGTATATAATAACAATATCCGGGTGTAACCCCGGATATCGTCAAGTGTTTTATTATCATACTGATTGCCCCATAGCTCGTTTAAGTGCCATGACTCAAATCGCTATCCCGTCAGCTCCAGATACCAGTATAATTCTGTGGTGTGATCGCTTTCAATTCCTTTTTCAGGGTAGCGCTGATCTTCAAACCATCAATGAATTTATGCATTGTCTTCTGAGTGATCTTTTCGCCGCCACGGGTGAGGTCTTTCAGTGCCTCATATGGTTGGGGGAAGCTTTCCCTGCGAAGGACCGTCTGAATGGCTTCAGCTACCACGGCCCAGTTGTTTTCCAGGTCTTCCTGCAGCTTGTTTTCATTCAGGATCAGTTTACCCAGACCTTTCTGGATTGATTTCAATGCCAGTACAGTATGACCGAATGGTACGCCTACATTCCTTAGTACGGTAGAGTCGGTCAGGTCGCGTTGTAAACGGGATACCGGCAGTTTCGCGCTCAGATGCTCGAAAATAGCATTGGCCAGTCCGAGGTTTCCTTCAGCATTTTCAAAATCGATCGGGTTCACTTTATGTGGCATCGCGGAAGAACCTACTTCATTAGCTTTGATCTTCTGCTTGAAATAATCCATGGAGATATATGTCCAGATATCACGGCAGAAGTCTACCAGGATCGTGTTGATACGTTTCAGGGTATCAAACTGAGCGGAGATATTGTCGTAATGCTCGATCTGGGTCGTGTATTTCATACGTTGAAGTCCCAGGGTATTGTTCACGAACTTATCGCCGAACTTCTCCCAGTTGATCTTCGGGAACGCTACGTGATGTGCGTTAAAGTTACCGGTCGCTCCACCGAATTTGGCTGCAAAAGGAATGTCTCCCAGTAATTTCACCTGACCTTCCAGTCTTTCTGCGAAAACGAGGATCTCTTTTCCGAGAATGGTAGGAGAAGCCGGCTGACCATGTGTGCGGGCCAGCATTGGTATCTTCATCCAGGCCTTGCCCATCTTTTTCAGGTCGAGTACCAGATTGGCGATGGCAGGCATGTATACATGTTCCACGGCATCTTTCCAGAACAGCGGTGTGGCCGTGTTATTGACATCCTGGGAGGTCAATCCGAAATGTACCCATTCCAGTTTATCGTCCAGTCCGAGCGCCTTCAGTTCATTTTTAACAAAATACTCTACAGCTTTCACATCGTGGTTGGTCACCTTTTCAGTTTCTTTGATCAGCTGAGCGTTCTCAATGGTAAAATCCTGGTAGATCTTACGCAATGCCGGTACCTGAGTTTTTGAGAGAGTGAATATTTTCTGCTCTGACAGTGCAATGAAGTATTCTATCTCTACCTGTACACGGTAACGGATCAGCGCAAATTCTGAAAAGTAGGGCGCCAGTTCTTCCAGTTGTCTCCGGTAGCGTCCATCCAGTGGAGAAATGGCGGTTAAAGCTTGTAATTGCATAATGTTATTTGATTAAGTGAGCGTTTATCACTTTTTGCCTAATTTAGCCGCCAAAATTACTGAAATTGGAACGGAAAGTAAAAGTAGCGGCAGTAAGTTATTTGAATACCAGGCCATTATTATACGGATTCAGGGAACACCCGGTGATGAAAATGCTGGAACTGACGGTAGATTATCCCGCAAAAATTGCACAGCAACTGATTGATGGAGAAGTAGATGTGGCACTTGTACCAGTGGCGATCATCCCAAAACTGAAAGAATATCATATTATTTCAGATTATTGTATCGGTGCAGAAGGTCCTGTTGCTTCTGTTTGCCTTTTCAGTGAGGTACCGATGAATGAGATCAAACGTATTTATCTCGACTATCAGAGCCGGACTTCGGTCGCATTGCTGAAGGTACTGGTGCGTGAATACTGGAAACTGGATGTTGAACTGATCGAGACGACCGGCGACTACCAACATCTGATCAAAGGTACCGATGCGGGTGTAGTTATTGGCGACCGTGCCCTGGAGCAACGGCATAAGTCTCCCTATATTTATGATCTCGCGGAACATTGGATGCGGTTTACCAGCCTGCCGTTCGTGTTTGCAGCCTGGATCAGCAATAAGCCATTGCCCGTTGAATTTATCCAGGAGTTCAGCAACGCTAACAGTATCGGGATACACAATATTCCGGCAGTAGTGGCTGAAAATGCTTACCCTGTTTATGATCTGACCACTTATTACACCAAGAATATCAGTTATCCGCTTACGCCGTCAAAACGCCAGGGGATGCAACGATTCCTGAGTTATCTCAGATAATACCACAAAATAATTAATAAAGGCGGACGGCTGAAAGGCAATCCGCCTTTATTGCATTTCACCTGAACACTGCGCTGTTATTCCCGTTTACTCATATCAATTGCGTCAGGCTGAAGCATTTACACGTCTCATTCGGCTTTTTTCTTTATATTAGTCACCCCATCTGTTCACACAAACTCCTGCACATGAAAATTGGCATCCTGGGTAGCGGCCCTGTCGGACTCACGTTAACGGAAGGATTGATCATGGCTGGTCATGAGGTCATACTTGGTACCCGTAATCCTGCGAAGGAATCGCTTCAGCAATGGATCAAGAAAAAGGGCGGCCCGACGGTCACGGCAGCCCCTTTCCGGGACGCAGCCGCGCAGGGAGAGTTGCTGGTGATCTGTACCAGCTGGGCAGGAACTCAAAAGGCGATAGAGGCCGCCGGACTTTGGAACTTTAAGAACAAAGTCGTAGTTGACGTGACAAACCCGCTCGATGGTAAAGGCCCCGATCAGCAGGGCAGACTTAGTTTCTCTGTCGGACATACCAACTCGGCAGGTGAACAACTACAGGCCTGGTTACCCCCCGACGCACATGTCGTAAAAGCTTTAAGCTGTATAGGACACGAATCCATGTTCCGCTCCCAGCAGGAACCTGAAAGGGAAACGCCCACTATGTTCATCTGTGGTAATAAACGTGCTGCGAAAATGGCTGTTACCACCCTGTTGAATGAAATGGGCTGGAAAGACATTGTGGATATGGGGACGATTGAAATGAGCCGGAATATAGAGCCCTTAAGCATACTATGGTACGCATATGGGTTCAGGACAGGTACCTGGAGCCATGCGTTCAAACTGGTGAAGTGAGGGAAGTCCGGACCTGCAGTATACCATCCGAACAAATGCCTGATAAATACGGTAAAAGAAAACCCCGGGCTTATGGACCCGGGGCATAATACAATGATATCTGATCAAACTAGATCTCTTTCACATTTACGTAGAAGTTCGGATCTACTTTAAACTTCTTCGGATCTGACAAGGTAATACCTGTTGATTGCCAGCCTCTTCCCGGATAGATGAAACGATATCCTTCATCACTCAGCGTTACTTTCACCGGCATATTAAAATTCTCTACGTCTGTCACCCAACGGAACTTCAGCTGGGAACCTTCAATATGATATTCCAATGTAGGAATGGAAGTATGCGTCAGGTACTGCTCGAATACTTTATTGAAGTTCATCTTCGTTTTCTCATTGAAGTATTCTTCTATCTGGCGGGTAGTAACCGTCTGATGCCAGAAGGTTTTGTTCAATCCACGGAGGATCTCCCTGAACACATAATCGTTGTTCACGATCTGGCGGATGGTGTGGATCATGTTCGCCCCTTTGTAGTACATATCGCCACTGCCTTCGTTATTGACGCCATAGCTACCGATGATAGGAATATCATTTCTGATATTCTTTCTAATGCCGGTAATGTATTCAAAACCGGCCTGCGGGCCATATTCGCATTCAGTAAAAAGGGTTTCTGAATAATTGGTGAAGCTCTCATGTACCCACATATCGGCGATATCTTTAGTGGTGATATTATTACCAAACCACTCATGTCCGCTTTCATGCACGACGATAAAATCCCATTTTAATCCCCAGCCACTACCGGAAAGATCGGTGCCTTTATAGCCCTTTTGGAACTTATTACCGTAAGCTACAGCACTCTGATGCTCCATGCCCAGGTGAGGCGATTCTACCAGCTTGTAGCTGTCTTTATAGAAAGGATATTTACCGAACCAGGCCTCGAAACATTTCATCATGGGCTTCACAACTTCAAACTGAGCTTTGGCCGTATCGACATTGTAATCAAGCACCCAGTAGTCCAGGTCCAGTTTACCGCCTTCACCGGAGTAGGTATCTTTAATTTCTGCGTAGTGACCGATATTCATCGCTACGTCATAGTTGTTGATAGGATTGCTCACATACCATGTCCATACGAGGTTTCCGTCCTTGTCCATCGCTTTCTTTTTCAGTCGCCCGTTAGAAACGTTCACCAGATCCGGAGCAGTGGTGATACTGATCGTCATATTGTTAGGCTCATCACTCTGATGATCTTTATTAGGCCACCACACACTGGCGCCAAGACCCTGACAGGCAGTAGCCACCCAGGGTCTGCCCTGGTTGTCTTTTCTCCAGATCAGCCCTCCGTCCCATGGAGGATTGACGGCCACACGTGGTTTACCATGATAAACAATAGTGATCTTCTTGTCTTTGCCTTTCACCTGTTTTTTTGCAACCATATTGATGAAGATAGCATTGCCTTCCCTTTGATAAGTAAGGGATTGTTTGTCCTGCGAGATACTATCGATCTCCAGGGGTTCCTGCAGGTCTATCTGCATAATGCTATCCACTTTCAGGACCCTGTAGGTGATTACGTTGTATCCCTCCAGCGTGCTGTCGCTGATATTGGGTTTTACGTGGAGGTCGTAGGATTTCACATCCCACCATGCACGTTCTCTGCCGATAGTACCACGTAGAGAATCTGCCCGGGTAAATGTTTGTTGATGTTGGGCGCCGGCGGTAAGGGCCGTAAGCAAAACCAGGAAAAGCATTAGTATGCCTCGCATAGAAAATCTTATTTTATGCCGGAAAGGTATTAATTTTCATTTAATAATGCCTAGCGCTGAATGGCTAATGCTTAGCGGATAATGTAGATATACATGAACGGTAAGCGGCCTCCGGTCAATGGCGTAAGTCTGTCCGCATGTACATGAAATATTTATGCATACCGTTGATCTTACTACTTGCAGCTTGCGGTCATCCGCCTTCTTCAGGTAAACAGGTGTTCCGTTATAATGTGCAGGAAGGCATCGCCTCCCTGGACCCTGCATTTGCCAAGAACCAGGCGGTGATATGGGCCGTTAAACAATTATATAACACCCTCGTGGAGCCTGACGATCATTTAAATATCCGTCCCTCTCTGGCTGCCAGCTGGGAAGTAACCCCCGATCGTAAGACATATATTTTCCATCTGCGGACGGACGTTTACTTCCATGACGACCCGGTATTTGACGGAGGTAAAGGCAGGAAGATGACTGCCGCAGATGTGGTGTATAGCCTGAAACGTATTATGGACCCTGCCACCGCCTCTCCCGGCGCATGGATCTTTAACGGAAAGGTAGACCCTGGAAAAGGCTTTCAGGCGTTGGACGATTCTACCTTTCAATTAAGCTTATTGCAACCTTTCCATCCCATATTTGGCATTCTCAGTATGCAGTACTGTTCCATCATACCACATGAAATTGTAGAGAAACATGGAAAGGACTTCAGGAACCATCCCTGTGGTACCGGACCTTTTATGTATTCCTTCTGGGAAGAGGGACAGGCATTGGTCTTGCATCGAAATCCACATTACTTTGAAAAGGATAGCACTGGTCATACGTTGCCCTACCTCGATGCTGTTAAGATAAGCTTCCAGGACAGTAAAGCGACGGAGTTCCTGTTGTTCCGCCAGGGTCAGCTGGACTTTATGAATGATATTGACGCTTCCTTTAAAGATGAAGTGCTGACTAAAAAAGGATTGCTTAAGAAAGAGTGGGAGGGTAAGCTGGTGCTCGATAAAAGCCCGTATCTCAATATAGAGTACCTGGGATTCCTGCTGGACAGTACAAAATCAACAGTGAAGCTCTCGCCTTCCCGGCTGCAGAAAATAAGGCTGGCCATTAATTATAGTATCGACAGAGGCAGGATGATCACGTATCTCCGTAACGGTATCGGCTATCCGGCTAATGCCGGCTTCGTACCGATGGGACTACCTTCTTTTGATACTGCGAGGGTAAAAGGTTACCCCTATGATCAGGCGAAAGCCAGGCAGTTATTGCAGGAGGCCGGATTCCCGGAAGGGAAGGGGTTGCCGGTTATGCATTTATTGTCCATACCGATCTATGAAGATTACGCCAATTATGTAGCAAACCAACTACAGCAGGTCGGCATTCCGGTACAGGTCGAGGTGATGCAAAAAGCGCTCTTGCTGGAACAAACTTCAAAGTCCGAAGCGCTCTTTTTCCGGGGCAGCTGGATGGGAGATTATGCTGATGCTGAGAATTATCTGGCTGTTTTCTATAGTAAGAACCCCGCGCCGCCCAACTACACCAGGTACGCCAATCCGGCATTTGACCGCCTGTATGAAAAAGCCCTGCAGGAAAATAATGACTCCCTTCGTTACCTGCTTTACCAGGAGATGGACAGGATGATAATAGCCGATGCTCCTGTAGTGCCATTGTTCTATGACCAGGTCATTCACCTGGTACAACCAAATGTAACAGGATTTACGAGTAATGCCCTCAATCTGCTCGAACTACGGAAAGTGAAGATAAAAGTTTGATATTTGCAAAAAAGAAGAGTTATGGGAGTGGCAATTCAACCGTGGGACACTCATGAATGTAGGCAGGATGGAGAATATCGCGCCGGACCGCTTTTCAATGCTTACACTATAGAGGAACGCCTGAAGTCGGGCATGGTATATCCGGCTTATGTCCGCCGGGATTTCTATAAGATCATGTTGTTTCGTGGCGCGGCAACCTTACATTTTGGAGATCAGAGCATTGTGTTAAATAATGATACGCTGCTTTTCTTCAATCCCAGGGTCCCTTACAAGTTTGATGGCTTCCGTGAAGACATCTCCGGATATGCCTGTGTGTTCAAGGATGAATTCTTCAGGGAAAATCTGCGCCTGAAACTGGATGAAATTCCACTTTTTATGCCAGACGCTAAACCAGTCTTTGTGCTTGGTAGGGAGGAATTAAGAGAAACGGAAGTACTGTTTGAGAAGATCGTCCGGGAACTCAACAGTACGTATGACTACAAGTTTGAGTTGATCAGAAGTTATATCACCGAGTTGATCTACTACGCCCTGAAGCTGGCCCCTTTCAGGAATACACATAAGGAATCCAACGGCACCGCACGTGTTACCGCCGTCTTTTTAGAATTGCTCGACAGGCAATTCCCCGTTGAATTATTTTCCGGCCGTGTTTTGCTTCGCACACCTAAAGATTTCGCTGACAGGCTCTCCGTCCATGTCAATTACCTTAACAGAGCAATGAAAACCGAGACCGGTAAAACGACTACTGAGCATATTTTTGAACGACTGACAGGTGAGGCAAAGGCTATGCTGAAGCATACCAGTCTTAATATTTCGGAGATCAGTTATGCCCTGGGATTCGAAGATCAGGCGCACTTCAACAACTTCTTCAAAAAAAGGGCTAAGACTTCCCCTTCAGCCTTTCGCCAGGTTTGATTTTTACAAATATTGGTTTGAAGCACACAAATTTTCCGTAGCTGATGGTACTACCTTTGAATCAGAAAAATCAGTTTATGGACATACAGATAACAACAACTTTACAACAACCCATTCATTCAGGATTTGATGGCGCATCTACGGCGGCAGAAGTAATACAAGGCATTGACCTGACAGGCAAAACAGCGATCGTAACAGGCGGTTATGCTGGTATTGGCCTGGAAACCACGAAAGTATTATGTGCCGCCGGCGCCACGGTGATCGTTCCAGCCCGGGATCTGGAGAAAGCCTCCCTCGCATTACAGGGGATCAGTGGTGTGCAGATCGCACAGCTTGATCTGATAGATCCGGCTTCTATCAACGCTTTTGCTGAAAGATTTCTGGCTACCGGCCAACCTTTACATCTCATTATAAATAATGCAGGTGTCATGGCCAATCCGTTTACACTTGATGCACGTGGTTTTGAATCACAATTTGCCACTAATCACCTGGGGCACTTTCAATTGGTTGTACGGCTCTGGCCTGCATTACGCCGTGCCAACGGGGCGAGGGTAGTAGCATTGTCTTCCTGGGGCCATCGCTATTCACCAGTGATATTTGACGACCTGCATTTTCAGCACCGGGCGTACGACCGCTGGCTGGCTTATGGACAGTCGAAGACTGCAAATGTACTTTTCGCTGTAGAACTGGACAGGCGTGGTCGGGAAGATGGAATTCGTGCATTTGCGGTACATCCGGGGAGTATAGTAGATACCGACCTTAAGCGGCACATGTCTATGGACGAACTGGAAAAGGCCGGTGTATTCGATCAGGATGGCAAAGCTATACTTGATCCGTCAAGACAACTAAAGACCATAGCACAGGGAGCTGCTACCAGCATATGGTGCGCTGTGAGCCCGCAATTGAATGGCATGGGTGGTGTGTATTGCGAAAACGGTGATATATCACCCGTAACAACAGAAGAGCAGGCACGAAGAAATAACGATATTCTCGACAGAACCGCATCCAAGGCATTTGGGGTATTGCCATACGCTATAGATCCATTAGCGGCAGAGCGTTTGTGGGTTCTGAGCGAGCAGTTGACGGGACTAAAATGATGATCTCAAATATGAAAGCCATCCGGAACTAAACGTGTTCCCGGATGGCTTTGTTTGCTAAACCAACTTAAATACATCACCTTCCTGATGGAAAAGGTCCTTTCAGACTGATTGTATCGGTCGAAAAGAAGCCTGTACGGAGCAGTTTTTAGGCTACAGCGTTGATTATCAGGTATGCTTAAGACTAAGAAATCACTTCGGTGGTGGATTCACAGTTCTTAAAATAATTTTAACATTTCTTAAACACGCCCCAGTGGCTATCTCTGTACTCGAGTAAGGGTATCCGGGGTTGATACGTAATTATTTATGAGGCTTACCGCTCATTTTAGGCTACCTTTGTCAACTTATTAATTACGTTTAAAGAGAGAAAATGACTGCGATTTTAATATTCTTTTTTTCACACTGGTTCTTATCCTTATTCTTCCACACGTTTTTTCTGCATAGATATGCATCCCATCAGATGTATACTACCAGTAAAGGTTGGGAAAGGGTATTTTACTTCCTTACCTGGTTCTTCCAGGGAACCTCTTACTTAGTTCCGCGTGCTTATGGCGCTATGCACCGTATGCACCACGAATTCAGTGATACTGAAGACGATCCACATTCTCCACATTTCTTCAAAGATGTTTGGAGCATGATGTGGCAGACCCGTAAACTGTACAACGATATTTATACAGGTGATAAGGTACTGGATGAGAAATTTACGACCAATCCTCCATTACCGGTATGGAATGCAATGGACCGCTTTGGCGATCATATTATTACCCGTCTGGCATGGGCAGGAGTTTATATAGCTTTCTATGTTGCTTTTGCTCCAGCCTGGTATTGGTTCCTGTTATTGCCTATCCATTTCCTGGTAGGGCCTGTTCAGGGTGCTGTAGTGAACTGGTGTGGTCATAAATACGGTTACAAGAGCTTTGACAACGGCGATAAATCCAGGAACACTTCTCCATGGGGTATCCTCCTGCTGGGTGAACTGTTCCAGAACAACCACCACAAGTATAAAGACAGTCCTAACTTCGCTAAGAAATGGTTTGAACTGGACCCAACTTATCCGGTAATGAAATTCTTTAACTTCATTGGTATCATTAAGTTAAAGACGGCGAAAGTGAAAGTGGTGAAGCTGAAAGCGGCTGCCTGATCACACAGATAGTAAGTAGAAATAGATAGATACATTCCAGGCCATCAATTATAGTTCAAACGACTATGATTGATGGCCTGAGTGTTTTTAGAACTTCCTGAAGAAACCAAAGGTGGCTAATTGCAGCATGGGCCTATCTCCATCGGTATCGCCATAAGCGTAGATATCGCCAAACACAGGCAGGTCGTATTGCTGTCGGATACGGCGGACTTTCTCCTCGCCGTTGCAGTTCACACCATGGATACGGCCCGTAATCCTCGCATTCCGGATCTCCAGTTGTGTGCCGATGCACTCAATACCCAGGCAATCACACCAGGGCTTTACCCATTCCTGTGCGGAAGCGGTGACTATCACCACGCGATGCCCTTTGGAAAGATGTTGATTGATCTCTTCTAATGCATTTTCCCTGATCAGACCGGGAAGTTTGTCACGGCAGAAAGCGGAGCACTTGTCACGGAACTCATCGACAGGAGTATTCCGGAAAAAGTATTGCAGCACGAGATCTTTACCTTTCTGCTTCGAGATCAATCCTGCCTTCATCATGATCAGGGCGGGGGCCAGCAGCGCCAGACCGGCATATAATGCACCCTCGCCCTTCTGAAAACGGATGATCTCAAATAAGGTATCTCTCCGGGTAATAGTGCCATCAAAATCGAAGAAAGCGATCGCGGGCTTCATAATTTGAGTTTTTTGAAGATGCCCTCAGGAATTGACTTGATAATGAGCATAATATATCGCCAGAACCATTTGGTATAAATAACGTTCTTCTTAGCCTTCACTGCATTATAAACATCCTTCGCAACGTCCTGTGGCTGGGCAGTCAGTGGCGCAGGCGTCTTCATGTTCTCCGTCATCCGGGTATATACAAAGCCTGGCTGAACGCTCAGGACATGAACTCCTTTATGAAAAAGACGGTTACGGAGCCCACTGAGGTAAGCAGTGAAACCTGCCTTGGCGCTACCATAAAGATAATTGCTCTGCCGGCCACGTTCGCCAGCTACGGAACTGATGCCAACAATAGTGCCTGCGCCGCGGGCGGCATATTCATCTGCAATAATATTTAAAACAGACACGGCGCCTGTATAGTTTGTATGGAGGATGCGGGCGGCTTCATTCCAGTCAGACTGTCCTCTTTCCTGTGAACCAAGATAACCGAATACGGAAATGGTCACGTCCGGAGGCTGGGGTAAGGCAGTATAAAAAGCAGCGTGACTGGTGAAATCAGTTGCGTCAAAGGTATGAGTGCTGGCTGTAACCCCGTAACGGATGTGGAGGTCCTGCTCCAGTGCGGAGAGGGAAGCTACATTACGGGCGGCCAGTTGAATATCATATTTGTTACTGGCAAACTGGCGGGCAATGGCAACAGCCATGTCTGACCCAGCTCCCAGAATAAGAACAGTAGGCATATAATTGATTGTCGGTATTTAAGGTAGCAGAAGTCTATTCCGTCAACAGTAATCTGTCTGACTGTACTGAACGGAACAGCTTAGTACCATTGTATGTTTTGATGATATCGGCAAATTTTTGCGCATTGGGATAACTCTGCCAGAAAACCTCCTGTTTCATGCGGGCGTCTTTCGACAGGTAGAGGCGACCGCCGTATTGCAGCACGATTTCGTCCAGCTTATCGAGGAACTCAAAGAGCCCTTTACGAACAGGGAAGTCCAGCGCCAGTGTATAACCTTCCATGGGGAATGAGATGAGGCTATCCTGTTTGCCGAAGACCTTCAGTACCGCGAGGAAAGACCCCAGTCCGGCATCACTGATCTTTTGCAGGATGGCCACCAGTCCTTCCTTCTTTTCCAGGGGTAGCACAAACTGATATTGTACAAAACCTGCTTTACCATAGCCGCGGTTCCAGTGCAGAATGGCATCAAGGGGATAAAAGAACGGTTCGTAAGGGATGACGTTATTGATCTCCCGTTTTGTGTTCTTTAAATAATATAGCCAGTTGAATGCTTTGACAGTCAGCGTATTGAGGACAAAAGAAGGGAGATTAAAAGGGACGGAGAGTTTACGTTTGGCAGCCAGTTGAAGCGGCGCTTTGCGTTGCTGCTCACTCAGCTCATCCGGCGTAGCATGTTCACCAACAATGAGGATACCACGGCCAAAACTATCGCCTTTCTGCAGGCAATCGATCCAGGCCATGGAGTAAGTGTAGTCCTTATATTCTTCAAAAAGACGGATCAGGTCTTCCAGGTTCCGGGCCTTGATCTGTTTCTGACGGATATATGCAGTGTTGATCTTCTTCAAACCAAACCTCACCCTGGTGATGATACCGGTAAGGCCCATGCCGCCACAGGTGGCCCAGAAGAGGTCCGGATGGATACTGGCGGAACAGGTGATCGTCTCTTTATTACCCGTGATCACGTCCATATCAATGATATGGCCTGAAAATGAGCCGTCTACGTGGTGGTTCTTACCATGCACATCAGAGGCTACGGCGCCGCCGACAGTGATAAATTTCGTACCGGGTGTAACCGGCAGGAACCATCCCTGGGGAACGATAATATCGAGGATCTGATCGAGCGTGATACCAGACTGGCATTCGAAGACGCCATTAGTGATATCAAAAGCCAGCACCTTGTCATATTTAAGGGTGGAAACGCTGTGTTGGGCCAGTGAAGCATCGCCATAGCAGCGACCGTTTCCGCGGGCGATAACAGAAGAATGAGTGGATATAAAATCCTGAACCTGTTCTTCCTGCGAAAATGTTGTTTCATCGCAGGACATTGCGGGGTAGTTCCCCCAGTTTGCTAACCGTTTTTCCATTACTCAAAAAAACTTTTGTTAGTGGGTAAATAAATAATCACATAAAAACTCAGCACCCACAGGAGTATGGTTAATTGAATGAAACGGTCTTTGTATAGGATTTTGGTTGGAGAACCTGTATTATTCTCCACATATGTTATTTGCAAATATCGTAATAATCCACCAATTACAAAAAGACATGTATAATAAAGGCGGTATGTACCAAAGCGTGCCATCGTTTCCGGGGCCATGGTGTACATTAGATAAGCGACTATGATGACGGCCGATACAAGCGCCAGCATCACATTCATGAAGTCCATGTTGTACCCTTTGGAGGCCTTCCGCATGTCCTGGCCAGACTGTGTTTTTATCAGCACATCATCGCGGCGTTTGGCGATAGCCATGAACAATGCCAGCAGGAAAACCATGATCATCAGCCATTCTGATACGGCTACGGTAGCGGCTACTCCACCTGCTTTTACCCTTAAAACAAATCCTGCCGAAAGGATCAGGATATCCAGGATAGAAATGTTCTTTAAACCGAATGAATATAATAGATTGATAATGAAATAAATGCCTACGACAAACGCGAATTTGGGTTTAACGTACCATGCCAGTAAGCCACCTATCGCCAGACATAACACGAAAAAAACCAACGCTGCTGATTTGGAAACAGCGCCCGATGCAATGGGGCGTTTACACTTTACCGGATGCAGCCTGTCAGCTTCTACATCTTTATAATCGTTGATGACGTAGATACTGCTGGCAGTGAGGCTGAATGCAAAAAAACCTATAAGTAATTCCGCAACCTTATGCAGGTCGAATATCTCTCCTGCGAAGAAAAGGGGAATATATAAGAACAGGTTCTTTGCCCAATGGGAGGGTCTTAACAGTTTTAAATATTGCACGGGGATATAACTTAAAGTTGGCGACAAGATACGACTGATTACCGAACAACGATATCGATTTATGCTATTTTCGGGTAAATTCTACTATTTTTGAGGCCGTTCATGTTAATTTATACTCGTTTTCATCAATTTATTATCCCCGTTTATGCCGTCAACTTATGCTCCGTTCAGCCGTAAAGGTGCGTTTACCGTGGAACTGCTGATCATCATCGGTTTTGCGCTGGTGCCCTTGTTTGTGACATTCCCCTACAGGGTAAATATTTTTCTATCGTGGGAAGGCGCTTACAGAATATCGCAGGGTCAGGTGCCCTATAAAGATTTTGGCCTGCCGCTGGGTTATGGCTTCTGGCTGATGCCGGCATTGTTCTTTAAATTATTTGGTCCCCAGCTGATATCCCTCGTGAAAGCCCAGGTTTTCATGAATATACTGGCGGGATTAGCTTTCCGGTCTATTCTGAAAAGCCTGAACGTACAGGCGGCCATCCGGGTACTTGCCGTATTATTGTTCGTATTGTCGTATTCGTTTTTCAATTTCTGGCCCTGGTATAATCAGACGGTGATCGTATATGAGCTGATCGGCCTGGCCTTCCTGTTCCGTTACCTGATGGGACCACAGGGGAAGCTCCGTTTCCTGTTCCTTTTCCTGTCTGCCTTTTTCACCTTCCTGTCCTTTTTTACAAAACAGGATGGCGGCGGACTGGCATTACTGCTTTCACTGGCCTTGTTGGCTTACAATACATTACAGGGAAAGAAATGGCTTGATTTCATCGCCTACCTTGCTTTTTATGGCATTATTGCAATGGCGATCATTTTACCGTTGCTGCCTTACGGTTTCGGCTATTGGTTTAACCACGGACAGGCACCTCACAATTCCAGGTTGTCGTTGTATGATATCCTGTCGGAATTAATGGGTTTCTCACAATGGATCAAATTGTACCTGTTACTGGTGATCTTATGTCTTGTGCCCGCGTTCCGCCAATGGAAAAGTTTCTGGAACGATAGACCTGCCATGCTGTTTACCTTACTAACCCTGGGCATCCTGGTAGAAGCGGCCATTTTCCAGGTGACCAGTTATACGCCTCCGGATAACAATATCTTCTTTCATAGTTTCGCATTTGCGTTCATCGCCAGCCGTTTCCAGGAACAACTAAAACTCGATCTCGGACGCTGGCCGTCTTTCGGCATTGCCACAGCCCTGGTATTGCTATGGTGGTCAGGCTCTTTCTGGAAATACCTGGACAGGGTCGTAGCCCGTCTTGTACCGCGTGAGCAGGTAATAGCAGGTAACAGCGACGCGGCAAAGGGCGACAGTTCTTCATATGCGATGTACAATCCGCAGATCAGCCCTACCGGGGAAAACGTCGTGTCCCGCAATAATTTCATGATCAATGCCGACACTACAGACGTGCCGGTAGATCAATGGATCTTTTCTGATCTCTGGGTGTTCCATAAGATCTATATGCCGCCATCTACAGTGCATGGTATGAGCCGTGTAATGGAGCTGCCTGTCGTAAAAGAAAAGAAAGAGCAGCTTAAATTGCTGAATATGACTGAATTAACCCCATTAGCGCAAGCTATGCCTTACAAACTTGAAACTGGAAGTGATTACCCGTTATGGTATCATTTAGGAGTAGGCATGTTCAATAAACAGCTGGACGCCTTCGTAAAAAAAGTACAGAACCATCATTATGACGTAGTGTTGTATGAATATGCACCGGGTAACAACAACTTTTACCCGTTTGCACTGAGATACCAACTACAAAAGCACTACCGGAAGGTAGATGAATTCCTTGCGCCACGCCGTCCGACCAACGCGACGATTGAGGTGTATGTGAAGGATAGAATAGATTAATATTCATCGCTTTATAGTTATTTACTTCATCTTTACTTAATAGCCTGTGGCAACTGAAAACGTGTCTTCTAAACCGGATAACACCAAGCTTTGGGGATTTCTCTTTGCTGTCTATATTATCTGGGGTTCTACTTACCTGGGGATGAAGATCGCCACGGAAATAGTGCCTCCATTTCTTCTTTCTGCCTTCCGTTTCCTGGTAGCCGGCACGCTGCTGGCACTCATCAGCCGGAGTAGTGAAAAAAAGCTACCATCCCGTAAACAGGTATTGTCAGCAGCTTTCGTTGGCCTGATGCTGATCGGCATCGGCAATTCCTGTACGGCGCTTGCGGTACATTACATGCCGTCGGGACTGGTCGCGTTGATCGTAGCGGCGATTCCGGTATGGTTCATTGGATTCGACTGGGCCTTTTTTAGCAAACAGCGGCCAACGTTCATGACGGCATGTGGTATTATCGTCGGACTGGCAGGTCTGGTATTGTTATTTAATCCCTTTGCGGCTCATACAACCCGGAACTATCCTTTGTGGCCCATCGCGATACTTGCCGGTGGATGCGCCTGCTGGGCGCTGGGCTCATTGGCGGTATCCAAGTTGGCGATGCCGGCCCCAATGACCTCTGCAGCGCTCCAGATGCTGACGGGAGCTGTTTTCTGCTTCCTGATCAGCGCTGTTGTCGAACCTGGCGCCTGGGATACGCTTCATCATATTTCCACCCGTACATTATCTGCTTATGTGTACCTGGTGTTGATCGGCTCCCTGGTCGGATTCACCTCCTACAGCTGGCTGACCCGGAATGCACCGCCGCGGTTATTGTCCACCTATGCGTACGTAAACCCGGTGGTCGCTCTCTTCCTGGGCTGGCTTATAGGGCATGAAAGCCTGTCTTCCCAGGCGTTAATGGCCTGTCTGATTGTCATTGGCGGGGTAGTGCTGATGACATTGGGCAAAAGAAAGATATAAATGCACATTTCCCGGAATTAAGACTTACTCATGGCGAAGGCCAAACCGACTTTCCGAACCGGGATGGCTATTCCAAACCACAATACAAGGTGCATACAACGTTCATATAACGTTCATGATCTTCCGTTGATCCTCCGTTCGGAACGGAAGATCAACGGAAGATCATGAACGTTATATGAACGTTGTATCCTGGAAACATCCAGGGTTGTTAAGCGGCTCAGGTTCGCTTCAGTAGTACATCAGCCATCCTTATCCTCCCTTTATCCTCCCTTCTGAAGGGAAGATAAAGGGAGGATAAGGATAGTGGATGTACTGCTGAAGCGAAGTTGAAGGCAATTAGCACCTTAAATAGCCGTGAGGCGGTCAATCTGATTTACTTGATCTGCCCGGTATGCCTCCCAAATTGCACCATACATTTATCTGAAAATCATCATTGTTGAAAAATATTTCCACTAATCGAATTAGTATTTGCTAAAAATATTAGTAATTTAGCCTCTCAGTTGAATGTTATGGAGAGGATTCAGGAAAAACTGGCGATACTGGCAGATGCGGCGAAATATGATGTTTCCTGTGCTTCCAGCGGTAGCGACCGCAAGAATGATACAAAGGGATTGGGCAATGCTCATCCGGGAATGGGTATCTGCCATTCTTATACGGCCGACGGCCGTTGTGTGTCCCTGTTAAAGATCCTGCTCACCAATGTCTGCATCTATGATTGCGCTTACTGTGTATCCCGGAAAAGCAATGATGTCAAAAGAGCTGCTTTTACGGTACAGGAAGTTGTTGACCTTACCATTAATTTTTACCGTCGGAATTATATAGAAGGTTTGTTCCTCAGTTCAGGGATCTTCAAGGATCCCGATTATACGATGGAACGGCTAGTGAGGGTCGCAAAGAAATTGCGCTTAGAATGCAATTTCAACGGCTACATTCACCTCAAAGCTATCCCTGGGGCCAGTGATGAGCTAATGCAGGAAGCGGGCCTGTATGCGGACCGTTTGAGCGTTAATCTCGAATTGCCTACGGAGGCGGGTTTAAAATTACTGGCGCCGGAAAAAAGCCGGCCGGCTATGATAAAGCCGATCCGTTTCCTTCAAAGTGAGATCATCCGGCTGGAGGATGAGCGAAAGATATTGAAGAGCGTACCCAAGTTTGTTCCCGCCGGACAAAGCACCCAGGTGATCGTAGGGGCCAGTGGAGAAACAGATATGGAAATCATGCACATGGCATCCCAATTCTACCGGCAATTCCAGTTAAAGCGGGTATACTATTCAGGATATGTTCCCATCAGTAACGACACAAGACTGCCGGCCCTGCATAGTCAGGTACCGCTATTGCGTGAAAATCGCCTTTATCAGGCTGACTGGCTGTTGAGACTATACGGATTTGAGCCCCATGAGCTACTAAATGAAGGTCATCCGAACCTCGATACCGATATCGACCCCAAGCTATCCTGGGCGCTCCGGCACCTGGACTGTTTCCCGATAGATATCAATAAGGCTGATAAGATGCTGATAGCCAGAGTGCCAGGCATCGGATTAGAGAGCGCAAAAAAGATCTGTGCAGCCCGGACACATGCCGCACTGGGATGGGACCAGTTGAAACAGATAGGAGTGAAGATCAGTAAAGCACGGTACTTCATTACCTGTAAGGCAAAGACGCTTGAAAAGCGGGAACTGAGCGCGGAACAGATCCGTCAACAACTGCTGGCGCAATCACATAGCAAATGGTTGCGGTCACACACGCCTCAACTGAGCCTGTTTTGAGATGCGAAAATCGGAAATCAGAATAATCGGAACATTATGACAACTAGTCACACATTAATGGTTATGGTCTCACACGCCTCAACTGCGCTTGATTTGAAATACGGAAACCAGAAAATCGGAATAGGCGGAACATTCAGACATAATCTATTAAGGCATTAAAACCTTAAGACAATCAGACAATAAACTTTCAGAAGGAAATCAAACAATAAACGACGACCTCCGGACCAGCACAAAAGGAAGGTCTTTGTCAGGCGACGATATCGAACAATGAACAATATTGAACGGCAAAGCATATTCGAACGATGAACAATATACCATATCAGACGCTATAAACTATGAAAATCCTCAATAACTATCGTTTGGCGGGCTATCTCCTGTGCTGTGGTGGATAGTCTGCCGGCGGTAGATTAAATGTAACTAAAATGACTACGTGGTTGTATGATGGAAGTTTTGACGGCTTCCTGTCTGCCGTATTTGACTTATACTGGCAAAAGAGGACAGATGTCATGATCAGGAAGGAGCAGGACCACGTGCGTGGCTTGTTTGAGAATGTCATATTTACCCCTACTGTGTTGGCAAACGCTGACAGGGTATGGGCAGGACTAACTAAGAAATTACCTGAAGGAAGTTTGCAGCAGTTGTTTTGCTGTTATCTCTCGGAACTGCCTGGAGAAGAGGACAATATGGTGGGATTTATCCGGTATGTTTTCGCGAACGAGCAGGATGTAACGAGTGATTTTGGTAATAAATACGTCCTGCATGTTTCACAGGTGGCGCGTAAAGTATTACGGGAGAAACATCGAATGGAAGCCTTTGTCCGTTTTCAGCTTACAAAAGACAATATTTATTATTCACTTGTATCGCCGGATTACAATGTGCTACCGCTGATCGCGCGGCATTTTAAGGACCGTTATGCCGATCAGTATTGGCTGATCTATGATGAGCGCCGCCGGTTTGGCATCTATTACAACCTGGAGCATGTAGAGACCATCCGGCTGCATTTCAATGCCGACTACGATCCTTATTATCACAGTACAGGAAATGTCTGGGCACCGGAGGAGGAGTTGTATCAGCGCTTATGGAACACTTACTTCAAGGAAGTGGATATTGCCAGCCGGAGAAATCCGAGGTTACAACTGCAGCATATGCCGAGGCGGTATTGGAAGTATTTAACGGAGATGCGGGCAGGGTAATTCTGTTTGCGAAGTCCTGTAATATTCTTGGATTAGCGAATGGGCTTACAGTGAATTTAGTGCGTTGAACTTATGGCTCGCAGTTCGCGGAGGGGCTTAACACGTTGAACTTTTCTATTTCGCGGATGTTGGCTGATAGTTATTCTAGCGCTGACCTTCTAGCTCGCAGTTCGGATGGAATCACTGGCTGTTGTTCTTTGAAGGTCCGTGCTATTGAGCGTTGGAGGACGGTTTGGCTTTAGTTTATCCATTAAACCCCTTGTGCGACGCATCGGCATACTTCAAACAACAAAGGCCAGTGATTTCCACCCGAATGCTCACTGTGGCCGGTCTTCAAAACAATAGCCAGAATTCCTCTACTTATGATTTTACCCGGATGTTGCCTCACCCGGATGCTATCCTAGCTATCTTGGAATTTACGACACGGAACTATTATGTCTGCCATTACGCCATTGAAATACAGACCGGGAGGCGAAATTCTATAATTAAGGTTTTCCTTGTTGCTGTCCGATATTAGCATTGAGAATAAATAGGATTGCCTCAGTGGCCCTCAGTGGCCCTCAGTGGCCCTCAGTGGCCAGGTTCGACTATACCGTTCCAGATCCTATGATCAAGGTGTATCTTACTCCTGGGCGATAGAAGTTTGGGAATGAGCGTACTTCCTTTGGGGTGGTGAAAAGGCTTTTTAAACTTGTTTACAATTTTCTTTACAATTCCAGAGGAAGCGTTTTATTGCCCTAATAATAGCTATGATAGCCTTCAGAAAGGGGGATTGTATACATATATAGGCCTATTAACCCAGTATTACAGGCCTTTTGATACAGCTATGACTATACAAAAAGGCCGGTAAAGTGGGCCTAATAGGCCTATACATAGGAAAATCGACCTTTTTTGAAGCGTTGATGAAAGCTACTTGAAGTAATGAAAAGGCTTTTACCACTTTTGATGGCTATATAGCATATCAGCGGCATAGAGTTTTACATAACGGCATATGAGCACCAACGTTAGCAACAAATGACAATGGCCGTCATGCTATTATTTTGGAGACCGGCCACAGTGAGCATTCGGGTGGAAATCACTGGCCTTTGTTATTTGAAGTATGCTGATGCGACAAACCAGGGGTTAAAATAGATATTCTAAAGCCCAACCGCCATAAAAAAGCTCAATAGTACGAGACTTCAAAGAACAACAGCCAGTGATTCCATCCGAACTGCGAGCTAGAAGGTCAGCGCTAGAATAACCGTCAGACAACATCCGCAAAAATAACCCGACGCTCAAGAAACACTGTTATAGTACGGAACTTCAAAGAACAACAGCCAGTGATTCCATCCGAACTGCGAGCTAGAAGGTCACCGCTAGAATAACCGTCAGACAACACTCGAGAAACACTAAAACTGTTACAGCTCGAGATACCCCTCGCTAATCTCACCCACCCGGAACCTGTTAACAATATCATGCGCCAGTCTCGTAGGCTCCGGTATACGGTACCGCCCTACACACTGGGTGATAATATCCACAGTACTAGCAACGTCCATCAAATTACCCGGAGAAACAAACACCGGCTTAACCGCATTCTTCGTCCGCAGAGCCGCACCGACCACCTCATCTTTAAAGATAAGCGGTGTATTACTTCCTTTCGTAGACGCTGGCTCTTCATACTTGCCACAAAGCACCTTTTTAGCACAACCCACGGTCGGCGTTTTCGCCAGTACGCCAAAGTGAGCGGCGATACCCATACGACGGGGATGCGCAATACCATGACCATCAGCAACTAAGAGATCGGGTTTAACGGGAAGATTGTCCCAGGCCGCCATGAGAGCAGGCACTTCACGGAATGCAAGGTACCCCGGCACATAGGGGAAGAGTACCTCCTTTTTTACCAATGAATAACCTATGGGAATAAGTTCAGGGAAACGCAAAAGAATGACGCCTGCGTAAACAGTCGTACTGAATTTGTTAAAGGAAATGTCCGCACCGGCAATAACGTTCACAGGGAAATTCCGTGCTTGTATAATGGTCTCGTTCCTAAGTTCGTTCTGTATTTGTGTAGCGGCTGTAACTGTCAGTGTATCATAGCTCAATGAGGTCATGCTGTACATTTAAGTGATATCCGGTTTCAAATTTTACTCCAGAAAAAAAGGAGAGATTCTGGCATGAACTTCGCGGTATTTATAGTAGAACAATTTCTCTTTCTTAGCCTAGGGGTGGCTATAAATTGTAGCCTGAGATGAAACCCTAATTATCTGAACTGGGTAATGCCAGCGTAGAAAATAAGACAGAGAAATTTTAATGGAGTCCCGGCTTATTAAGCCGGGATTTCTATGTTATAGAAGATGATATTCTTTAGAATAAACTAAGTTGTGAACCACCCTTTTTCTTATCCGGAGGCTGCGCTTTTCCCATAACCGTCCTTCCGCCGTATTGCCAGGAATTATCTCTTTCTTTCTGGATCAGTTCTTCAAGCCGGGCATTAGGAATAAAGTCTTTCTCCACCTGTTGCGACAATACAGACAATTTACGAATAGCTTCCTGTTTATCGGACTGACCGATCTTTGCTTTGTTAACAGCATCTTTCAATACGCTGATCGTCTCGTCGTACACGTTCACAGGAACAGGGAAGGGGTGACCGTCCTTACCGCCATGGGCGAAAGAAAAACGGGCAGGATCGGTGAAACGTGAAGGCGTGCCATGGATAACTTCACTGACCAGTGTCAGCGATTGTAACGTACGCGGACCAACGCCTTCCAGCAATAAGAGGGATTCAAAATCATGTAACTGGCGTTCATGCGCAACAGCCAGTACACTCCCCAGCCGTTTAAGATCGACGTCCTTGGTTCTCACATCATGATGTGAAGGCATGATCAGGTTCCGTATCTCCGGCAGCAGGTGCGCAGGCTTTTCTTGGATCAGCTGAAGCATGCCCGCTTTGGTAGGCGAGGCGCCTTTGTCGGTCAGATTAAGGATGAGCCCCTGATTATGGCCGTATATGAAAGTATGGGGCGTTTCGGTGAATTCCTTAAAAGCAGTAGAGTGCCAATGATAACGACGGGCCATTCCGCTGGCGTCATTCATGCCCTGCTGAACAACTGCCCATTCGCCCTCACTGGAGACAATGAACGAATGCAGATATAATTGAAAACCATCCTGTACGGCAGTATTGTCTACCTTGGCGGCCAGTTTACTGCAACGCACCAGTTCCTGTCCCGGTAAACCTGTACGTTCTGCAATGGCCAGCAGTTCTGTTGGTGTCTCTTTCGAATGTCTGCCTTTTCCTCCGCAGATATAAATACCCAGTTCCTGGGCCCTGGGATTTAATGCCTTTTTTAAAGCACCCATTACACTGGTAGTAATGCCGGAAGAATGCCAGTCCATCCCGAGCACACAACCAAGCGCCTGAAACCAGCAGGGGTCACTCAAACGGCGAAGGACTTCGCCTTTTCCATAGTCGGCGATGATCGTTTCCATAATAGCGCCGCCCAGCAGGCTCATTCTCTTTGCCAGCCAGGGTGGTACATGACCATAATGTAAAGGCAGATCGGCATGGGCTCCTGACATAAGTTTATTCTCCTATAATGGGTTTACCTGTACGGTAAAATGATGAATGTTTTTATCTTTTAAAAGGAATGCGTTGATGGCCACGATATCATCGGGTTTGCCCGCCGCTTCATATTTATCTTCAATGATAAGCTCTTCGTTCTTTGTATGAAGCAGTTGTTTGTGTTTGAGGTTAAAACGTTTAAACATACCAGCTATTGCGGCAGGATCGTATTGGTCAATGTGATAACCAATAGTATAAGTACGTTTTTCGTTCAAGCCGCTGATCTTTCCTTCCAGTGCTTTTAAGCCGAGCAACAGCAATAACACGATACCAAGTGAGAAACCAGCCAGCATATAATGGCTCATGCCGATGGCAATACCCAATGCAGAGGCTATCCAGATAGTAGCGGCAGTAGTGATCCCGTCAATTGTATAGTCGCCTTTGAAGATGACCCCGGCGCCGATAAAGCCGACACCTGTAAGGATGTTCGAGGCCACACGGTCAGGGCTGGAAGGATATCCCAACTCCACAGAAAGTATCGTAAACAAGGTGCTTCCCAGACAAATGAGCGTCAGCGTACGCATGCCCGCCGCTTTACGGCGGTATTCCCGCTCCAGTCCCAATATTCCGCCAATGACCAGGGCGACGAGCACCTTTAGCAACTGATGTTGTTCAACAACCTGAAAGATAGAATATTCCATATGCATGTTCAATCACAAATGTAAGCCTTGGCACAATTCTTTATACAGTAAGCAGAAATCATACATAATTTTTATTGTTCAACCTGAAAATTTGTTAATCATGAGTATGCAAAAGAGAGACCTCGGAAATAATGCAATCACTGTACGCCTGGCGCTGTGCAAAATTGGTATTACTACGTGTCTTGCGATTATCCTGAGCATCTTCCTGTTTGCCTGTGGCAGTTCAAGGGAAAGTGGTAATACGACAGACACATCATCTGTAATACAATCAGATAATACAAATACCATAGACACAATGAACAGGGCAGCAGATACCTCCGCGCAGAGGCCTGATTCTATGCCGATTAAATAATTATTGGGGTGAAGAGCTGTCTACAAGCGTCCACTATTTGTAGAAAAAAGTTCAGGGACATATGTCCATTAACCCATATTTGTTAACTAGTAAAAACATTTTTATGAAAATGACCCAAAAAAGTAAACTCTTCGGCGCACTGCTGATAGCAGGAGGGACCTTTCTGGCCTCGTGCGGAGGTGGCAATACAACAAGTACCGATTCCACCACAGTAGGTGGTCCGGATACTGCGGCGGTAACGCCGGATACAGCTTCGGCTGAAATACCACCGGGAGCTATTAATCCGGGAGAAGATTCATCCCGTTATGGAACCGGTACCGGAGATTCCAGCAGGGACCGAAATCATTAGCAGATCATTATACACATATTTTTGCGACCACGAATTATTCTGATTATCATCTGGTAAATGTTGCCCTAAAAGGATATGGTAAAACTCATTTAAAATCGACGCAGATTGGCTATTTAAGTCGATAACAAAGAAAAAGGCAAGTGAAGACATTCGTGATTGTAATTTCGTCAAAAGAAAAGGAGGCGCCTGGCCTCCTTTCTTATTTGAAACAGGAATAAAATATTTACCTTCCCAGCCCGTCATAACCTATACGACTCAGAGAGATGTAGCAGATTTGTGCATACCTCCATATTATTCGTAATTCTTATCCGCTGATGCAAGACAGTACACAACAGAAGAAGCCATTCCGCGCGGCTGCTCTAAAGCGCACGTTCAGATTGTATAAATACGTAAAGCCTTATTGGCCCGCCTTTGGCCTGGGACTATTCTTTCTTTTTATATCCAGTCTGGCTAACCTGGCTTTCCCAAAGCTGCTGGGAGACCTGGTAGATGCTGCCAATACACATAAAGTACTTACAGACCCTCATAAAATTAACCGTATAGGACTACTGCTGGTAGGGATACTATTAGCACAGGGCATCTTCGGGTATATGCGCATCATGCTGTTTGTCAATGTAACAGAACGCTCACTGGCATCTTTACGTCAGCATATTTATAATCATCTCATCAAACTGCCCATGCGGTTCTTTCTAAGCAGACGGGTAGGTGAACTGGGCAGCAGGATTTCTTCTGATATATCGTTGTTGCAGGAAACGTTTACCACAACGGTGGCAGAATTTATCAGACAGGTCATCATTATTATCGGCGGACTAGCCTTATTACTCCATACTTCTATACAACTCACATTACTGATGCTGGCGACATTGCCACTGATAGTTCTGATCGCCTATCTCTTTGGAAAGGTGGTGAGACGTTATTCGAAGAAGGCCCAGAGCCAGGTAGCGGAGGCAAATACAATTGTTGAAGAGACTTTGCAAGGTGTTTTGAATGTCAAAGCGTTCGCGAACGAATTCTTTGAGATGAAACGCTATCGGACGAAGATCCAGGAAGTAGCAGTTACCGGTATGAAAACAGGCCGGTTCCGTGGAGCCTTCACTGCCAGCATGCTTATAGCTGTATTTGGCGCCATGATCGCCGTGATCTGGAGAGGAGCGCTGCTGATCGCTTCGGGTCAGATGGACCCGGGAATGTTGCTATCCTTTGTGTTGTATTCAAGCTTCATTGGCGGATCTGTAGCAGGATTGGCGGAAGTATATACCAGTTTACAAAAGAGTATCGGCGCTACGGAACACCTGCTGGAAATATTGGATGAACCTGCGGAGCCGGTGGAAGAGATCGCAACAATTGCTCCTGAAGATCATCTTACAGGTCAGATATCCTTTGAAGATGTTTCCTTCCGTTATCCTACAAGGGACGATCAGGATGTATTGACGGGGATTTCCTTCGACATCGCGCCCGACCAGCAGGTAGCATTGGTAGGACCAAGTGGGGCGGGAAAAAGTACGATCGTGTCTCTCTTACTACGTCTATACAGTCCGAGTGAAGGACTGGTCCGTTTTAACGGGAAGGATGCCGCCGGCTTCCCGCTATCAGCTCTCCGTAGCCAAATGGCCATCGTCCCACAGGATGTATTCCTCTTTGGCGGAACGATCCGCGAAAATATTGCCTACGGTAAACCCGGAGCGACAACTGACGAAATTGAAGCTGCCGCCAGGAAAGCTAACGCGTGGGAGTTCGTTGAGCGGTTCCCTGACAGATTGGAGACGATCGTCGGAGAACGGGGCATCCAGTTATCGGGCGGCCAGCGACAAAGGATCGCCATTGCCCGGGCTGTGTTGAAAGACCCGCGTATCCTTATTCTCGATGAAGCGACTTCCGCACTGGATTCCGAATCAGAACGGCTGGTACAGGATGCGCTGGAGAAACTGATGGAAGGACGTACTTCTATTGTCATCGCCCACCGGTTAAGCACTGTACGTCAGTCAGATAAGATCATTGTGCTGGATAAAGGGAAACTTGTAGAGGAAGGCACGCACCAGGAATTGATATTGGTGGAAGGAGGGTTGTACAGGAATCTGAGTGAAATGCAGTTTTCGCATTGAGGCATTACTTCTTTTGCGTTCCTTTTTTTCCTTTTATAAAAAACATCTTTTCTATTTCGGATTCCGAAAAAACAGGAATGAATATATCTTTATAATCTGTATTCATTAAATGGGATATTAAGATGCCTCTCGCTGTAGAAATTGTTAACCCCATCAAATGGAGCATTAATCTGTCCCGAATTTTAAACGTTTGAGGGTCTTGATTAGAAATCATAGCATCATCAAAATTTATAATTTGGTAATTCATTCTTAATGAATACTCAATTAATTCGTTGATTCCGTCAGGAGAAATCTTCGTTCCAAAATCTATTTCAATTAGATGTTGATCTTTATCAACATTGATCTTGTTACTGAAATGAATCCTCAAGTTTTTGAGATCAATTTCATCCAGTTGCAATACTTCTTTACTCTTATAACTAAAGCTTAAAGTTTTAACAAAGTTAATCCCATATTGTACATTGACTTTATTTTTAGTAGATGGCATCTGAAGAACTCTTTTTGGTATTTATTGAACTTGTTTGGTGAGTGCCTAAATTAAGTACTATTATAGGTCTATCCTTATAATGTCCATCACATAAGTCTAGCTCATCATCTTGTAGATATTGAGCTATCGGTTCATACTTGACAACTGGTATTCTATCACAGGCTAATGCTAGGTCTACAAGTTTGCTTATTTTATGGTCAAAATTTCCATTTAAAATTTGAGAAACATATCCCTTGGTTACTCCGAGTTTCTTCGCCAACGTTTCTACGGTTAAATTATTGGACTCTTTAAAATTTGTTACCATCTGGAAAAGTTCCAGCTTGATTTTTTCTGTCCAATATTCTTTCGATTGTAATAATTCGCTTCTTTCCATGACTGTTTTTATTTGAGGCTGTCCAAAAATTGCTTTTTCAAACCTCTGAATTTTTTCAAATCTGAATCCTGCGAATTTTTATATCCACAGAATATTATGACTTTACTACCTGGCTGTTGTATACAATAAATCCGAAGATTTCTGGATTTGAATTCATATTCCTTAACGGCCTCTTTTTTCGGCGTTAGATCTCTCATTTTAGTAATAGGAAGTGTACCACCATTTGAACAGTGATCCATTATCGAAAGCAATGTCCGTAGCTCAGCTTTATACTGGTCTTCGAGATCAGTCTCGAATTGGGAAAATTGCCATATACCATTTATTGATAAGTCGTAGAACTTATGCTGCTTCGATTTTATTGCCTCAATTTGCCTTAAGCCAAAAATAGTCTTATTTTGTTTAGTCACAACTAAACTTTATAGTTTTTAGAAAAAATAATATTCCATATTTGTTGTGTTTAAATAACATCATATAATGCTAAAAAAGCATTTATTTAAGTTATGAGGATAATGTTGCGCTTGGTAAGGAACGATAACATTTACACCCGATATTTAGTTCTATCGCATAAATCTTTTGGCGTAACCGAACTGCTTTATGGGTACACATGCAGCCTTAATATGTCGATGCTATAGAACTTTGGTTATAGCAGACGTGCGTATTTATGCTTCGTCATCCATTGAACGTGGGATATCAATAGTCGCGAGTATATGCTGATATTTGGGGGAGATCAATTATAAACCAAATAAAAATGCAGGAGAATTATCCCCTGCATTCCAATATTTTATGATTTCTATCCTACATATACGGCTTCATCTCATCCTCAATATTCTGCCTCAACGCCATTAACTTCTTAGCATAATTCTCAAGGTCAATCCCTTCAGTACTTTGCGGCGTCCATTTAGGGACCGGCACCGTTTTACCATGATCATCAACTGCTGCGAACACCATTACACAGTGGGTGGTCTTCACGCGGTCTTTACGTCTTGGATTCCCTGCCTGCACATTGATCGCAATATGCATACTTGAGTTACCGGTGTAAATAACGGTGGCCGTGATCTCGACCATATCGCCGATGGAAATAGGCTTAAAGAAACGGATCCCCCCAACATATACCGTCACGCAATACTGACCGCTCCAGTTAGCTGCACAGGCATATCCCGCCTGGTCAATCCATTTCATTACCGCGCCTCCGTGTACTTTCCCGCCGAAATTGACATCTGAAGGTTCCGCAAGAAAACGAAGGGTAATAGTATTGCCGATTACATCAATCATAAGTAAATAGGTTTTGGACAGCTAAAATTAATATTCTTGTTGATTATCCTGCTGTTCTTCCTTCTTATTATTCTTACGTTTGAATAATTGAGTATCCATTTTACCAAAACGGTAGGATACATTCAGTCTCAACTCGCGGGTAGCACGTTTACGGTATCTTTCCTGTTCGGAGAATTCAGTTGTTGTATAAGTCAGGTTGCGGTCTGTATTGAAGATGTCGTTCAATGCCAGGGACACCACCAGGTTCTTTTTCTTCAGGAATTCCTTACGCAGCGCGATATCGGCTGAATATTGAGCCGCTCTTTCTCCCTGTGGCAGGATCTGTTTTGATTCATAGTTACCTGTGAGCTGTAGGGTAGAATTCCACGGCAGCTTGGTATTACTGTTGATCTTACCGAACCAGATAAAGCCCTGGTTACTAAGATTGTTCTGCAGGTTGCTTGCATTGATCTTAGTCTGCGTCAGGTTAAAGTTGGAGGTGATATCCCAGCCTTTGAGGATCTGGTTACGAACAGTGAATTCCGCACCATAAGCGTTCCTGGTATCAGCATTGACAGGGTATGATAACACTACCTTCTGAGTTACGCCATTGATGGTGATGGTGGTATCTGTATAGAAATCTGTAATTGCTTTTTCTGTGTTACGGAAATACAGGGATACCAGTACATTATGTTTCCTGTTGAAGTCTTTCAGATAACTCAGCTCGAAAGAGTTGGTGAACTCAGGACGCAAAGCCGGGTTACCACGATTGGCGCTCTGGGCGGTGTACTCCAGGTTCGGTAACAGGTCACGGAACCATGGACGGCGTACACGACGGCTATAGTTCAGCTGTAGCTCATGATCTCCTTTGAATTTCTGGGAGAGATATACGCTGGGAAACAGACTGATAGGATAATCTATTTTATAACTGTTCTTATTGATGCTTCTCATTTCACCGTCGTAGAAAGACTGCTCTGCGCGCAAACCTCCCTGGTAACCAAAATTACCCACGGTCCCCGCATAGCTCAGATAAGCTGCATTGATCGTTTCAGAGTAGTGGTAGTCGTTAGACAGGGAAGAGTCTAACACGAAATCACCTGTTGAGAAATCCCTTCCATTGGTATTCAGCAGATTGTTGAACTTACGGGTAGTAGTACGTAAACCGGCTTCTATCTTGGAATGTTCGGTCAGCGGATTTACATAATCGATCTGACCAGTGATGTAAGTCGTATTGCCATGACCACGCCCGTAACGTTCCTGCGGAATATTCGGCGAATCGATAGGCTGATGCGCCATACTATAATACTGTAATGAGTAATCGGAGTTATCTTCCGAAGTAGCATAGTTGTAGTTAAAGTCGGCGGTCAGCTCATGTCCCTGTTTGGCGAAGGTATGTTTATAACCGATCTGAGTACTGTAGTTGCGGAAGTTATGATTCTCATTATCAATACCGGTACCATAACGCACCTGTTCCTGTGCTTCATTCAGATCGAAAAGTTTCAGGTCGCTATTGTCTTTAAAATCGCCTGCCATAATACCCTGGGAAATACTGAAGGTATTACGGTTATCCATGAACCAGTCAAACCCGATACGGCCAAACTGGAAACGACGGCCATTTTCGCCTTCGTTATGCTGATCCAGATAAGTCGTTGTATCAGTGCCGATATTTTTACGGAAGAGATTTGAGCGGGCTTTACCCTGACGGCTTCTCAGGTTATAGCTGAGAGATACGTTGAATTTTTCTCTGCGGATATTCAGGTCCATGCCCGCATTTCCTCCGCCGAGTGAAGAAAGACCACCATTGATCTGTCCGTTGATGCCCGCCTTACGGTTCTTTTTCAGTACGATATTCAGGATACCGCTCACACCTTCCGCGTCATATTTCGCAGAAGGATTTGTCACCACTTCCACAGAGGCGATCGCATCGGCAGGGATCTGGTCCAGCGTCAGTGTGGTCGGCCTGCCGTCTACGAAAATGGTAGGAGAGCCGTTACGTACGCTCACATTTCCGTCAATATCGACATTTACAGAAGGTACCTGCTTTAATACATCGGTTGCGGTACCACCCACGCTGGAAATATTCTTATCAACGTTAAATACACGTTTGTCAATCGCCATCTGGAAAGTAGGTTTATCGCCTACTATTTCCACACCTGCCAGCGACCTCACGTTGGGAGCTATTTTGATATTACCAATATCTATATTATTATTTTTTCCTGTAAGTGAAATTGTTTTATAAACGGTTTCATAACCAATGAAATTCACTTTCACAATATACTTGCCGTAGGCAACTTCCGGGAAGTTGAAATCACCGTTAGGTTTTGATAACATCCCTGTAGCAACACTGGAATCTGCTGCGCGGAGCAGGGCGACTGAAGCATATTCGACAGGAGAATTAGTTTTTGCATCAACGAGTTTTCCGTATAGGGAGCCATTACCGGCGGGTCCGTGCGCCGGTTGCTGAGCGTAAATAACCGAGAAGGATGAAAGTATCATCCCCAAACATAAAGCGACAATTTTCTGCATGATCCAAAGTACTTTTCTAATATTATCCTGTAACTACCCATAAAAGTAGTCTGATTTAAAAAAAGATTGATCCATTAATGGATGAATGGCGGGAAGGGTTCCGTATCTTTACGGCGAACTGTTACCTTTCGAATCAATGCATTATGCCTGACGCTTACCAACCAGACTGGGACATCTATACCTGCCATATCGAAGATAAGCCGGCTATTATAGGCCTGGACCTGGACCTGCGGCGTTTTGCCCCCTTAAGTAAAAAGCCGTATGCTATCTTCATATCAGTATATTTGAAAGACCCTCGTGCAGACGGTTTTCCGCAAGGGGATGAGTTCACTATGCTGGGAGAGATCGAAGACTGCCTGGTGCAACAGCTCGAAACAACTTTGCAGGCACATTTTGTTGGCCGTACTATGTCAAATGGAGTCAGGGATTTCTATTTTTACGCCGGTGGTACTTTGCTGCACGACAAATACATTGCTGATGCCATGATCCAGTTCCCTGATTATCAGTATGATTTCGGGGTAAAGGAAGACAAAACATGGGAATTGTATTTCGACTTCCTCTTTCCGGATGTCCAGGAATTTCAGCGTATCCAGAACCGCAAAGTATTACGTACCTTGAAACAACATGGGGACATTGCCGAAAAAGCCCGCCTCATAGACCATTGGATCTATTTTTCTGCCGAAGCTGAACGCGAAATATACGGCCAGCAGGTGCAGCGGTTAGGATTCGTCATAGAAGCCCGTCCGGTTGACGAAAAAGACCCTCAACCCTATGGATTAAGGCTTTCCCGTAACGACCGGACCGATGAGGAAAGCATTGACGCAGCGGTTATGCTGCTCTGGGAACTGGCCCAGGAAATGAATGCACGTTATGATGGGTGGGAAACTGTTATAGTGGCGCAATAATATTTAGTTAACTTATTACAACTGTTACATACTCTTTACGTTAAGTAAAGAGTAGCATGCTTATTACTTCTAAGAAACGAGTGAGAAAATCGCCGAAAATATTAACTTATGTCTTGATCAGCTGTTGCCTGGCCTTTGGATTATTAAAGGCATATGGCAGCCCTTTCGGTAAGGAAACAGCCCGTCTTTCTATCACCCGCGATACAGTAGTTCCGGTAGTACCCCCCATTCCGGTCAGTCCTGTTCCGGAGGATACTATCTTCCCGATCATTCCACACATCCCTTCAGTACCTATTGTTCCCACTAATCCCGGCGATACAACTGTACCTGGAGATGTGATCCTGGAAGGAGATACCATCCCCATATCAAAAAAGTATTCCAATTCCTGGTTCGGCAAGATGCGGGCATACCGCGATTCCCTGCGTAACAAGCAATACCGGGATTCGCTCATCAGGAAAGTGACCCGGCAAAATGTACCCGAGCCGGGAATGGACAGCAGCATCATCAAAAGTGAACAATACTTCAAACCATTTACAGGAAAGGTCATCCGTGATATCTACTACCGGCGGGTAAATGTGTTTGGTCCCAGCAATATCAAGGATACCACCTTCTCAACGTCCATGAAGATGGTACACCTTGCCAACCGCCTTCACTTTAATTCGGAAGAATGGGTCATACGGCAATTGCTCTTTTTCAGGCAGAACGATACGCTCAATCCTTTCGAGATGTCGGACAATGAACGTTACATCCGTAGCCGGCCCTTCATACAGGATGCCCGCCTGTATATCATTAACACCGGCGCCTCTGAAGATTCGATCGATCTCCTGGTGGTGACCAAAGACGTATTCGAATACGGATTTGACCTTTCACGGCTTAGTACCTCCGGTGTTCGGGCCAGCGTATCCAACGATAACCTTTTCGGAGCAGGACAGGGTATCAGGATCGGTGGCGCCTGGAGTGACAGCGATAACCCGCCCTTTGGCTCGCAGGTGAGGTATACCAAAGCAAATCTGTTGGGCTCATTCGTCGACTTCTCCGGTGGTTATACCACCTTGAACAATATCAATACCCTCGATTCAGGGACTTATGAAGGGACGTATTATGTTGCGTTCGACAGACCGCTCTACAAAAGCGGCGCGACCTGGTTGGGTGGTTTGAACTTCAGTACCAACTACTCGATCAATGTGTCCAATCGTCCGGATACGCTGTACCGCGACTACCGGTATAACATTCTGGACGTCTGGGGTGGTTTCAACTTCCTGAAACAAGACAACCGCAATCCCGATTCGCGCAAACCGAACCTGGCGTTCCTTGTCCGGCATTTCAACCTGCTGTTTTCGAGAAAGCCGTCCCAGGAGATCTATAAGCTCGACCCCGTCTATAATAATCATCGCTTTTATCTCGGACAGGTCGTCACCTTCCGGCAGGAATTCTTCAAAACAAGCCATTTCTTTGGGTTCGGCAGAACGGAGGATATTCCGCTGGGCTATACCGCGTCCGCCACCGGAGGATGGGAAACCTGGAAAGGACGCACCCGCGCATACGTAGGCATAGAAGCTGAAAAATTCTGGGTAACAAATGGTAAAGGCATCCTCTCGGGAGCATTCGGGATCAGTACTTTCTATCAGGGTAAGTCGGAAGATGCAGTGATCCATGCCAGGGTAGAATACTACAGCCGGGCTTTCAGATTTGCAGGTGGAAAGCTTCGCCAGTTCCTGTATGCAGACTATGTCTGCAATCCAAACAGCTACTTCTATCGCCCGCTGAACATCAACCGGGACCTGGGCGTATGGGGATACAGGGATGTGCCGCTAAGTGGCTATGAGCGATTGAATGTCAGGTCGGAAACAACCTATTATAGTCCCCTGAAGATCTTTGGTTTCAAGTTTAATTTCTTCTCGACCATCCAGGCCTCGCAGCTCGATTATAAAGACAAAAAAAGCCTGTTTAAAAATCCTGTTTATACCGGTTTTGGTTTAGGTATGAAAGTTAAGAATGAAAACCTCTCTCTTAATACCCTGCGACTATCGGCCAACTATTACCCCAATGCGCCGTCGCCAATGAAATCGGTTTTCTGGGAAGCAACTACCACTGTCGATTTCCGCTTTAACATCTTCGCATTAAGAGCACCTGCCTTCTTACAGTTCAAGTGATTTCCTGACCTTAATGATGACCATTTTTGACGTGGGCGTATTGCTCCTGTCCGCGACACTGTTAAGCGGCACCAATGCATTGGCCTCAGGGAAATAGGTAGCTGTACACTTCTCCGGAATGTCGTACGCCACTACCAGGAATTTATGCACGATCCTTTCCACGCCTTCGAAGTTATTGACCAGGTCCACTACATCACTGGCCTGAAGTCCGGCGGCCTGCATGTCTTTGCTGTTCATGAGTATCACCCTTCTTTCCTGGTAGATGCCCCGATAGCGGTCATCCAGACCATAAATGGTAGTATTGAACTGATCGTGGCTGCGGATGGTCATCATCATGTACTCATCTGCCGCCAGTTGTTGAACGGTCACTCCAGCCACATTGAAATTCGCCTTACCCGTGGTCGTGTTGAAACGTCCTTCACGTGCATTATTAGGTAAATAAAAGCCACCGGGATGCCTTACACGATTATTATAATTATTAAAACCAGGGATCACTTTTTCGATATCCTGACGGATATAGTCATAGTGCCTGGTATAATGTTGCCAGTTGACTTTGGAGCGCTCGCCGAGTGTGGCCTGTGCCAGTCTGCACACAATAACAGGTTCACTTAAAAGGTGAGAAGAAACAGGAGGCAGGTTTCCTTTGGACATCTGGATAACGCCCATGGAATTTTCACAAGTCACAAATTGTTTCTGATCTTCCTGGATATCAAGATCACTGCGGCCAAGCGTAGGGAGAATAATGGCTTCCTTGCCATGTATCAGGTGACTGCGGTTCAGTTTAGTGGACACCTGGACCGTCAGGGTACAATTCTGTAGCGCCTCGGCGGTTACTTTTGTGTCTGGCGTTGCGGAGAGGAAGTTACCGCCCAGCGCAAAGAATACATGCGCCTTACCATCGCGCATAGCACGGATGGCATTTACGGTATCAAAACCATGTTTCCGGGGAGGATGGAATCCGTACACTGACTCGATCTTATTAAGCAGTCCATCTGAAGGCTTCTCAAAGATCCCCATGGTACGATCGCCCTGTACGTTACTATGTCCTCTTACAGGGCAGGTGCCTGCACCTTCTTTGCCAATACTTCCTTTCAGCAACAGGAGATTGACTACCTCTTTGATCGTATCAACCGCATTTTTATGTTGTGTCAGGCCCATGGCCCAGCAGGCGACGATCTTCTTTTTATGCATCAGTATCGACGCAGCCTGGCGGATCTGTTCTACCGGGATACCACAGGCATCGGCAAGTGTATCCAGCTGTTGCTGCCGGATGTGCCGGAGATATTCTTCATAACCGCTTGTACTGGTACCTATGAAGTCATGGTCAAACACTGTTCCCGGATGGCGTTCCTCCTCCTCCAGCAACAGCAGTCCGATAGCCTGCAGCAATGCCATGTCACCGTTGATCTTCACCTGCAGGAACAGGTCGGTCAGCTGGGTTTTGATATGCAGCATGCCCTTGACTGTTTGCGGATTAAGAAAGTTGAGCAAGCCTGTTTCCGGAAGAGGGTTTACAGAAATTATCGTCGCTCCGTTCGCCTTTGCTCTCTGCAGGGCGCTGAGCATCCGGGGATGATTGGTACCAGGGTTCTGTCCCAGAATGATGATCACCTCCGCCTTATACAGATCATCCAGCGTTACGGAACCTTTACCAATACCAACAGTTTCAGAAAGGGCTACGCCACTGGATTCATGACACATATTGGAACAGTCAGGCAGATTGTTCGTGCCGAATTCCCTTACGAATAACTGATAAAGGAAAGCCGCTTCATTACTGGTGCGGCCGGAAGTATAAAAAATAGCTTCGTCCGGAGAAGCCAGTGCATTCAGATGTTCGGCTACTTTATTAAGTGCATATTCCCAGGACACGGGCTCATAGTGCGTCGCGCCTTTGCCGAGATATACCGGTTGGGCCACACGGCCCTTTTTACCTATTTCATAATCTGTCAGCGCGGCCAGTTCCGCAACACTATGTTCTGCAAAAAAAGCAGCGTCCAGCTTTTTACTGGTGGCTTCTTCCGCGATCGCTTTTGCGCCGTTCTCACAATACTCGCCGATAGCAGATCGGTCATCATCAGGATCGGGCCAGGCGCAACCCGGACAGTCGAAACCATCTTTCTGGTTCAGTTTCAACAGCGCCTTCATGCCGCGCATAACGTCCATTTCATCCATGATATGTTTGACGCTGGATATCACAGCCGGAATACCGGCGGCCACTGTCTTGGGCTTGCCCAAACGGACATGCCCCGTAAAATGTTCAGGGTTCTGGGAAGGGTCTGTGGTGTTATGCTGATCCATTTGTAGTATGTCATTTGAGATTGGAGGGTGATCCGACAGTAACTCTGTGCTCACCCGTATAGATATTAAACCTTTGCTGGCGTAGGAATCCGATCAATGTAATGTCCCATTCACGGGCCATTTTTACGGCCATTCCGGAAGGAGCGCCTACTGCAGCGATCACCTTAATGCCAGCTACTGCCGCTTTCTGGATCAGTTCAAAACCCGCACGTCCGCTGAGTAATAGGATGTATGGCTGCATAGGGAACAGCTGTTGTTGCAAAGAAGCGCCTATCAGTTTGTCCACCGCATTATGCCTTCCGATATCTTCCCGCATCAGCAATAACGTCGATGACTGATCGAACAATGCGGCTGCATGTATACCACCGGTATCATCAAAAAGCTGTTGTTGCTGACGGAGCAGGTCAGGCAAACGGAGTATCAGTTCGGAGGGCCATGCAGGGACAGTTTGTGTAGATGATCGTACTTCAACAGTTGTATAAATAGCTGCCAGGTCTGTTTTCCCACAAACGCCGCATCCTGCATTAGATATAAAATTACGTTGTGTTGTTTTCAGTACAGGAATGACGTCTTCGTACAGGCTTACCTGTACCATATTAGTAATGTCACTGTCAGAGCTGATGGCTTTGATATCTTTTTCCGACCGGATGATACCTTCGGTAAAAAGAAAGCCTGTAGCCAGTTCAGGATCCTGGCCGGGAGTACGCATGGTAACTGAAATGCTCTGTTGCTGCCTGTCGCCCATCGGGCCGTAGATCAGCTGTATTTCAAGTGGTTCTTCGGCAGCCAATGCATCTTCCGAGGCAGTAACAGTTGTATCCTGTACTCTTGTTATCCGTGTATAAGAAATAGCAGGGTTTAGCATGAAGTAAAGTTACATAAAATAAGGTGCGAACACACTGCTTACTCAGGACCGGTTGTGCAGTTCGGTAGTCCCTGCTGTATTAACGAAGTAGCTGATATCCCTGATGGTTTCAGAGAAGATAACAGCGGGAACATCCCGGAGGGCCAACGGCTCACCTTCCTTGTAAAAATTGATCATATCCGTAAGAACAGTCTCTTCTTCTTTCCTGTCTGCAAAGAAGTTGACCCTGATATCCCAGTCGGTTAGCTGTATATAGGGGATATACGCCCAGTTGTGCTGGGCCTTTTGTCGCAATGTCCAGCCTCTTTGCGTGATGACATTTTTAAACTTCTGCTTATTGAGCACCTGCGAAGCAAAACGTGAAGAGTAAAAACCATCGGCCAGCTCCACATTATTAGGCGTGAAGATCTCACGGTCCACCTGCTTAAACGGCTGATCTATCTGACGCTGGTCCAGGAAGTTCCGCCACGCTTTTACTGTTTTGGCAGGTTCATTCATAGGATGCCACAGGCTCACGGCCGTCTCTTCGGTGACGGTCACCGGTTTGCCTGTACAGTCTATAAAAAGACCGTCCAGGTAGTATCCGGTAGTATGCAGGCCATTTGTATCAAAGTTCCAGATCAGTCGTGTAGAGAGTGTCCTGACCAGGGGATGATCGAGGTAGTACATTTTCCAGTGGCTGTAAGGCCAGGGGGTCATTCGCATGAATGCCCGTTCTATCCGCGCGCTGTTCGCGATCAATGCCTGATCGATCTCCCTGGCTAATCTTTTAAATTCCATTCCGGGAGCGAACCAGGCATGCGGCCCTTTCGCCGGCTTACCGTCCCTTTCCCAGGAAACAGTGGACTTACCGGTATTACTGATAGCATATACACCTATCAGGTCAGTCCCGATCTGCACACGGACAGTCCCCTCCTTATTCAGGCCGTAATCCGGTACAATATATTCCTCCAGTTCATATAGCGGAATATCATGTTCCTCTGCCAGTTCATGTAATATCTTATCAATGCTTTTCAGGATGCCAGCATGTCTTATTAAAGAGCGGAACCTGCTGATCCGGGTCAGGGCTTCCCTGAACGGAAGAAAGGTCAGGGCATAGATACAGGCCGTACCGGTTTTGGCTGATAAAGGGCCAATGCCTTCCTTTTTCTTATATGCCCATAAAGCATAAGGTTCGAGTATATCCAGCAATGCTTTGTTATCGGGAATAGCGCTGCACCATATAACGGCTTTTAGCAGATTATGATTGATAGCGCTAAGAAAATCAATATTATAGTCAACGAAACTATGCCCGCGTCCCTCATGTATCCTCATCAGTAAACCATGGGAAAAGGAGATCCAGTCCTTCAGTTTCATGATGAAATGTTCGGCATTGATGCGCCCTACCAGTTCTTTTGCCTTCTTCCACCATTTACGGTTCGGAGCACTACCTTCACCTACGTTCAGACAATGATCTACGAAGGCTGTCCAGTATTCTCTTTGCCGTATGCTTTTAATATTGGAAAGGAACTCAATAATGATGATCCCCAGGGAGTCCCGCCGGCTGATGAGCAATTCGGGACCTCCATGCAGCAGGATATCTATCTGGATATTGACCTTGTCTGCCGCCACAGTCACCGTCTTCTTCTCCGAGGTGTCCAGCAGTTCAAGACAATGACGCAGGGTATCGGTCACGCCTTTTTTGCTGATCTTGGCCTGGATGACATTCAGCAGTTCCTGTTTGGGAAACCACCAGTCGCTGCTACGCTTTAAAGTCGTTTCATGCCATTGGAAAATAATATGGAAGCATTGCTCATCGGAGGTGTATACCGACAGATACTTGATAAGCCCTGCGGTGTCCAGTGCTTCAGGTAATTTGTCAGCCTGTATTTTCCCGATCCAGAAGTCAGTAAATTGCATAGCTTCATAATGTAGAGGTGTGACAATGAGGGTATCGTGCTACCCAATTTATGTAAAAAACAGGTATTAAAAAAAATGAAGCCCTACCTACAGCTGAATTGGGCAGGGAAATTGTTGTAATAAAGGAGATTAAAATTTCTGTACTTTCGACATATAAAAAGAACCTAAAATATGCGCTGGCAAAACAGAAGATTAAGCGACAATGTAGAAGATCGCCGTGGCGGTGGTGGCATGAGAACGATCGGTATTGGAGGAGGCATTGGTGGTATTATTATCGTGGTATTGGCATTATTATTCAACCAGGACCCGCAACAGGCGTTACAATCCGTCCAGCAGGGCAATGGCGGGGCAGCTCAGTCAGAATCCCGGGCTGTTACCACCAGCAGTGACGAAATTTCCCGGTTTGCCTCTACTGTACTGGCAGATACCGAAGAGGTATGGTCACAGTTGTTTTCCGAGATGAATAAGAACTATAAGGACGCTGGTATGGTGTTGTATACCGACTACGACCAATCTGGTTGTGGCGCCGCACAATCGGCTATGGGGCCTTTCTATTGCCCTGCCGATGAAAAGGTATATCTCGACCTGAACTTCTTTAATGAAATGGAACAGCGGTTTAAGGTAGCGGGCGACTTTGCCATGGCTTATGTCATTGCGCATGAAGTGGGCCACCACGTACAGAACCTGCTCGGCACCAGTCGCAAGGTACAGTCCATGCGGTCACAACTGAGTGAGCGTGAATACAATAAATTATCTGTTATGCTGGAACTGCAGGCTGATTTCCTGGCAGGCGTCTGGGCGCATCATGCACAGAAAAAGCACAACATACTGGAGCCGGGCGATATTGAAGAAGCTTTAAACGCCGCCAGTGCTGTTGGAGACGACGCCTTGCAGAAGGCTTCACAGGGACGGGTAGTACCAGATGCATTTACGCACGGTACTTCAGCACAGCGTGTACACTGGTTTAAGAAAGGTTTTGAAACGGGCGATATCAGACAGGGAGATACATTTAATGCTACAGATCTGTAGTTTGTAGAATATTCTTTATACAGGAGGGTGTATCAAAAGTACGATACACCCTCTTTTTATTCGGGTACCTGATGGAGCCAGGTAGTAATTTAAACAATTCTCAACGCCTAATTTTACTTTTGAGTTTTCCTCTTTTTTACTTCCAGGTGTTCAGCGCAGTTTGATTATACGCCTGATTATCTTTCACTATAATGGTGTAACCCCGGCCTGTGGTTTCCTCCTCTGCAGATAGCGGTAGGGTAAAGTGAAAGCTCGTACCTTTTCCTGCAACGCTGTGGAACCAGATCCTGCCGTTATTACGTTCTATGAAATCCTTCGATAAGGGTAGTCCCAAACCGCAGCCTTTCTCATTCCGCGTGCCATTGGTCGAATAGTAAATGTTGGAGAATACTTTCGCCTGATCTGCTGCAGCGATACCCAGCCCGTCATCTTCTACGATGAGCTCTACTTTATCTGGCAGCAACAGGTAAGTAATATTTACACTGCCGTTGGGAGGAGTGAACTTGATCGCATTACTGATCAGGTTCCGGAGCACCAGGCGGATCATATCCGGATCTGCATAGACCATTAACCGGCGATGCAGTACGTGCGTAAGCGTTATTTCTTTTTGTTTGGCGAGTGATTGCAGCAGTTCAAATTCACTGTTCAGGATAGTACTGATATCAAAATCATCCGGCGTAACATGAATCCCCTTCATCTGGCTACTGGCCCACTGAAGGAGGTTGTCCATCATGTAAGCGGTGTTTTTCATATCCCGCCAAAGTTCATGAGAGAAGATCCTGAACTGTTCTTCCGACATCTTATCATCTCTTAACAGGAAGAGCAATCCTTCCAGGATAGCCAACGGAGAACGCAGGTCGTGGGAGATAACTGAGAATATCTTATCCTTCACCTGGTTGCCGCTCTCCAGCGCCGCATTCTGCTCCATGATGATCTTATTCTGTTCCTGTACCTGTGTATTGCGATGATTTAACTGGCTGTACAGGTCCTGCTGGCGCCTGTACATCAGGTACAATACGGCCGTGATCACAAAAAGCCCCAGCAATAACATTGTGCAGAATACCACCAGGATACGCTGCTGTTTGATAGTAGACAGGTGGAGTTGCTGCTCTTTCCGGAGCAGTTTATTTTCGTGCTGTTTCTTTTCAGACTCGTATTTCTCTTTGGTGTTGGCGATGAACTTCGTCTTTTCCAGGCTGAACATCTCTTCACTCATCCTGGTGAATTGTTTATAGTTAGCCAGGGCTGCCGCATAATTTCCACGGGCAGAATCCAGCGTAGCCATATTCTTATGATAGACCAGCGTATTTTTCGCATTCTGGATATGACTGTTCAGCTGAGCCGCTTCTGCAAGCTCCTGCCCGGCTTCTTCATACCTGTGCAGCATGGTCTTGGTGAACCCGATATTCAGATGGGCTTTCACCATACCGTTCATATTATCTGCTTCCTGGTAGTACTGTTGAGAGATCTCAAAATAGGGCAGGGCGATACCGTATTTTTCGAACTGCGTATAGACCAGCCCGATATTTTCGTAGGTAACGGCCAGTCCGGCATGATCGTTCAATGATAATTTGATCTTTTCAGATTCCAGCAAAAAATGCAGTGCGGAATCTGGCTTATTCAGGCGGAGATATCCTGAACCGATACTATTCAGCGTCCTTGCAATTTCTGCAGGCTGTCCCAGGGCCTGTTTAATGCGCAATGCTTTCCTTTGATAACGCAAGGCTTGTCTGGGCTGGTTCTGTTCAACCAGGATGTTGCCGATATCGGTGTTTAAAACGCCTTCCGCATGTTTGTCCTTTAGTTCTTCGGCAAGCTTCAGGGCGTTAATGGTGAGGTCCAGTTGCTTGTCCAGGTTTCCCCGGATGTTCTCGGCGAGGGCCAGATTGCGGGTAGCCCACATCGTACCGGTTTTAAAGTGAAGGCTATCACTGAGCATTAACGCTTCCCTGGCGTACTGTTCTGTTTGAAGCAGGTTTTTGGGGAAGGATCTACGGCTTGACTCGTTCAGTAAACGAACGCGGACGGTGTCCTTCACAAGGTGTTGCTGTAATTCACTGGTCTGAGCAAAAACACTGGTATTCAATGCGCATAGCAAAGCCAGATATATAACAGTATATAAATTAAGTCGAACAATCCGCATTGAGAGTCTAGTTGTCGGCACAAACGATCTTTAAGGGTAACCTGAATGCTGGCGCTAAAGTAAATAAAAAAAAGGATGCAAGTTTTCAAAATCCGAAATATTATGAATCGTTGTATCTTTCGGAACGTAACGATACTTGTAAAAGGAGTATTGACGCAGCCAATTGAGATCTATAGACTTTGGAAAGAATAAATCTTACATTGGCGATGATTTTAAATCGATTATCTGATATATATGAAACCGACAGTTACAATTGAATATTGCCCTAAATGCGGGTGGCTGATGCGCGCGGCGTGGATGGCACAGGAACTGCTGACCACCTTCGCAGACGATATATATAGTCTTACCCTGCAGCCGAGCGAGGTGAATGGCAGTTATATCATCTATGTGGATGGCGTAGCGCTGATCAACCGGAAGGAACTGGGCCATTTCCCTGAAATAAAAGAAGTTAAGCAGCTGATCAGGGATAAAGTGAACCCGGAAAAGAGCCTGGGGCATAGTGACAGAAAGTAGTATAAAAGTTGTTTCTTTGCAACCCGGATGAGTATGCAAAGGATCATATTTTTTACTATAGCACTGCTGGCGTCAGGCCAGGACCTGATAGCGCAACAGCAAGGAAAGGATACAATACAAGGCGTTGTAACCGATACCACCATAGTGCACAAGCGTAGTTTTTTTCCGCTGCCGGTATTGGGCTATTCGCCCGAGAAAGGTTTGGAGATCGGCGCGGCTATGTTGTATTCTTTCTACACTTCTAAAGATCCTGTACTACGCAATTCCACAATTAACCTTATTCCGTCAATCACAACAGAGAAACAACTTAAAATAGATCTGAAAACGGATATCTGGACAGATGCCAATAACTGGCATTTCAAGAGTAATCTCCGTTATCATGACTTCCCTATTAATTTCTACGGACTGGGAGATACTACCCGTAAGGCCGGAGCTACACTGCTCGACAACAGGCGGTACAAAGTACAACTGGAGGCCGAAAAGCGTGTAGGCGGGCATTTTTACGCAGGGCTTTCCCTGTTGTTCCAGCAGGACGATTACTCAGCGCGTGAACAAAAGGGCGTATATCCGGGTATGTCATTGATTGACAAAGATGGCGGTTATGTTACCTTCATTGGTGCTACCGGTATCTTTGATAACAGGGATAACCAGAACTATACACGCACCGGTACCTGGGTACGTTTGAATATATCTTATGCACCAGGATTTCTCAGTAAACATGAATTATGGAAGATAGATGGCCAGCTGCGCCATTTTGTACCCATCTCTCCTAAAAGCACTGTAGGTTTCAACGGATTATTCAATTCATTACAGGGAAGCCGCTTGCCGTTTTACCTCTTACCCGAAATGGGGAATGACCTGATGATGAGAGGATATTACAGCGGAAGGTACCGCGACCAGAATTACCTGGCCGGACAAGTTGAATACCGTTATTTCCTGGACCCGAAGATCCCTATCAATATCTGGTTCGTACATATGCAGCCCAAATTTGCGCTGGCTGTATTTGGCGGTTCCGGTGCGGTATTCAATAACAAGGATATTGGCATGTCACACTTTAAACCCAGTTATGGTGTGGGCGGACGCTGGTTTTACGACGAAGGCGCCCGGCTTACCATCCGTGTTGATTATGCCTGGGGTGAGAAACGTTCAGGAGAACAGCGTCAGTCAGGTTTATACCTGTCTCTTGCCGAAGCATTTTAGTATTGCCATCCCCGTTATTGGGCATATAAATTGTGAACCTATACACGTTATAGATCAATCAAGCTAGTAATTCAAACAATCCGTTATGAAAACAAAAACAGCCCTATTGGCCGCGCTATGCGCTGTCATTTCTGTGCCGGCAACCCAGGCTCAGAGTATTAAACCTACGTCCAAGTTTTACGTAAAAATTGCCGGAGGCTACTATTTCAGCGTATTCCCCGGACAGTTCCCTAAGGTCGGCAGCTATCAGCCACATGATCAGCACCTGGAATACAATCCTGCAACTGAATCTTCCACATCTGTCTCAGAAAAGGTGTTAACCGGATCTTACGGCGCTGGTGGGAGGGGAGGACTCTCCTTCGGCTGGAACATTAACCGTTATATCGCAGTTGAAGGAACTTTCAATTATTACCGGAGCAAGAAAAATCTGATGACCCGTGAAGTCACCACGATGGCTGGCAGCAGCCAGACGCTTGGCAAAATCGAATCACATGGTTATGTGGACGCCATTGACTTTGCACCAAGTGTCGTAGTCAGCCCGGGATTGGAAAAAGTAAATCCTTATGTTCGTTTTGGCATGGTCGTGCCATTATGGGGTAATCTGAAGATCGAAACAGATGCCAGTCGCAGCGGGTCAGCTGTAGTTGGCGGACAGACCGTTCTGACGCAAACAACTGTCCACCGGAATGAAACTGTCAATCCAAATGTCACCGTCGGCTTCCAGGGAGCGGTCGGCGTTGCTTTCCCGGTATCTAAAAGGTTTGACATTTTTGTTGAAGCAGAATACAGGAATATCCCGGTAAGAAGTAAGGAAAAAGAAGTGACCAGTTATGATGAAGCGATCGCGCTACTGAATCCTGCGAATGGTACTGTGATCACTACACAACGTCGCGGTTTGACTGACCTGTCAACAGCCGAGCGGCATACAAAGTATGTAACAACGCTGGACCAGAGCTCCAACACACCGGTAAGTCAGCAGGGCGCGACTGTCACCTACAAACATGACGACCAGCCTGCAAATGACCTGAAATCCTACATCAACATCGGTGGTTTAGGCGCTAACGCCGGCCTTAAATGGAAGTTTTAGTACTGGCAAGACGGTTCACCAAAGTTAACAATGAGCTTTTCAGTTCCGGATCGGTAACATTTCCCAGAGGGTCCATTTTAGTACGCACCAGCGGGATGATCAGTTTATATTCCTCCGGTATACTTGCCGTCATCACGTTCAACGTTTGTACAAGCGATGCGTGGGCTTTATCGCCACCGGTAGCTAGCGGGGAAGCGCTGATCACGCCAGTAGGTTTGTATACAAATTCTCCTGATGAAACGAGCCAGTCCAAAGCATTTTTCAGCACGCCCGGTACGCCAAAAGCATATTCGGGCGTGCTGAATATAACAGCATCGGCGTCGCGTACCTGGTTTCTGAAAGATAGTACGGCATCAATGGGAGTGGAGCCTTCCGTATCAAGTTCAGGACTAAAATAGGGCAGTTTGTCCAGGCCATCGTAAACCGTAAACTGAACGTTTGCCGGAGCAATTGCGGCACAGGCTCTGAGCAAGGCTGTGTTCGAAGAAGAGCTTCTTAAACTGCCTGATATTCCTAATATTCTAACTGTCATCCCTTGATTTTTTCGTAAATTTGTAGTACTAAAATAGCCATATAAAGCCCCGGAATTCTCCAAATTGATCCGCCCAAAATAAGATCCGATCTTCGAATAAACGATATAATTCCAGGCTTCAATAGTTCGCTTTATTTACGAACTGGCGGAAAATAAATCAGCCTGAAACAAACAGTTTATTCTGGCAAATTGCGAATCTAATCGTTATATCCGGATCAGGAAAACCTTTCATCATAAGCTGATAACTGAATGAACTTTCTGCGCTAAAACTGAATGAAAATGGCTGAAAGCTGTTCAGTGATAAATCCCTATAATTGCAGGCTAAACCCAGATCTATGGCCAACTTATACGATATTCCTCCTTACTTTATTACATCTATATAATACCTATAATTTATATTATGTTAAATAGCATGTAGATCGAAATACTCCTCTCTTTGTTCTTCCTTCTGTATCATATTCAAACAGACTGCTAACCGCTTTACCAGGCTTTAAACGAATGCTAATAGTCCTCCATAAAACAACGCTTATACGTGTAGATCAAATATCCTTCGCTCTGCGGATGATTTTAATATAATTTTCTCCCCATCCAAGTAGCCATTAAGTCCACCTCATGTCCATCTTAACTCCATGTGTACTTCATGTGTAAAGCAGCCATACGACTACCTTTAGGTATGTATACGCCACTGGCGGCCCCGCTTAAACGGTGTTATGCGAAAATAATATCACAATGGTCCTCTGAAGCCAGCCTATCCCCGACTTTCCCCTAGCCTGTTTTTACGCCCGTTTCTCATAAGGAACACCTGTAAGCAAAACCTGCCTATTGACCTTTGAAAACAACCTGTTGCCGCTATATTGCTATCTATTAAGCCTATCGGCAGATGCTAATAACGTATGCGCGTTCTCCACCGGATAAGGTCTCTGTTTTCAGGAAACCACGGCGGCTGGTTGTTGTAGTTTTCATTGGCCGTTATTTGCCTTCTGGCAGTTGTTTTTTATATTGGCAATATACAGATATGTCTCGTATACGGTGTTGAAATGCAGCCCGGGAATTCGCCCCGCATCAGTTGTAGAATTCAAGCTAACAGATGTGTAATTCACTGGTTTTCCTCTCTGTTTACGATTTTCACCGCTTCCCAAGTCTTAGTCTAAGCACCTCCTGTAAGCATCTATATATCAGCCTGTTAACCCCTGTCTCTCCAGGTTGCAAAAGACTGATTTATCCATCCTCCCAGGTGATTCCTGGGCCGCATTACGGGTTAAAGCCACAATCTTTCCCCGAACATTTACAATCACATAACGGTTATAATAATCACGTATCCTGGTTCTCAGGGTCTCTTAACGATTGCCTTCTTTTGCATATGACACATGAACAGATCCCATTCTAACCGTCTAAAAAAATAACGCCATGACGACACCCCACATGCCTGGCCGCAGGCAGTTCATTAAAGACGCCGCCCTCGCCACAGGCGGATTAGTGATCGCTTTTACCGTACCAGCTATTGGCCGCAAAAAACGACTGTTAAATAAAGACGAACTTGTTCCGGATACCCTGCATGCAACACCACCTAATGCATTTCTCAGGATCGGCACCGATAATACCGTCACGATCACTCTTTCGCATTGTGAAATGGGACAAGGCATTTCGACTTCACTCGCTATGCTGATCGCAGAAGAACTGGATGCAGACTGGAAGAAAATTAAAGTGGAAGATGCCCCGGCAGCATTAGTCTATTACCATACAATGTATGGTACCCAGCGCACCGGTGGTTCATCCAGCCTCTTATCCGAATTTGACAGGTACCGGCAGGCCGGTGCTACCGCTCGTGCCATGCTTGTCCAGGCTGCAGCGAAACGCTTACAGGTGGATGTGAAAGATTGCAGAACAGAAGATGGCTACGTCATTGCAGATGATAAAAAACTCAGTTACGGAGAACTGGCTGAAGAAGCGGCCACCTTACCAGTGCCGGTGGATGTCCTGCTGAAAGAGCCTGACAGCTGGAAGATCATCGGTAAAAATATTAAACGCCTGGATACGCCTGCCAAGGTAAATGGTGAAGCTATTTTCGGAATGGATATCCATTTCCCGGATATGCTGACGGCTGTCGTAGCCCGTGGACCAGTTCCGGGCGCAAAGATGAAAACATATAATGCAACAGCAACAATGGCTGTTCCGGGCGTTCGCCAGGTAGTCGTTGTTCCCAGCGGCATCGCTGTACTGGCGGATAATTACTGGGCGGCTAAGAAAGGCCGTGATAAACTGAAAGTGGACTGGGAATTGGGTCAGGCCGTCCGTATTAATAGTGACACGCTCTTAGCTGAATTCAAACAACGTGCAAATGAAGGGGGACTTGTTGCCGCCAGTGCTGGCAATCCTGAAAGTGTATTCCCGAATGCGGCCCACGTCGTGGAAATCGAATACTTCCAGCCTTTCCTTGCGCAAGCCCCTATGGAGCCTTTGAACTGCACCGTAAAACTCAGTCCCGATAAATGCGAGATCTGGACAGGCACACAAACAGTAACCGACGATCAAAACGCGGCTGCTGAGATCACGGGACTGCCAACAGAAAAAGTGTTTATCCATATGCAACTTCTCGGCGGTTCTTTTGGCAGAAGAAATATTACACGTTCAGACTTCGTCCGTGAAGGCGTCGAAGTAGCCAAAGCTTCCGGGAAGCTCGTTAAGACCGTTTGGTCGCGGGAAGACGATATACATGGTGGCATGTACCGTCCGGCCTTTCTGCACCGTTTCAAGGTAGGCCTCGACCATGGAGGCATGCCTATTGCCTGGAAACAGATCAGCGTCGGACAGTCGGTCATGACGGGTGGGCCATTTGAAAAAGTGGCCGTGATCAATGGTGTTGACCAGTTTTCTATCGAGGGCATGCATACCGCCCCCTACGTGAAAACTATCCGCGACCAAAAGGTTGAACTGAATACACCTGTATGGCCGGTCCTGGTAGATAACTGGCGGGCCGTGGGCTTGAGCCATACCATCTTTGCCATGGAAAGCCTGGTAGATGAACTTGCCCATACCGTTAAAAAGGACCCCGTAGCATACCGTCGTATCTTATACAAAGACGCACCCCGGTTATTGGGCGTACTTGAACTGGCTGCCGAAAAAAGCGATTGGGGAAAACCACTCCCCGACGGTCATGGGCACGGAATAGCGGTTGCTGAAGCAGTAGGAAGTTTTGTTGCTGTCGTTGCAGAAGTCTCTGTCTCAAAATACGGTATGCTGCAGGTTCATAAAGTGACCTGTGCGGTTGATTGTGGCACAGTTGTCAGCCCTGATGGTGTCATGGCCCAGATGGACAGTAATATTGTCTATGGGCTTTCAACCGCACTATACAGTGAAATAACATTTAAAGCTGGAAGGGTACAGCAGAATAGTTTCACTGATTATAAAGTGATGCGTATCAATGAAACACCCGAAATAACAACGTTTATTCTACCCAGCAAAGAAAAACCCGGTGGTATCGGTGAAGCTGCCGTAGGTCAGATCATGCCTGCTCTGACAAATGCAATATTTGCCGCAACAGGAAAACGTATCAGGTCATTGCCTTTAATGAATCACGAACTGTATGGGGATAGCCCCCGTCCGGAAGTGCATCTGGAAAAGGCTGGCGTTTGATACCAGACAGTGAAAAAAGGTCCCTGTTAACATGGGACTTTTTTTTATGACCCGCATCAGGAGAATTTGATCTTATCCCACAGTTTGTTTTTCACCACCTGTTCAATCACCATCTCGTGATAGTTCCTGCTGATGGGTATCTTCTCCGATTGGATAAAGATCTCATTCCCTTCAATACTTTCAATCTTATTGATAGAAACAATATAAGATTTATGCACCCGTATAAAAGCTTTCCTGTCCAGATTTTCCTCCAGGTTCTTCAGGTACAGTAATGTCATATATTTACCCTTGCATGTATAGATGGTAACATAGTTCTGCATGCCCTGTACATACAGGATATCATCAAAATAGATCTTCTCGTATTTGCTGCCGCATTTGATAAAAAAGTAGTCTTCCTCCCTGTCGGGTTTATAACTGTCGGCCTGCGTCGTTTTGTTGAGCAACTGGTAATAGTCCTTCGCTTTATTCGCAGCTTTAAAGAAACGGTCAAAAGTGATCGGTTTCAATAGATAGTCCATTACATTTAACTGAAACCCTTCCAGTGCATAACTCGGGAATGCCGTCGTAATAATGACCATGGGCGGCTTCTGAACTATCTTCAGAAAATCCAGTCCATTCATTTTCGGCATCTGAATATCCAGGAAGATCAGGTCTACCGGATGCTGGTCCAGCACTTTGATCAGTTCAACCGGGTTGGTACAGGTATCAACCAGATAAAGGAAATCAACCTCTCGTACATAATTTGAAAGGCCTTCCCTGGCCAACGGCTCATCATCGGTAATTACACAATTCATCATCATAAGTTGTTATTATGTTCAGGCGATCTTTTGCATGGGTTGTGGCAGTTCCAGCGCCGTTAGCCGTAATTGGAGGCGGACGTCAAAACTGTTGCTGTTATGTTGTATATCAAGGCAATACTGACCAGGATAGATCAGGTCCAGCCTTCTTTGCACATTCTTCAGGCCAATACCGCCGTAATGTACAATGTCATTATTCACCACATCTGAAGCACTGTTGGATACCGAGAAATTCAGCTGCTCGTGTTCCTGGTCCAGTTGTATCCTGATCCAGTTCGGCCTGTCGGTATGTTTTGACACATGTTTGAAAGCATTCTCCACGAACGTCATCAGGATGAATGGCGCTATTCCCCATTGGCTGCTGTTTTCCTGGTCTATACGTAAGCTAACGGATACGTTGTCGTTTTGCCTGAGCTTCTCCAGCTCAATAGAATTTTCCATGTAAGAGATCTCTTTAGACAACAGTATCTGCCTGTCATTACACTCATACAACTGATATCGTAATAACTCAGAAAACTTAGCCAGTGAAGCTGACGCCATATCAGGGTTCTTATGTATCAGGAAGAAAATAGAATTGATCGTATTAAAGAGGAAATGCGGATTGAACTGGTGCTTCAGAAAATTAAGCTCTGTCTCCAGCTTTTCCTTCTCCAGCACTTGCTGCTTTCGCTGCGTCTGCAGCCAGTTCTTACCGAGTTTAATACTCATCGCAAGTGTCATGGCCGCCAGTGTGGATGGCAATGATGTGCCCAGGTATCCGTAGAAACAATCACCGTTCGCGCCGTAAGCCTGCTGCATGGTTTGCCCCGACATAAATGCACTCAGGTAATACCCGGGAATGATCAGCAATGAAGCAGCGGTGATGGTAAGCAGCAACGCTATCATGTAGTGTGTAAACCTTCCCTTCTCAAGGTATTTCGGAATGAGATAATAGAGGTTAAAGTACACCGCCAATGCCTGAAACACTACATAGAAAAGGAACTTCAGAATGAAGGGGGAAAGGAATATAGATGCGAAGGCCTTTGCCGGATTACCCAAAGCCACCGTCCACCAGATAAAATGGTACAGGCCCCAGAAAGGAATATGATAAAGTTTATTCCTGATCAACCAGTTTTGTGCTGACGGATAATATGATAAAGCGTTCATTTCATCTGGATTTATCTGTAGGGAATACTAAAGGCCTTTCTGGAAGTTACACCAGTTTCCGTCTATTTTAAAGCAATACTATTTGAACTGCAGGAAATAATTGACCAAATGTTTCCCTGGCTACAGGAGAGGTCCTCTCCTGCCATTTTTGTGCCTTTATGCCCCTTTCAGACCCGTTTGCTGCACCTTGTCAATCCATTCCTACTGGTGGTCATTCATGTTTTTTTAAGCCTGCCGCCGCTCATTTCTTTGCAGTGACAGATCAGTTGTAAACAGCCCTCTTCGCGGCTGCTGAAGTAGAATGGTTCCCTTTAAAATCAATGAAATATGAGAAGATCATTGCTCTTCCTGTACTGGGTACTACTTACCCAGACCTCATTCGCACAGATCTCCGGCAGCTTTGCTACTACTACAGGACAGCCAGTCCCCTTCGCCAATGTACTGTTGCTGAACGGCATAGATACCACACTTGTGAAAGCTGTACTGACGGATGAAAAGGGAACTTATCGTATAGAGAATGCTCCCTCCGGCAGGTATATCCTCCGCTTTAATAGCATGGGCTTTCAGACCTGGAACTCACCTGTATTTGAACTGACCCCACAACAGAAGATACAGGAGTTCGGTCGCCAGGTAGTTAACGGAAACTCCCGGCAACTGGGAGAAGTGGTCATTGAAGCAGAAAAGCCACTGTTCCAGCAGCGGGCGGAAGGTATGGTTGTCAACGTACAAAGCAGCCTGTTAACCAAAGGCAGTACCGCGCTTGCCATCCTGGAACGATCCCCCGGCGTAATGATCGATTACCGGAATAATAATATCGCCCTCAATGGCAAAGGTGGTGTCACCGTTATGCTGAATGGCAAACTGATACGCATGCCCCTGGAACAACTCGTAAACCTGTTAAACGGTATGAGTGCTGATGATATCGACAAGATAGAGTTGCTCAGTACTCCCTCCTCCAAATACGACGCAGAAGGCAGTGCTGGTATGATCAACATTGTATTGAAGAAAGACAAACAGCTGGGTACGAACGGCACACTTTCATTGACCGGAGGTTATGGTTACCGGGAGAAGGCTGCTGGCAGCATCAGCCTCTCGCATAATAGCCCGAAGCTCAATACCTATGGCTCTTATAATTATTCCTTCAACCGTAGTTACAGCGACTTTGAAGTACTCAGTTACCAGGATATGCCTTCCTTCGGCGGAAGTATGGTCGTCCTCGGCTGGGATACTACTAATCTTGCGCAACATAACCACGATGTAACACTGGGCGCTGATGTAAAACTAAACCCGAGGACCACCATAGGCGCTAACCTTACCTACAACGCCAGCAGGGCGTCAACAGTAAATACCCCTGCCGCTTACTACCATCTCCTGCCCGATTCCCTGCTTACCTTCGACGGAAGAATTGACCGGGTGAACCGCTGGCGTAATCTCATATCATCTGTCTATCTCGAAAAAGAACTAAGCCCCGGTTCAAAGATCAACGTAGACATGGATTATCTCTATTTTAAGAATGATAACCCGTCGCAGGTATACAGCTCCCTGCTCAATGAGAACGGCAAACCGGTAAATGCCAATGACAGCCTGTTTTCTCCTCACCAGAAAGGCTTTGGCAATACTGTTATTCAGGTAGGCGTACTTAAAACAGATTACAGCAAACAGCTGAACGATAAGATAAAACTGGAAGGCGGTATCAAAGGTACCTATACCAACAGCAACACCTTATCGCGTATAGAAAGCCTGATAGACGGCCATTGGGTTAACAGGACGGAGACGATCAACGAAATGCGCATGAAAGAAGGTATTGCAGCAGCCTATGTTTCAGCCAACATACAACTATCGCCATCCGTTAGCGTGACTGCCGGTGTCAGATATGAATACGCCCGTACTACTATGGACGATACAAGAACAGGCAAACGTACTGTGGATAGAAAACTCTCTACCTTATTCCCAAACATCTTCTTCTCAAAAAAGCTGAACGGGCATTCCGACCTGCAACTATCCTACACAAAAAGGATCAGCAGACCGTCTTACAATGACCTGGCTTCTTTTGTCGCCTACAGTGATCCCACAGCAGTTTACGCAGGTAATTCGCTGCTGAAGCCAACCATTACGAATAATATTAAGCTCGGATATAACTATGACGCTTATATTTTTTCATTGCTCTTCAGCAGAGATGATCATCTCATTGCACGTTATCAGTTAAGTGAGAGCCCGGCGGCGAATCTACTGTACGTGTCACCACAAAACCTTGTTTACCAGAATAATGTCACCTTTCAAACCACGCTCCCGTTTAAGGTGAATAACTGGTGGGACATGAGCTACAGCTTTACCGGCGGTCTGCGGCAATTTAAAGCGGATCATACCTTACAACCTGTTACAAAAAGTTACTTCGGATATTCCCTGAACTTTACTGAGACATTCAAACTGCCTGCGAATTTCTCTGCGGAATTGACCGGCTGGTACAATTCACCTTTTTACAATGGCACCGTAAAAGTCGGCACAATGGGTACAGTGAGCGCTGGTATAAAGAAAGAACTGAAAAACAACGCCGGTAGTCTTCAACTATCTGTATCAGATATTTTCACCACCATGAGCTTCAATGTCGATTACGGCACCATTACAGAAGAAGCTTTCCACATAAAAAATCATTTGATGATCAGTCAGGAGTCCAGCCGCTCCCCTATCTTCAGGCTCTCCTGGTCAAAACCCTTTGGCACAGGCACTTTGAAGGCTACGAAGAAGGAGAGTGGGTCAAAAGACGAAAGAGACAGGATCAGGAAGGATTAACCACTCCCCTCCTGCCTCTTTCAGTTGGCTACTTTCCTTTGTGGTCGCTGGTTTTAACGATCTTCATATCTGCAGGGGGAGTTATGAGATCTTCTGCCACCGGTATAAAATCAATGCTGGTGGCAGTGATGCTCATTTGTTTGCTTTCAAGTGCCAGTACAACACCTTTATCGGTAAAATGTCCTAAAGGCGTGCCTGCCTTCAATGGCAGCTCTGTTGTGTACCAGATGGTACGGGTACCGTCCTTCGACTTGAAAGTGAGCTTCCTGCAGTTGTAATCCAGGATCTTTTTAGTGTCCGGATGTTCCGTTTCCTTTTCATCGTCTTTATCTCTTTCGAACAGGTTCTTCTCTACGAGTACCGCCGGCGTCTTCTCTCTGTCTACCCACCAGAGCGTCTTTTTATCCAGGTCTACATACCGCTCGCTGCCATCGTCGGTAGAAACTTTGATACTGGAGCTAACACCATCTTCCTCTTTTTTGACTTCATCATTGAAATAGGCTTTGAGGCGTTGTCCTTTGTATATCAGCTCTGCTTTTTCAGTAACCGATTCCGGTATCAGGTCTTTATATTGCATCTGATCAGGCTTTAAAGAGGCATGTACATGATAAATGATCTCATAATGGATCTGTCCCTGTGTTTTATCCTGGGCGAAGCTGGATTGCTGTACTAAACCTACGCCTGTAGTCAGGAGTAGCGCACGAAGGATGTGTTGCATATGTGATTATTTAAGTGTTAGTGATTACTGGTTTTAAAATGACGCAGTTTACAGATGAGGCTCAGCATGTAGTAGCGGCCCAGTACATTATTCTGCCTGTCTTCCGTATACCCGTTGCGCGCCAGTCTGTTAAAGCTCTTATTCTGGTTCAGGAGATCATGCCCTTCCAGGCGAAGTGAGAATTGCTTGCTGATATCCTTCGCAATACCAGCGTTCAATAATGCTACAGTATTATTATACGCCGCACTAAGGCCAGTGGTGGTATAACATTCCAGCCCTGCGTCAGCACTCATTTTCCAGGGTAACGTGGCCATCAGGTCCAGGCCATAGTTCAGGAACCAGTACTGCTGATTGGCGTTTGGATTAGCCCTGGACCGCCTGTCATTCCAGGTGGCATTTCCTCTTAATGTCAGGCTAAGACTGTTAACAGGATAATAATTGAAATTAAGATCCGGCGTAATACCCCATTGCCTGATGTCATCGGCAATAGCATTAAAATAACCGGGATACCTATTGTAGGACAATTCTGCGCCAAAGCTCAGATCAGAGCCGTTGCCCCCAAAGGGAACGGACCGTTCTCCATGCAGACTGCCGGAGAAATAGCCGTTGGCGTTAATAGGAGAAATAATTTGCCTGCCACTGCTGTCAATTGTATAGGTATCAGTGAACTGGTCCCTGACCGTGGACATGCGCAACTGAACATTGGTGAACGTATTCCTGTAAACGTTGTTAGCCAGGTAAGCCAGCGTCATGCTATGATTGACAGCCTGTTGCAGGTCCGGGTTCCCCTTCTTTATGTAAAGCGGATCGCTGATATCTTCCAGGGGACGCAGCTGATTAAGACCGGGTAAAACCGCATTGCTGTTATAGTTGAGCGTCAGGTATTTCGATTTCGAAAAGCGGTAACGTGCATAGAGATGTGGCAACAGCGTGTTATAAGATCCGTCGAGACGATAGGTTTTATAGTCAGAATTCCCCTTCAGATGACTATTGTCGATACTAAGCCCCAAAGTATAATTAAACTTCTTATAACGACCGGCAATAGCCACATCGGCAATGTTCCTCGTAATCGTACTGTTGTAAATATCACTGTACCGGTCATCTATCAGTGAATAGCTGCCATCGGCGTGATTGATGTTGTATGCCAGCTGTTTATAATCACCCTGACTGATATTAAACTGTTCCGTTAGTCGCAGGGCTGTATGTTTTGAAAGCTGTTCCGTATAGATCAGGTTATTATTAAGCGAATAGTTCCCGGAATGCCCTGCCGTCTGCTGATTGATACTGTCTATCGTTCCCAGGTTGTGATACTGGTTCCGGGAGATGTTCAGCGAATTGTTCTCCAGCCTGAGATATTCCGGCGTTACCGTAATAGAAAACGTCCTGCCGGGTTTCTTGAACCGGTGACGGTAAAGTATGTCTGTACTCGCATTGGTATTGGTATTCCTGCTGTTCAATTGCTGTTCGCCTTCATTGAGCAACAGCGTATTACCGGCGTTATAAGAACGGTAACTTCTGTTGCTGTTAAGGATAGCTGTATTACTTGTTATAACCGGCGATAGCTTTAATGAATTGTAATTGTCCAGCTTAATATCAATCGCCGCATTGCCACGGTGGTTGCTGTTCTCCTGTAGTGAAATTCCATGTTGCAGATAATTATAAGCTGTATCCGGCAACAGATAATGGCGATCGTAATTAAAGCTATTGCGTGAGGTGAACCGGTTATAGAAATAACTGCTGCGTAACTTAAGCGCATCATCCCAATCATTATTGTAGTTCACCCCGCCATACTGTGTATTGTTGATACCCGTAGGACGGGCCAGCTGGGCCTTCTCCGAAGGATCGTCACTGTTGATAGTTACTCCCTTCATCTTACTCAGTTCAGCAATGGCTGCAGCAGGCAGGTTATTGAACAACTCCGGGTTAGCGCTGACCATCCTTATCAGCTCTGACGCTGAGAACCCCGACTTGTTAACGTTATTGGCTTTGAATAAAAGTGAAAGTTGCTGTTCTCCTACGAGACTGTTGATATTCAGTCCGCCGTCATATTTACCATCCGGTCCGATGCCCGCAGATATATTTCCGAAATAGCCTTTTTTACTGTTCTTCTTTGTAACAATATTGATGGTTTTTACCTTATTGCCATCGTCAATACCAGAGAATTCTTCCTGGTCACTTGCCTTGTCCAATACCTGTACTTTAGACACCATATCGGCAGGCAGATTTTTAGTAGCAATTGTCGGATCATTCCCAAAAAACTCTTTCCCGTCCACCAGTACCTTTCCGACCGTTTCTCCCTGTGCAGTGATATTACCGCCCTGATCTACCTTCACACCGGGTAGCTTCTTTAACAGGTCTTCAACCACAGCATTCTCTTTCGTTTTAAACTGTGCGGCATTGTATTCCACCGTATCCCCTTTCATACGGATGGGTGTACGGCTTTCAACGACCACTTCTTTCAGGTCGCGTACCCGAGGCCTACTGGTATCCGTTCGCACGCTGTCCCTGTGTTGGGCAAAGAGGTTGAGAGTAACTAATAACAGCAGACTTAAAATGGTAAAACTTCGCATGATCCTTTATGTTTACAGACCATACAAAAGTAGCTGCGGGTGCTATGGAAGAAGGTTAACGAGTACTGGAATATAGTTAATGAATGTTAATCTGACGCTTGTGTTAATACACCAGTTTATATCCGAGGCCACGTATATTGATCAGTTGTACAGATGGATCATGTTGCAGGTACTTGCGGATCTTGCTGATATAAACGTCCATATTACGGGCATTGAAGAAATTGTCATCTCCCCATAGTTCTAACAGTATGTTCTTACGATGGGTGGTTACATTAGGACGTTCCGCCAGCATTTTAAGTATATCGGCTTCCCGCAGCGACAGGCGGACCTGTTCCTTCTCATGACGCAGCTCCTGCCTGTTATGGTCGAAGGTATAGGTCCCAAGCAGATAAATACCGGTATTGGCTTTGGCAGGAGACGGCGTATTATTGGGTTGTGTACGTTTTAATAACGTCCTGATCCTCAACATGAGCTCTTCCATACTGAAAGGCTTTTTCATATAATCATCCGCACCTGTCTGTAAACCTTTGATAACATCCTGTGTCTCACTTTTAGCCGTCAGGAAGATCACAGGCGTTTGCTCATCTACTGCGCGGATATCTTTCACCAACGAAATACCATCCTTTTTTGGCATCATGATGTCTATTACACATATCTCAGGACGGAAGGACAGATACTGCTCCCAGCCCTGCACGCCATTCTCCGCAAGGCTTATCTGAAAGCCGTGCGCCTCCAGTGTTTCTTTCACTACGCCTGCCAATACTATCTCATCTTCAACCAGCAGCAGCTTGATCTTTTTCATATTTCGGTAATTGGAAAATAAAGGTAGTGCCATTGCCGGGAATACTGCTAACACTGATACTCCCCTGCAATTGCTGCAATAATGCTTTCACATGACTCAGTCCCAGGCCATATCCTTTCACGTCATGCCTGTCGCCCTGCACAACACGATAGAACTTATCATACAGGAACGGTAAATGCTGTTTTTCAATACCATTCCCATTGTCTTTTACGGTGAAACTATAATGCCCGGTACCCTCTTTCACATGTATCAATATTTCCTTGTCTGGCTTATCGTTATACTTAACCGCATTGTCCAGTAAATTGGAAAGGATGGTATTGAACGCAGTTACATCCGTAAAAAAGACACCACTTTGTATGTCGAACTGCCGTTCGATAGTCACTCCTGGTAAGTGTGCGAAACGACCGACCGCATCGCCTACCAGTGTATTAATATTTGCGGGTGTTGCTGACAGGGGTTGTTGTTCCTGTTCCTCCCTGGTCACCTGCATGATCTTATCGATCAGGTCCTGCAGTTTATCAAGCTCGGTCTTCGAATGACGGAGGTAACGTTCCGTTTTTTCCGGATCATTCATGCCCCGGAAGGTCAGCAGAGCCTCATTGGTGGCCTGTAAAATAGAGACCGGTGTTTTCAGTTCATGTGTAACATGACTGATGAACTCCCGTTTCATGTTCTCAAGCTTCTCCTGTCGCAGAATGATACGCCATAGTATCCAGATACAGCCTGTAATAAGCAACGCAACGAATATGGAAAGGATAATGGCGCTGCTCATTTTCTTCAGCAGGTACGCTGGCAAACCGTTGAACTGTACGCCCATCATCCTGCCCGGGTTATTCATGCCGGGATAGATAAGTACGGTGGGCCGGTTTGCTACCGTATCAATGCTTTTGCTATTCGTCAGGAGCCTGAAAGATAGCGGGATGTGTTTCTTATCCAGTTCCTTCCGGTAATTCTTATGCAGTGTATCCTTATCCGGTATCACATCTGTGAAGGACGAAAAGATCGTCGAAATAAAATGGGCCATTGGTGAGGCGCTATCCAGCGACAGGTTTCTGTTAGCTGCAGCGGTGTCCATATGAATGCCCTTCCCCAAAGGCTTCTCCGTAGTATCATATGTGATCCGCGTTCCTGATACCTTGCCCGATGGCAACGGCGTACTGTCAGGAATATCGTTTATACCTATCGAAGCCTGGATACTATACTTTTTCAGCGGCTGGGACGTATCTCCGCCATACAGCTTCGCAGTAACAATGATGGTGTTATCATAAGCATTATGGAACGCCTCAGTAGCAGTAGCTACAAAAGCCTCCTGCTGCGACTGGTATGTCTGCCATAACCAGTATGACTGAAACAGCAGTACCGTCAGTAATGCCGGCATAGCGATCCACCATATTCGTTTCCTGATCTTACCCATATTCCCGCAAATTTAACCATCTCGCATTTCTGCCAGCCGTTTCTTTAACAATCATTAACGTTTGTTCACATTTGATTGTATCTTTCCGGCGCTTAAAATACTTACATGATCATCGATACTTTAAAGAACGCACAGCTTTACTACGGCCTGGGCACCAGATTTGTAAAAGCTTTCGAATACCTGCAGCAGACGGACTTTTCCAAAGTGGAAAAGGGTAAATATGAAATTGATGGTACGGATATCTTCGCGATTGTAAACGAGTACGATACGATATCTACTGAAGGCGAGCAGATGGAGTCACATAAGAAGCATATCGACGTACAATATATCGTGAGTGGTGAGGAATTGATAGGACATGATTTCCTGAAAAGTCAGACACCTTCAAAAGTCTACGACGAAACAGCTGACTTCATGCTGTTTGGAGAAACGCCCACATTCTTTTCGAAGCTGGAACAGGGCATGTTCGCTATCTTCTTCCCTACCGATCTGCACATGCCGAATATCAAGGTAAAAGATCCTGTTCCTGTTAAGAAAGTAGTGATTAAGATAAGCACTGCATCTCCGGAATGATACCAATGCTATATGCCAAATGCACTTTTATTTTGACGCGTTGATAACGCGGATTTTTTGTTTCAGATGATCTCAACTTCTGATCACATCACAAAGTTAATTAGAAAAGAGATGCGGAAAATACGGATTCTTTTTCTCTCAATTAATTGATTTTCAATAAACTGTAATTTATTGAAATAAAAGCGCATCAGGCGCTCTTTTTTTTCAGTTAATGTTCGCTTAGATAACGCTCATCCTACGTTAATCCTACGTTCATGAACGTAGGATTAACGTAGGATGAGCGTTATCTAAGCGATATCTAAGCGAATATCAGCCGGTAAAATAACACTTCCTGATTAACACTCTTCCCCCGGCCTCTTTCGGAAGGAATATTCTCCCCCTGCTTGTAGTATCGGAGGATATTTCTGTACTTTTTCAGGATGGCCCCAAGAAAAAAAATCTACTATATATATTAAAAATAATATTATTTTGGGTCCCGTCTTTAATGTTGTTAGCTCATGCGATTTATAAAGCAAACGAAGCTTTTTTTCAGGGAGGGGAACTCTGATAAGACCTATGAGATTGATTTATGTGAAGTTGGCCCCGGACAATACATAGTAAACTTCCGCTACGGTAAGCGGGGAAGTGCTTTAAAAGAAGGTAGCAAAACGGTGTCCCCCGTGGACCTCCCGTCAGCCACCGCTATCTATGACGCACTTGAAAAAGAAAAACGCTCCAAAGGATATGCCGCCGAACAGGATGCTGGTCCTGTAGCGGAATTTGTCGTTCCTGATACTTCACAGGTGGGCAACCTTGCTCATATTGCTATTCTCAAACGCCTTGAATATGCCCTGAAAAGGAATTCCAGGTTCAAAACAGAATGGAAGACTTCCCGTGTCATCTGGAAGGCGGGTGAATTGCGTCTCAAAGAAGCTGCCCCTTATATCACCAAACTGATTGAGCGCGAAGATGCCATGCAACGTTATTCGTCGCTGTGGGCGTTGGGCCGTTGTGGTAGTGAGGCAGATATTCCTGCACTCAAGGCATATGCGGAAAATAGCACTTATCCTTATTACCAGCGACAGATAGCCGTACACTCATTGCTACTGCTGCTGCCTGAAGATGGACGTAAGAGTTATATAGAACAATTTGAAAAAGGATTGCCGCCGGAATTCCAGGAAGCGGTGCGGTCGGGCGATAAACTGCAATTGAGCCGTTTACTCAATGAAAGAGTGAAAGTCCTTGTACAACCGGCTTATCCGGTACTGGAAGAGCTGTATATAGTAGGTGTCACAAATCCCGTAGTAAGAGAAGTATTATTGCGGTTCCTCTCTACACTGCCGTTGAAAACCAACTTCTTCCAGCATATCCGCCACCTGTTCAAACAGGCGGAATTAAGGGATGATCACGAGCTGGTAGCCATGCTGACAGAACGTTTCGAAAGAGAACAGGAAGCTGCTGCCGATCATACGCTCCCGAGTAAACGACGTGCGTATTCCAAAAACACCCGCCTTTATCTGCGCCGCCGTGTGCTGCGAAGATTGAAGTGGATAGGTCAACAGGATGATATCCAGTACGTAAGGTTTGCAACAGCGATGTTGCTGCAATATGACGCCGCGAAAAATACAGGTCCCGTGTTCCAGCTTTATGGATGGAGCGGCGGTCCTTACAATACTATTTACAGCCCTGCTACAAAAAACCATCCGTCTAATGCAAAAGCTGTATTGCTGAATTATATTCTGCAAGGTAATAGCAAAGAGTTGGTATTGGTGCCCGATGGTACGCTATGGCTCATTCCTGCCGGTGATCAGACAAGAGCAAATAAAACCGATCAGAAAGAAAATAAAGGAGAAAGTCTGCTGAAGAAAGTCGCTTCCCTCTTCCGGAGCGGCCGTAAAAATACGGACGTACAACCGACTATTTCGACGGAGCAGGTAATTAAAAACGTAGACAGCGAAGTACCCTTCCTCCACCTCTGGCGTCAGTTGCCGCAGGCATTTATTCAGCTGCTTGTAAAGGGAAAACTGGATGAGATCCATGATTTTGCCTTACATCAGTTGCTGCAGCATCCCGACTACAATACACTGAAAGAGAAGATGGACAGCCACGTGATCCGTGCGTTGTTGGGCAATCCTTTCCGCCTGCCGCAGGAATATGGTCTGCAGCTGGCGCGGGAGAAGTTTGATGTCAATAATCCATCTCTGCCGATAATACTGGCACTGTTATACAGCACTTCCGCCGAAGCACGTGAACAAGGTCTGGAATGGGCAGCGGCAAGACCTGATCTCTGCTTTGCAGATGTTGATTTTGTTCGTGAACTGATCTTCTGTCCGCATGCCGACGTACGCGCTTTTGCAAAAGCACAACTGGGACAGGCTAAACTCACGGAAGATAAAGTTAAGGTGCTGGCTGTTAAGGTCATCTCTTATCTCCTGTCTGTCACCGACGTGGATGATAAGACCAACGATGATCTGACGGATAGCTGCCGCATCCTCGAACAATACTTCGGTCATGCGCTGGTACACCTTGATTTCAAGATCATAGAAGACCTGTTGCAAAGCAAGCTGGCGGCCGCACAGGCATTCGCAGCCCGCCTGCTGATCCTCAAGAAACGACAGTTCACGCTCGATCATATTACCGACAGCCTGTTGCACAGTTTACTGGAGCACGACTACCAGCCCGTAAGAGCGGCCGGTATTGACGTTATCTCGGCTATCAGTGAAGCGGAGCTGGTTAAACGTCACGGGTTGCTGTTATACTGTTGTACCGCTCCATACACTGATGTGAGGAATGCAGTACGGCCATTACTGAAAAGGCTTGCAACGCAATTTGCCGACCTGGCGGTATGGCTGGTGAATGAACTGGTACCATTGCTGATGCGTAAGGAAACTTCCGAAGGCCTGCACGCAGACCTGGCCGAAATGCTGAGCAATGAGCTGGTTAGCCACCTGCAGGATGTTGATCAGGCGACCGCACTGCGTTTATTATATTCAAATTATCGTCCGGCCCAGTCATTCGGTGTACTGGTACTGGAAAAATATATTCCGGCAAATAACCTGACCATCAAACAGGTCATTGCAGCAGGCAATCATGAATTGCAGGCAGTAAGGGAATGGTGCTGGCGCTTCTTCGAACAGCATGTCACCCGCATCCGTTATGAAAGGGATGCCGCCGTAGCGTTGCTGGATGCTACATGGGACGATACGCGCAACTTTGCCGCTACCTTCTTCCGTACACAGTTCGAAGCGGCTGACTGGTCGCCGGAGTCGCTGGTAGCTGTTGCCGATAGCGTGAACCCTCACGTACAGGCCTTTGGCCGGGAACTGCTCACACGCTTCTTCCAGGAGCAGGATGGCGCGGTTTACCTGATGAAACTCAGCCAGCATCCTACAGTCACTATGCAATTGTTCGCCACGAACTACCTGGAGAATTATGCAACAGGTAATCTATCCTATCTGAAAGAACTGGAGCATTACTTCCGGTCAGTGTTGTCAAGAGTGAACAAGGCGCGTGTGGCAAAGGAAAGGATCTTCAACTTCCTGGAAAAGGAAGCGTTGAAATCGAGGGAAGCAGCCGCTTATATTGGCGATATTATTACAGATATATCCGCAACGGTAGCTATCGGCGATAAAGCCCGCTGTATCGCCATCATGCGTAACATCCATCAGTCGTACGCCGACCTGCTGCTGCCGGTAAGATTCACTGAATTTCCCATGAAACAATCTTAAACCCTGGAAGATGTTATTTAACTACAGATACAGCGGACAAAGCGAGGTATATAGCAATGCGACATCAGCCGGAATATCTTTCGCGCCTGATACCCGCAGGGACCCGACTTACTTTGCCGGTAAACTGCATAAGAAGATCGCTTTCCGCGAGGCTATTTCTGCTTTGCATGATGTAGTGGTCTCTGACCTGCGTTTCAAACCCAAAGACAAAACTGCCTATAAAGAATGGGCCGCGCAGCAGGAATCGATCTGGCTGGCGCAATACATGGGACAATATGATGCAGAAGCTGCCAACAGCCGTATCGGTTTCCTGAACGAGGAACTAAGTGCTATATACCACGAGAAAGAAAGAACGATGGCGCCATATTACAAAGCGCGCAAGTCTTATTTCGACTATCTATATCAAAAGGACAGGGACGCCTGGTTTGTACTGGACCCTGTTATCAGCGTACATCCGGACGAGATATTCTTTGAATGTTTCAGCCAGGATGAATCAGCTTACGGTAAACTGAGTGCCAGCTATAATGTATTCAAAGAGGTGAACGAGTTTAAATGTGGTACGACCAACATTGACTACTCTGCCGCCCTGTATAATGAGTTCCAGAAGATCCGCGATTATAAGGAGACGACCTTCACGGTAGATCCTGCTGGTTTCTCCGTGCAAACCACCCAGGAAGAGATGTTCCGTGAAGTGAAGATAGACCTGCCCGATAGCTGGGTGCGTGGGTTCCTGCAGGTTAGTTCTGCAATGACATTGCCGGCTGCCAGCTTTGATCTGCATCCTATGGACGTGTACAACTTCTGTAGCTGGTTGCGCAGGTTCAAAGAAAAGAAAGGCCCGCGTTCTATCCGTTTCGTGCTGGACCCGGGTAAACCGGTGAAGGCCATATTCGAGCCCTGGAATAAAGAGATCGAATGTGCACGTTCGATTTATACCGGTCCGCAACGCAGGGAGATCCGCATCTGGGGCCGCAGGCGTATGCTGATCCTGGAACGCCTGATCCCTGTAGCGAAGAAGTTCACCGTACACCTGACAGGCAGCGGATTACCATCCTTCTATGTGGCTGATCTGGGTGATATGCAATTCACATTAGGTCTCTCCGGATGGACGGCCAATGACTGGTCACGTGCCGGACAGTTTGACCTGATGGCGCCAAGAGCGAGTGTGGAAGACGCCACTAAACTCCGCGTATTCAGCGAACTGCAGCAGATGTGGATGGGCAAACCGGAAGAGATCTCTTCAAGGACCGGCGTATCAGTTCCCGAAGTACTGGCTACACTGGGAATCTATACACAGGCTGGAAAAGTGATCTATGACCTGCACACAGGTTATTATCGCTTACGGGAGCTTAGCCAGGACCCATTGCCGCTTGACCAGTTAAGGTTCTCCAATCCGAAGGAAGAATCAGCAACACGACTGGTTACCGACGGTAAGATCAAATTCTCTGCGCAGCAGGTGCCGTCAGTTGGCTTACAGGTGGAAGGACAGATAACGGCCGACCGTCGTTCATACCACCCTGTTATCGTAATAGATGGCGATGAGAGGATGAGCACTGGCCATTGCGATTGTTATGATTATATCACTAACAAGCTGTATAAAGGCCCTTGTGAACATATGCTGGCGCTGCGTATGACATACGAGCAACAAAAGAATAACAATAACGCATAAGCGGAATAAAAGAAAAGTGAGAAAGCAGAAAGAAATGAAAGAAAAAAATGCAATATGTATTTGTTCTTTAAATAAATCTCTCTATCTTTCGCATCAGAAAAAAAGATCTTTGTAAAGAGGAAATGATTGCACTTGCGCCTGGTTTCAGGAAGAGTGATGATTCGTCACTCAGGTAACATGACATTTTCATGCTTCACTAAATGCAATCTTAATTTTGGGAGGGGCGTACCTAGTAGCAATTTACGGTACCAGCCCCGGGGGCTTCAAATTACTACTAGGTACGCCCCTCCCTGGAGTTGATTGATTTAGTCAATGGCTTGCACGAAGGCCGTTTCCTCTTTACATTTTTTTCCTGTTGAACCCTTCTCCCCTTTCTTCTCTTCCCACATCATTATCATCAACAACGTATTATCTTTTATCAGCAATAAACCGTCTGAAAGATTATGGCAGAAGGATTGACGCGTCAGCAATTATATGACCGTATCAGAGCATCTACCAAAGATGAAGTCATCCTGGCAGAAATGACCCGCCTGGGTTTCTGGAAACCTAATACGCTGATGCCTTCACCTTCGGAGGTATTGATCCGTAAGGAAGGCGAATTACGCAGAGAGCTCAACCAGCTGGTGGATGAGAAACGCCGTTACCAGAACAGGGAAAAGATGCTGGTGGAAATGCGTAAACAACGCATGGCCGCAGCAAAAGCCAAAAGAGCGGAAACAAAACTGCGCAATGAAGAAAAGCGTAAAGAGAAAGCCGCACTTTGGGCACAGCAAAAAGAACATCAGATCGTTTACCTGGGTGAAGACGTATCCCAGGGACTTAATAAAACTATTTCCGATACAGAACGCCTGACGGCAGCAGGTTTGCCTGTCTACCATGACGGTGTTGCACTGGCGGCGGCAATGGGCATCAGCATTGGTAAACTGCGCTTCCTTTCCTTTAACCGGAAGGTCGGTCACGTCACGCACTACAAGCGGTTCTATATACCTAAGAAGTCAGGTGGTAAACGCCTGATCTCCGCACCGATGCCACAACTTAAAGCTGCCCAATACTGGATACTGGAAAACATCCTCTATAAGGTGCCTAACAGTGATGCCGCACATGGATTCGTACCGGGAAGATCTATCGTAACGAATGCGGTGCATCATGTGGCGCAGGATATCGTGATCAATATCGACCTGCGTGATTTCTTCCCGACTATCGAATACAAACGTGTAAAAGGAATGTACTGCAAACTGGGTTACAGCGAACAGGTCGCCACTATCCTCGCATTGTTGTGCACAGAACCGGAAGTGGACCAGGTAGCGCTTGATGGAAAGGATTATTACGTAGCCAATACGAACCGTCATCTGCCACAGGGAGCGCCTTGCAGTCCTGCTATCACTAATATCATCTGCTTCCGGCTGGACCGTCGTTTCGAAGGCCTTGCACGCAGGTTTAATTATACTTATACCCGCTACGCGGATGATATGACATTCTCCGCCAAAGATACTGCTGCCGGTGATGCCGGTAAGCTGATATGGGGTGTGAAACAGGTGGTGAAAGAAGAAGGCTTCGTGATCCATCCTGATAAGTTGAAAGTGATGCGGAAAGGTGATAAAAGAGAAGTGACAGGTATTGTGGTTAATGACAAGTTAAGCCTGGACAGAGATACATTACGCAAATTCAGGGCCTTGCTGCACCAGATATCTGTAACCGGACTGGCAGGTAAACAATGGGGCAAAGGAAATATTGTAAGTAGTATCGACGGTTACATTAACTATGTGTCGATGGTAAAACCTGAAGCAGGCAAACAGTTGAAAGATAAATGGCTGCTGTTGATGAACCGCGATGATATCAAAGGACAGGCGCGTGCATCCGCTACACAATCCGGCATACCGCCTGCTGCACCTGGTGATAACAGCACAAACAATGAAGGCGATAAACCCTGGTGGGACATTGTATAAAAGTATTAAAAACAGAAAGGCCCGTGTACTAAATGTATACGGGCCTTTTTTATAAATAGAGGATTAGTAAATCTCTGATTATAAAATTAAGCATTTTTATTGATTAAACGGATGCATATCGATCACCGTATCATTTCTATAATAAGTGCCTAGTTGTCGTTGACCTTTTTCATTGAAGGTGATCGTTGGTCCGTCTTTCTTATTGCTCTTGTAAAATTGAATGGCAGCAACCTGTTGATTGTAACTGAAGACCTTTACATAAGAACGCGCCGTGTCTTCGTTATGTGTGTATACTTCGGTCCTGGCATAAACGCCTCCCTGTCCCTGTAATGTTTCAGTAAGCTTATACTCTGACGTATCAGCCAGTGCATATGGATCTTTGGATGCAGGGGTTGCTGCTTGCCGACATGCATAACAACTGAAGAGCGCAGCAATGGTAATGGTAATGTAGTATTTCATGTGGTGGAATTATCCCGGCAATCTATTTAGATTTTCTGAAAAAGATATTCAGGCAGGAAGAAATCTTAAGTCATTAACAACCAGTTAACTTTTTCTTCAGCGTATTGAACTATTTTACAAGGGTGTATGTTAAATAGCTATCATATAGCTCGCTTATCTAATTAATATCTGATCCAACTAACCGAAATCAGCATTCGTTACAACTTAAAGATTGTATGACGCCATCTATCTTGACACTCCTTGTATCCTCGCATGCTAAGATGCAGGATGCGCTACCGTTTTACACCGATCTTAAATGCAGGTGCGATTTTTCGGAGGCCGGGCCACCTGGCGGCAACCTGGGCCTGACAGCCAAGCTACACGGCGTTATTCATGTGCCACGGTACTTCCTGGACCTGCGTATTGTATCTGAACAAAAATAATATGTGGGCCAACTAAATAAAAATTATTAAAAAGTATACTGATTATACTAAGTGATATAATTTCGAATGTATGTAAATTGCAATTGGAACTGGCCCCAAAATCTATATTGCATTATTCATATTACTGACTGACTAGCTAAATAATCCTGAATAGGAAACTCGGAATGGAACTAACTACAAGTTGGGAACCTGTATTATTCCGTATTGTATGTCCCCTTAACGTAAATGCTTGGTGCATGAATTTATTACAATTACTAACTACTACTGGCTACAGTAAGCTACCTAATGAAGATGACAGACACACGGTTAAAATAGTGAATACCATTGCACTTATGACTGCTGTCATGTCTGGCACATTCGGTCTTTTCTGCTTTATGGCGACCGGCAATGTTGCTATGTCCGCTCCTGCCGCAATAGGTTGCTGTCTATTATCTGCCGTTATCCTCACCAACTTCTGGGGAAAATATACCACCGCCGGCCTGGCGCTGATCATCATTACGAACATCAGCATCCAGTACTACAGCGCTATCATGGGTAAAGTAACAGAAGTACATCTGCTGTTCATCTTTCTCCTCGGACTATCTCTCATCGTATTTGAAAAGGATAAGCCCAGGCGAGTATTCAGCATTTCCTTCACCATCTTCGCCTTCCTTATCGGCGAGATCAACCTGTATAATGGCTATATAGCGCCCATCGTACCGCCCGAAGAGCATACGAACGCACAATTCGTTATCAGATGGGTGAGTATTCCCGGTATCCTGCTCCTCGACCTGGTTGTCATCTACTACTACATAAGAAGTATCGACCGCTTAAGAATGCGTGAAATGGTTCATGTCAGGCGTATGCTGGATAACGTAAAAGAACATAACCGCGACCTGGAGGTCCTGACTTCAGAACTGGTTAAAGCCACAGACGCCAAAACTGTTTTCGTTCGTGAAACCAGCCATGAGATCCGCACGCCGCTTAACGCCATCTTCGGTATCAGTCAGCTGTTACAGCTTAAAGTAGAGCAGGACCGTTCCCTGGCCCCCATTCGTCAGCTGGCCGACCACCTGTATGCCGCCAGTTGCAATACCCGAGACATCATCAATAACGTGCTCGAATTCTCCCGCATTGAAGCAGGTAGGCTCGATACGCCCCTGGCAGCTCCTTTGAACGTCAGGGAATGGATGGAGGATATTGTCAACATGCATCAATACGTAGCAAACGTCAAAGCCGTTAAGGTCAGGGCTACCGTCGACAAAGACGTTCCTCAGGTGCTTATGGGCGATAAGATCCTGCTCAACAAAACACTGAACAACCTGTTGTCAAACGCCATCAAGTTTACACCACAGGAAAGTACCGTCACGCTTGATATATACCGGAGCGAGTACAGATGGTGCATTCAGGTCACAGATGAAGGCCCGGGTATCAAGGCCGACAGACAGTCTACCATCTTTGATGCTTTCGTTACAGAAAGAAATATATTCCTGGAAGGTACCGGACTGGGACTGCACATCACCCGTCACCTGGTTAACAGCATGGCTGGCGAGATAAAAGTGTACAGCAAGATAGGCAACGGTACCACCTTCACGGTCATGCTCCCCTTAAGGATACCTACAGAAGTATCTTTTAGCAATGAGGTCGACGACGATACCGGCGCTGCGAACCTGACCGATACCAGCATCCTTATCATTGAAGATGATAAAATGAGCCAGATGATATTATCCCGCTTCCTGGGCGGTATGGGCAGCCGGATCATCTTAGCAGCGGACGGTGTCGAAGGGCTGCTGCTGGCGAGGGCTTCCAGACCAGATATCATTATCCTTGACTCACACCTGCCCGGCATGAGCGGAAAAGATACGCTGGCAAAGATACGCAGGGATGAAGAGCTGAAGAATATTCCGGTGATCATCGCCAGCGGCGATGCATTTAAGGAAAACAGCGTAGAACTCTTAAAGGCAGGTGCGAATGATTATCTCGTTAAACCGATAGATTTCAAAGTATTACACACTACCTTATCTAAATACGTGAGAGCAAATGTTCATCCCTGATCCTATTGTTATCAAAAAGTGAGAGGTAAGATTGTCATGATGTAATGAAAGCGGCCGCCAGATCATCCGGCGGCCGTTCTCTTTTATTTTATCGAAGTCAAAGTACCTGTTTAGAATTTAACCCATGCAATACAAGCCTTCTTCTCCTCTCCTTTCCGCGTGATCATGATCGTGGCATAAGTGTATTTTTTATCATCATAATCTGATGCGCCCAGCATGCAATAATATCCTTTGAATGTTTCCGGTGTCCCAAACAGGAATAATCTTTCCTGGTTAGCATCGGTACATCTGTAACAAACGGTGTTCGCTTCCGTCAGGTACTTCATTGGCTTCCTGTCCTGGTAAGTGCCTCCCTGGTCAAGATATGCGAGATAGTCGTTGAAGATGATATAAGTAGCTTTAGGTGTTGGCAGATATTCATACGACAGATAAGGCGTCGTATTCAATACCTGAATCCTGTTGCGGAAGAACCACTGCCCTTTTTTCTTACGGTGAAAATACAGAGGCTCATAGGTGCCATTCGCTACCTGCATTTTTACCAGTGCGTATCCTGCCTGTTCATGACCACCGGCATCTATATGGCTAACACCGATATCGTTCATATTGGTATGCATTTTATTCCAGGAGTTGCTTCCACCGGAGGCAAACTGGTCCATGCTTTCCAACAGTACTGTGCTGCTGCCGTCTGCGTGTGTGATCAGTTCCTGCGGCTGACCGGCATAAGCCGCCGTATATTTCATTTTCTGTTGTGCAAAGGCTGAAACCTTTGCATTGGCCAGCAGTTGCTTACTTTTAAACGCCAGCGTACCGGCATCGAGATAGTTCAGGTAACTGGCAGGTACAGCGATTTTGGCAGACTGGTTATTGGTCGTGGTCAGTAATACCTGCAAACCATTCACCGCAGATGCATATTGTACGGATGCATGTACATCTGTGAAGTTGGCGGTATACGGCAGGATAGTGTGTGTGAAATGACTATCGTCTTTACTGATGGCAGAGATGACAACTACCGCACTGGTATCTTTTCTGCGATTGTTCAACGCGACCGTAGCAAGATATACCTTGTCAGCTCCCTGTACGGCCATATCCATGTAAGCCAGGTAAGGATAGCTTTCAGAAACGGAATAATAGCTTTGTTTTATCAGCTGATGATCTGGTGAAAAATGAAGTATCTGTGCCCTTTCCGCTCCTGTTTCCTTACGCTGCAGCTCTCCGCCTGCAAAGGAAGCTACCGCATAGTAACCACTGTTGGGATCTTTGGATACATGAAAATCATGCGAAGCAAAATGATCCTGTACCATCACGTCCCTGTGTAATACTGTAGGCAATTCTCCCAGTTTGTCTTCCTGTATCAGTTTACCATTATTGCCATCCAGGACAAGGCGGTATAAATTCGGTTTATATTTTACCAGCTGCTGCAGGAAGATCACGACCTGATCGTTGACAGCGAAGATGCCGTCGATCTCCGTATCGTTCAGATTGGAGGCGTCCCATAATTTACCTTTGATCACTTCCGTGGCGGTAACTGCATGCTGCTCGTTATACATATTAGCGATGATTCCCTGTTTCTTATCAAAATGCAGGTAACAGGTATTCCCGCCAGGTAACATTACAAGTTTATCAAAACCTTCACCGGGTTCCGGGAACGTAGGGCTAAGCTGTACAGATGGTGCTGTTGTGGGTACTTGGGCGAAAGCCTGGCTGGTGCATAGCAGGAAAAACAGGCCCATGCCTGTCCGGAAATATTTCATAGGATAAAGTATGTCGTTCTGCAGGTAAAGATATAATATTTTTCAAATGTGTGTCTGGCTGTTATACAAATTACAACCCTCTTAACCTTTTTGTCCTTTGTGCTTGAGTGGCTTTTACTATATTTATGGCTATTTCCAAACCAAACGCTAATGACAATCAACAAAATCCTGCTCTGCTCCTGCTTCCTGCTGGCAAGCTTTGTCCACAATGCAGTGGGACAGACAGCTACTTCAAAGTATGACCAGCATGAGGCCTTCAGTCCTCTGTTTTACCCTACCAACGGTAACGAATACCGCAGTGCCAGCGGCGCCCCGGGCCATAAATACTGGCAGAACAGGGCCGATTATAACATCAGCGTTGTACTGGACACTGCCAAACATCGTGTTGAAGGCTCGGTGAGCATCACCTATAAGAACAGCAGCCCCGACAAACTGCCTTTCCTGTGGTTACAGCTCGATCAGAACATCTACAGGGAAGATTCCCGTGGCGCTGCTACTTCAGTGGTAACCGGCGGCCGCTTTGCTAACCGCTCTTTTACGGATGGATATAACATCAAGTCCGTAAACGTAGCAATAGGCGGCAAGAAGACGCCTGTTAAGTATATTATCAACGACACCCGCATGCAGCTGATCCTGCCTGAAGCCTTGAAAGCAGATGGCGGTGTTGCAAAGATCTATGTGGAATATGCCTACGAGGTGCCGCAATATGGTACCGACCGTACCGGCCGTCTGAAAACACGTTACGGCTGGATCTATGAGATCGCACAATGGTATCCGCGCATGGAAGTGTATGATGATGTACTGGGCTGGAACTCCATACCCTACCAGGGTGCTTCCGAGTTCTACCTCGAGTACGGCGACTTTGACTATACCATCACGGCTCCCGCAGGTATGATCGTAGCCGGTTCCGGTGCGCTGCAGAATGAAGCGCAGGTACTGACACCAAAACAACAGGCCCAGCTGGCTAAAGCGCGTAACAGCGATAATACTGTAATGATCAGGGATAGCGCTGATGTTGCAGCTACACAGCTTAAAGGAGGTATGCTTTCCTGGCATTTCGTATGTAAGAATGCACGCGACATTGCCTGGGCGGCTTCAACTGCATTTGTTTGGGACGCAGCCCGTATTAACCTGCCAAGTGGTAAAAAGGCGCTGGCACAATCTATATATCCTGTAGAAAGCATCATGGCCCCTAACGGCTGGGTAAGGTCTACAGAGTTCGTAAAAGGTTGTATTGAGATCTATTCCAAACAGTGGTTTGAATATACTTACCCGGTAGCAACCAATGTGGCAGGTATCGTAGGTGGTATGGAATATCCTGGTATCGTTTTCTGTTCCCACAGAAGTTCCGGCGGCGGATTATGGGGCGTTACCGATCACGAGTTCGGCCATAATTGGTTCCCGATGATCGTAGGTTCCAACGAAAGAAAATATGCATGGATGGATGAAGGTTTCAATACATTCATCAACGATGGTTCCGGTAAGGAGTTCAACAATGGAGAGTTCTATCATAAACAACAGGGCCAGTCTATGGGCCGCGCTATGAGCGGAGATCCTATCATGAGCACTCCAGATGTGATCCAAAGCAGCTACCTGGGTATCGGCGCTTATTACAAGCCTGCTATGGGCCTGGGTATCCTGCGCGACTATATCCTTGGTAAAGAACGTTTCGATTATGCGTTCCGCACCTACATCGACCGTTGGGCGTTTAAACATCCTACTCCATGGGACTTTTTCCGTACTATGGAAAATGTAGCCGGCGAAGATCTGAGCTGGTTCTGGAGAGGCTGGTTCCTCAATAGCTGGAAGCTGGATCAGTCAGTGAAAGATGTAAAATATGTTGGCAATGATCCTGCAAAAGGTTCATTGATCACTATAGAGAATCTGGAACAGATGGCCCTTCCCGTAGTAGTAGCGATCACCGACAGCAAAGGAAAGACCGATACGGTAACACTGCCGGCTGAGATCTGGCAGCGTGGCGGTACCTGGACGTTCAAACATAATTCAGATTCCAGGATCACTAAAGTGGTAATAGATCCTGATAAGGCTTTCCCTGATGTTGATCCATCCAACAATACGTGGAGCGGTGGAAGCAAGAAAGTGCCTGCTAATGTTTCAGCGAAGGATGTACTCAATAAGTACTTACAGGCTATCGGCGGTATCGATAAAGTGAAAGCTATTAAAGATCAGACAATCACCGCTACCGGTTCCGTTCAGGGCACTGAGATCAAAATGACAAAGAAATTTAAATCGCCCGACAAGTTCCTGCTGGACGTTTTCATTCCGATGATGAATGTTCACGCTACTAAACTTGTAGTGAACGGAGACAGTGTTTCTGCAATACAGATGGGTGCTCCCACACCGCTGGACGCTGATTCGAAAGAGCGTATCAAGGCTAACCTGGCATTGATACCGGAAGTTGACTACCTGAAAGACGGCGTTGCAATACATTTATCTCCCAACATCGTAACAGATGACAACGGTAAAGATACTTACCTCATCACTGTACAGGAAGATGAAGACCTGGTTTCCGAGCTCTATTACGATGTTAATACAGGCTTCCTCGTGAAGAAAATAAGTCGTAATGGTGAACAGGAAACAGGCGCTATCGAGGCCAGCGATTACAGAGAGGTGAACGGCGTGAAGTTTCCTTTCCTGTTGAAGAATAATATCGGCGGACAGCAGATCGATTTCAAGGTAGATGAGATCAAAGTAAACAGCAATCTCACAGATACCGATTTTAAATAACGTATAACGAAAAGATTATTTGTTGAAGGAGAAGCCCTTCTGTTGATATGTTTTATTATCAGCAGAAGGGCTTCTCCTTGATTTTTTTTGCTGGTAATTAATTATATTGTGAATAATTATCCAGATAAACTAAGCAGGACAACTTTTATATCACAACGACCTATAACAACAACACTAACAAACCCCGGAAGTAATTCCAGTAAACCCGAACGCGAATGACAGTAAAGGGGATATTTCGAGCGATTACCCTGATAGGAGCAGACACCATTGATTTAAAGGAAAGGAGCAGGATCATTAAAGTAAATATTCTCGCCATAATTACCGGTGTATCGGCAATATTTTTTGGATCACTCTTTTACCTTATCTCTGGACAGCTCGGCATTTTTCTGGGCACCTGCGTGGAAGGTTCTGCGTGTTTCTACGTTATATTCCTGAATAAAAAGCGGAAGTATGATATTGCTGCATTCTATCTGCAAATGATACATAATGCCGCGACATTCTATTTCGGTTGTTTATTGTCAGATAATGTAGAAGCAAGTCTCCTCGCTATATTTCTCATAGGCACGGCCCTGCTGATCGTAAAGAATAAGATCTTCCGTACTACCTGTATCGTTGTTGCGATCATCACACTGGTAATGCTGGAAGTCAATAAAGTAGCGGGTATCATCCCTCCTCTCGATGTTAACCCGCTTAGCCAGATCGTCATTCATTATTCAGCGATCCTTGTGATCGTATCCCTCAATATTCTGATCATTATGTTCTATGTAAAACACAATGACGAATTGTTAAATGCACAGAAAGAACATACGGAGAACCTCGAGCTGCAGGTGCAGATCAGGACCGCTCAACTGGAAAAGGCCAACAACTATAAAAGCATCTTTCTCCGCGAAACCAATCACGAGATCCGTGTACCGTTGAACGCGATATATTCCATCAGTCAGTTGTTACTGCTGGATGCAAATAAGAATAATGATACCAATTATGTAAAACAGGCGGAGCATCTGTGTGCCGCCAGTCATCATGCTTTGGACGTCATCAATAACGTACTTGAATTGTCGAGAATAGAAGCGGGGAAACTGCACGAGGTGCATAATGAAACCTTCGCTATAAGAAGCCTGCTGGACAATATCGTAGATACCGGTCAATACATTGCCGCTACCAAAGGCGTCCGCATTATGCTGAACTATAATAAGCGGAAGCTGCCGCTATTCCTGGTGACCGATAAAGTAAAACTTACCCAGATCATCAATAACCTTTTGTTCAATGCAGTAAAGTTCACGGCAGATAATAGCATCATTACATTATCGGCTATCGTTGAGAATGATTCCTGCTGTATCAAAGTGAGAGACCAGGGAGAGGGCATCAGTCAGGATAAAATAGCTCCCATCTTCGATCCGTTCATTACCGGTTGGAACAGCTTCTCCGGCGGTACCGGGCTTGGGCTGCATATCGCCAGGCATCTCGCTACCTTATTAGGAGGTGTGATCTCGGTAGAAAGTGTTGTAGGGAAAGGAACAGAATTCAGCTTCACGTTCCCCCTACAGGCATGCGCCGTACCTGCTGTGCAGGTGGAAGTCCCTGAGATCAGCACCGGCATGGACGATAGCATCTATACAGGTGCTAAAGTACTCGTCATCGAAGACGATGATATGAGCCGTATTTACCTTACACAGTACCTCAGCCGTCTCGGTTGCGAACTGGAAGCCTGCAGTACAGGCGCAGATACCATAGAATTATTGCATCATTATACACCTGATATCATCCTGGCAGACAGACACCTGCCTGACATGGATGCCGAAGAGATACTGGCCTACGTCAGAAGTACGCCTATGCTGCAGAGAGTGCCTGTGATTGTCATTTCCGGAGATGTTTTTGAGGAAGACAGGATTGCCACCTTTAATGCTGGCGCGACTGCCTACCTGATCAAACCGGTTGATTTTAAACTACTGAATGTTGCACTCAAACAATGCCTGAATAGCCCGGCATTGTTCTAACCATCCATCCCTTATTCCCATACCTCCTATTACCGGCTGCATAATTACTCATCTTTCTGATTCCCACGCTATCTGACTGCGGTTATCTCGCGTCATCACATTACATTTTTGTCTGAATTAGTTTTCTCCTCTCACTTTTTAAACCCAATTTTTATGCAACCAATTAACGTTCCATTACTGAATTGCCCGTTTGAGGCAAAGATCAGTCCTTTCGTGTCAGAAATTGATCAACACACTGCGTCGTGGTTACAGGAGTTTAACCTCCTGCAATCGGACGAAGCGTATGATCGTTTCCGTAAGTACAAATTTGCCTGGATGACAGCCCGGACTTACCCGGATGCTGACCTGGAGTTTCTATGCACAGCCAACGACCTTAACACCTGGCTTTTCGTACTGGATGATCTGCTTGACCATGTAACACCTGAAACAGCAGGTTACAGAGAACAGAAATACCTTCAGCAGGTCATTACTGATTTCGTTAACGTGCTGCGCTATGACAAGTCCATCGACAGGGCAACAAATCCGGTACTGGCCGCCCTTAGTGATTTCTGGAACAACATGCGGCAACTGAGTACCGTATCATGGCAGTGCCAGTTCACCCTCAGTCTGAAAGCCACCTTTGAAGCGGCTGTATGGGAAGCTGAAAATGCCAAACAACAGAAACATCCTTCCGTATTTCAGTACATGCAGATGCGGCCATTCTTTAGTGGCGCTAACCTGGGTACTGACATGCTCGAAGTGGCGGCACAGACATACCTGCCCATTTTTGTACTCCAGAACGAACAGTTCCAGAAACTGGTTGATCTGGCCCGCCGTGCCGTTTGTTGGGCCAATGATCTCTTCTCCCTCTCGAAAGAGCTGGCACATGGAGATGATCATAACCTGGTAGTCGTTATTGAGCATGAACAGCAGATCAGCCTCGAAGAAGCCATCGCAGAAACAGCTGCTATCCATAACCGGGAAATAGCGCTTTTCAATGAACTACGAACACAGCTGCCCTCGTTCGGGCCACACATTGACTTAGCCATTCAGCGCCATCTGGATGCGTTAGGTACTATGGTCCGTGGTTTTATGGATTGGTCGATCTACGATACCGCCAGGTATGAATTCAATTACGTGAACAGATAGTATCCAGGCCTGGCAGGAAGTTCCTGCCAGGTTTTCAAAGATGAAACATCCCGCCCGCAACTTATCCAGTCTAACCCCATAACAATCATTAAATAGCAATTTGTTAACCCGGCAAAAGACTGAGAATCAATATATTTGAAAAGTGTTCAGTTAGTGCTTGCTAATGTTTAATATAATTTTATATATTTAATGTTGTTATTGTGCGGGAGTAGCAATGCCCCTCCCGATCGGAGAAACCTAATATCCTCGAGCCAGCGTGAGTGACCAGAATGATTATTGAAACAACTAAAAACCTGAATTTTAATCATATATATTAATCCTGCTATCATGAAAGTAACACCTATCAGCTTTCCGAGTGTTTTCGAAACTGCGTATGGTAACAACGAAAATTCCTCAAAAGACTTATTGAATGGCCTTAAGATCAAAAAAGACGAAAACTGGTATATAGTCGGAAACCTGGCAAGACGCGGTGGTATCAACCCTGGTCGCGTAACCAATGCCGCTCCGCAGGAGGATGATTATGAGATCCTGTTCAAAGCAGGCCTGGTAAATGTACTGGATAGGGTACAGCAACCATTGTCCATCACAATGGGTTTTCCTTTTTCAACTTATAATGTCTATAAAAGCGCTGCAGAGAGCTTCCTGAATAAGCGCCATTTCCTCATAGAGTACGACACTCATACTTTTAACAATAAAGGCGCCATCAAAAAAGGCATGCTGGACATTGAACGTTATGAAGTAATTCCTGAGATCGTAGGCGGTATTATCGGCTTAAAAAAGACCGTTAACGACCCTAAGACCGAAAACTTCATAGCTGTGAGCTTTGGCTTTGGCACCATCGAAGGTGGTATGGCTACCGCCGACGGCCTCATTCACCGTACCTGCTTCAGTTCTCACGGTATCAAGTATGCCATTAATAACCTGGCGCGTGAGCTGAATAAACAGTACTACCTGGACATGAAAAATGAACATCAGCTGGACGATGCTTTCATGAAAGGTTCTATCTTTACCAACAGGAAACGTATTGACCTGAAAGACTTACGCAAGGCTTTATTGACGCAGTACTACAAAGAAGTGGTATCTCCGCTGATGAGGAACTACTTTACCGATCAGGACTTTGAGAACTGTAGCAAGATCTACCTGATGGGTGGAGGCGCGTATTACAGGGAACTGACTGACGCATTTATGGAAGATTTCAAAGATTTCATTCCTGTGGAAGTAGCGCCTAATCCCGAAAATCTTGTAAGCATAGGCTATTTATACAACTCTTTGAGAATATCAGACGATAAACATCAGCGTAGCGTAGGGATTGACCTGGGCAATGCATCCTCTATCATTTCGATTTTTGAAGAAGAAACTTTATCTGCTGGCTCAAATTTGTGATGTGCTTCCCTTGAAAGAGTTAATAAAAAAGGCCTTTGGAAAGGACATGTTTGTCATTCCCAGCCAGGTGTCCGTACAGGGCGCTATAGAATCTACTATTCCCGGTCGTATTGATGGTAACGTAAGAGGTGACGTCCGCACCGAAGGTATGCTGGTAATAGGTAAAACCGCTAATATACGCGGTCATGTCTATGCAACAGATCTGGTTGTGTTCGGAAAAGTGTATGGGGATATTTTTGTAAGTAATAAAGCTGTGATCAGCAATAAGGCATATATAAAGGGAGATGTAACCGCCCTGGTACTGGAGGTAGAGCAGGATGCCATTATTGAAGGCGCCATCCGCAAACATCCGACAGAAGCAGACGATATTGTTCCTCCTGTTACTGAAGAAGACATTGAGAAACCACAACAACCGGCCGAAGATGAAGAACAGGCCAGTTCATGGTTTTAATCACGACTACTGATCAATTACAACTTACGGATGAAGGTCTGCTCAACACAATTTTCGTTTGTAATGTGTAATTGATCTTTTTTATTTGATGGATGTTTTACAGTGCCGGATAGCACAACCTCCAATACTAGCTGGCCTCTTCCCTGTTACTTGTTCACGCCCCTCTGCCAAACAATCTTTCCCCTACTCCCGGTAGGAATATCCACGAAAAGCAACTATCTTTTTACCTTATTGGCTTTCTTTATCCTGTAGTAAATTTTTCCACGGAAAAAGAAAAGAATTTGTTGTCCCGCGGGTGTCATCACTTCGCTCAAGCCTTAACATAGAACGATTGGTCTTATCTCCTAACACTAAATTGAATGGCGGTTAACAGCATGCTAAAAAGATACCTGGCAGTACTCGGCTCATTTTTTATCCTTTTGTCCGGGCATGCCCAGACCACAAACCATAAACTCGACTCTCTGGCACGTAGCCTGGAAACCTATACAGACCGCACCCATACGGCCCTGTATATACGTACCAGCAAAGATATCTATGAATCCATGGAAGACCTGTGGTTCAAGACCTATGTAGTGGATGCCCGGCATCAGCTGTTATCAGGCGCTGACCAGACCCTGTACGTGCAGTTGGTCCATGAAAAGAAAGACAGTGTTGTGTGGGAGGAGAAATATCTTATCGACAGAGGTATCGCCAGCGGGCATATTTATCTCGACAATGCACTGCCTGACGGTAATTATTGGTTATGCGCTTATTCCGCTCATTCCCTGACCAAAGATCCCCGCTCTTTCATTGGAGCACGGAGAATACGCATCGTGCAGAATGTAGCTGAACTGATACGCAGGAAACCTGCAACGCCCCACTCCGATACCACAAAGAAAATACAGTTCAGCCTACTGCCTGAAGGTGGTATGCTGCTAGCGGGAGTGCCTAACAGAGTGGCCTTTAAAGCTGTTACGGAAAGCGGTCAGCCTTACGCCGTATCGTGCACCCTATTTGATGGCAATCAGGCCATAGGGCATTTTAAGAGCACACATGCAGGAATGGGCAGCTTCCTGTTTCAACCGGAAGCCGGCAAAATATACCGGGTACGCCTCGATGCGCCATTTGCAGACAGTGTCTATCCGCTACCAGCCATCCGTACGCAGGGCATGAATTTCAGGCTCATAAGCAATACTGCAGATACTGCCATCTTCCGGATCTATAACCATGGGAGCGGGCAACGACATTTCTATTTCAGACTGCAAACAAAAGGCATGACACAGCTAATGGCTGCTGCAGAAATAAAGGATAGCCTGGACCTCAAACTACCTTTGCATAATGTACCCGGAGGTATCGCCGAGGCGACACTTTTTGATGATACTCCGGTTCCCGTAGCAGAAAGATTGGTCTACATAAAACCAGATAAGCGCTTATCGATAACGGCTACACTGTCTAAGAAAAGCTACAATCTGAAATCGAAGATCTCACTACAAATACATGCAACAGACGAACTGGGGCGACCGGCGGTAGCACAACTGGGAGCTGTGGTATACGATGGCATCTATCGCCAGCCCACAGACCCGAAAGACATTCAAACACACTACCTGTTGTCAACACAGTTGAAAGGTAATATTTACGATCCCGGTTATTATTTCGACACCACTAATGCTGACCGGGAACAGGCGCTCGATCTCCTCCTGCTAACACAGGGCTGGCGCTCTTATTCATGGAATGAACCATCACTGAAAGCACTCGCTGAGAACGGAAGTCCGCTGATATCCGATAGCACGCAAGGCCAGCTTCTTGCACGCAAGAAGAGAATTAAATCGCCTCAACATGCTATCATGCTATTCGATGCTGATCAACAAGGTAATCAACTGCTGACATTAGATAACCAGGGAACATTCTGGCTTGCCCCGGAGAACCTGCTGATGTCACGACGCATTTACATTAAACAATTCGGTGAACAGGAAGACTTTGAATTGAAACTCAATGAAAGTTTCGAAGCCATCAATAAGATAAGACCGTGGCAGAAAATAGATTATCCGTTAGAAAAGCTACCAGCTATTACAGACCGGAAAATGGATGCAGAGAACCCTTTCCTATTAACACGCGGCAGTATTAAACTAAAGGAAATAGAGATAAAAGGCAGGACAGAAACGGTGTTCAGGGATAAATATATCGGTCAGCTGGATAGTCTTGCAAAATATCAGAACCTTACCGACAGAGCAGAGGGAGGATGGTTAAATTGTCCTGTGGGAGATGGCGATGAACGGCCTATCGAAGGACACACCTACATCGTATGGACTGGTCCCAATCCACCTACTACGCACCCCTTCTCATTCGATGCAACTAATACCAAAAGGATCGTGTATCACTATCCTCAGTATACAGAAGAGGAACTATTGAAAAAGTTCGGACTGGCCCAGTCAAAAGGTTATTATCCTAAGAAGGAATTTTATCAGCCCGATTATGATAAGGAAAAGGACCCGCTACCGGATTACCGGAACACCTTGTTGTGGGCACCCGACATCGTAACAGATGAAAACGGGAACGCCACACTGGAATTCTTCTCTTCTGATATCAATACGAGGTTTTATGGCCTCATAGAAGGTATCAGTGGTAATGGTATTATAGGGAAATCTGACTTTGAATTTACTGTCACAAAATAATAGCAATAGATACTTCTGCTGCGGTAAGCTAATTAACGAGCGGCCTGTATCGACAAGGCGTGATAAAATATATTCAATGGGTCCCACCTGGCTTTCACCTGCTGCAGGCGTGGATAGTTATCTTTGTAATAAAGGGTATACCACGGAACGCCTGATCGGTTCCATTCGTCAGTAGCAAGATCTGTATCGGGATGATTGATCATTGCGCCATCAGTCTGTTCGTTCGGTACAGGCACACCTCCGGAACCGGGAAAGAGATCTTTATAGAAATTGCAGACCCAATCCAGGCTAGGCCCCGCTCCTAACTCATCGACCCAGCCAGTATTACACGCAACGTCCATGATACAATCCCGTTGTGCCGATGCCGTAGCATTAGGGCCGACTGTGTTCACTTTACCTCCATATGTCGCCATACCTAATACACCTCCAATAGGCAAATTAGCTGTCAGATATTTATATGCAGTCGCTATCTGGCTATCGGTAAAAGGCTTGCGGAAGAAGGAATCTTTCACTTTCACCTGTACATTATCAACCCCTGGCATAAACAATTCAGGAAACGGGTTAAGTGCAAACTGCAGCCATGGACTTACCTCTATCTGCTGAGTATAAGCTACACCAACGGGGGCCGCAACAGCAGTCAGATATTCGTTTATAAGACGGGTTGCATGCTCTCCTGTGCAAAGCCCCTTTATTTCCAATTTCCCGATGTTGCGGTGATTCAGAAATAATATGGCGAACAATTGTATGTAAGGAGAATCTGGCTTGCTGTGCTCCAGGCACCATGCTCCGAAACTTTGTACAAGCCGTGAAAAGGATATTTCATCAAAGTCTTTCCATTCCCATCCTATCCTGAAAGTAGTTACGGATGCCGGTGCTTTTGGCAGCGCCGTATAAGGATCAGCTCCATCTGAACCAGGGGACCTCAACCAGTAACGTGTTACAATACCAAAATTACCGCCTCCGCCGCCGGTATGCGCCCACCACAACTCACGGTTAGGATCATTATCTTCCCGAGTAGCAATAACGCTGTATGCCTTACCGGATGCGTCCACCGTCACCAGTTCTATTCCATAAAGATAGTCGGCCGCCAATCCATACTCCCGGCAAATAAAACCGAATGCACCACCGAGTACATGCCCTCCCATACCTATCCCCGGATGTTCACCCGCAGGCAACAGCACTCCCCAGCCGAGGAATAACCTCCGGTACATCTCGCCTACGGTTACACCAGCTTCTACGGCAAAGGCGCTCTTGTCTGCATCATAAGCAACACTTGTCATCAACGACATATCAATGAGCACCTGTGCTGTAGGATCTGACACGAACCCCTCCAGGCAATGTCCTCCGCTACGCACTACCGGCCGCCGCTTGCTGCTTACAGCCTCCTGTAGAGCGGCTACGACCTCGTTTGTAGATGTCGGCAAACGAATATATTCAGGCTTGCCGGTAAAACGTTTGTTGAATCTTTTTGATACGAGATCGGAGTAGCGGATGTCGTTGGGGGTGATCTTTTCCATGGAACGAGTTTTAGATCATATATTCTTGAACAACTTTCGATACGACTCCGTTAGGAGTCGTATATTTGTAGATAAGATTTTGCTTAAGCCTGTATTAAATATGCCTCAATTTCGCTCTCTCATACTGTACTGGCCACACGAATGAATCGTCCTTCAATTCATGCGCTGCATGCATCGGAAAATACGGATCTCTCAAAAACTCACGCGCCATGATCACCAGATCAGCCTTACCTTCCGCAATAATCGACTCTGCTTCAGTTGCTGTCGTGATCAAACCAACAGCGCCTGTAAGAATACCTGTTTCCTTGCGGATGTGTTCTGCAAACGGTGTTTGATATAACGGGCCTAATGATATTTTCTGATGTGATGCCAGACCGCCGGAAGAAGTATCAATAAGATCAACGCCTTTATCTTTCAGGATGCGTACCAACTCAGTAGTGCTTTCCAGGTTCCAGCCTCCATCGGCCCAGTCAGTGGCAGAGAGCCTTATAAACAAAGGATATTCCGCAGGCCATACTTCTCTTACAGCGGCGACCACTTCCAGCGTTAAGCGTATCCTGTTCTCAAAACTGCCGCCATATTCATCCGTCCGCTGATTACTAAGTGGAGAAAGGAACTGATGTAGTAAATAACCATGTGCGCCATGCAGTTCTATTACCTTAAAACCGGCGTTCAATGCACGTATTGCAGCTGCCTTGAAGTCGGCGATGACTTTCTGAATGCCTTCTGTTGTCAATGCTATCGGTTTGGCATATTTCTCTGAGAACGGAACAGCACTGGGCGCATAGATGTTCTCCCATCCCCCATCAGCGGGTGATACCAGTTTGATGCCTTTCCAGGGAACGTCGGTACTCGCCTTCCTGCCGGCATGCGCCAGCTGTATGCCTGGTACTGCCCCGTGAGCTGTAAGAAAACTGGTGATCCTTTGCAGATCCGGAATGTGCGCATCGTCCCAGATACCAAGATCTGCGGGAGAAATCCTGCCCTCCGGACTTACAGCAGCCGCTTCCGTGATGATAAGCCCCGCTCCGCCTACTGCACGACTTCCCAGATGTACTAAATGCCAGTCATTGGCAAAGCCATTTTCTGAACTGTATTCACACATGGGCGAAACAACGATCCTATTCCTGAAAGTAATATCCCTTATCTGTAACGGTGTGAAGAGTGCTGCCATCTGCCATTTTATTTATAACAAAAATATACAAAAACGTTCCTGAATGAACTCCGGGTGAAGCTTATGGTACAAGGGGCTTGGTAAAAAATTAAACTCATGGCACTGATCAATCCTTACATCTATTTCAACAGAAATGCTGAAGAAGGATTTACATTTATGTACATCGCCTTGTCAGTCGGCAAAAGCAGCATGTTATTGGGTAGTGACGTTTTAGATTATCTCAATGCATCTTCCCCTAAATACAAAGACCCCCAGGCTAAGCCCGGGGGTCCTTTGCTAAATGTATGAAAAAGCAAGCTTAGTCGATACGTCTAACGTTAACGGCGTTCATACCTTTTCTACCTTCCTGCAGTTCAAACTCTACTCTGTCATCTGCCTGAATCTCATGTACAAGACCGTTTACGTGTACAAAAGTCTCTTTATTGGATTCATCATGCTTAATGAAACCGAAGCCTTTTGTCTCGTTAAAGAACTTTACAGTTCCTTGGAATTTTTGTGTCATTTGTGAAAATTAAATAAATTTGTAAAGGTTAAAGATAAGGCATAAAATTTCTCGTACCAAATAAAACTCATTCTCCTTCAATATTTACCTATATCATTCACTAATATAGGATTAACATATCTATAGCGATTTCATATGTGAGGTATTCGTGTAGATTATCTGCATGCAATGCCGGGGGTATAAGTCACTTTATTTGAAAAAGTTTCTTCAATTAGTTGTCACTTACAATACAATATTTATTAGTATATAATTTCAGGATCAATCCTTCTCGAATAATTTATAGCTGGCGTGAATCACAGAATGTCGGGTCCGCCTTAAGCGTTATGCCGGGTTAAAAAGGTGACGCTACAGATATAAAACAATATATTCCTACTCAAACATCATGGGACTCGCGGGAGTTATTTCAGATAGGCATCCGGGTTATCGACACCCCTAAAAAAACAAAGCCCCCAGGTTTTACCTGAGGGCTTTTGCTAAATGTATGAAGAAGCTAGCTTAGTCGATACGTTTAACGGCAACGGCGTTCATACCTTTTCTACCTTCCTGCAGTTCGAACTCTACTCTGTCGTCTGCCTGAATCTCGTGTACAAGACCGTTTACGTGTACAAAAGTTTCTTTATTGGATTCATCGTGCTTAATGAAGCCGAAGCCTTTTGTTTCGTTAAAGAACTTTACAGTTCCTTGGTATTTCTGTGTCATTTGTAAAAATTAAATAAATTTGTAAAGGTCAAAGGTAATGCATAAAACTTCAACCACCAAATAAAACTCATTGTCTTTCAATATTTTCGAATATTGTCCTCTATTATAAGATTAACATATTTATAACACTTTTATATATGAGATTTTGTATGTACATTGTGCCTATGCAATGCGGGGATGCGACTACTTTGAATGTGAATCCTATTTCTCTTTATACAGGTCTATCTTCACGTGCCAACTATTAATCACTACCTACAACACATTTGCGAATCAATTTTTCTTTAAAATAATTTATGGCCAAGGTTACGTTCAATAACAAGAAAGCGCTCTTCTTCCAATCTCTTAAAGCTTCTGTGGAAGAGTACTTTGTAGAAAACAATATCAAAAAAACAGGAAACAGACATCTACATATAAAGACGCTTGTACTTATACCACTCGCAGCAGTACTTTACTTGTCGCTATTGTTATCACCAATGCCAGCACTGCTAGGTATTACACTATCCGCAATACTGGGCTTCATTCTTGCCTGTGTCGGTTTTAACGTGATGCACGATGCCTGTCACGGCAGTTACTCAGAGAATTCGAAAGTGAATAATATCCTCGGGCTCACATTAAATGCGCTCGGTGGAAATGCATTTATCTGGAAACAAAAACATAACGTCATTCACCATACCTATACTAATGTAGATGGTATAGATGACGACATCGCCAAGAGCCCGCTCATGCGTCAATGCAGTACGCAAACCTGGACGCCTGCGCACCGTGTACAGCACATTTATGTCGTACTGATCTACGCCATCTCCTCTTTTGCATGGGTATTTATCATGGACTTTACCAAATATCTCAGCCGTAAAGTATACAGAACGCCGTTGCAACCCATGAAGATGAGTGATCACGTCACTTTCTGGGCAAGCAAAGTGCTGTACCTGTTATTCTATGTGGCTATTCCAGTTGCACTGGTTGGCTGGAAAGCATGGGGTATCGGTTTCGCTGCTATGCACCTGGTAATGGGCTTTACACTGGCCATCGTTTTCCAGCTGGCGCACGTTGTGGAAGAAACCGAATTTGAAGTGGTAGGCGATGAAACCAAGATCATTGAGAACGAATGGGCTATCCACCAGATTAACACTACCGCCAATTTTGCTCCAGGCAATAAGATCATTTCCTGGTTTGTAGGCGGATTGAACTACCAGGTAGAACATCACCTGTTCCCACGTATCAGTCACGTACACTATCCTGAAATCAGTAAGATCGTGGAAGCTAAATGTGCAGAGTTTAATATACAATATAACTGCCTGCCTACTATGGGCGCTGCCGTACGCTCCCACTTCCGCTTCATGCGCGATCTGGGTAGAAAACCGGTTGTGGCACTGGCTGGTTGACAAAAGCAAGCAACTGATTGACATCGTCAATAATAAATAACAAAACCCGGCAGGATCTGGTATCCTGCCGGGTTTTGTTATTTATGCTATTCGCAAACTTATTCTTCGTATCCCAATTTACGATCATGGCATTCTCCGTTTATATCGTTCCCCGGGGTTGACGCCCCGCACTACAAACAAGCGACTATTACGGAGTCGTATTGCCGCGAAGAGTAATGCGAAAATAGCTCCATTATGAGCCCTTCACCGCAACAGCAGCAGCTGCTTCGTTCGTCGCTTTATTGATCTCAGTGAACAGCTGACGGAAACACCTGGTCTGCGTATGCAACGTATCCGCTGGTTGACCCTCATGACGAGGTCTCGGCGGCTTTCTGCCATAATACTCGTCCATAAAGTCCTCCGCGCCAGACCATACCGTTTGCATCATACCCTGATACCTGTCTTTCATGATCTTCGTAGCCGATGCCCTGTACTCCAGCATATCCTTCACCTGCTGCGTAGCAAATTCTGGTTTCCTCCAGGGACAGGTGATCACCTTCAAACCCTTCATAGCAAAATATACCGGCGTTTTATCAGGACGGTCGTAATGCCAGTCGCAGATCACCACATCTTTAGGGATCAGGTCAACCGCACGGTGCGTATTGTTCATGCTGCCTTCCCACATACCGATACCGGTCGTTTTACCATCTATGAGGCGATCGCCCCATATCCATAAACCCCTGCCCTTTTGCGCAAGGTGATTACGTAACACCGTCACTTCTCCTGCGAATAATTCAGCCTTGTCACGGCCACCGCAACGAGGGCATTTATCCTCGCCGATGTAGAATACCTCGTCCATACCTGCATGGAACGCTGTGCTTTCAAATGCATCACACAGCTCGTCCACCAGCTTGAATACTACGTCGTGCACTTCCGGGTGCAGCGGACAATAACTCTTACAATACAACCCGTCTGCATTAGGCCATTCATATTTCTCCGGCATCTTCACCCAGGGCGTTTCATCAAACTGCGGGAATTTAGTCAGCAGGCTATTTGTATGCCCTGCCCATGATTGGTGTCCCAGCAGGTTTAACTGCGGAATAAGATCGATGTTGTTCTGACGGCACACCTGCACCAGCTTTTTAATGTCTGCCTTCGACAATGCAATGGAATCCCGTACTTCAGGATAGCTTTCATACTGGTAATTAAAGTCTACCCGCAATATCAGGGTATTGACCTTACGGGTTACCAGTTCTTCTTTGATAAATTTGATAAAGGCGTCAAGCGCAGGCTTTCTTGGCGCTCCTATACAGAAACCACGCACAGGCATAATACTGTCATTTACAGGCACAGGGGTGGCTGTTGTACTGCTGGCAGATCTGAAGGCCGTTAAAGCGGCAGCCAGCACGCAAAGCAGGAGCACATTTTTCATAAATGTGGTGTTAAGCATGGAATTGAGTTTAGAGCATGAATACTTGGATAATAAACAGAAAGGGCTGTCGCACCTTTAGCGGACAGCCCCTGTAAAATAAGAAAAATTAGCTGCAAATCATCTCATGTTCAGGTCTTCAGCCCCTCTGATCTCCGTAGAGATCTCCCCTATCTCGTTGTTCCCTTTGTCCTGCTGGCCAGTATACACTTTCACAAAATCGACGGCCTGTAGCGTAACTGCCTGTCCATTCTCATTTACCGCCCAGGAAATGTCCAGTGAATTATACAAATTGGTGGCGAAAGGATCTTTCACTGCGTCAGTAGCCCAGTTATCCGCATACCCCCAGGCAAAGCCTGTATTGATGTAAGTATCCGCAGTACCAGCGGCAAGGCCGAACGTACTTTTCAGTAAGGTCCCTTCAAATGTAACAGAGTCCTGGTTAGCCGCAAACAACGGATAATAGCCGTGATCATGGAAAGTGTTGATCATCACCTTACCCGAACCTCCCCGGTTGTCCTTCCAGGGTACATCTGCTTTACCTCCCGGATTGTAGTAGGTCACCTTATAATGTTTTATTGTCGTAGCAGCATTGTACTCGCTTCCTGCCAGCTCGTACCAGGCGTCGTCAGGCTGACCATTTCCATTTACATCCTGGCTCACCATTACAATGCCGGGTTCTGACAGATCCACAGGAGGTTTAACCGGATTACCATAAATAGCCAGATCAGCGCCGCTCTTATTAAGGATGGAATGATCAAACCCAAAAACAACATATCCGCCAAAGGCGCCCAGATGCAAGAGAGATGCCGTACCTCCGATGATCTTCTGCGCCGCCTCAGGAGTGCCTACACTACTCTCGTTTACAAACTGTCCCGGTGCAGGCTGATAATCAAATACCACACTGATATATGGACTGCTGTTATCGGTGACCGGTCTGATATTGGTATCTCCTTGCTTGTCTTCATCCTTTGAACACGAAAACAATACCACTGAAAGCAGTCCCGCTGCCATCGCACTTTTATTGATCCTTCTTGCGCTCATAATAATCAGTTTTACAGGTTAATGCCGCACGAACGCGAAATGCCCGGGAATATTTCCCCCGGTCACGCTCCATTTCTTTTTACCGGCAGGACTAAAGCAATACAAAGTACCCGGCAACAGGTTATCCTTTGCATCGGTTACATAGATCTCTTTCGTAGTAGGATCTACGGCTACGCCGGATGGTGTTGTGATCTGTTTCTCTGTTCCGTCTGTAATAAACATATTAGCCAGCAAACGCTCGTTCTTAATATCTACAATACCATAACTAACGGCATTCTTATTCGTTACATAACTCCATTCAACGCCATAGATATAGGCGCTGTCGCCCGATATCCAGATATCGCTTACAGCACTAGGCAGAGAATCCTTCACAATATCTTTCTGTGTATCTATCACGTAAAGCTTTGAATGCACATCGTAATAATCCCCACGGGAAGTAACATATACATCACCATACCGGTCGGCTTTTGCATGGTGCAGGTTAAGCGCCACGTCTATACGTTTTGTCTCGGTGAAGGTATTCATGTTAACCACCGACACTGTTCTTTCAAAGTGTCCCTGGCTATATCCTCCTGAGTTAGCTACATACATTTTATCGCCTGTAATGGCCATTTCTTCCGGCTGCCTGCCAACGGAAACAGTACGGATAACCTGCAATGTAGCGGTATCCACTTCCGCCACATAGCCGCTTACGCCGGGTGTGCTGCCCGCTACTGTAGCATACGAACTAACATAAGCCTTTCCCTTATAAAAAGTAATATACCGGCAGGATGGAACGTTGATCTGCCCAATACGTTTTGCCGTATGCACATCCATCACCTCCACCTTGTCCGACATCGCGATCACAGCGTATAATTTACCTCCGTAGATCTGCAGGTCATTTCCCACATCTCCCAATTCTTTGGTAGCGCCCGGGTTAATCGTACTGTAAATATTACTGCTGTAGATGCCCGTACCGCTATTATAATAATCAAGTGTAGCCAGGTTCATCCCCATGTTGCCTTCATTCAGCAGATAAAACCCGTTCCTCAGGCTGTCAGCACCTACATTCGTATCATCCCCTGGTGTTACACCAGCTCCTTTACGACAAGCCGCAAGTCCTGCAAAAAGGACCATCAGCAACAAGTAATGACGAGGTATATGAAAAGAAGCAAACCGCATACGTTTAAAAATTTATACTGGCAGTAAGACGATAATAACGTCCCGGCATCGGGTAGTTGATCACAACATCGTAATACTGGTTAAATACATTATTTAATTCACCCGTTAGTTTCACCAGTTTATGACTGAGCAGAAAACTGGTCGACACTGACACATCACTGGTATACCAGGGTTCCATGTAATATAGCGGAATATTGGTATTCAGGAAATATCTTTCTCCCACATAAATAAAACTATAGTTCACATCCCACTTATTCCATGATGCATGTGCAATGAAAGAACCGCTGTGTATGGGAATATAAGCGATCTGGTCTTTGTAGTTGACCTCCTCCGGATTGCTCACGTCCAATGCCTTCTGATAGGTATATTTCACAGAAAAGTCCGTCTTCACGGAGTTTAACAGTGCCGGCGATAACTGTATACTGGCGTCTACGCCGTAAATATCAACTGAACCGATGTTCTGCATCATCCACTGAAAATTACGTCCCGGAGAAGCAACGATCTTATCTTTCACATGGCTGTAATAAACATCTGCCTGCAGGGAAAAGTATTGCAGGAAGCTTTCGGAGTTTCGCGTATAACCTGTTCCGATATTATATTGTTTGGTGTATTCTGGTTTCAATGCCGGATTGCCCACTGTGGCATAATACATGTCGTTGAACGTCGGCATGCGGAAGATGTTCTTGTAGAACGCCCTTATCTTCAGGTCTTCTCCCTGGAACGGTTGCCAGGAAGCTAATACCGTAGGGGTTATTGCATGAAAGTCCCGGCCTGCTGTATAGGCTTTCGTCGTTTCATTAATGATGGAGCTTAGCAGATTTCCCTGTAGCGTTATCGACCCAAGATGTAGTTGCGTAGCCGCTGCGATCAATGTACTATACCGTGTAGGAATTGCAAAGCGGTCAAGATTGACAGCTGTCATATTGTTCACCTGGAAGTCGGCCGATAGGGCCACATCCCAGAAAGAAGTGATCTTATATTGATTGGCTGCCGACACGTAATATTCTTTCTGCTGATAGCGGTTCATCAAAGGCCCGTCCACCGTCACAATCGCAGTATCCAGGTAACGGACATAATCATACATGAACTTCGCATTCAGCAGCAGTGTATACCGTTTCCCGAATGGCTTATTATAAGATGATTGTACGAAGAAATTCCTGTCCCACTGATGTTGTCCGTTGAGGAACTTATTACTGACAATAGCGCCAGGCAGCCCTCTTGTTGAGTTATAATAATAAACTTTCGCCTGCCAGGTACTGCTGTCCTTCCCTTGTCCGAACAGCCCTGCTTCCACACGGGCAGCGTCAATAGCAGCATTCTGCCTCACGGCTGCCGTATCGTACGTACCATTGGTATACCTGAATTTATACTGTCCGTTACCATGCAACCACTCACTGCTTACAACAGCCGATAAGCGGTCAGACAAGCGTTGCTCAAGCCTTACAGCAGGATTGACCAATCCGAAAGAACCTGTTTTAAAAGATACCTTTCCATGTGCCTTTTCATTCCCGCGAAAGACAGGCTTACGTGATTGCAGATAGATAGCGGAAGCCGCAGCAAAGCCTCTGGCTGGTTGAAGAAGGGTTCCTTTTTGTGCGTTGTAAAGATCGATCTGTTCTATATTATCCAGCGAAAAACGGCCCAGGTCAACCGTCCCGTTCTGAGCATTGCCCAACTGTATACCATCATAGAATACCGCTGTGTGATTCGTGCCCATACTGCGCACATTCAATGTTTTCAATCCTCCCAGTCCGCCGTAGTCTTTTAACTGCACACCGGAAAAGAAACGCACCGCATCCGCTACTGAGAGACTATTCATCTTTTCCAGCGCAATACCGCTTAATGTTTGTACCGGGGATACAGGATTCGTTCTGTTCGAGAAGATCGTCACGCCCTGTAACATTCTGGCAGCTGCCGTGTCTTTTTCAGACGTTGCAGGATGCGCCACTTTATCCTGTGCATGCAGGCCGTAACCGGCTGCAATGCACAGGATAAAAACAGATACATATCGTATGTAGTGGCGATTGTCCAAATGTGTCTAATGATTAATGGAAAACAGCCATACCAGGGAAAATGTATCCCTCATAATATACGCTGTGCTGCAATGCGCCTGTTGTGGCATTGTGTATATAGATCGTAGTATTTGGGTCCGAGCCGTAAACATTGGTATTGCTGTTCAACACCAGGCAATTCTTTGCCTTATCATACCCGATACCTTTACCGTAAAAATACTGTCCGGCGGGCAACGTGATAAATGGTGCGCTCAGAGAAGCCACATCACCGGTATAACGGTACACTTTGTTATTTTCGGATATGAAAAAGATAGCATTATCTGTAGCAGATGCTACCATCGAACTATTATAATAGGTCCATTCATTAAAGAAGACAGGAACACCAGTGGTAATACTGTCCACCGCCAGTGTGGAAGCATTGATCTTCTTCAGCTGTGTAGCTGAAGCAGCATATATATTGCCGTCTTTACCCTGTACAAAGCCGGCTACTGCAGTACCCAGTTTCTTTGCAAGGCTATAGTCGTTTGCATTCAGTGCTACGATGCCATCTTTGGCAGACATTACGAAAATGTAGTTACCACTTTTTATCATGTCTTTTACTTCACCGTCAACACTTGTGATCTTCGTACCCAAAGCAAGCGGGGACAAAGTAACAGGATATAAACCTACTGCAGTGCTGAGTAATCCTCTGCTATCGTCCACGCCCACAAAAGCACGGCCATCGTGGCCCGGCAAACTGTCTATACGTCCTGTTTCCTTCAGTGTTTTCGCATCGGTAACAACGAAGGGGCCATCATATTTTCCTACGAGGTACAGCTTTCCGTTGTAAACAGTGCCAAACTCCATTGAAGTGGTCGGAGTACCCAGCTTTTTACCAGGGTTCTCGGCCGAATAAGCACGCTGGTACATGGTATCCAGGTCATAGTCATAGAAATTGATATCTCCGGACGCCACATTGAACTGTCCTTCACTGATCACGTAAAAACCATTGTCATACTTGCCGGGAGCCGGTGCAATATTATTATCATCCTTACAGGACGCCACTGCTAACAGTAAGCCGGCAAATAACCAGGAGCGTAAATTTTTATGCATACTTAGAACGTTTATTTCAGTTGATAGATATCCGTCCTTCTTTCACCTGTACAGACCTATGCAGGACCTCCTACAGCGACTTTGGTAACGGTACTCTATAGATCGATAAATAAGAAACTGAGCCTCATACAAGCTGTAATTTCATTCAATGTCCTTCTCCCGAAAACACCGGATGTTTGTTGCCATTGGCAGGTCTTCTGGCTCTCCTGCTTTTTCCGGGCCTTCCCGTTCGCCTGTAGGCGGACAGTGGCAGTTGGAGATTGATTGTCCGGAAAAACCGATCGTTATTACAATGCAGGATCACAGCTACGGGGATAGCTCCGGATTTACACCGGATTCCCTATTAATTCACCGTCAGGTGAAACCAAATGCGGGCACAAACCTACTGTATGACCAGTTAATATCCAAAAAGAAAAATCCGTAGTATCTTGCCGCAAATTCAAAACTGTTCTGTTGAAACATCTATTCCTGCTGGTAGCATCTTTCGCCATAAGTTACACCGGCTACGCCCAAAGCCCGCTCAATAAGACGGTTTCCGTTGATGCTGACCGCCAATCCCTTGCCCAGGTACTAGATAATATTAGCATGCAGGGCGGTTTTCATTTTTCCTATGTAAAAGAATTTATTCATGACGATAGCCTCGTAACAATACATGTCACCGACAAATCTGTTAAACAGGTCCTCGATATTTTATTCCAGGGTAACTTCCAGTTTCGCGAGATCGGTAATCAGATCATCATACAGCCCGGTACCTCCGCCAAAGAGAAATGGTTTGTGGTAAGCGGCCATGTAAATGACGCCCACACCGGGAAACCCATCAACAACGCCAGCGTCTATGAAAGGGTACAACTGATCTCCACCATGACCAATGAACAAGGTTATTTCAGGATACGCCTGCGCGAAAGAGAAAGGAGCGCCACCATGCTCACCGTCAGTAAAGAACTATATCGCGATACGATCATGTTGCTGACCGCCGGACATGACCAGGAAGTGAACGCGAACATCAAACCGGCTCCTCCCATACAACTCTCTATAGTAGATGTGAGCCAGCACTCCCACGTAGAACAGACCATGTTCGGAAAGTTCTTCCTCTCCTCCCGCCAGCGGATGCAGAGTCTTAACCTGAGTGACTTCTTTACCAAACAGCCATACCAGTACTCACTCGTACCAGCTCTTGGCACACACGGAAAGATCGGCTCCCAGGTGATCAATAAGTTTTCTCTTAACCTGATCGGTGGTTATACCGCTGGTCTTAGCGGGGTAGAATTGGCCGGTGTGTTCAACATTGATCAGAAGGATGTGAAGTGGGTACAGGCGGCAGGCGTGTTTAATATTGTCGGCGGACATCTTACCGGTGTACAGATAGCTGGCGTACATAATCATACCATGGACTCGCTGAAAGGTGTACAGGCCGCAGGCGTAAGCAATGTGCTCAAACACGGCTTCAGGGGCGTACAGCTGAGTGGCGTATATAACCAGACCGGTAGCGATTCAAAAGGGGCACAGTTCTCCGGCGCCATTAACCATACTGCCGGAACAACCGAGGGTATCCAGGCTGCCGGTGCAATAAACGTATCGCGCGGTACTGTTCATGGCGCCCAGATGGCAGGCGCTATCAACTACGGCCAGGGAATCGGCGGGGCACAGATCGCAGGTGCCGTGAATGTCAACATCGACACGACCAACGGTGCCCAGATCGCCGGCGCCATTAACTACACCAAATCGGTCAAGGGCGTACAGATCGCAGGTGCTGTGAACGTCGCCATAGACACCGTTTCAGGTGCACAGATATCCGGCGTTGTCAACTATACACGCGTCCTCAAAGGTGTACAGATCGGCATAGTGAACTATGCTGATTCATCCGATGGATACAGCATTGGGCTTTTCAGTTTCGTCAGAAGAGGATACCATCAGGTGCAGGTCTATACCAATGAGGTCCTTGACCTCAACATCGCTTATAAATCCGGCAACCGCAAATTATATAGTCTCCTGTTGGCAGGTGTGAGCCTGAGCGATAAACATGCATATTCCTTCGGTTATGGTATCGGCCATGAGTTCAAACTAAAATCAGCCAATACCATCTCTACCGAACTGACATCCCAGGCGCTGTACGTGGGTAACTGGAATTCGACAAACTCTATGGCCAGACTGCAAATAGCCTGGAATCACAGGCTGACTAAAAACATTAATCTCTTTGCAGGCCCAAGCTTCACTGTGTATTATAGCGACAAACACGATGTATCCGATCCGGATCATGAAATAAAGGTCCCCAGGCATTATAGCCCCTTCGATCTGGGCGGCGGAGTAACGGCCTGGTTTGGCTGGCATATCGGCATCGGGTTTTTCTAGATTATTTGGTATTTTTGCGCCTTCATTTTTCTAACGGTTAAATTTAAACTCAGGTAATGTCAAAAGTTAAAGTAGGTTTTGTGCAGATGTCCTGCAGCAATGACAAGGCTGAAAACCTTGCCAAAGCCAGCAAGGGGATCCGTGATGCAGCTGCTAAAGGCGCGCAGATTGTATGTTTGCAGGAATTGTTCACTTCCCTTTATTTCTGTGATGTGGAGGATTATGATAACTTCTCCCTGGCAGAACCTATTCCCGGTCCGTCTACCGACTCCCTTCAGAAAGTAGCGGCAGAACTGGGCGTGGTGATCATCGCCTCCCTGTTTGAAAAACGTGCGCAGGGTATCTACCACAACACCACCGCTGTTCTCGATGCAGACGGCGCCTACCTGGGTAAATACCGTAAAATGCATATTCCGGATGATCCGGCTTATTACGAGAAATTCTACTTCACCCCGGGCGACCTGGGTTATAAAGTCTTCAAGACCAAATTCGCTACCATCGGTGTCCTGATCTGCTGGGACCAGTGGTATCCGGAAGCTGCAAGGATCACTGCCCTCATGGGTGCTGAAGTGCTGTTCTACCCGACTGCTATCGGCTGGGCTACTTCCCAGGACGATTCCACCAACACAGAGCAATACAATGCATGGCAGACCATCCAGCGCAGCCACGCCATCGCCAATGGCCTACACGTAGTTAGCGTGAACCGTGTAGGCTTCGAACAGGACGGCCTGATGAAGTTCTGGGGTGGTTCTTTCATCTCCAATCCTTTTGGCACTATCATCTACCAGGCGTCTCACGACCAGGAAGAAGTGTACGTACAGGAACTGGACCTGGGCGTTACCGACAGGTACCGTACCCACTGGCCTTTCATGCGCGACAGAAGAATTGACTCTTACGCTCCTATCACCAAAAGATTTATCGACGAAGCATAATGAACGGACAACCAACGCTGAAACAGCAGGGATACTTCTTCCCTGCCGAATTCCATTCGCATGTCGCCACCTGGCTGAGCTGGCCCCATAAAGAAGCCAGCTGGCCCGGAAAGATCCATACGATCTATCCTTATTACAGCCAGTTCGTAAAATACCTGGCGGAAAGTGAAATAGTCCGTATCAATGTCAATGACGAAGCCATGAAGGCCTTCGCTACCGGCCACCTGCGCAATGCAGGCGTGAACATGGACAAGGTGGAGTTCTTCCTCCACCCTACCAACGACGCCTGGTGCCGCGACCATGGTCCTGCTTTCCTGATCAACCCGGCAACACAGAAGAAAGTCATCGTTGACTGGAACTACAATGCCTGGGGCGGTAAATATCCTCCCTTCGACAAGGACGATGTCATCCCTACCCGTATCGCCGAACACTTCAACCTCCCTGTATACCATCCCGGTATCATCATGGAAGGTGGCTCGGTAGAATTTAACGGCAAAGGTACCGTCCTCACCTCCGCCTGCTGCCTGCTGAACGAGAACCGCAACCCGCACCTGAACAGGGACCAGATCGAAGGTTATCTCCAGGACTTCTATGGTGTTGATCAAATCCTCTGGGTCGATGAAGGCATCGTTGGCGATGATACCGACGGCCACATTGACGATACCATCCGTTTCGTGAATGAAGATACCGTTCTGTCTGTCGTTGAAACCGATAAACAGGACGAGAACTACGAACTGCTCCAGGGCAACCTCCGCCAGTTACAGCAGATGCGCCTGTTAAACGGCAAACAGCTGAACGTAGTGGAGCTGCCTATGCCGGACGCCGTTGCATACGAAGATCAGCGTCTGCCGGCCTCATATGCTAACTTTTACATCAGCAATAAGCACGTCATCGTACCGGTCTTCAACTGTAAGAACGACGATAAGGCGCTGCAGGTCATCGCATCCTGCTTTAAAGACCGCGAAGTAGTGGGGATTGACTCTACCGAGATCATCTGGGGCCTGGGCAGCTTCCACTGTCTGAGCCAGCAGGAGCCTGCTATATAAAATACTTTTAGTTATTTAAGAAGCCTGTCCGGTTTATACCTGGACAGGCTTTCTTTATATAGTCAGCAGTACTGCGATAGTCCATGTAGAGGCCTATTTCGCCATATCTACTACAGTGATTGTATAGGCTTGACTATAGAAAAAGGCCTGTAATACTATGGTAATAGGCCTATACAGCTATAGCAGATGCCTTTTTGCTCACTGTATTCAGGCCTTTTGGGGTGTTCCAGTGTGTCCTGAGACAATGTCATCCTTATTTACGGGATTGCCCTTCGCTGCGGCTTCAGGTGGGACCCTGGCTGCAGTTCTTTGAAGCTTCGTTCTATTAGGCTTTATCAAGCGGATGGGCAGTTGGATCAATATTTAACCCCTGGGAGGTCGTATCAGCCCGCTTCAAATAACTGAGGCCCGGGTCTCCACCTGAGCCTCCGCTGCTTCGGGGCTTCCTGTAATAGCAGGGTGTCCCTATAATTATAGGCGTACAGAACCCATTATACTTTAAAGTCCACCCATACGGCATGTATGCGTCGTGTATAAGCCATGTATACGACATATATAAAGCGTACTCCAGGTCGATCAAGTCCACGCATACGTCATGTATGCGTCGTATATAAGCCATGTATACGGCATGTATAAAGCGTACTCCGGGTCGATCAAATTCCACCTATAGGGTCAAACCAGAAGAATAGCTACAACGCCAGCTATAGGATGTCATATATCGTACTTGCCTAGCCTGTTTCACCCAGCTAATAATAGGGAGCGTATAAGTAGCAGCGGTTTTAGTATGGGAATCGCGGGCCTTCGGCTCTTTGAGGTACGCTTGATGCCGCAAGATAAAGATCCACAGCTCATACGCTTGAAAAAGCCAAATAGCAATCCAACCAAAGAGGCGCCGACCGCGATCCCATACTGAAACCGAGCTACTTACGCGTTCTAAACAAAACAACAAGCTGCAGGTCAGGCAAACCACCACCACCAGCTTGAGCCGTAGAACAAATATTGATAATCATACCCTTGCAGCGCCCGCTTACCCCCAATTATATGTCACAACATTGTTAAAGATCGCCCTACAGCAGAGCTTAAATTCACGCCTTCACATTTCTTTAGCTTTTTGAGGGGTAAATTTGCATTAGTCATTTTACGTAAACACAGCCGGACTCACCATAGGCCCGGCTTATTTTTAGGAACCTAAGCCATTTCCGCTAATGAAAAAACCTGTTAAAAAACTCATTAAGTTCAGCCTTGCCGCCGGTATGTTTGCCGGGATCCTTTTTACCATCGCTCCTACGGCCGGAAATAAGATGAAAGTAGTGCCGCTTACAGAGAACAGGATAAGTAGCAAACAGGCGTTATTTGCCCAGTTAAAGCTCGATTCCCTGGGTCTCTCTAAAGAGGCGTTCAACTACGCACTGTCTGGTCTGGAGAAATTGGAAAAAGAAGGTAAACTGAAAAATCCTGACCTGCTGACCATTGCCGACTTCAGTCAGCCGTCCAATAGGAAACGTCTGTTCGTGATTGACCTGAAACAGGGAACTGTACTGTTCAATACATTCGTATCCCATGGACGTAATTCCGGTACAGCTTTGGCAAACTCGTTCTCCAATGCACCTGAGAGCTTTAAAAGCAGCCTGGGGTTCTATGTGACCGGCGATACCTATAAGGGACAGCATGGTTATTCCCTGCGATTAGAAGGCGAAGAACAAGGTATTAACGATAATGCCATGAGCAGGGGTATTGTGATGCATAGTGCGAAATATGTGAGCGAGCAGATCGCTAAGTTACAGGGTTATGTAGGTCGTAGCCTGGGCTGCCCGGCTATTCCTGAGAAGATACATAAACAGATCATTGAGGTCATTAAGAATGGCAGCTGTCTGTTCCTGTACAGCCCTGATAAGTCATACATGGCCAATTCAAAGATGCTAACGGCACCAGCCATAGATTCTACTGTTGCCTAAACCTACGAGTCTGACATCCATTTTCCAATAGAATCAGATCCGTTCATCCTTCATCCTCCCTGGCCCCTCTTCAGATACTCACAGGTCGGCGCCCAATTATATTGTCACGCCGCAAAACATTACAGCCTCTGCATGGTGGTAATGCGTGTACCGAAAAGGGCCAGGGGGATGGGATGAGCTTTATGTAAAAGTTGTAGATGATCAATTTTGATCGCATGATAGTTACTTCGGATCAGTAAAGAGCTTACGCGCCATGTAGGTATCATGATCGTAAATATCTTCCCTGAACTGCAGTTTTCCTCCCTCGTCAACCCAGGCGGTATAGTAAGTGATCAACACTGGTACCGGGTCCTTTACTCTAACATATTTTTCCTTCCCACTGTTCATTGCACTGTCAATTCTTTCCGCTGTCCAGGTGTTGTTATCTGCTAAAAGGTAGTTGGCCATCTTTACAGGGTCTCCCAGGCGGATACAGCCATGACTGAATGCCCGCTGATCTTTCTGAAAGAGATATTTCTGGTTCGTATCATGAAAGTAGATGTTGAAGCTGTTCGGGAACAGGAACTTCACTTTTCCCAGCGGATTATCCTCTCCGGGTAATTGCCTGATCACCGGCAGCCCGTTACGCTCTCCCGTTACTTCCATATTCTTTTCACTGAGATAATTTTTGTTGCGCGACATCGCTGGCAGCACTTCCTCCCGCACAATGCTGTTTGGCAGGTTCCAGTAAGGACTGAACACTACCTGGTTCAGGCTACCTGAGAACATCGTAGTGCTTTTACCCTCTTTACCTACTACTACCGGCATATCAAACTCTTTGTTCTTTCCCTTCCATACATGCAGGGCAAACTCCGGGATGTTCACGAGTATCAGACGGCCCTCCGGTGTGGATGGCGCCCATATCATCCTTTGCAGGTTAACCACCATCCGCTCTACGAGTTTGATGGCAGGAACATTCATTTCACGTAAAAGCGTATCTGTGATAATGCCTTTCGGCGTATGTCCGTGTGTAGCTTCGAATACCTTCACAGCGTTTTCCAATCCGTCGTTAAATACGGTGGTCGTATCCCTTTCAGGATATTCTCCGGTGATCTGTAAACGCTTTTTCACCCATCCTATCAGAGCAGTACTGTCGCCCTTTTTATAACGTTTCTTCTTCTCGACGACTATTGTATCCCAGGGACTCTTTTTTGCAATGTCCAGGTACTGTTCCAATGATTTTGTAAGAGCAGTATAATTATTATTGATGTCATTCCTGTTCTTATCCTTGAGAATGGCGTCAGCCCTTTTCAGCAGTTCTTCTTTCGTTGCAGGCACTGTATGTTCCAGCCCTTCAACAGATCTATCTGTATCGTTATTCAGGAAATAATTGATGAAACGCTGCGTCAGCTGTAACTCTGTCTTTACAATATTCGCATCGCTCGGAGATGCGGCAGAGTCGCTATCTCCCGTCATCATAGCATTCAGACGGTATTCCAGCGCTTTATTGTTTTCACTGGTATCAACACTGTAGTCGTAAAGACTGCGGAAACCATATGCCTGTTCATTCAACCCCTGACTGTCAAACCAGGCGTATTGAAAATTACGTGCATTATAAAAGCTGATCAGGCGTTTGGCCAGCGTATCGTTCAGCTTTTGCTGAGAGATGAATTTATTGACATCACTGGTATCAAGAAAGAGATCATTGTAGGCATTCGCCGGAGTGATATCGGTGTTTCTGGGCGTAACAGTAATGGCTTCCTCCTGCTGCTTCTGGCCAGTCTTGTTCTTACATCCATAAGAAAAGACAAACAGTCCGAAAGTGATCAGTACCAGTAAATTATTCGTTCTCATGCTTAACCCTTTTGCAAAAGGCGTGCCTCTGCTTTTGCAAAAGGGCTAGCATGCCTGACCGTTCCGTTTCTGTAGAAAAAACTGCACAGGAAGTGTGGCCGATCAGGAATTAATGGTCTTTCCTTCTTTGCTGAACTCCTTACGGATACCCGTGAGTATATCCTTTAGTAAAATAGTTTGACTATTTCTTTTAAGCGCCGCCAGACAGCTATACTGCACCACGTTAATGATAGCACCGCCCGCCAGCTCGTATTTTCTGGCAATGTCTTCCAGGTTGACGCCTGCGTCCATTTGCACCTTCGCAGGAAATGATTGTTGCCATAAACGTTGCCGCTGTTCCGGAGATGGAATAGGAAAATAGATCATCGACTGGAACCTTCTCCCGAATGCTTCATCTATATTCGCTTTCAGGTTAGTGGCCAGTACTACCAGTCCGGGAAAGTCTTCGATCCGTTGCAGCAGGTAAGCCACTTCCTGGTTCGCATACCTGTCATGCGAAGAGTTCGTGGCGCTTCTCTTACCAAACAGCGCATCCGCTTCGTCAAAGAAAAGGATCCAGTTCTTATTGGCTGCCTGATCAAATACACCTGCCAGGTTCTTTTCAGTTTCACCGATGTATTTGGACACTACCATAGAGAGGTCTATACGGTACACATCCAGCTGGAACGTCTTACCCAGCAGGCATGCAGTGAACGATTTACCCGTTCCCGGAGGACCATAGAACAGCGCCCTGTAACCGGGTTTGATCCTGTTCTCCATCTCCCACTCCTTCATCAGTGTAGGCCCATGTTCTATCCAGGTGCGGATCTCCTCTACTTCTGCCAGCGTATGCTGGTCCAGCACAAGGTCTTTCCAGTCAAGGTCCGTTTTGATCTGCTTCGCGGGGAACTGCGTGCTGTAATGAGGCTGATACGCGGTACCATGAGTGAAGAAACTAAGGTACTCGGAAGAGATCTGTAAGCCTCCGCTCAGAGAGGGTTCATCAGTATGTGCAGAGACCAGTTTCAGCATATTATGGCGGGCAAAGAAATGACCCGGACTGAATATCTGTAATAACTGGAACCGCTGTTGCAGATCATTTGCTGCCAGCAGGAATGCTGCTGTTTCTCCCGTAGGAAGGAAGCCACCATGCTGATTCCCTTTTATGCCGCCGAATTCAGTGAATCCTCTGTCGTAGGTACTATTCTTGACAAAGAAAACATCGAGCAATTGCGGTTGTATATGCGGACATAAGGCCAACAGCAATACCAGCCTTTCCTGCACGCTCATATTGTAATGACCGACGATCTGTGAATACACAGCGTCTTTCACAGCCGCCGGTGGAGGCGGTTCTTCAGCCACAAAAGTATGCGCCTGCTCAAAATATTGTTTCATTCTCAGCTGCAGTATCTCAGAGAACCATTGCAGATCATTGTGCAATGCCACTGCGTTAGCTGAGATCAGGTGATTGTCCATTCGGTATATAACACTTTAGGGAGCCAGGAAAAACGCATCATTCCATAACTCCAGGGTAATGTTTGTAATATAATATCATAACTGCGTTGCTGCACCCGGAGGAACCATGCTTCTTCCGTTTGCCATATCATCCCTTCCCTTTTCAGGAAAGAGGCCCTGAAGCCATCTACTGAACTGTTATGCATCTTAGGCCATTGCTGGATGGCAGCGCCTATCAGTTGTTTTGACAGTTCTTTTTCAGCGTCAGTTAACACGATGTCCGGCATCAATGGTTCTTGCCATGGCATATTACACAGCACTTTGTTCAGCGTCAACGCATGTTCAGGATGATCAGTACCATCGTCTACCAACAATTGCAGCAGGCGTACGGCGCGGTGTCTTGCTGTTTCATTCACAAACTTTCCTCCTTCCAGCAATTGCAGACGTGAGAAATAAGTATGAAAGAAAGGATGCAGTAATACCAGTCCCGCATTCTGAACAGTGACCGCTTCTTCCGCAGATGCCGCTAATGGCTTCCTGCTGCCGAACAGGCTCTCGTAAGGCCTGTCTTCGGCCAGCGGTTGTAATATTTCCTTCGGATGATCCGCCAGCTTTGCCAGCTGTCGCTCCTCCGCCACAGCAACCACTTGTGAGGTGCTGGTCTTCAGCATTTCAGCGGTGGCCTGCTGTAATAAAGGCACCGCAGTACAGATCTGCATAAAGGATGATACGCTGCCCGCATCGTAGCTCACAATCGCCTTCAGCAGCTTATGCATGGTCGTTTCATTATAGCTGCCGATATACTTTGCCAGACTATTAATATAGTCATCACTGTTATTGATCAGTAACTTGCCCGACAGCCATAACAGGTTGAACCTGCGGAAGAGCAAGCGGATATGTTCACGCTCCAGATTATCTGTAAGCAGACTCTCCATAAGGCCCTGCCATTCCTTCAGCGCCGTAATGGTATGGTTCCCCCACAACAATGGAAGCGCATCGCGCATCATATGCCAGAAATCATCTTCCGTAGTATGTAAGGCTACCTGTTGTAATACTGCTACCGGCGCCAGTACGCTCCGGTAAAAAGCCATCCTCTCCGGATGCGAACGTTGCTGATATTGCAGCCAGATCTCCCGGAAACTGTTCCGGTGTTGTATAAAAGTATGTGGCAATGCCTGTTGCAGGAACTGTAAGGTATCCTGCTCGGCATAGACCTGTAATTGCTTGCGGATGTTCTCTTCCAGCGGCGTGACCGGCCTGTCGAATAAGCGGTGTACTTCCAGGCGGGCCTGCAGGTTGTGCACCGGATGTTCCCACATCGCTGCAAGCACCAGCGGACGTTTTCTAAACAGCAGGATCACCGCTTGTCTTAAGAGTATTTCCTGTCTGCCCGTTTGCAGTCTGCTGAACCATACAGGCAAGGGCTGCCCCGTAATAAAGGCACGGAACAATACCACCGCCTGCTGCCACACCTCTTCCCGGTCTTCCTTACTCACTATCGTGTCGTAGTTGATCCACAATAAAGGTAACGGCAGGTCAGAGTGCATACCGCCCGGTAAGGGCAGTAAACGGGGCGCGATCACATTTTCATATGCATCATGCGGCATGACCACCAGCGATTGCCCGCTCTGTGTATGTAAGCCCGCCGCTTCATTCTCTTCATACAATACCTGAATGAAGGTGACGAAAGAGTCGGAAGGGATGTATTGGCGATAAGCATCTATCGCCTTACGAAAAATATAAAGCAGGTGAAAATAATCAACGTTGAAGTGTCGCGCCAGTCTTTCGAGGTTACGGCGGATGAACTGTTTCCTGTTGAACTGACCACTATTGTCGGTGACAAGATAGGTCAGTACGAACAACCAGACAGCGCGCTCAAATTCACTCCGTGCATTCTGTATCACAGGTTGCCTGTTGTGCAGCGTGATAACGCCTGTGATATACCCAAGAATGAACGTAGCCTGTGCTTCTTCCAGTGAGGTGATGATCTGTTGTACCACCTCACGGGAGAAATGCCAGGCAATACGTTTCAGGATATAATCCTGCTGCGCGATCTCTGTAATGAATGCAGCAAAACGGGAAGGGTCTTCATCTATAAGCGCCAGCAATATTCTTTCCAGCTGCTCACCTTCTTCTGTCTGTGCCCACCAGGGCATACTACCGGTACGCAGGTAATGCCCTAGCAAGGCATACTGACGCGCAGTTTCGTTGTGGAAGTAAAGTCCTTCGCTGGCTGTATTATGCTGATCTGACTTATCTATTTTCTCCCGTAAGGCCTTCTCCAGCGCCTCCGGTAATAAGCGGATGATATCCTGCTCGAAATTGGTGTATGGCAATGTGCCCAGATCTATTTCCAGCTCATGTATCCAGACACTTTCTGTTGATAACAATACTTTGTTTATCACCCCTTCAGCCGCAGCAGATAAATGAAGATTGAACAGGCTACTGAATTTATCCTGCAAAGACCTGGCAGATCCCTTATCTGCATATTCAATATCAAATGTCCACTTACGGATAATATGTTCGCCCCTACCCATTTACGGCCGCCTGTTTTTAGTCAGGAATTCCAGCATTCTTCTACGCTCCGCAGGCATAGTGCCATGAACATACAGATCAGGCAACGCCTCTAACCAGGGGTAGTAAATGCTTTCGAACTGGCGCATATCAGCTATGCCCAGCCAGCGGAAACGTACGCTGTAATACACAGGTGTTTGTTCCCGTATAAGGTCCTGCGTGAACTTTCTGAATTCTTCATACTGGAACCTGGCGGGCCAGGAAGGCAGCACGATCGTGATCATGGGCCGGTAAAAGGAGTCCGGCATCGAGGACCCGTTACCGGAGTCAATATAATATTCCATTCTAGGATAGTCGGCATTCGAACCGGCAGCGATATGCCGGAGGCAGGACGCTATCTCAACCATATCTGCCGTAAGCGTCGCCTGACTTGTATGCACCAGGCAGGACGCTAATAACTGCTGGTACATATCCTGGGCTTCCAGTTCCTCCCAGTCGGTATCTATCAGGAGGTTCACCGTTCTCTCACGATCTTCGAACGACTGGTACGTACGCTGTTCCAGGAGCAGCTTTCCACCTTGTCCGCAAAGGCGGAAACCATAGGCGGCACTTTTCAGCAATGGTTTCAACAAGGTATGCTCTACAATATAAAAACCTTCCGACTCCATACTGATCTCCTGCAGGTGCGTGATCATACGGCATTGTGCCTGCATGGCAGCCTGTTTGGTGAGGTGCTTGGCCGTTGCATGCCAGGTGTTCTGTCCCGGCGCTTTATATAATACGAGGAAATGATTATTCGCAGGATCTTCTACTATCTTATAATGCACGGTATCTATACCATGTTTCAACAGAGAAACAGGCTGATGACCGAAATAGTATTTGTCGGTACCGATCGCATCATCCGCAATATCGTCACTGTACCATATATTCTCTCCATTTACATGCAGATGTTTTGATTGCGGTACCGGCTGCCATCCGCCTACTTTCATATCCAGATGGTCTTTATTGAAAACATCCGTTAATTTCTGTCTGAAATTACGCTCAATATGCAACAGCTTATAGAGCCATTGATGATATCCCGAGTAGATACCTTTCGCCTCCATATCAAGCATATAGTTGAAGGCCTGTATACGTTCTGACAACAGGACAGGCAACTTTTGAAGGATACTGGCCTTCCAGCGCAACTCGTAGTTGATCCGCTGTTTTTCATTCGGCGGCTGATACACCATCTCATACAGGCTCACAGGGTATCTTGGCACTACCATGTTAAAACGGGCAAGCAGGTGGTCAAAGATGCGGACCTTCCGTTGCTGGTACAATTCATCCTGCTCCGTCATGTCCTGTAGTGACTGTACATAAGCGTTCGCAGGGTCGGCCATGAACGCCTCCCAGCTTTGTTTGCTGGGCCGGAATGCTTTCAGCAGGTGTTTCACATGCGGCACCTCATACAGCGGTTGTGTAAAATAGGTGGTAGCAGGCACCTTATTGAGGTCTGGAGAAAACACCGACGACAGGTTACCCAGCTGCGCCAGGTAGTTCGCCATGATCTGTTCAAAGAATAAAAGGTAAGCCTTCAGCTGCTTTGCCTGCGCCCTCCGTTGTAATGTTTCATACCGGGATATCTCTTCATTCCCAATGCCGTAAATGGTAGGGAAGAAATGTTGCATAGAGAAGTATTGTCCGGCGTTACGGTAGTCAGCCTCCAGTGAATGGTCCGCCAATCCCTTTTCCTGCACGGTATAATGCCGCTTCTTCACTTCCCTGACCTTCTCGTATACGTTCCAGAATATGGCATCACGGGAATGCTGCTCAAACTGGTCACTATAAATACCGATATCATTGCGGGCGTCCGCAATGTCTACATAAGGATAATACCCTGGTTGCACCAATACCGGGCGACTGCTAAAATTCACGCCATCTGCGGAGACATTCAGCGATTTTATCTGCAACACGCCTGTAACCGAAGAAACGGCTTTCACCATCTCCGAAGGATCGATCTGTTGTTTCCTTTCCAACAGGTCCTCATCGGGAACAAAACCCCTGGTAAGCTGTGGCCCCAGGTAGATGTCTTCTGTAGCGTAACCTGCCTCCAGCAGCTCGCCTTCCGAAAGGAACCTCACGGAAGGATGTACCACCTGTTCGATCGCGTTACAGATATAGGCCAGCGTTTCCCTCACCGGGTAACGGGCGTCCACCATGATGGTAGCCCGGATGGAAATATGTTGCGGCTTTAATACCGAGATCTCTTCAAAGTTCTCTCCCACACTACGGTAACGCATCAGGCAGTTCCTGACAGATGCTACCAGTTTTTCGGCAGCAGAAGCCAGTACTTCGATCTCACGCGTAAGTTTATCATTGGGTTGTATAAATACCCGGTAGGTACCCTTTCCTGCACCGGGCGTATATTTTGATAGAACAGGCTCTATCCAGATATTCTCTACGTTTTCCAGCTGGTCCAGTATCAGTTTGCGATAATCCGCTACTGTCACCGGCCCTGAACTGAGGATGTCCGCTTTGCTGAAGAAAGCGTTATCCATAGCGTTAATACGCCCATTCTTGTCTGCCAGCAGTTCATTGACCGGGAAGTCCGTTTTATAGGCAAGATCAGTCAATGCAAAACATAACTGCTCCAGGATGGTGACACCCGGGTCATGCAGGTTGTAATCCGTCCAGACATGTCCGGACAGTTCCTGCACAAGTGTAAGCGCTTCCGCTCTTAGCCTGGCATACTCCAGGGTAGTGTCACGCGCCTTATCACGGCTGATCTGTAAAGGAATCTTTGCCATAAACGAAACTTAGTGATAATAATCTTCCGGCATAAATGAAGTATCGTCCCATAACCGCATGATGCGATAATAGATGTCTACGTCTTCTCCGTAATTACTATTGGTACGCAATTGCAGATCATAATTATGCGCACTGCCTTTCCACCGTAATCTCAATCTGTTCCAGAAGAAACCATAGTGTGCGGAAGTACGGCGTATGCTGCATTGCGATCCGCCAAAGGCACTCACGGCAATGGCATGCATAATAGCAAAACGTCCCGAATTACGTTTACCTGTCCTGGCCATTATTTCATAGGCATGACAGTTATCTAATCCGCTGAGAATAGGGTGCCACCTGCCATCCGCAGGTACCTTGCCTGTTACATAGGTACCGGTACGTCCTTCCATCGCTACAAAACCGGCGACGTCCATTTTATAACAGGGATTGCATTTCCTGCCAACGCCCATGTTGCCGTTCAGATGGAAATAGAAGTTCTTTTCATCTGTCTGTACTTCCTTCGAAGCATCAGGATTAGCGCCCATCCGGAAGCCCGGATTATCCCTTTCATCTTTCTCCATCAGGAAGAAAGGTTCCAGATCGTCGTTGGTACGATAAAAGGATACAAATCTTTTGGAAGCTCCCAATGCTGCTACCAGCATACCATTCTCCTCATCCTTCGAGAAACCGTCCTCCTGTTTGTTAATGGTGGAGTCTATCAGATGTGCAAAGTGATGTTCTGTCGGCAGTTTTCCATTACGGAAATGCTCCTTCAGTTCTTCTCTGCCATAGATCTTATTATTGTTTGTCGTGGCCATAGTCCGTTATTTGGGTTGTATGGTGAGTGAGATAATTTCGCCATCTGCATAATGGGAGTCGTCCTCCTCCCGGTAACTGTTCCTTTCGTGTTGCCCGATGATCATCTCTTCACCTGTGATGACGTTACTGATACCTATCGGCTCCGGATCGCGGTATTCCCACTCGTCCAGCACCCTGATAGAGTGATGTAATGCGGGTATCAGTATCGCTGCAGATGTTGAGGCCTTTACATAGTCCGTATTGCTGGCAGCAGTGTCCAGCATACAGTGGATGGCTTTATCGTCGGCATCTCTTTCTTCAAAGAAATGTACCATCGAAAAGCCAGTGACATAGGCGATATAAGGCAGCTTTTTGATAAAATTCAGGATATCCGCTATATACAAAGCACCGCCCATCTTTACATCGGTATGGCTGTCAAACAACCACGGCGTAAGGAAACGGCGGATATCGTCCTGCAATTTTACCAGGTAATAATTCTTGTCAGTGCTGCTGGTCCCTTTTACAAAGCCCACGTCACAGATGATCTTCACCCGTTCATAGTCAGGATGATGGATCGATAGCTTCACATAAGGCGGCAACAGATCTTTCACGAAGTGGAAGATCCGGTACAGGGTCGCAATATCCATCAGTGGCTCTTCACTTTCGTACATCCCGTTTTCAGATGGTTTAGGAACGACCACCAGTTGTACGTCAGACGAAGTAATGCCGGTTACACATTTAACAATGAGCACATCAGGAAACTCTTCCAGCACCAGTTGTATGATATCTATACCGGATGTAGGGCGCTTCTTATGACGTAGGCGCTCGCTGACACGCAAATAATATTCATCCGCTGTTTCCGCAGGCCTGCCACCAAAAGACGGGAACAACTGCCATATGCGCTGAATACCCCGCACGTCCTGCTGCAAAGACTTAATGAACAGCGGAGCAAGCGTTGTGGCGATAGCGGTGTCTTTCTGATCGCGGGCAGCAAGAGCAGCATTGACGAAAACACCTTTCACCATTGGTCTTATCTGCATCTCTTCAGGTGCAGACAGTCTTATCCATTGCAGCTCCTTATCCAGCCTGGTATTGCCGTAACAGTTCTCTGACGGCGTACGCATGCTGATGATGCCACTGCTGATAAATAACTGGGTGGTATCAGCCTGTATCTGATCTTTATTGAATGGCACCCAGCGGTCGTTATAGAGATAGCTCCAATGTAACTTCGGCGCTTTGGTGGTATTGGTATACTTATAATACTTTTCGTCCAGCTGGAATAGCAGGGAAATATCTTCCTGTGGCGACATCTGATCAAAGCCCAGGTACAGACTGGCCTTATCGTCAAACACCGGCAACAGCGAAAAATCTCCCTGGAAGGCAGAGGGATATGATTTCCTGTGCCCGTAAGGATAGAGGTGGAACAATTGTAATGACTGGTCCGTATCGTTCGCTTTGTCCGGTTTCATAATTTCAGCCTGTTCCAGTGTATAGTCCACCATAATGGATTTTACCAATGGTGTATAAGGTATATTGGGAACAGGCCGTTTCTTGTTCCATCTGCCGGCATTGTGTGTGGCCACTTCAGGGAACAGGCGCAGGAACATCCTGTGGCCGAACGCTTCCCGGGGAGCCGCCAACTCCAGTCGGATGGCGCCGTCAGTATAAAAACCATCTGTTACAAATGGTTCTTTGTTCAGCAAAGGCTTATTATGGAACCTGATCCTTTGATGATCTATATCTCTCAGGATGACAGTATCTGAAAGTAAAAGCCGGTCTTCATCATCATGGTATGTCTCAAACAGGTCCAGCAATTGCTGTCTGTTACGTTCAGGCTGGAACTGTCCGTTCTCGTAGGTACTGATACCCGCCTTGAATGAATCATTGAGCATACCGGCATCATAGGCATCGTAATATTCATTAAACCCGCCGGTGGTATGTGGTAGTTCCAGCCACTCGAGCCTGATGCGAAAATCGGTCGTATAGGTATTAAAAACGTTACTGTCCTTTATATCCAGGAAGGAGCCTACAGCAGGTTGAGGACCGAACAACTGGAAAGGGTTCGCCGGACTGAGTGGCCCTGCATTGTTAAACAGTCTTACTGAACGGTATCCTCTTACATTCGCGCGGATGGCTATCCGCTCCAGCCATAATAACGGCAGGTATGAATAAGGATGATGGAAGCTACTATTATTCAGCAGCAACCTAATCAACGGAAGGGCCGTCTGATAAGAGCCCAGGTGTACGACAGGATTATACAGCGCTGCCGCCGGTGCATTGATATCGTAGGTGATACTGATCACTATACAATTAGAATCGCAGTCAGGAGTAGCGCTACGGATACTATGTTTGGTAAATGTATACCAGCCTTCGGCGGTGGTATATGAAATGATCAGGGCTGATGACAATAGCTCGTTCATCACCAGCGCCTCTTTCTTGCCGGTCACCGCAGCGAAGTTGCTGACATAAGCCAGCAGCTTTTCATAAGAAGACGCTTCAAAGTAGAGTGAAATATCGACGGTACGACGGCCTTCCGTAAGATAGAACAATGGGGACGCAATGATCAGCCCCATATCAGTTTCCTGCATGGTCCTTTGATCGAGGGGCAGTTCTTCCTGTGCTTCCCCTAATAAGGGCCAGGGTGTTACCGGCAATGCACCTGGCAGATGGTCTGCCGGTACTGTTACTTTATGTTTCGATGTATATACCTGTTGCTCGATAATATCCGATTGCTGCGGATTGTTGGCGGAGATCTGCGTATAGCTGTTCACGTAAACCGCCTGTAAAGCACGCAGCCTGGTCTGGCTGGCGTTCAGGTCCTGCGTCAGCCTGTAGGTAGCAGGCGGTGCGCCATTGCCGGTTTCCACGACCATAGGCGTACCTTCTCTCACCACTACCGGAACGCTCTGCGGCAGCATATCTACAAATACATGCACCTTGTCAGGTATAGCGGCTCGTTGCTGTATTCCAAGCACGTTGCGGTAATAGTATGACAGGTGCTGCCCGGTGAGGCCGTTTATTTTATTCTGAAGATGGCCGTAAAGTTGCGTGAACGCCATCAGCAGTCCTATATGAGGATGATGCTCCATTGCGTCCGGCCGCCTTTTCAGGTACAGTTGTGCAGAACTGGTAACCTGGTAATATTTGGAACGGAGATTATTATAAATTTCATTGAGCGACTGGTAACCCAGAAACACAGGTCCGGTCTCTCCCTGCCTGCGGACGAGTTGAGGAAAGAGTGCCTGTAACTCTTTAGTTACCGCCTTTGAACGGAAATAACGGATATGCCTGAAAAGCCCTGCAGCCTCTCTTTCATACTGCAACAAATGCAGTACGTCTTCTTCCAGGCTGTCCTGCAATTGCTCTGTATAGATCCATGTAAAGCCCTGCAGGTCGGCTTTCTTCAATTGTTGTAAATGACTGGCCAGTTGTATGGCAATGCCGTAAATGAGGTTAAAAAGTTCTGTTAATGGTGGGTGTAATTGTACATCGTTGTCTGCCGCCTCCAGTAGTTCCTGGAGTGCCTGCTGCCGTTGTTGCCACGGCGTAAAATCAAGGCGTGAGATCGCAATGATCATGATAAGGGCATCCGCCTGGAGAAATTCTTTCCAGTCGCCCTCAACTTCATGTTGAAAGTTAAAATAGTTGAACTGTGCAGACAGGTCTGACAGGAATAATAACAGGTCTTCCTTGCTGCGTTCATCAATCTTCACATAGGATGGCAACAGCGCTTCTAATTTTCGCTCCGTCTGACTGACGCCATCCCTCATATAATCGAATAATGTATTCATATTATGCGCTACACGCTAAGGCAAAAGGTTGGGCGACACAATATTGGTGCCTTCCAGGAAATAGAAAGGGTAAACCAAATTATGCCTGGTGTTAGTAGATATAATAGTATAATGGATCTGCAAATGAAGCATACCCTGAACATCATCGCGCAGTAGTACGTCAAGGCTCTGAAAATTAACCCGTGGTTCGAAGTCCAGCAAGGCGTGTTCAATCAGGTCGCTGATCTCGGTGATCATCTCACTGTCCACCTTCTCAAATACCAGCCTGTGAAGATTACATCCGAAAGTGGGTTGCATCATTCGTTCACCGGGTACAGTACCCAGTATGATGCGGATGCTTTCTTCTATATCGGCGATGGCGTGGCTCATGACCGCGGTGCTGCCGGCTTTATCGAATGCCGGAGGGAAAGCCCAACCGGTACCGAGGAAAGAATTGATTCCCATTTAAATTGTTTTTAACCGCCTATTAATACCGTCGGATAGCCCAACACGATGCTACCGCCATGGGCTGTGCTATCGCCCATACGGGCAGCAGGCTTACCACCGATCATTACCGTGGAAGAGCCTTTTACAATAGAGTCCGGCGGACCTACACATACACACATATCGCCCAGTACTGCTGCAGGCATACTGCCTATCAGCACTGTTGGCACACCCGGTCCTATAACGGGGCCGCCTACGTGCGGAATAGGTGGAATTCCCGGCGTTTGCATGGGACAGGTATGCATATCGGTCAATCTTGCTGCGGGTGCTCCCATTTTGTTTTTATTTAGTTACACTGGCAGATCATCCGCCGTAACAGTTCCTTTAATTGATCATTACGATACCGCCCTTGATGACCGTCTGGCCTGAGGCAGATACTTCCGCAGTGGCCGTACCTTTGGCGGTAAAGCCCATCTGCGCCGTCTGGTTGATGTTCATGCCTTTCAGCTCCATATCCTGTGTAGCCTCCATAGATACTTTACCGGTGGCCTTCAGGTTGATGTTACCTGTTGCTTTCAGGGTGATATCTTTTGGACTGTCAAGCGTTATACCACTATCATCCAGTTTGACGCTGTTGTTGTTCTGATCTTTTATCTCGATGGATTTACCATCGTCGCTCAAGGTAATGGTATTATTACCAGGCGTTGTGATCTTGATGATCTTTTTATCATCATCAAAGTTCAGCTGCAACTTGCTGCGTGTGTACAATGCTTTCACATTGTTCTTTTCATCCGCCTGCGTAACCGGCGGCACTTTACTTTTACTGAACAGAGAGCCGAGTACCACGGGGTAACGCGGATCGCTTTCCAGGAAACCTACCACCACTTCATCGCCTACCTCCGGACAAAACACAGAACCGGCGCCGGATGTAGCGTAGTAACTGGCAAGACGCGCCCAGATACCTTTCTGATCGCTGGCGTTAGAAGCCGGCTTTACCTGTATACGGTACTGAGACGACGGATCTTCAGAGATCTTCGCCACGGTAGCTAGCTGCAAACCTTGTATGGCTGGCATCTGGCCGTTGGCAGGCGTATAAGAGAATTGTTCCTTTTCAAAAATAGGTTTGTCCGGCGCACCGAAACGTACGGTGGTCGTCCAGAGCCCTTCCTCCATCGTATGCTTTACTGCAACAATGTATGCGCTACCGTTGAAACGCTCTCCGACACCCTTCAGTTCCAGCAGCGTTCCAGGCTTGGCAAGTGCGCTGCCAATAAAGGAAACTGTTCCTCTCATGGCGTTCATACGCAAACGCAACAACGTACTGTCGGCCCACGATTTCAGGTCTGCCTGTGCCATCGGAGCGCTGGAAATAAGTTTCAGATCAGACTGCGACAGCTTTCCAGAGAATGATTTGGCCGTCAGATTACCATGTTCATTCAGGCTTGGTTCTGCGGCGCTTGACGTAATGAGCGCCAGTGTTTGCGGGTCCCAGGCAGCAGCTTCGATTGCTGTCGGTTGCTTTTCAGCATTAAGTTCTGCATCGAAAGAGATCAATCCCTCGCCATAACCGACAGACAAAACTGCCTCGTTGCTGAATTTAGGTTTACCGATCTTGATACCATCATCGTCCACGATCGTGATGTAACCATTAAAGGCCGCCCTGCCCAGGATGAAATCCCAGTCGGTGGCAGTTTTCTGGAACAACACCTCTTGTTGTGCGCTTGTACTATCCACAGTAGCAGAAAGACCATACGTGCCTACGATCTTCGTAATAACGTCACTGTCCGTAGATTCGGAGAACTCCGCCTCTTTCTGGTTCAGCGTCATTTTCACGGCTTCGTGTTTACAGGTCACCACTACCTGGAATAGTTTGTTGCTGCTGATGCGCAAGGCCTGTTTCACGATCACACCTTTAAACACGGATTGTTCCGTATCTTCTCCATAACCGGCAGTGATCGCGATGGTATTACCGGGTACCAGGTCTGAACCTTCGCTGCTGGGAAAGCTACCGCCATCCCCGCCTTCGCCGATATCGCCGGAACCTTCTACGAACACTATTTCCGCATATGAGATCTTATTGATCTCATGCGAAATGGAGACAGACACCACTCCATATTTCTCCTGGACGGCATTACCTTCTGAGGTCACCGTGAACCGGAGGGTAGCATCAGTTATATTAGCAGTAGGACTTTGCGCCGGCATCAAGCTTTCTTTAATGGTGGAAAATACAGTTCATCGCCCGGGCTGATAGCGTGAACGCTACTCAGTCCGTTAACCCTGGCCACTTCCATATAATAGGAAGGATCGCCATAGATGCGGTAAGCCATTATCGGCAATGTATCTCCTGCTTTTACAGTAATGATATGCGTCAGATCGGGAGAACCTTTTTTTGCCTTTTGTTTCTTCGTTTTAAAATCAAGCGATTTCGCGATCACGAGCTTCACTTCCGCCCTTAATGCGGTACCGTCTGCATTGAACATTTTATAGTTGGTCGTGATACTGGTGCAAACGCCTCTATACACAAAATCTCCCCAGGAGATCTTGAGGAAATTAGGCCGGTGTTTATCGCCCTGATAAGAAAACATCACGTAACGCAACCTGTCAATGTAGCCGTCTACCGTCTGGCCGTCAGGGATCGGGATAATGCCCGTACCATCCACCAGCAGGTCGAGGTTCAGGTCAGAGTCTCCCATACCTGTAAAGACCATCGTAGGGTCGGACGAGTTCTGTTCATCAGGCGATCCGTATTCCGCCTTGTAAGTCAGGGAATAAGTGCTGGGATTGATCATAGCGCTGATCTTACTCAGTAACTTATCAACGCAGGCCGCATCTCCATAAGCTGCAATCTGTAATTTCTTGATCTCACCCATAACTTATCTGTCGGCTTCAGTTTTCATTCTTTTAAGAATGTTGTCCAGGCATTCCCTGACGATACTTTCTTTCCACTGGCGTAAGGTCCTTTCATCCGGCATTGCTGCCGAAGTTTTACCAGCGTCTGTAGAAACGGTCACCTTAATGACAAGTTCTCTTATTTCAAGCGCCATCGTTTATCAGTTGTACTTTTCAAAATACTTGTAGGCCAGCTCCAGCGTCTCTATCACAATTTCGCCTTCTCCTTTCGCCTTGATGCCTGAGATCTCCATCTTCACGGGATAGACACCATAGAACTTCCAGGAGTAGATAGGCTTGTGGAGTTCATCCAGCAGCATGACCACAATAGTAGTAGGCTTGAACTTGAAGGAGGACAGCGTAGTCCTTACCCAGTCAGTAACGGAAGATCCGACCAGCAAGCCACGTTTCAGCACCAGGTTGCTATATTGAGGAGGGGAAGGCAGTTTGTAAACAAACTGATTCTCTCCCCCTTCCTTAACTGTTTCTGTGGCTATGTTAACGGAAATGCCGCTCACCTCCTGGAAATTCCCTTCTTCCTTACCAGGGTAACTAATAAAGTTCACCTTGTAATGAAAGCCTGTCATTGGATATCCGGGATCCATAAGCTTTATTCGCTGATGGTTAAACCTTCGTGCGCAACTTCCATAGTCTCAACGGCTATTTCGTTCGCGTCCGATTTCATATCCGTAACGGTGATCTTGCAAGGGAATGCATTTTTCAGCGTCCAGCTCATAGCGATATCCTGTTTTTCGTCCAGGAGGCTCACTACGATATTGATACGCTTGTAGGTATTCATTGTAATACCTTTATACTTATCCCATAGTGCTTTGTCTCCTTTGAAGATGCCCTTTTTCAGTGTGATATTGGAGAACTTCTGGATACCGGGCATTTTAACTGTAGAATATACAGGGCTGCTGCCGCCACGGTATTCGATAATCTGTGTTTCTGATGATAATCCGGTTACTTCCTGGAAAATCAGTTCAGCTCCGTCCCACATGACCTTGAAGGAAAATTTGACCAAAGGCCATGTGGTCTGGGCCTGGGTAGATCCGTCATCTGCCATAGTTATAAGCTTTTAATGATAAGATAATAGGGTGATAAGTCTGTTAGTTTTTAAGATTGTTGCATCATCTGCTGGAATGTGATCACGATGAACTCAGCAGGTCTTACGATCGCTACTCTTACTGTGATCAACATTTTACCGTCGAGGATGTCCTGTGGTGTCATGGTAGAACCAAGGCCCAGCTGAACGTCATAAGCCTGTTCAGGAGCAGCTCCTGCCAGTGCACCCTGTTTCCAGAGGTTGTTCAGGAAGTTGTCGATCATCGCTTTAACGGTTACCCAGGTGGTAGCGTCGTTCGGCTCGAATACGTAGGTGCGTGCCGCCAGTTTGATAGATTGTTCTATCATGATGAGGGTACGGCGTACGTTAACATAGCGCCAGTCCTGGCTGTTACCGTCCAGCGTGCGGCCACCCCATATCAGTGTACCGATACCCGGGAAAGGACGGATCACGTTGATGGATTTACCTGCAAGTACATCTACGTTCAATTGTCTCTGTTCGTCGTTGGAGATGTTCACTGAAGGAGCATTCACCATACTTACAGAAACGTTGGCCGGTGATTTCCATACACCACGGCTGCTGTCAACCATGGTATAAAGACCAGCGATAGCGCCACTTGGAGGCAGTTCGTTCAGATGTGATCTGACCTCTTCCAGGATACTGTTATAAACAGGGCTGGAAGCCTTGAGTGACTGGTGGAAATTCTTTTTGGCATTAGCATCAGGAGTTGCGATCGCTTTGTAGGCAGTCACCACCTGCTTGGCCAGGTCTTCTGGTAATAATGTTCCCAGGTCAACCGCGGGATCGAGGTTTTCGAAGTCGATCTCGTTGCTTTGAACGATAGCTGTTTTCAGCCAGGGATAATAGGCCGCGCCATAGTTCAGTGCATTGATACCGATATCGCTGCGGAAATCTGATACGATAGCATCTGTGGTATCGGTGGCAGATTGCTGTGCCAGATCGAAGATGCCGAACCTGCTCTGCGTTTTGGCGCAATGAGCCAGTACTTTTGTGTACATGGTGGCGTAGGCTGCTTTCCCGAGGGCGATGATATCCGGAATGACTACCAGTGTAGGCTCAAACTCTTTCTCCAGCATCAGCAGGATATCGGGTTTGGTTGCAGAACCGATAAAATCGTCCAGGGCTATGTCCAGACCAGCGGCCTGGTCGCCATAGGTACCTACGGAAACGATGTAACAATTTGCACCGCCATTTGCATAGAACAGACGGATGCTGTTGTAAAGGTAGAAAGTGTTCTTCGGCATGATGGCCACTACCTTGGGAGCGCCGTTCACGATGAATGTTTCTCCTTTGTAGTCTGCTGCAGGGTCAGCGATGCTGAATTTTGCCTGGAAGCCTGCGCCGAAGAGTTCTACGAACTCTGCGAATGAGGTGACACGGGTTGGTTTTTTCAGAAGTGATTTACCAAACCGCTCGGCCTTCTGTGTGTAGCCGATAAAGACAGGAACTGCTGTTTCGACGGCAACGGCAGAACTGGGGAAGGCGTTCTTTTCTTCTATGTAAACGCCCGGTGTCATGAGTGTTGAAGCCATAGCTGTACGGGTTTGAGATTAGTATAAAAAGATTTCAGAATATGCTTGCGTGCGGTCATATCCTGGTATGCCCGCAGCTGAAACAGTTTTGATATCCGGCGATGGAAGCGCTGAAATAATGGTCCGGTTAAGACCACCAATGCCACCGGCTTCCACCAGCTGAAACGTATGTAAAGGACGTTGCGCCAGTGCGACTGCCTCTTCCGAGACAAAGACGCTGGCGTTGGTACCGTCAGGAAGTGTTACTGCCTGCGGACCTTTAAAATGCACTTTGTTGTTGGTGTCAATAATAGCTGGTTCTGATAATGCAGCAAGATTAGCGCTCATCAGGAAGTAACACCAACGTGTAGTCCTGGCGGCGAAACTGATCTCATAACGATCGGACAGGCCGGGAGTAAGCGACAATATTATCCGCGCAAATGGTCTTGCGGATACAATGCCGCCCTGATGTTCAAACGGGGCCACTTCACTGGCTGTTACCACGTCATCTTTATGCAGCTTACCGGCTGCATGGCCGTCTTCATTACCAAACAACAGGATGCTGTTCGGAATGTCAGACTGCTGCAATCCGGTATAATTATAAAATAAGTTATCCTGCAATTGCAGGTCAAATACCAACGCCAGATCCTCCCGTAACAGCTGTTCCCGCTGGTCTGTGTCGCTGTTGTCGTACAGCAATACAAACCTGTCCGGCAGTCTGCGGAAGAGTAATCCATAACGTCTCATGTCAGTTGCGGTCTGCTGGGGCACAAGCACACGGATGTCCCTTAAACAATTGTCAGCAAAGAACCGGTGGCGGAAATAAATTTCCGTCAGCAAATCAAATCCCATTACTGTAATTCTGTTTACAGAAGTTTGTCGTTTGTAGTGATGTCCGATACGGAAGGCCTGTATTCCCTGATGATACTGTCGTCAAATGTCAGCATACGCATTTTATAGACCACAGAAGGCATGTACTTAGCGCCCAGTGTGGCCCATACATTGTTCAAGCGTTCTGTACCCATACTCTCCATCTCGAATACCAGCTTATCTATCCGGCGGTCCAACGATGGCGTATCAGCGGGAGTGAATACGTTGCGTGACTGAAAAAAGGCCATGACAAAGGAAATGAAGCGTAATGCTTCTGCATAGTTGTTTCCACTGAAGTAGGCAGAAAATAACACATACAGATTAATACATACCGGCGGAGCCGTCTTTGCCTGCAGCATTCCCGGGTTATAACCGGGTATACTCTTTCCCAGCGCCTCTTTCTCAATGTTGATCAGCGTCACAAGAACTTTGTTTTCTCCCTGTATAGCAACACTTCCATCCTGATTTACAATACCGGACAGCACTACTTTTTCCTCGTTTACATGCAACTGCCTGCTGAAGTGTTTATTAATTACTTCAGTGATGCACGATAGGGTTTCGTAAATCATATGGCTATTATTTTCTCAGGAAGTACTCAGTAAAACTGACGCTAAACAATGCTTTGCCTGTGGCAGCTTACGATGTTATGTTGTGTGTAAATACTCGTTGTCGGCTTCTAATATCTAAATTCGTATCCCACATTAATGGGATGAAAATCATGGTACTAGGACTTTCTAAAGAACTTCGATTTTCATATTGGCCACAAGATAGTAGTTAAATGAAAACAATAAAATTTTTATTTAAATGAATATTTACCTATTTTTTATTAATTATTATTATTACTCTTGCCTCAAAGTTGTTCCGTAAATTTTACTATTTATGTATTCCCTTATCAGAATCCTATGCGGTTTCTTTTTCGTCCTTACTATCTTTTTGTTTCCTAAGAATAATATCCAGGCTAATATAATATATGCTTCCCCGTATGATACGTCCCACGGATTAAAGACGATAAACTTACCAACTTTTCAGAAAGATACAACAGGGAAAGTCAAACTATTACAAAAGATAGTTGCGGCGTTAAGGTTCACGAAAAATGCGCGGGCAAGGGAACAGCAGCGTGTGATCACCATCATCAGAACGGTGATGGCCGACTCTATGGTGGCGACGGCAGCAGACATTAAAAAGCTGAATGCCGAATTGTCCTTACAGCAGAACCAGCATTTTGATTCATTAAGTAAACTGATCAACGCTATCATTGCCGACGCGGCAGCAAGAGATACGGCAGTCGTACCGAGTGAACTGCCGGATGTTCCTCCTGCACCTGTGCCAGCCACAGATGTTGCAGACCTTATTAATAAGATCATCCCTATATTAACACAGAAAGCAAAAGAAGAAAAAAGCTCGGAAGCACAGCAGAAACGTCTGCAGGAAGTTCGTGCTTTATATGGCCGTCCACCAGGTAAAATCGATACGCTGCTTTTAGGAGATACGCTGGGCGCACGGTACACCATTACCCTGGGACATAAGGCAAACGTAATAGGTGTTCACCCCTATTGGATGAACGATAAATATCTTCATTATAATTTTACCGCCCTGAGTGCAGTAAGCTTCTATGGGTATACTACCGAAAAAGATATTAAGGCAAGGGACATTCCTCCTTTCCCGCTAAACATGTTCACGCTGGCAGCATCGGCAGGGAGCGACAGGTTGTTCACTTTATATGAAAATGATCCGGCTCATATTGATGCACTGCTGAAAGATGAGCAGGCACAATTCCGTTGTATTGATTCACTGTTACCTTTACTGCAACACTACGATGCGAATGGTATAAATATTTGGTTCAGTCAACTAAATGGTAACAAGAGAGACGCCTTCTCCCGTTTTGTGACCTTACTGTCAAATTACCTTCAGCGTAACAGTGACAAAAAATATCTTATTACCATTACACTGCCATCGTATGACGATCAGGCGGCCTACGACCTGAGAACGCTGGACCCTTTAACAGATCATTTCCTGGTCGACTTTACGAAAGCCAGCGGTACACGTGCAGGCGCTTTAGCTCCTATGAAAGGAGACGCACGCCGGGCCATTGAACCGGTCATGTCCCGTTTACTGAATCAGCAGATCGCTCCGGGAAAATTTGTTATCCTCCTCTCCTACTACGGTACACAATGGAAGAAAAGCCAGAGTGGCGGGAAGGATATCTTTACGAAATACGTTCCATTCAACGAGATCAAAAACCGTTTCCCCGGCGATACCTCTGTTATATATGATGAAGATGCGGTAGCTGCTTATGTGGAGGAGAAAAATGAAGCGGGTGAAGTCACTTCAGAGATATGGTTTGATGACGCCTATACCCTGGACGTTAAATACGACTATGTATTAAATAATGGTCTGGGTGGTGTGGCCGTATGGCCATTGGGCGCTGACGACGGCTATGGTGAATTGTGGGATGAACTGGGCGCTAAATTCATCAGCATAGATACTACATTCATTGACACTGTCAGGTTAGTTCCGGAAGTTGTCGTGAACCAATCCTGGTGGACACGTATGACACAAAGGATCGGTCACGAAATACGGGTACTGGATCTGATGTTTACAGATCCCTGTCAGCTGGATATTGAGAAGGACGACAATGATGACGATTTCTTCGCTTACCTCACGTTGTTCTTTTTTATCATCGCACTACTGATCGGTTTCTTTTATGCATATAATATGCGTATGGTTGGCAGCGCCTGGCAATGGCAGAAGGTGGTGTTACGCATATTGATAGGCTGGGTATTGATCACCATGTTCTTCGGGATAGTAACGCTCTTCCTCAACAGGGATGTTCCTTTTGGTATTACCCACGCTACAGCCGACAATGGCAGTGCAAAAGCAAAATGTGTGACGGTTCCGATGCTGGACCTCCTGCTGATATTTTCGGTGGGGCTTGTATTGGGTATGTTGATCATGCGGATATTGATACGTCCGTTATTGACGAAAAATGATAAGCCGTAGGAATAGAGGTGATGTCCCGTTCGCGGGTGGTTCGATGATCACGGCGTCGGGTTGGTAACGTTCAGCCGACAATCTCAGGGGAATAATTCCTTCGTTTTACTGATCATTTCTTTGATACGCTTCGTAAAGGTGTCGCAACACGGTTTACTGTAGCTGTAAAGGACTAACCCTGCCCCGTCTTCCGAGCGGGACTCAATATTCATTTCAACCATGTGATCGGGATGGCTGCTGCAGGATTCGTTGCTGAACTGATGAGTAAGATAGGCTGCGATCCTTTCGGCTTTTGAATTGTTATACCTGTCAGGAAGGTTATGGATGTAATCAGCCATTGTGTTGTCAGGAACGAGAGATCTTTTTATAGCGCGGAACTGGATCATAACTATAAAATTAAGAGGGGAACGATAATACAAAGGTACGGATTAGGGGAATCTGTTGTCCAAATACCCGATTTTTTCCCTGATGTAGATTCTTTCCTTAAATTTACTCCTTCAATTAAAATATGAATTCATGAAACATCTAATTCTAATTCTTTTGATGGGAACTGCCGTTAGTTCTTATGCGCAGAAAAGTGATCAGCCGGTAAATGTACCAGCCGCTGTCGCCAAAAGCTTCCAGCAGCAGTATCCCCAAGCGACAGGTGTTAAGTGGAAATCAAAGGACAATCAGTACAAAGCTGAGTTTGAAAAACATGATGTTTGGTACGATGCAACGGGTAAACTGGTAAAGCAGAAGGAAGATATTAAAGACACCGATCTGCCTGCTGCGGTAAAACAGGCTGTTCAGCAGCAGTTTGCGGGGTATACCATTCACGATGCCGACAAGCACACAGAAGGAACAGTAGTTACTTACAAACTTGAACTGAAGAAAAGTCCGGAAAAAAGAGACGTTATCTTCAGCGCAGACGGTAAAGTGCTGAAAAATGAGATAGACGATAAGAAGAAGAAGAAATAACCATTCACTATATAATGAAGCAGCCGCCAGATATTTCTGAGCGGCTGCTTTTTTTTATTATTGTGTAGCAAGTAATGTTCTGTGATGTGCCTCTCTGGCCCTGGTGAACAGCGTGAATATGATCGCCAGTACCAATGCCATTACGAGATAGGCTTCAGCCAGTAAAGCCTGTGATTTGATAGTCAGCAAACTGCCGATACCATAACTGAAGATGGAAGTAAGTACGTACATAGAGCCTCCGGTAATACCGCTTGCGATACCTGCATTTTTGCTGAAACGGCCCAGGCAATAAGCAAACAGATTGTTGAATACAAAGCCGCTTACCATGTGGATCACGACGGTGAATGCCATCAGGGTATACAAGTTAGAACCAAATCCGGAGGTGACCATCATTCCTATGATTGCCAGTGCCTGGAGCGTAAGCGCCGCCACTATCTTTTTGGTGAACGGCCGGTTGATCAGCGACTTGGAGATGATGCCCCCTATCATGATCGACAATCCCGACAGCAGGGAACAATAACCGGTAACTACGGCTGAATAATGAAACACATGCTCGATGATGAAGGGACTTGTCATACCGTGTACGATCACCATGCCGTAACACAGGGCCAGAATGACCAGCCCCAGGCTGAAGTCGGGTGTTTTGATCATTGCCCCGTATACCTTCAGGATAGGTTCCATTTTAAATGGATGGAAGGTCTTTAACGACTCTCCTCCGTATTTTAACTCCAGTACCAGGAGGATAAGCGTAGCGATACCCAGGAAATAAAAGTTGGAAGACCATCCGAAGGCCGCCTGCAGATAACCTCCCAGGAAAGGCGCGGCAATTGGAGCCGTGGCCCAGATGATAGAGAACAAACTGGTATAATGCTTCAGTTTCTCCCCGGAATAAATATCCATAAAGTAAGCCCGCTTTCCCACTACGATCAGCGACACACAGATACCCTGTATGACACGCATGGCATAGATGACATTAATATTATGCGACATGGCAATGGAGAAACTGGCGAAGGTGAAAACGAGTAGCGCAGCTAGACCCAGACGGTAGCGACCGAAGCTGTCAAGCAAACTTCCTATGAACCATTGACTACTGCCAGAACTGATCATAAAGATCAGCAACGATAACTGTACTGCTGCGTTGCTCACGCCGAGGTCCGTAGCCATTGCCGGCAAGGACGGTATATAAATATCGGTCGCGAAACCCGACAAGGGGATTAGTGCAAATGCCAGAACGGTGCTAATACCGTGGTGGTTTTCCTTAATAAACTTCATACCTCTTAAAATTTTCCGTTAGTGTTCTTATAATTCTCTATGGCTATAGTTTGTTCCTTGTGGGGTGAATATATGTTAATGGCGTTTTTATGCCTGATCCAAAGCTGGTTAGAAGGGTTGCAACCTTCTCTCTATTTGACAATGCTATATTTTGCATCCCGAAACTGTTAATACTTAAGCCCTGGCCGGAACCAGGGCTCTGAAACTACAATCGTCAATCATAAAAAACACACTCTTATACTATCTCCAGGCTGCCGCGACTTTATATGGAGACAAATGCCGCAGGCAGCAGCTATACCTTCTGTGCTCGCTTTCCGATAGACTGTACGGTCTTTTTATTTCCCCTAAAAAAAGACAGCCAATACCGTCTGTCCCCGACATCTATCGAAAGATCGAATTTTATCGAACAAAAGTATACCATCTGGTATATTTTACCAAATAATATTTGAACAAGCGTTCAAGAATAAGAGGAAATCGTCTGTGGTTATGGGTTTAGCTTGTGCGGGTGTTTTAGAAAGTGGAGGGTCTCACGGGGCCGGTTTAGCGTGCGGGGGACCGATGATTACATTTTGGAGGCCTACACATGTACAAACCGATTGGACTCCACAACAAGGTTCCTGACCGAGCCGATAGCCGTTTGATCACGGCCGCCGTTTCTTCGAAATTTGCATATAATCCTACGATCTATACATCAAAAAGAGGTCTCTTCTTTCGCAACTTTGTACCGTCAGTCAGGTGTGAATGTCCTGATGAGAAATGACAGAAAATATATCATGAAACCGAACGTACCAGATCAGAGGAAATTTCAGACAGGCAGAAGAATGAAGACGATATTTACCGGCATCTTATTACTGGCGCTTATCCCTTTCGCCTCTTACAGCCAGGACCCACATCTCCCTCCAGGCAATTTAGGACTTACTAATTTACAGGATGGTAACCCACCGTCGCCAGGATGGTACTATCTGCAGTATGTACAGATAGATCAACCTGATAAGGAAAAAAACAGTCATGGAAAGACAATTGACGGCGCACTGCAAGTAAGCTCGCTGATCACATTACAGCAGGTGGTGTTCATCAGTAAAAAACGGTTCTTGGGAGGCAACCTCGGGTTTACCACAATTATGCCGCTGGTAAAATTGTCTACGAATGCAAGCGGTGGTTCTGCGCCTTCGATCAACCCAAGTCCGCTTGGCGATCTCGTGACCGGACCACTGGTACAATGGTTCAACAGAAAGCTTTTCGGGATGGATTATTCCCATCGGCTTGAAGTTGATGTGACGGTGCCGACAGGAGGCTATCACTCAACATATGATCTCAATCCAGGTTCCCGTGTCTGGCGCGTTTTTCCACATTATACATTTACGCTGTCGCCAGTTAAGAACCTCTCTTTCAGTATGCGGCACCATCTGAATTATTATTTCAAAGGTATCGGTACGGATGATCGTCCCGGTATTACCTATAACTTCAATTATTCAGCGGAATATGCTGTTACCAAATCAATTTTTGTTGAAGCAGCGGGATACTATCTCAATCAGCTGGAACAGGATGCGCACGATGGAGATCATAATTATTTCCAACATAAGTATGGCATAACAGATACACGTGAAAGAGTTTTTGCTTATGGACCGGGTGTGGGTTTTGTATTCCCTTCAGGACTATTCCTCGAGATAAAAGCAATGAAGGAAGCTGCTGTACAAAACCGGAGTGAAGGCTGGAGAGGAACGCTTGCATTGTCGTACAAACTGAATAAGAATTAAACCAACCATTTCTTTATTTTGCTTATGGGAAGGCTGATTCAGTAAAATGGGTCAGCCTTATTTTTTGTAACAGTACAGGAGCATCTGCTCTTCTTCATTGTTGATAGAAAGTTAATGATCATGTTTACCGCAATAGTTTCTAACATACGAAAGAAGTCTTATACTAAATATAACTCCCATGCGCGTGGAAGGAAAATTCTTTAAGGCAGAAGATGTTATTTTCTGCCTTAAAGAAAAGGGGATTGCTGTATCTATTTGCCTTTTTGATCTGTGTCTGAATGACTGACATATAGGCTATAACAAGGGTACTATATCCGGTCATACCGTAGAGATCTTCTAAAATTAACCGTACTCAGTATAACAAATAAGACACTTACCAGGATGAGCGGCATTAATACCGACAGCCAACTGATATTGTATGTTTGAGAGAAGTTCTCCATTTTAAATTGCTGCCAATCCTCACCCGATACATCAGATCCTTCAAAGATCTTCGGGTAAAAATGCAACCTCATTTTCTCATGAAACCTGGTAGTGCTGTCCAGAAAGCTCAACTGGTTACTTAACCCGGCGCGGGCGATGGCATTTAACATGTGTTGCGTATGCAATGTTGGAATAAAGCGGGCAATAAAAGCACTTGTTCTTTCCCTTTGCCAGAGTTTATCCTGCATTGCATTTGCCTGCACCTGAGACTCATCATCTCCCATTTGCTGCATAGCATAATACCAGGGCCAGTTGAACTGCCCTTCTGGCAATGCGTATTTCCGGAACTGCGGGTAGTGCGCATAGAATTTATCCATGGTAGGTTGCTTATCCATATCCCACTTTTCATGGTAGCCTTCACGTTGTGCTATTGCCGTAGCCATTGCTTCCGGAACGGGATATTTGTTGAGGATGTAATTATTTACTGCTCCGGGAAGGATCACCGTCAGCATCATCCAGCTGCTTAAAAGAATGACCGCATTCGTGCTTGATCTCTTCTGCAGAGATATTACCCACAGGCAGATCGCGAACCAGCATAGCAGGTACAAAACAGCAATAGCGATCGTAGCCATAAAGCTGCTATCCATAGGAATAGACAGGATCACAGCGCCCAGGAACAGTAGCATTGCCAGTGTGGCGAAAACGGCTATTGCACGTATCAATAGTTTCCGGAGCAATAGTTTCAACGGGGAGTCGCCCTGGGTTGAAACCAGGGGCCAGGTACCACCTTCCTTTTCTTCGGACAGTAAGTTATAGCTGAAGCTGATGATGAGCAATGGGAACAGGTAAATGAGCACGAAGCTGAAATCAAGATTACCCGTCAGCAGATTGAACGGATTAAACAGATCAGTATCGTATTTCTGATTTTCCAGATTGCGGATATTGATACTCTGGATGGAGGAATTTATATCTCTCTGTCCTATTGACATACCATTAAGCGGATGTGTTTCATTAACGAGACTAAAGCGCAGGTGATACAACAGTAATCCCATTTCTTTATTGAAATATTGCACGTTCCGTTGGATATGTTCCTGCTGGAAATGAGCGGTCTTTTCAATACTTTTTATCTGTTTGTCTATATGTTGCCGGCCGATGTAAATACTGATAATACCGGTAAATAGAACAACTGCAAGACCAATTACCGCCACCTTCGAACGGATAAAACTTTTGAATAACAGCGTTAGCATATACTAAATGGCTTTTAATTTTTTAGATAAGATGGAGACTGTTATTATCAGCAATAACATCCAGCATAGCAATGCAAACAGGGAAAGTGTTTCGCTGGTGATCATTCGCACCGGACTGTCCGCCTTGTAACTGAAATCGGGTAATGATTTCCAGTGTTCCCTGCTGATGCTGTAGGGTTTGTCGTTATCGCCCGGTTTCTTATTGCTGATCAGTTTTATCTGCAGATCATTCATGTGCTGCGCCAACTGATAACGATAGCCTTCCGCCTGCTGCTGGAACCGGGTATAGGCATTAAAGCCTGTACCACTTATGGACATTGAAAGATTTCGCAGGGCCATGAGCGGATTTATAAAAGCTGATAGCCGTGATACATCATTCTGCTGCTGATATCTTTCCAACAGGGCGAAGAGGTGCTGATTATAAATAACAGCACTTATCCGCTCACCTTCCTTCATCTGGAAGCCACTATAATTGAAGGGTAACTGCTCCACCGAGGTGGCATTATATATTCGAAGGACCGAATCTTTCAGCGCTTTATAATAAGGATCGTCCGGATTGTGACTATCTCCCTTTTGAATCAGTTCTTTCTCAATAGCTGTTTCAAATTCGATCCTGGAAGGTGATGCATAAAGAAAACCGCCGACTGCCTGCATCGTACGTGGCAGAATAATAGCCCACAGCAGCCATATGCTTATCGATGAAACCAGCGCCAGTTTTGCCGTTCTGCTGTATGCAGAGATGAGTACTGCAACGATGCTGATAATGCCGAAATAGACGGCATAAAATAACATTATCCAGCAGATCAGCCACAGATCATCTGCCGTTAATTGTTGTTGCGGGATGCTTAACCCTGCTGCGAGCAAGAGCACTATGACCAACAATAGCAATGATAGTGCGATACCAAACAGTCCTATTATCTTACCTGTCAAGATCTCCTTCCATGACACGCCTTGTCCCAACAGGATCTTCAAAGTGCCATTCTCCCTGTCTGCCGCAACTGTATTAAACCCGATAAAGAAAATAACCAGGGGCACCAGTATCTGCAGTATCATCGCCATGCTGATCTCACCGAAGCGGAGCATGCCGGTACTGAATCCTGCCTCCGAAAAGTTGACGCTATTCTGGCGGTGGGCTTCCAGGAAAACGGCATTGCCAACATAACTTTCCATGCCTGGGTCAAAAATGCTTAAGGGGCTTTTCGGACGGAAAACGATGTAACCATAGTGAGCCATGCGGTGAGGATGTTTATCGGGCATTTCTTCCCAATGCTCCCGAACCTCTTTTTGATATGATTGCCTGCTTTGGGTTTCCTGCAGATAAATTCCGGCACAGCTATAAGTTGCATAAACAAGCAGGATGGCGACGATACCCAGCAACATTACAATTGCCTTGTTTCTAAAGGTATTCGAAACTACCTGCCTGGCTAATAATAAAAGTACGTCTCTCCTCATTGGTCAAACAGTTTAAAATTTATAGGTTCCTGTTAATGTTACATTCCGGGGCGCTCCGGGAAACAGCCGCAGATAATTCTGTGCACCGAGCCAGTAAGTTTTGTCCGTCACATTGTTGATGTTCAGTGCGAGTTGCATATTACTTTTACGGGGACTGTAATAGAAAGCGAGATCGAGCAGTGTATAAGCAGGTACTTTAAATGCTCTCGTGAACCAGGGAACTTTATCTCCGCTGTATTGCAGGCCCAGGCCGATACCGAGGTCCTTCAGAAGGGAGCCTTCAGTAAAGTTGTAGCGGGTCCAGACATTGGCACTGTTGAAAGGAGTATTCTCTTTTCTTGTACCTTTCAGTTCCGGCTTGCTGTCTTCTATGATCTGCGCATCGATGTAGCTATATGCAGCATTTATCTGCCAGTTGGATAGGATAAATCCGGCGATCTCAATTTCAAAGCCTCTGCTTCTGTCGGCCCCTCTTGTGATCAATGAGTCAGGATAAGCCGGGATATTAGCATTCATTAACACATTCTTCTGATTGATCTCATAAACAGCGGCACTCACATTCAGGCGTCCTTCCCATAATGCGAACTTTGTACCCAGTTCTTTCAGATCGCTTCTGAGCGGTTTGAACAAAGCTGCAGATCTTGCGGTGTTGTAGAAGTTCCCTGTATTGGGCATCAGCGTTACGGTATTTGACTGCGGCTGGAAACCTTCGAGGTAAGTAGCGTATACATTTACTGCTTTGCTGACTGCGTAGGTGATGCCTATTCTCGGTAACCAGGCGTCGTTACTGAAGGACAGTTCGCGGGGCGAGTCATAATTCGTAACGTCCCGGAACCATTCACGACGCAGGCTTAGTAACAGCGTAAGTTGTTTCCATTGCAGCTGTTCCTGTACATAAACGGCGTTATCGGTAGTGAGTGCAGCGGGCAATGCGGTCCTTACATTCATCGTGTAATCGCCCGGACTGGTGATAGTATAAGATGGACCGTCCAGGTCAAAGTGTTTTACATTAGGCCTGGGCATTGTTATTCCACCGATCGTTATCAGCTGATAGGCGTCCGCATTTGCTTTAACATACGAATTAGCGACAGTACCATCCTTCAGTAAAAAGCCTCTCGCTGCATTCTGACCACCGCCTTTGAGTTTTCGCCAGCTATGCAGGTCGTAACCTACCAATAATTTATGGCTGATATTTCCGGTCTTAAAATCGAAATTAAGATAGCTGCTAACGTTATCGATGTTCCAGAACTGCTTGCGTTGTACATATTGCATAGCGGCCAGCGAGGTAACCGGGTTATTCGCAGTATCAACAGCGAAGCCGTTAGTGGTACGATGCTCCTGGAGATCTTCGGTCCAGGTTTGCTTCATGTAAGAAGTATTGAAGCTGATGTTATCTGTAAGCTTGTGGGAGAGATTTCCCATTACGATAAACTCTTTTGACTTAAAGAAATCATCCGGTGCAGCAAGGTTCAGACTAATCGGCGTACTATGTAAATCTGTAGCACCTGCCACAGCGCCAAAGATGGGCTGTCCCCTGTCGAGCTTTCCCGTTGTATTGCTGAAGATCATTTCGACATTTATGGCAGTTCTATCGCTGGGTATATAGGAAAATGAAGGTGATACGAGCACTGACTTATTGCCGATAAGATCCCTGTAGCTGCCAGCCTCCTGGTAAGCGCCGTTTACCCTGTATAGTAGCGTTTTGCTTTGGTTCAGCGGTCCTGTGAAGTCAAGCGTTCCCCGTATCGTACTGAAGCTTCCTGTGCTGATGCTTATCTCACGCCTGTTTACAGGCAATGGCTTTTTCGTGACAAGGTTGATGCTTCCGCCGGGATCAATACTGGAGAAGGTAGCGCTGGCGGGGCCTTTAATGACTTCTACCCTTTCAATATTGGTTATCAGCGGTTGCAGGAAATAATACTGGCGCGTACGCATGCCATTAATGATCTGTCCTTCTTCATTCTGACTGATGCCCCGGATAGCGTACTGGTTATAATAGCTGGAAGGTATGACACCGCTGGCCATCTTCACCGCATCGGCCAGTTGAAAGGCTTGTTTGTCGGCGATCAGTTCTTTGGTGATCGTGGAGATAGCTTGTGGTACATCTTTATTTAAAGTGGCTGTTTTTGTTGCGCTGAAAGAGTAATCGCTGTAATATTTGCTGGCTATCCTGCCGGTGATCTCCACCTGTTGCAGCTGGCTTGTGCGTTTAACAAGCCCGGTATCAGCAGTTACTTTTCCGCCGGGTTGTAACTGTGCCTGCGAGGTGATGCTGTAAAGGACAAGGTTTGTCCCTATCAATAAATGCTTCATTTGAATTAGTGCTATAGGTTGGAATGGTGTCTTAAATTGTTTCCAGGTACAATTGCTGTAATTCGCTGGCGGTTATTTCGTTCGTATTTATTGTATGGATCAGGGAGCCTTGTTTCATGATGCCGATCCTTGTACCGACATTCACAGCATTGAAGATGTCGTGCGTAGCCATAAAGATGGCTTTTCCTTCTGCCGCGAATTCTTTGCATATCCGTGTGAACTCTGCCGTAGCTTTTGGATCGAGGCCGGATGTGGGTTCATCCATTAAGATAGCATCTGCATTTTTTGCGAGGGCGATGGCAATACCCACTTTCTGCCGCATGCCTTTAGAGTAGGTTGCTAGTCTGCCGGCATGTGCGGTTGTTTGCAAGCCTGCTTTGCTTAAGAATGCGCTCAGCTCACTGGCGGAATATCTGCAACCAGCTAAACGGCTAAAGAAGTCCAGGTTTTCTATACCACTTAAGTTGCCGTACAGCTGTACGACTTCCGGGATATAGGCTACGAATTTCCTGGTGCCGGTATCGTTAGGTTTTACTTCGACACCATTGATAGTAGCTATTCCGCTTGTTGGATCCGTGAAGCCCAGGAATAGGTTGATGGTGGTAGTTTTACCGGCGCCATTCTGGCCCAGCAGGCAAAAGATCTCTCCTTTGCTGACCGATAAATTAAGATCATTCAAAGCAATAGTACCATTGTACTGCTTGCTAAGCTGTTCAGCTTTGAGCACAGTCATACGACAATAATTTTTAATTATTATGAAATCAGGATTGCCGGCGCGTAGTAACAGCGCCAGTTTACGATGTATGGGAGTAAATTATCAGCATGTTACGGGAGGGCCGCGAAGACAGCGCTCAGATGGATGGGGTATGTTGTATGAAGCAACAACATCAACAAGGATTTCAGTGACGGGCTGTGTAACCGCGAAGGAAAACTGTTCGGCTGCTACATCTGCATCTCTTGTTAATTGAAAGTCGCAAATGGCGCAATGATGTGCGGCTGGTGTAACGGCGCTATAGGACTTGTGTTGTGGTAAAGAAGCCTCTGGATGTTGATGGAATAACTTTACACCTTGAATAACCAGCATGAGCGCCAGTAATACAAGTGCGGTTACTTTCCTGATATTTCTTAAGACAGACACCTGCCAAAGATAGTTGCATTTTCTATATAATGCAACAATGTTGTAAATAAAATAGAGCGCCATCTGTCAGACAGACGACGCTCTTGTCAATTACAACACAAACACTAACGATTTAGATCAGGTTGATGACTACATCAATATTATTACGTGTGGCATTGGAATACGGACAGATCTGATGAGCGGCTTCTAACAGCTGCATGGCGGCCTCGGGCTCCAGGCCCGGAAGTTTCACATCGAGGCGGGCGCGGAGCACGTAAATATCGCCGGTGATACAAAGGTCTACTTCTGCATCGACGGTGGTATCATCCGGGAATCCTATTTTCATTGTACGAGCTGCTACTTTTAGTGCACCGATGAAACAGGCTGACCATCCGGCGGCGAATAACTGCTCGGGGTTAGTACCGCTGTCTGTGCTTACCGGACGTGCAAGTTGTATATTGAGGCGGCCATCTGAGCTGCGGGATTTACCGTTTTCGCGGCCGCCGGTGGTGTGTGTTTTAGCTGTGTATAATATTTTCTCTGCCGATCTGTTATGTTTCGGAAAATCGATTAAGCTTGTTTTCATCCTGTTCTGTTTACGATCTCTAATGCAAAGGAAGGAAGGATCGGGGGAATGATTGCGTGATGTATGTCACATTTGGTCTTTCGCTTGCTTTATGACCGGTGTGCGAATGGGGCTGCTGCTAATTAAAGTGTTGACCTTGCAGCTCGCAGTTCGGGTGGAATCTCTGGCTGCAGTTCTTTGAAGTTCCTTGTTATTTAGCTTTGGTTGGTTGGTGGGTGGTGATTACAGCGCTGACCTTCTAGCTCGCAGTTCGGGTGGAATCTCTGGCTGCAGTTCTTTGAAGTTCCTTGTTATTTAGCTTTGGTTGGTGGGTGGGTGGTGATTACAGCGCTGACCTTCTAGCTCGCAGTTCGGGTGGAATCACTGGCTGCAGTTCTTTGAAGTTCCTTGTTATTTAGCTTTGGTTGGTCGGTTGGGCAGTGGTAGTGCTATTTAACCCCTGGTTGATCGCTTCAACATACTTCAAACAACTGAGGCCAGTGATTTCCACCCGAATGCTCGCTGTGGGCGGTCTCCCGATTATTGCAGGAGTTCCCGTGCGAGTAGATGTTTTGCGACCATCCTTATGTTCCTTTGTTTGAGTGAGCAATGCGATGTACGCTTTTCAATTGGAGACCTTACAAGGCGTAAAGGCAAGAACTTATTTTTTTGCTTAACCCGTTAAGGTAACATCAACCGAAGTATGTCCTTCGGTAGTATCACGGAGGGCGTATCCATGAAGCATCTCCGGAGGGGAGGTGGACTTGATCGGGAGTTGATATTCGGGCGTGTTGTTATAGGGCAATTGGATAAACTGAGGGGTAAAGCTCGGTGTAGACAATGACTGGGCTGCTTCAGTGTGTTGCTGTAGCTGTTTTGTGCGGGTGCAGGGGCTTCGATGTTCGTGGGTATTGGGGACTAATGTTTACTCATCAAAATATAGCATTAAGGCGGGGATAGCTTATTCCCTTTTTATTGCATGCCGCATGGTGGATACGCTTGTGGGGTTTTCGGAGTGTATTGAGGGCAATATAGCTCTTTGCGGGTAGTTAGGTCGATTTGCTGTTCTGGGTTCTTGAGGCTCCATTACGGCGATAATGTCTGCTGCCAGGTATTGCCTGTTGGCTGACGGTCCGTCTTTGAGCAGTCCTCTTACCTGAAAGGTGATGATAAGGGTTCCTTTACCAGAGACGTCCAGGGCCACATCTGCGCCGGAGAATGGTTCATGGGGGTTGATCTCCATGATAGCCGTTTCCGTACCGGTGACGTGGTGGGTTTCGAAGTCGATACGGGTTGCAATGACTTTTACTTCCAGCCTGTTGATCTCTTTGCAATGTGCTAAGCTTTGCGGAGGAATGTGCAATATTCCATTCCTGAACAATCTCGGGGCGATGCTGAAGAAACGGTCGGTTCCCGCGTGCTGATTGAAACGGAAGCCTGTAACTGCGTTGTGATCGCCGGCGGCTGCTATGAGCATTTTGTTCAGCCGGTTGATATGATTGCTATCACAGCGGATATCCAGGTCGTCGTAAAAAGCATTGCGGATAAGGGCTGCTTTTTTGCTGATCATACCGAAGCGCTTAGCCGCGCGGCGGGTATTAGGTGTTTGTCTTACGATTTCGGGCATGCTACGCAGGAAGTATTTACCATTGCGCTGATACCCGATGAGATTACCGAGTTTACCGGTAAAGGTGATGATTGAATTTTGTTTTGCCATTAATGCCTATTTTGAGTGCCCTAAAATTAACGAAATCCGTCGGTTAAGGGATTTATAGCCAAAAGGAGTTTATGCACAGTGGCGAGGCTGTAATGTGGATATTTTAATTACATGTAATTAATGTTTTATATTATGCTCTTTCAATAGTTTGGTAAAGGCCGCTCTGTCCTCGCCTTTTGTCAGATTATCCTTCTGTTCTGATATGTTTACGATCTGCCGGTTTATGTTTTCATCGCCCAGGGTTAGAAGTTCCGCTGTAATTTCAAGGCAGGTATTGGTATCGTCTTCTTTTTCAAACCTTGTTAAAAGTGCTTTAATACAGGAATTATCTTTTAGCACTGATACCTTCTTCACAAATGTGCGAAACAATGGAGCATGGGAATCTCTGAAGTTATCATTTATTAGCTTAACAACTATTGCTCTGTCGTGGGCGATAAGGGTGTCGAGCATGATATTGGCCAACACTAATGGTCGTTCCTGTCCCTCCGTACATTCTATTTGAGCATGATGATAAAAATTCATTACATTTTGCAATGACTTTTTTGTTAGCTGCAATGCTCTTCCCGGCTGTTGCTGACAAAGCAGCTTAAATACATCTGACGTGATTATCTGTTCATTCTCCCACAGGTCCCATAGCAGATCGTTGTATACTGGTGTATAGTACATTTTAACCGCATCGAATACCATTTCCAGGTGAAACATCCTGCTATCGTCTTCTTTTATCTTTGTAAAAGGCTCTTTGAGCAGCTGATATGCGGTATCGTCCTTATAGCTCGCTATTGCCTCATATAGTGCGTCCCATTCTGGATCCCATACTTGTTGTTTTAAGGCATCGTATAGTGATTCTTTTAAAAATGGGCGGAAGGCAGGATCTGGAAATTCGCAAATTGCTTTGCAGGTGAAAAAACGGTCGATGCTATTTCTTGTTGATCCGTTCTTCAGAATCAATGGAATGTCCTGTTGCTTCTTAAATTTAGCTAAATCCCTCAGCAAAGATTGCTCTTTCTGGTTTAGTACCAGTCTCCTAACCTCTTCATAGAGGCGGGCGGTTTGCTTTGCGCGGCCGATTGCAAGTTCTCTTGCGTATAACTTATTAGGGGTATAGATAAATATACTGTCCAGATACTCAAGTTCAGCACCAGTAAGTTTTTTCGTTTGAGCATCTATAGGCTGGGTAACAACTTCGAAAAAAAAGTCACCTACATTTTTCCGCATTTCTCTGCAACCAAATAGGGTATTCACTTCGGTTGTATCATTCAAATGCTTAATAACGATCGGAAGCAGGTTAATAGTACTGTCATGGCTTAAAGCCCAAAAGGCATAGCAACGTACCGCTCCGTCGGGATGATCAGTGAGTTCCGTTAGTTCGGCCTTTGTTGCTGTCTTTTGCAATTCGATGAAACTATCATACTGTTCAGGTCTGGTGCCATCCTCGCCCACTGCGCCACCTTTTAACGTTTTATCAGCCGCGATTTTTTCAACTATCTCTTTCGTCCGGCTGGAAATCTTTTGGCTATTGTATTTATGTTGGGCGGAACAGGCCACAAATAATGCAAGTGTAAGGATTGCTATGAATCGTTTCATGGTATGGGATGATTGTTGTCAAATATAATAACCTTTACCGTTAGTGGCCATTATATTATAATACTAAATTATTCTGATGACGAAGTTATGATCAAGTTGCCCCGACCTCCGTCCTCGCGGTAGAAAATACCGACATCATCGACCTCGACTGATCTGTTGAATGGCTGTCTGTTCACAGCTGATAGGAATGTGATCGAAGATCAGGCCAGGTCTATACCAGACAAATTCGTATTGTAAGGTTGAGGATGGTCGTGTGGAGTGGTGCTAACTTTGTATATTCATCAGAAATTTTAACACATGATCGTACAAGCCTTACAACAAGAATTTGAACACGAAGTGACCAGTACCCGGAAATTACTGCAGGCGGTACCTGCAAAAGATATCAACTTTAAACCTTCCCCTATTTGCTGGACAATGGGAGAACTGGCCCAGCATATCGCAACCATCTATTACTGGTATGTAGGCACGCTTACAAGAGATGTTTATGATATGGCTACGGATCACCTGGAGCGCGGTGACCCGGCAGATATTCAGGCTACGCTTGCTTTGTTCGAACAGAATGTTGAGAAGGCAAGAGCTGCCCTCCAAACGGTTACTGAAGAAAAGCTACAGGCACTCTGGACAATGAAAATAGGTGAGCAGACCGTTCTGGGACCGATGCCGCGTGGTATCGTTTCTCGTGGCTTCCTGTTCAACCACATCTATCACCACCGGGGCGAGATGATGACCTATCTGCGTTCTACGGGTAATGTTGTGCCAGGGATATATGGCCCGACGTATGAGGATGATCTGGCCAGGAGGAATGCAAGTAATTAACATTGCCGGGATGTCCGGTTTTGCCCTATGATTGTCTCATATACACTGCAAGCAGGATGATATTGTTCCGGATATTTGTATTGTAATCAAACAGTACAATATGAATAACCACTTTATCCCCCGTCTATTATTTGCAGTTGTTGTGACAGCCATTGTTTCCTGTCAATCACGTCCGGAGAATCCGCAGAAAGTTTCCACTACCTCAAAAGATACGGTTGTTAGTCAACATCTACAGCCCACTGACAGCGGCTATGCAGACGTAAATGGATTGAAAATGTATTATGAGGTGTATGGCCAGGGTAAGCCCATTGTACTGCTGCATGGTTCTTTTATGTCCATCCCACTGAACTGGTCGGAGATCATACCGTTGTTTGCCAAAGACCGGAAAGTGATAGTAACGGAACTGCAGGGACACGGTCGCACGAGAGATATATCCCGGAAGTTAAGTTATGAGGGTATGGCAGACGATGTATCCGGCCTGCTTAAGCACCTTAAAATTGATAGTGCAGACATCCTGGGATATAGTATGGGAGGTGGTGTAGCCTTTCAAATGGCGGTGCGCCATCCTGAACAGGTACGCAGGCTTGTAGTGTTATCAGGTACCTATAAACATGACGGATGGTGGCCGGAAGTGGAGGCAAGTTTTGGTACCATGACCGCAGATATGTTCAAAGGCTCTCCGATAGAAAAACAGTATGATAGTCTAGGTAATGATCCTGCGCATTTCCCGGAATTTGTGAAGAAGGTGTTGAGCATAGATGATGAGGCTTATGACTGGTCAAAGGATGTAAAAAACATAGAGGCTCCGATATTCATGGCTATAGGCGATGCAGATGGTGTAAGATATGAACATGCATTGGAACTCTTCAGGGCTAAAGGTGGCGGGAAGATGGGAGATTTACACGGACTTCCGAAATCAAGGCTGGCTATCCTCCCCGGCACTACACATATAGGTATGATGCTGCGGAAGGATTGGGTGATACCAATGGTAACAGATTTCCTGGATGCTGATCTGAACGCGCCGCCGCCGATGTTTTAAAGATGCTTGTAAGAACGGGTATTCCGGTTGCCGGGATACCCGTTCTTACCAAAGCGGCAGGTTCCTATTTTGAATAACGAAGCGCAACATGCCCTGATTTAAAAACCTTTGACTCAACAAGTTCCAATTGTAATTTCTCTGGCAGGGCTACATCTTCGAACAATCGTCTCCCTTCTCCTGCGATTATTGGATGAATGACAACATTGTATTCATCGACCAGACCAAGCGCTATAAGTTGTAAAGGAAGACTAACACCACCTGTTAAAATATGGCCGCCCTGTTCTTGTTTTAATTTAAGTATTTCTTCTTCAAGCCCGGTACGAATAATTCTTGTATTGCTTCCTTCGGTGCTTTCCAGTGATTGTGAGACGACAATTTTATCAATAGCGTCGAATTTCTGAGCAAACTCGTTCATTAACTTTGTCTCTCCCGACCGATTCCTTGCGATATCGGGCCAGAAAGGGACCATCAGTTCGTAAGTTTTACGCCCGTAGAGGAGCAGGCCAACGTCTTGCATGAGGTTTGTGAAATATTCATGTACTTCCTCATTCCCACTTGATTTGGTATGATCGCAGCAGCCATCAATAGTGAGATTGATTCCAAAGATCAGTTTTCTCATTTGATTGTTTTTAGTTCAGCATGATGGAACATCGCATTACCCGGCACGTTGTTATCGGGTATTAGTCCGGTTGATAACAACCACTATTAACGCAAATATAGCGATGCATGTTTTAAAAAAGCGGGAGTTTATCTGCCGTGTGATCTTAAAATTTTATATTGTAAGACAAACGCAATCTATCTTGTCTTGTACTCCTTTGCACGAGCCGAAATTTCAAAAAGGATAATTTATGAATAATACTTCAAATGCAAATCCTTCCGCTGATCCCTCGTTGGAAAGCGCCGTTCACTATGATGAATTTCTTGGTCCTATGTTCTTTGAGCCTTATGCCATAGAAGTCGCAGCGCGTATTGATCCTTCCTCTGTTTCTCTTGTCCTTGAAATTGCTGCGGGCACCGGCCGTGTTACACGTCACATCCGAAAACGAATTCCTGCATCTGCAAATCTGATCGCTTCAGATATCAGCGAAGATATGTTGGCTGTGGCTAAAAGAAAATTAGAAGGTCTTGAAATTGACTGGCGAAATATAGATGCACAACAACTTCCTTTCAGCGACAATAGTATTGACCTGGTTGTGTGTTGCTTTGGATATATGTTCGTACCTGATAAACCGAAGGCGTTTGCAGAGGTACTCCGTGTTTTAAAGCCGGGAGGCATGTTTTTGTTCACTACCTGGGATAAGCTGGAGAATAATGCTGCATCGTATATTACCCGATCGGCAGCAAAGAAATATTTTGAAGGTCCATTCCCTGAATCATATAATCAGGCGACTTCGATGAATGATGAAGCCCTGATAAGACCGTTGTTAAAGCATGCAGGGTTTTCTAAGATATCAATTGAAAAGGTGCAAAAGCATTCAGTTTGTACTACTGCGAGAGAGGCTGCAACAGTGCTTGTTCAGAGCGGACCTTTTTTCCATGAAATCAAGAAGCGTAATTCTGCATGGATAGATGAGATGGTTGTTACTGTAGAAAAGGAACTGTCCGAAAAATTCGGTGTAGCGCCTATGATCGCTCCGATAAGTGCGGTTATCAGCCAGGCGTGGAAATAAAACTATAACAATGAGTGCAAGTTTGGAAATATTTGGAGTAAATTATGTCGCTGATTCGATGTTGGCTGATAAAATGATTGGAATATTCTCCTCACACTAAAACGTCATTGTTCACGAAAAGAAGGACAAAATCTTTTCTATATATCGTCCCACCCCTTCCTGATCACTCCGTTCTATGCTGTCCACCAATAATTCGTGATCAATCTGCGTTTCCCTGAAAATAGCCTGATGACCTTCCAGGATAAGATAAAACGGCATTAAGTATGATGTCATTGAGCTATATAATTCGATTAAAACCTTGCTTCTTGAGGCTTCTGCAATAACGTTATGTAGCCTGAGGTCTGCAGCAACGCACTTCTCGTCGTTGTTACGCTGAAGGGCTTCTTGCCGCTCATCGAGTATTCTTCTCATCACGGCTATGTCTTCTTTTGTCCTATTAACAGCAGCCTTGACAGCCAATTTCCCCTCCATCAGCGTCCTGAATTCATGTACTTCTGTGAAATCAGTTCCTGTCAGTTTCAGGTCAGCACCCTTATAAAATTTCTGTGTCTCGATGAATGTGCCCAATCCTTGCCGTGACCTTAACAGCCCCGCGTTATTTAATACTCTGGTGGCTTCTCTGATTGTCGATCTTCCGACGCCGAATACTTTCATCAATTCAACTTCGTTGGGTAACTTCTCTTTGTTCCTATACTGGCCGTGACGAATTTCCTCCGTGATCAATGCTGCTACCTCTTCGGCCATTGTTCTTCTCTGTAAAATTTTCATATCAAATGGAGTATTGCTTCGTTTGTCAAAATACGGGCTTCCCTGTCAACCGAAACATAATCGTCCAATCCTGGTTGTTGAATTTGTACGGTCTTCTCTAATACTGTTTCAATGACCTCACTCATAGCTGTAAAGCCGATCTGATAGTTAAGAAAGGCTTCCACTACAATTTCGCTGGCTGCATTGAGTACACAAGGCATAATCCCGCCGTATTCGAGCGCTTTATATGCCAGTGTTAAATTTTTAAATACCTTGATGTCCGGTTCGTAGAAGCTAAGCTCCGGGCAGTTTAAAAAGTTCACTCGTTCCACATTGCCTGCCATTCTTTTAGGATACGTAAATGCATACTGTATAGGTAATTTCATGTCAGCGGCACCCAGCTGGGACTTTATTGCGCCATCAATGAACTGGACCATTGAATGAACAACAGACTGAGGATGTACAAGCACTTTTATCTGATCCGGCTGAAGGTCAAATAGCCATTTGGCCTCGATCACCTCCAATCCTTTGTTCATCAATGAGGCAGAGTCCACAGTGATCTTCCTGCCCATTGACCAGTTTGGATGTCTCAAGGCCTCTTCCGGTTTCACATGTGATAAGAAAGTAAGATCTCTTCCTACAAAAGGTCCGCCGGAAGCGGTGAGATAGATCCTGTCCACTGTTGAAATATCCTCTCCCACTAAGCACTGAAATATGGCTGAATGCTCTGAATCTACCGGCAAAAGAGTAGCATGGTGTTTTCGGGAAAGCTCCATCAGAAAGCTTCCAGCCACAACAAGCGGCTCTTTGTTGGCCAATGCAATTGTCTTTCCTGCTTTTATGGCAGCAACGACCGGCAACAAGCCTGAAAATCCCGCGATAGCGGCTAATACAATATCTACCTCAGGCATCTCCGCTACCTCATTAAGTGCAGTTGCACCGGCAAGAACCGTAATATCAGTCTTTCTCAAGGCCTGGGCTACTTCTGCATAAGCGCTTTCATTAGCAATTACAACGATATCGGGTTCGAACAATTTAGCTTGCTCGATTAACAGCCTGGCATTCTTTCCAGCGGTCAATACATGCACTTTATATAGCTCCGGATATGCTTTAATAACATCGAGGGCCTGACGGCCGACACTCCCGGTCGAACCTAGTATGGTTATGTGCTTTCTATCTGAATTATCCACAATCTTTTCTGATTTTCAATATTTGAACATACGCCTTTGCTAGACTCTTGATACCTTCAACATGTTGGTCGGCGAGGCCGACGCTATTGGCATACCGCCTGTACTGACAACTATATCGCCCTGCTCCAGATAACCGTTTGCGTTTAGAAATCCGATCTGTTTAAGCATCAGCGCATCCACACTCATCTCTTCATTGCTATAGTAAAAAGCAGTAATTCCCCAGCTTAAACTGAGCTGATTAACAAGCCACCTTTCCCCTGAAAAGATAAACAAGGGTGATCTTGGCCGGCAGCTGCTCAGCATAAAAGCAGTGTACCCGCTTTGCGTCATACCTACAATTGCATCCGCAGAGAGGTCTCCTGCTATTCTGCAGGCATTATAGCAGGTTGCATCACTGAGGAAGGTTGGCGAGTGTTTTTGCGGTACCAATTGTTCCTGTCTGTCATAATAATAGCCTGAACCTTCCACTTCGTTAATGATCTTGCACATTGTCGCGACTACCAGGGCGGGATGATTTCCTGTCGCGGTTTCAGCACTTAACATCACCGCATCCGTTCCTTCCATTACGGCATTGGCAACATCAGTGATATCGCTTCGGTTAGGACGGATGCCAGTGATCATGCTCTCCATCATCTGAGTAGCCACTATAACCGGTTTACCGCGATGAATGCATTTACGAATAATGCTTCGTTGTGCATAAGGTATCTTCTCGACAGGCAATTCCACTCCGAGGTCGCCCCGGGCGATCAGTATGCCATCAGCTGCCCGGATGATATTATTAATATCGACAATCGCCGAAGGCATTTCAATTTTAGCCAGTACTTTGCTGTTGCTTTGTTTTTCGGCGATCCTTCTTTTAAGATCAATAATGTCTTCTGCCTTTCGTACGAACGAGAGAGCCACCCAGTCCAGTTCTCTCTCCAGCATGAAATCCAGGTCTGCGACATCTTTCTCCGTAAGTGGCGGAAGAGAAATCTCTGTATCAGGCAGATTAACTCCTTTTTTGGGATACAGAAGTCCGCCGTGAATAACTTCTGCATCCACAGCGCCGGTTCGCAGATCAATACCAACAACGCGTACTTCCAATTTACCGTCGTCAATCAGTATCTTATTTCCGACTACGACATCTTTATGCAGGTCCGGATATGATATGTATATTTTATCCTTGTTACCCGGCACATTCTCCTTTGATGTAAATGTCAGTATATCTCCTTTATCAATTTTGAGAACACCATTCTCGATATCTCCGATACGCAATTTCGGTCCCTGCAGATCTCCCAATATTGAAATATTAAAAGCACCTTCATCATTGATCTTCCTGATATGAGCGATAACCGCAGCCATTTTTTCGTACACGCCATGAGAAAAGTTTAAGCGGAACACATTCACACCGGCATGCGCAAGTGCCAGTAGACTTTCATAAGTATCGCATGCCGGACCAATTGTAGCGACGATCTTTGTTTTGCGTGTATGTGAATTTCTAATATCACTTCCACGTGTTTCCTTTTCTCCAATGGTCTCTAAAGTTAATTCCATAAAAGTATTTATTTAGTTTACCTGATCCCTTGTGTATTGATAGTACAATATTGATTTATTGTGATTTATCAGCTTTGCCTAATAGTCTCAAAAATGACATGAATAGCCGCGTAACGTACACCCTGGTACTTTTCTGAGTGATACGATCAATAACATCAAATGCAAATGCCTGCATCAATATATCCAAGCAACTTTTCTCCGGAATTCCCCTGGACTGCAAATAAAACAGCGCTTGCTGATCGAACTCCCCGACTGTTGCACCATGCGTACATTGTACATCATCGGCGAAGATCTGCAACTCTGGTTTTGTATAAATTGTAGCATTGTCGTCCATGATCAGGTTATTATTCTGCTGATAGGCCGCCGTCTGCTGTGCGCCGGGATGCACAATTATCTTACCGTTGAATACAGCTGTCGAATTTCCGTGCAGTATGCCTTTATACTTTTCGTCACTCCTGCAGCAGGCAACTCTATGTTCAGTACAGGTATGATTGTCTACCAGCTGATCATTCCCGGATATATATAATCCTAACAAGTTTGTCTGTGCATTCCCTTCGTCCATTACAACATGGATATTATTCCGTATAAACGGACTTCCGGAGAACAGGAAGTTGAAATTATGATACCGGCTGTGTTCTGCTGTTTTTACCTCCAGGTTAAGGACAGACACCTGATCCTGGTTGCGCAGGTTAATGAGATAGTGATCTACTGTGGCTTGTTTACCAACTATCAGCTCGGACATTGCATTGATAAAAGCATAGGCGGTGTCTTCTTCGGGTTCGAAAGTTTCAACAATAGAAATCTTCGTTTCTTCACCTGCTATGATCAATTGCCTCGGATGCAGAAAACCGGGTACAGGTTGAGCTGTCTTATGTATGATATGAATGGGCTTATCAAGCTCTATATGTGGCTCTATGTATACGAATAAACCATCCTCAAACAATGACGCATTAGCTACAGAAAAGTGTTCTTTCAGATCAGTTAATTTTCCGAAGTGCGCTTTAAACTGAGCATTGTCGCTTAGCACTGCATCTGTAAAGGAACTAATATGCAGCCCTTCCGGTAACTCCGCCGATGATTCTTTGTCCCATTTTCCATTCTTCGTGACTATTCTGATAGCTGCATCAAGGTGTTCAGAAAAGAGGCGTCGCTTAAGCGGCGTTGTTGCCATAGCCTCCTTCACTGTAATTCTATTCAACCAAGGCTGCACATTTGTATATTTCCAATCTTCGGATTTTGTATCCGGGAAACCAATGCGACGAAATTGCTGAATGGCCGTCTGCCGGAACTGCCTGATAAATCCAATATCTATCTTTTCTCCAATTCTATCTGTAGCCTGACCAGCAAGCTGACCGACGAAATGCACTGTATCTGTATTCATAGTGGCTCTCTTAATTCTGATCAGTTAATGCAGCGGGAAGATCGTTTAACCAATCATATCCTTTTATTTCCAACTCACTGGCCAGCTCTTTAGTCCCAGAACGTACAATCCTGCCTTTGTATAGCACATGGACGAAATCTGGTTCAATATGCTCCAACAGCCTTTGATAATGTGTAATAAGTACAAAAGCATTAGCTGATGATCTCAGCTTATTCACACCATTGGATACAATTCTCAATGCATCGATATCGAGTCCTGAATCTGTTTCGTCGAGTATTGCCAGTCTGGGCTCCAGCATTGCCAGTTGCAAAATCTCGTTACGCTTTTTCTCTCCGCCTGAAAAGCCTTCATTCAGTGAACGCTCAGCCAGCTCTTTACTGAATTGCAGAAGATGCTGTTTCTCTCTGAACATTCTGACGAATTCACGGGTCTCTATTGGTGGTAATCCTTTATATGCCCTGGTTTCTCCGATGGCCGTTCTAAGGAAATTTATATTTGAAACACCAGGTATTTCAACCGGGTACTGAAAAGCCATAAAGATCCCTTCCCCTGCCCTTTCCTCGGGTTTAAGCGCCACTATATCTTTATCGTAAAAACGTATATCTCCTTTTGTTACGATATAGCCCGGATTACCTGCTAATACTGATGCTGTAGTACTTTTACCAGAGCCGTTGGGGCCCATTATTGCATGCACTTCCCCTGGCTTTACAACCAAATCCAGTCCCTTAAGAATTTCTTTATCATTAACTGCTGCATGCAGTCCTCTAATTTGTAGCATGTTATTTGGTTTACATTGTTGCTGTATAAGCTGATCTATCCTACGCTTCCTTCCAGCGAAATGGCCAGTAATTTCTGTGCCTCTACAGCAAACTCCATTGGCAAATTGTTTAACACTTCTTTTGCATACCCATTTACAATCAGGGCCACCGCTTTTTCTGTATTGATACCTCTTTGATTAAGGTAGAATATCTGATCCTCTCCGATTCGCGTGGTGGTTGCTTCGTGTTCTATCTGTACTGATTTATTTTTAGCTTCTATGTAGGGGAATGTATGGGCGCCGCATGTACCACCGATGAGCAGTGAATCGCACTGTGTAAAGTTCCTTGCGTTAATGGCATTCGTCCCCGCATGGACCAATCCTCTGTAGCTGTTTTGTCCTTCTCCCGCAGATATTCCTTTAGATATGATCCTGCTTTTTGTATTCTTTCCCAGGTGGATCATTTTGGTACCTGTATCCGCGACCTGCTTATTTTTAGTGATTGCGATAGAATAAAATTCAGCACTGCTGCCGTCTCCTTTTAATATAACACTAGGGTATTTCCAGGTGATCGCTGAACCTGTTTCTACCTGGGTCCAGGAGATCTTAGCACCGTCTCCTTTGCAGATACCACGTTTCGTTACAAAATTATATATGCCGCCTTTGCCGTCTTTGTCTCCCGGATACCAGTTCTGTACAGTGGAATATTTAATCTCCGCATCTTTTAACGCTATCAATTCCACCACTGCCGCGTGTAGCTGGTTTTCGTCCCGTTGCGGTGCAGTACATCCTTCAAGATAACTGACATAACTTCCTTCGTCTGCAATGACCAATGTCCGCTCAAACTGTCCTGAATTTCCCGCGTTTATCCTGAAGTAAGTGGACAGCTCCATAGGACAATGGACCCCTTTCGGTATATAGGCGAAAGATCCATCTGATGAGACTGCGGCATTTAAGGCAGCAAATATGTTGTCTGTAGCAGGGACCACAGAACCAAGGTATTTCTTTACCATGTCGCCGTGTTCCTTAACAGCTTCACTAAACGAGCAAAAGATGATGCCGAGCTTATTCAGTTCCTTCCTGAAAGTTGTTGCCACGGAAACACTGTCAAATACGGCATCCACGGCAACACCACTCAACATTTTCTGCTCGGTGAGAGATATGCCAAGCTTTTCGAATGTGGCGATCAACTCCGGCTCTACATCATCCAAGCTATTTAGAACAGGTTTACCCTTGGGCGCGGCATAATATGAGATGGCCTGAAAGTCAATCGCCGGAAGATCAAAGTTCTGCCACTCCGGCATTCCCTGTGTTTCCAATAACCTGAGAAAATGCCGGTAAGCTGTCAATCGCCATTTCAGCAGCCACTCAGGTTCGTTCTTTTTTTCAGAAATGGCTATCACTGTTTCGACGCTCAGTCCACGTGGCAAAACATCCATTTCGATATCTGTTACAAAGCCATATTGATAGTTACTTTCAATAACTGAATGGAGGGTATTATTTGCATTTGACGTATCCATAATATTCTATTTCACCGATTATTTTTTTGAGTTTATTACTTCATCGCTATGACGATTTGGATCCTCCGTTAATCATTCCGGATACTATACCGGGGTTATCCTTTCTTTCTGCGAGGATTACGCCGGTGATATGCGCTGCAATAAATGCTATTATGGGATACATTGTATAGTAGTGGATATCCAGCACAAGACGAACAGCAGCGACATTTCCTTTGAGGACCGGCAAGTCATTCTGATAAGCTACACTCAGTCCTGTGACAGCCATTACCAGCACTAGAAAATAGAAAACGGCATATGTGATCTTTATCAGTTTATTATGCCTGCATGTATTAAACCGGGCAGCTGTCAGATAGCTTTTAAGCTTATAACCAAGTCGATCCTGCGATGATAAAATGAATTCCAGTATTATCCGGAAAACTAATAATGCGGCAATGCCAAATCCGATATAAGCATGAACCACCCATAGTTTGTCGCTAAAAAAGCGGGCAAAAGTTAACACATCCTGCAACGTATACCTTGCACTGAGTGACGTTAACTGTGTCTGTACAAATGCTGTATTATTTTCCGGTTTCAGTAAGGTGAAATTCACCAGTACGATTAACAATGAACATGTGATAAGCAGAGTGTTCGCCCAATGCCAGCAGCGTATAGCGGGATGGTATTTTTTTGATGTCTTTCCCGGAGAATTACAACCCTGTTTACTTTCTTTTATCATATTTAGATTGTTTTGAGATCTTGTATTAACAGGAACAAAACTATCGCTCTCCGCCCGGTCAAAACAGGTAGAAAACAAGCATTTTGGAGTAAATTTGTTAAATGAAGGCGAAACAGTTATATAAAGCCGTAGAGGTGACAGTAATGGAAATAGATGATCTGGCGGCTGGCCTGCACAAACATCATTTCTTTCAGTTAATATATGTGCTGGAGGGGAATGGAACTCATATAATCAATAATAATAACTTTGAATTTGCAGAAGGAGATGTGTTTCTTCTTACGCCAGGGGAAGAGCATAGTTTTAAGGTAACAACCCCGCCTATATTCTGCCTGATTGATTTTACGAAAGACTTCTTTTCCAGGACTGCCCATAGTGACGGTGAAGAGGTAGATCTGAGTAGCTCATTCAGAAGACTGGAATATATATTTCACAATCAACATGCTATTAATGGTAGCCTGGCCTCTCCTACCGATAAAGGCATTTTTAAAGTACTGATCAATCAGTTAATCAACGAAACTAAAATACCATTGCCTTTCGATAAGGTTGTGATTCAAAATATCATTTTTTTACTACTTAACCTGATTGCAAGAAATATACAGCAGAACATTATCTCTTCGTCGAAAAGCCATAACGCTAAAAATAAGGTGCATGAAATAGTCACTTATATTCAGCACAACATATACGAGAGTCCACTTCTGAAAATTGAAAACCTGGCGGCGCATTTCGGTATGTCTGAAGGCCATTTAAGCAGGTACTTCAAATTGCAGTCAGGCAATACTGTTAAGGATTATATCACGCGGTATAAACTGGAGATGGTACTAGCCAGACTGAAGTATAGCGATCTGACTATCTCGGAGATCGCGGATGAGTTAAATTTCGCAGATGAGAGCCATCTGAATAAGACATTCAGGCAAGCCTATGGCAAAACTGCCAAGCAATTTAAAAATGAATATCTGGCAGGTGTAAAACCAGGTAAGCCTAATGCTTAAATGTCCAGCAATCTGAAAAACACATTTCATAACGTGAGATCAATGACCGATTTTAGAAGATACTCCGCCGATAAGCAAACAAGGAATATGGGATGATTAAAATTGGATATGAGCAGGGTATCTGGCAAAAAGAAAAGAGGATAACTACATTAGTAATTATCCTCTTTTTGGTGACCCCGTCTGGATTCAAACCAGAAACCTTCTGATCCGTAGTCAGATGCTCTATTCAGTTGAGCTACGGAGCCATTCCCGTGATTGGGATTGCAAATGTAGAGAAAAAATTAAAACTTCCAAAAACATTTTAAAACTTTTCTTTCTTCCTCTCCTATTCCCTTTTTTTCAGATCACCCTACCCGAAATAGTCTTCATTTTCTGCATGTGCGATATATGCTTTCGGAGATATCTGAAAAGTTTTTATGTGCCCTCCACCCGATTTCAAACAGGAAACTGATCTGTAGCGTAGAGAATCATTTTTTCATCTACCTAACCTTAATTCGATATTATATAAACATCTGATAGTAAGTATATTATAAGGAAATCAATTAACTTTACGGGGTCAATGACAATATAGCAACGACATTGTGCTTTATTAATCGTTTTCCGTTATATAGCATTCGTCAACTTTTACTTTGTCACAGCTGATCCGGGCTTGCGTCTAATAAACAGATCAAAACCGTTTAACATGATCCCATTTTCTGAACAGTATGATGATATTGCTAACCAGGAACTGGTCCGTGAAGCTTGTCAGGGCTCCAGGGCAGCAATAGAAAAACTGGTAAAAACTCATCAGCGTTTCATCTATAACATAGCTTTAAAGATGGTCCGTGATGTAGATGATGCTGAAGATCTCACACAGGAGGTGCTGATCAAAATGATCACGAAGCTGACACAGTTCCAGTTTAAAAGTAGTTTCCGCACCTGGCTATACCGCATGGTGATGAACCATTTCATAAGTATACAACGGAAGAAGGCAGAAAAGGAAGTATATTCTTTTGAAGAACTGGGTGTTTTTATAGATGAAGTACATAACAACGAGACCATGACCAGTGAAGAGCAGGATGCCTATAAAGACGAAATTCTTGAGGTGCGAAACCGTTGTATGGCTAGTACGTTGCTATGCCTGGACAGACAACAACGTATTGTGATCATAATTGGCGCCATATTCAATCTAAAATCGCAGGTCGCGGCACAACTGCTTGACATTACACCGGAGAACTTCCGGCAGCAGCTATCGAGGGCCAAACATGATCTGTTCCAGTTCATGGAGAACAAGTGTGGATTGATCAATCCGGAGAATCCCTGCCGATGTTATAAAAAGACAAAGGGGTTTATTAAAGAGGGGAAGGTAGATGCTTATAGTCACCGGTTTACCGATGCCTATAAACAATCTATTGCTGCCGTTACCGGGGAGAAAAACCAGGAGCTCAATCGCATAATGGAGGGTAAATATCTCTATCTCTTTACAGAGCAGCCATATGAGGATACTGCAATTGGCGAGCAACTCATTAACAGCTTGCTGATAGATCCTGATATCAAAAAACTATTTCACCTGAATTGACCCTATAGCTGGATTTTATTTGTCAATGATGATATAACAGTGAATATGAAGGCTACTATCGGGCAGCCTTTTTTAATGACAGAAAAATCTTCCTCACTCTGAAGGAGACTATAGTAAAAAAATATCTCATTTCCTGTCACAATCTGTTACATGATGCGTCCAATTACAAAACGACAAAATCATGAACACACCAAATTCAGAATCAAAGACAGCTGTCGTAATCGGCGGCACCAGCGGAATGGGTAAAGCAACCGCTCAATTATTACTGGAACTGGACGTTACTGTTATAGTAGCCAGTCGCTCGGCAAACAGTGTTTCCGAGGCCGTTGCTGATTTAAAAGCCTTCGGTAATGTAAGCGGCCTCCAGGTGGATATTACAGACAGGAAGTCGACTGATGCTTTTATTCAATCGCTGCTACAACTGGATAGAATCGATTACCTGGTGAATGCATCCGGGATATTCCGTCCAAAGCCATTCCTGGATAATACCATTGAAGAATACGATGCGTTGCTGGACATCAACAGAGGCTTTTATTTTATTACGCAAGCGGTGGCCGGTAAGATGAAAACAACAGGCGGCGGCTCCATTGTGAATGTTGGTTCTTATTGGGCTACACATGCAATAAAGGGTACGCCTACCGCTGCCTACAGCATGGCTAAAGCGGGACTGCATGCTTTTACCCAGCAGATCGCTATGGAGCTGGCAGCGTTTAATATCCGCGTGAATGCAATTGCGCCGGGCGTTGTTGAGACGAATGTAGGATCAAGACCAAAAGTTGTGGAGCAGTTGTTGGAATCATGCATATAGCTTAGTTAATCTGAATAAGAAGAACTCGATACACTTTACACCTCTAAACTGACTCCTAAACGCCTTTATTTTCGCATTA
>CABHOY010000059.1 GCA_902168105.1 uncultured Flavihumibacter sp.
GCATCATCCAGAAGATGATCAACCTGATGGCTGGAAAAGTACGCCGGGAAACAGATAAAAGTGATCAATATATCGCCATGATCAATGATATCTTTGAGACAGGCGTTAACCAGGAATAATTCATGAATAAAGAAATACGGATAGGTACAAGAGAAAGCCAGCTGGCACTATGGCAGGCAAATAAGGTTAAAGGCCTGCTGGAAGCGCAGGGATATAAAACAACACTCGTACCTATCAAAAGCGAGGGAGACATCGACCTCGTCACTCCACTTTACGAAATAGGCGTTCAGGGTATTTTCACCAAAAGCCTGGACATCGCACTACTCAACGGCCGTATCGATATCGCCGTTCACTCACTCAAAGACGTTCCAACACAATTACCTAAAAATATTATACAGGCGGCTGTCCTGGAAAGAGGTCCCGTAAAGGACTTACTGGTATACAAGCAGGATACTTCCTTTCTTGACCAACCAGGATATATCGCTAATATCGCTACCAGCAGTGTAAGACGGAAAGCGCAGTGGCTGCGGAAATACCCACAGCATCAGATCCATAACCTGCGTGGTAATGTGAATACCCGCCTGCAAAAGCTGGCGGCTGAAAACTGGGATGGCGCCATCTTCGCGGCTGCGGGACTGGAAAGAATAGGTATACGTCCAGATACTTCCATAGAACTGGACTGGATGCTGCCCGCCCCTGCTCAAGGCGCTGTGGTAGCCGTATGCCGGGAAGACGATAATTACTGCCAGCAGGCACTTTCACCACTGAATGATCTCGCTACCACCCTCTGTACCCGTGTTGAGCGCGACTTCCTCCGCACACTCATGGGCGGATGTACTACGCCTATCAGTGCTTATGCTACTGTTAGCAATGAAACAGTACACTTTAGCGGAGAACTATGCAGCCTGGATGGCTCACAGCTGTTCACCATTACAGAACAGGCGCCCCTGCAGGATGCAGGCCATATTGGTAAAATAGCCGCAGAAAAGATACTCTCTCAGGGCGGTGATAAAATTGTTGCACAAATAAGGGATGCCATCAAATAAAAGATATCGCATATTCAGCACGAAAGCAGTTGATCAGTCACTGATCACAATGGCTGCGGAGCAAAATATAGATATCGAGGCAAAAGGATTCATCAGCATACAACCATTGATCACAGATAACCTGAAACAACGCATACACCAGTTATTTCAGGAAAAAGCAACTGTTATCTTCACCAGTGCAAATGCCGTTGACGCGCTTCACGGTCATTACCTGCATCCGGATTCTCCCGGGTGGAACGTATATTGTCTGGAAGGCGCTACGCAACAGGCTTTGAAACGCACTGACATCCGGCACCGGATAACCGGCACCGCTGCCAATGCTGCCTCACTCGCTGCAGAGATCATCAACAATAACGAGAAAGGACCGCTGGTCTTCTTTTGCGGCAATAAACGCAGAGATGAACTGCCTGACCTGTTACAGCAGCATAATATTACCGTAGAAGAACTCGTCGTATATGAAACAACGGCGACCCCTGCCCTCACAGGACAGGATTATGACGGGGTACTCTTTCTCAGTCCCAGCGCTGTTGAAAGCTTCTTTTCGGTCAATAGTCTGCCGCCGCACACCGTCTGCTTCTCCATCGGTCCGACTACGGCCCGTGCACTGCAGGAGCATACAAACAACAAGATCATTAGCAGCGCCAGTCCTGCCTTGGATCAACTGGTGCAAACAACGATACTTTACTTTAACAACATTAACTGACAAGAATGAGCGCCTTAAAGAATGACTTATTACTGAGAGCTTTACGCGGAGAAACAACAGAACGTGTCCCTGTTTGGATGATGCGTCAGGCTGGCCGTTACCTGCCCGACTACATCAAACTGCGGGAGAAATACTCCTTCTTTGAACGCTGCATGAATCCTGAACTGGCCACTGAGATCACCGTAATGCCTGTACACCAGGTAGGCGTGGATGCAGCCATCATCTTCTCCGACATCCTCGTGGTGCCGCAGGCGATGGGAATGGAAGTACAGCTGATAGAAAAGATCGGCCCCGTATTGCCTGACCCGGTAAAAAGTGCGGCAGATCTACAGAAGCTTCGCGTACCCGATGTAAAAGACACGCTAGGCTACGTTTTTGACGCGCTCTCATTAACTAAGAAAACGCTGGACGGCGCAGTTCCCCTGATCGGCTTTGCAGGCGCTCCATGGACCCTGCTTTGCTACATGGTGCAGGGCAAAGGTTCTAAAACTTTCGATAGTGCCAAAGCATTCTGCTACCAACAGCCCGAAGTAGCACATCAGCTGCTTCAGATGCTTACAGATACTACTATCGCCTACCTGAAAGAACAGGTAAAAGCAGGCGCTGACTGCGTACAGCTGTTCGATTCCTGGGGCGGTCTATTAAGTCCGCAGGACTTTGAAACCTTCTCCCTCCAATACATGCGTCAGATCGTGGCAGCCCTGAAAGACGTTTGCCCGGTAACAGTATTTGCCAAAGGCGCCTGGTTCGCCCTGGAAGAAATGGCCGCTACCGGCGCTAACTGCCTGGGTGTTGACTGGTGTATCCAGCCTGCCCGTGCAAGACAATTTGCTGGTAACAACGTGACCCTACAGGGTAACTTTGACCCTGCAAAACTGCTGGCGCCTATTCCGGAGATCAAAAAAGCAGTGAAAGAAATGCTGACAGGCTTTGGCAAACATCGCTATATTGCGAACCTCGGTCATGGCATCCTGCCAAATGTACCGGTTGACCATGCCAAAGCTTTCGTTGAGACTGTAAAGGAATTCTAAAGGAGACCAGCCATGAGTATCAAAGACAACTTTATTTCCCTCATACATCGCCTGCAGAATGAGATCTGCACGGCGCTGGAAGATATAGACGGCAAAGCCAGATTCCGTGAAGACATATGGGAACGGCCCGGTGGCGGCGGTGGTAAGTCGCGCGTTATTGCCGACGGTAACGTATTCGAAAAAGGTGGAGTAAGCACCTCCATCGTACACGGCGAACTGCCTGAACTGATGGCGAAACAGTTTGGCGTAGCACAGGCCAAATTTATGGCTTGTGGCATTTCCCTGGTCATCCACCCGCTAAACCCGTTTGTTCCTACCGTACATGCCAATTTCCGTTATTTTGAGTTGTACGACGACAACGGTACACTGAAGGATTCCTGGTTTGGTGGCGGCGCAGACTTGACGCCCTATTACCTTGACGAGCAGGATGGTGCTCATTTCCACCAGACTTTCAAAAAAGCCTGCGATCCTTTTGATATGGCTTTGTATCCGGCGTTTAAAAAACATTGTGACGAATACTTCGTTAACAAACACCGGAACAACGAAGCCCGCGGCATCGGTGGTATCTTCTATGACTACCAGCGCCCGGGTGAGAAAATGACCGCTGAACAGTTGTTCAATCTGGCTAAAGCCAATGGTGAAGCCTTCCTGGAGGCCTACCTGCCCATCGTTAAGAAGACAAAAGACATTCCGTATACAGACGCTCATAAAGACTGGCAGGAATACAGGCGTGGACGCTATGTAGAGTTCAACCTGATCCATGACAGAGGCACCCTGTTCGGCCTGAAAACGAACGGACGTACAGAATCCATTCTGATGAGCCTTCCGCCCAGGGCCCGGTGGGAGTACGACTACCACCCTACTCCTGGAAGCAGGGAAGCCGAACTGGTTGAATTCCTCAAACCCAGGGAGTGGGTCATCTGAAACATTAAAACACATTTACCATGATACGTAGAAACAGGATATTGAGAACATCTCCCGCCATCCGTGCGATGGTTGCAGAAACAATACTGACGCCAGCCGATTTCATTGCACCGTTGTTTATTGTGGAAGGAGAAAATGTGAAAGAAGAGATCATTTCAATGCCCGGCTATTTCCGCTATTCACTGGACCTGACAGTGAAAGAAGTGAAAGAGCTGTGGAGCATGGGTATTAAAAGTGTATTACTGTTCATCAAATGCGCTGATGAACTGAAAGATAATAAAGGCACAGAGGCGGTAAACCGCGATGGGTTGATGCAACGTGCCATCAGAGCTATCAAAGACGCCGTTCCCGACATCGTGGTAATGACAGACGTAGCACTGGACCCTTACTCCTCCTACGGTCATGACGGCATTGTTGAGAATGGGGAGATCGTGAACGACATCACAGTAGAAGTGCTGTCCCGCATGAGTCTCAGCCATGCAGAAGCAGGGGCCGACTTTGTCGCACCGAGCGACAAAATGGACGGTCGTATCCTTTCTATCCGCACTATCCTGGAGCAGCATAGCTTCCATAAAGTGGGCATCATGGCCTACAGTGCCAAATACGCATCCTGCCTCTACGGTCCTTTCCGCGATGCATTGGATTCAGCGCCCGGTTTCGGCGATAAAAAGACGTACCAGCTGGACTTTGCCAATAGCGAGCAGGCCTTAAAAGAGACTTTGATGGACGTAGAAGAAGGTGCTGACATCGTAATGGTAAAACCTGCGTTGTACTACCTGGATGTCATCCGGAAGATCAAAGATCAGGTACACATACCAGTAAGCGCTTATCATGTAAGTGGAGAATATTCCATGATCAAGGCAGCGGCAAAAATGGGCTGGCTGAACGAAGAGAAGGCCATCATTGAAGCGCTGACCAGCATTAAACGTGCAGGCGCTGACCTCATCGCCACCTATTTCGCAAAAGATGCGGTGCGATTATTGTAACCATCAGCACATGCTTTTCAGTTAAAAATATTTATCACTACCACTATGTACACGCAAAGCAGATCATTATTTGAAAGAGCAAAACAGCTCATTCCCGGCGGTGTAAACTCTCCCGTTCGCGCATTCAAAGGCGTAGGCGGCTCACCCATATTCATGAAAAGTGCTAAAGGCGCTTATATGTACGATGTGGACGGAAACCGTTACATAGATTATATCAATTCATGGGGGCCGATGATCATGGGACATGCCTATGAACCGGTAGTGAAGGCTATCCAGGAATATGCTGGTTATTCTACCTCCTTCGGTGCGCCTACCGAGTTGGAAGTTAAGATGGCAGAGCTGATTATCAGCATGGTTCCCAATATCGAGCAGGTACGTATGGTGAATTCCGGTACAGAAGCCTGTATGTCAGCACTGAGGCTGGCCAGAGGTTATACCGGCCGTAATAAGTTCATCAAATTTGAAGGTAATTACCACGGTCACGCAGATTCGTTCCTGGTAAGCGCCGGCAGCGGCGTAGCCACGTTGGACATACAATCTGTGCCCGGTGTCACGCAATCAGTTGCTGACGATACGCTTACCGCTCCTTACAATAATTTACCGGCTGTGGAAAAACTGGTGGCGGAATATCCTGACCAGATAGCAGCCATCATTGTTGAACCAGTTGCTGGTAACATGGGCTGTATCCTGCCACAGGAGGGCTTCCTGCAAGGCTTGCGCCAGCTGTGCGACGAACATAATATCCTGCTGATATTCGACGAAGTAATGACAGGTTTCCGCTTGGCCCGTGGAGGTGCACAGGAACTGTTCAATATTAAAGCAGATTTGGTTACCTTTGGCAAGATTATTGGCGCAGGTATGCCAGTTGGCGCCTTCGCCGGAAGTAAAGAGATCATGGAACATATAGCCCCTGCTGGGAAGGTCTACCAGGCAGGAACATTGAGTGGAAACCCGATTGCCATGATTGCCGGCTATACTTTGCTGACAACGCTAAACGAGAATCCGGATATCTACCGGCAGTTAGCAGAAAAGGCAGCTTATCTCGCCGGAGGATTGCAATCTGTACTGAGTGCAGCCGGGATTGTTCATCAGGTTAACAATCTGGGTTCTATGATGAGTGTTCACTTTGCAGAATATCCAATCATTAATTTCGAAGCTGCTTCAGGTGCCAACAATGAATTGTTTAAACGTTTCTTTCATGCTATGCTGGAACGTGGTATATATCTGCCTCCTTCCGCTTTTGAAAGCTGGTTCCTCAGTTCATCCCTGACAATAGAAGATCTAGACACGACCGTAGAAGCTGCAAAATCAGCCATACAGTCTATACATAGTTAACAATTCAAATCCTGTGCAGAGTGGAAAAACGCCCCGGTCATGTGTCGGGGCGTTTTTAGTTTTAGTTTTTGGAAGAAAGATCTAGCTTCGCTACCCCTCTCCCCATATCATCAAAGCACTCACTTATAATAGTCAAATTTGTGGCTATACTGCATACATCACATATCCTTTTGCAGGAATATCCCATCACACAATTTGGCCCCCTTTTATCAGCTGCATTTTGCAATCACACACAAACAGTAACCCATATTCAGCAACTAACGAGCTTGCACCAGGATAACGGAACCTACTTCTTCTTGTGAGAAAATAACCATGGCAATAACTCCGGCTCAGCAAAAGCATTATCCCAGCTGTTATGCCCTACACCCGGATATTCAGAATACTTAACATCAGCCTTCAACCCTTTCAACGCAGCAACATAATCCCTTGACCCGGAAACAGGCACTGACTTATCAGCATCTCCGTGGAAGATCCACAAAGGTACTTTTGAGAATTTAGATGCGGTACTGACATTTCCTATCCCACAGATCGGAAAGGCTGCCGCCCATGTTTTCGGATAACGGGCCAGCAGATCGTATGTTCCTATGCCTCCCAGCGACAAACCACCCAGGTACAACCGCTTGCTGTTCACCTTGTCTATCTTCACCAGGCTATCCACCAGGAGCTTTACCAGCATTCCGGGTGTCGATTCCTTGTCTGTACCATCTGAAAACTCCCATTTTTGGGCCTTTCCAGTATTATCCCGTGTTACTTTCATAGACGCCCACATAGAATCCCTCGGGCATTGTGGAAATATTACAAAAGTGGGGAACCGCTGACGCAGGGAATCCTTTAGGAACAGGCTGCCTCCATGTAACAACTGGGCTGCATTATCGTCACCTCTCTCCCCAGAACCATGCAGGAAAACGATCAGAGGATAGGACTTCTGCGAGTCATACCCTGCCGGTTGCAACATGCGGTAGCGTAATGTGTCGCCATTGTGTATGAAAGTCTCATAACTGTAGGCGCTAAAATCAGGATTATCCTGGGCATTTGCATAGAAAGAGGAAAACTGTATCATCAACAATACAGTCAGGGCGCTGAATAGTTTCATAATGGAATATTTGGATGTTTTAGATGTTATGTCTGCACTAAAATTTCTATACTGAAATTAACCCTTAAAATCAGTAAATCTCATAGGAGAAACACCTGGATATAAATATCTGTAAGACTAACGATAATTGGGACAACATTATGACAACCGGTTACTGACAAAGATAGCGGGACCGTATCATACAGAGGCATGATCAAGCCTCAAACCGTTCAATAATCTGACCAGCCAATCCGGGAAACATTACCATAACGCAAGGGAAGCTCATAATGTAATTGGGATACTCAGCCACAGCGAGCGGTGCAGGTGAGAATCACTGGCTGCAACGTGAGCAAGAATGTCAGCGCTATAATAACCATAAGCCCAAATAAAAACAGCAGCACATAATGCTGCTGTCAAAACATTTAATATGCTGGAATAAGCATTTAATACTTCAGAATAAAATGCTGTTTTACCTTCATATCCGGCCGGAAAAACACGAGCCCTATAAAGAACAGATCTATGGTAAAAGTAACCCGCGGATGCTGTTGAATCGTATGCCATGCCGCCTCCATGTCCGGCGTCCAGTGAATATCATCGAAGATAAACAGCGACCCCTCATGCGCTTTCCCGAGGCATTGCTCAAAATAATCCAGCGTAGGGGCTGATCGGTGATTCCCATCAATATACACATAATCCAGTCGCGGCAGTTCCTTCAGCAACCCTGGCAATACAGTGTCAAAATTACCCACATGCTGTTTGATATTCTTCAGCTGCAAAGCGTCAAAATTACGGCCAGCACGGGCGGCAATATTAGGACATCCCTCAATGGTATGCACCGTAGCAGGAGATGCAGCCTTCGCCATGTAAGACGTCGACATCCCCATAGAAGTACCTAATTCCAGCAAATATTCCGGTTTGAAGTACTGTATAAGACGATAGAATAACTGACCGAATTTGGGAGGTTTAGCCGCATGCCGGGTAATATCGCTTACCTTACGTTCTCTGCCGGCATTCATAAGCGATCCGGCGCCGAGATCGGTAACCTGCAGGGTTTCTGCACTGTGTAACAAAGATTTCCGGACCTGTTCGATCTCCTGGAACACAGCCGGATTCTTTTTGTCGCGTAAAACCTTCTCCACCAGGTCAAAAACGAAAGGCGAATGTACATCGTGCCTGTTGCCCGCTGTGAAATAATAATGCAGGTATTTCTTAGCTAATTCCCACTGTAGGCCCAAAATTAAACAGTTTTATCAGTTATATATTTTCGCTTTGACCAATCCCCACATATGAAGGCGGTGTTGCAGAGATACCCGCAATACGCCAAACCCATAAATGCTGCTGCGTTTAAAGTTAATACTTGAGGCTTCCTCAAAATATTTGGTGGGGCAAGTTACTTCACCTATTTCATAACCCTTCATAAAAATCTGGGAAATCATCTCATTGTCAAAAATGAAATCATCATCATTGGCCTTATAGTCAATGCTCTTCAGTACTTCTCCCGAGAATGCGCGGTAACCGGTATGATACTCACTCAGCTTCTGCCCGATGAGCAGGTTCTGTACCAATGTCAGAAAACGGTTAGCAATATACTTATATATGGGCATCCCTCCCCTCAGGGCGCCATTCCCCAGAATGCGGGAACCGAGCACTACGGGATACACATCATTGGCAATGATGGTGCTCATGGCCATAATAAGTCTAGGAGTATATTGATAATCAGGATGTAACATGATCACAATATCTGCACCCAGCTCAAGAGCTTTGTTATAACAGGATTTCTGGTTCCCTCCGTAACCTTTGTTGGAATCATGACGGACAATATGCTTGATTCCCAGTTGCTTTCCTACGGCAACTGTCTCGTCTTTACTGGCATCGTCTACCAGTACGACTTCGTCAACAATATCAAAGGGAATTTCATTGTAGGTTTTCTCTAGTGTTAAAACGGCGTTGTAGGCAGGTAACACCACCACTATCTTTTTATTATTCAACATGAAAGTGGGTAAATTTGCGGCCAAAGGTAATAAAGTAGTTGAAAGACTGGCAATTTCAACTTATTATAAATTGTTATCTTTGCGTAAACACGTTTTTTGGCACCATATTTTCATGGTTGTTAATGAAACGCAAAATATTGCATGCAGAAACAATTACAGGTCGCAACTGAAGGCGGACATCCTGGTCGGCTTTGTGGGGAGAGCGTACCCTATTGTGAATGTTTTGCATTTTTTAAATCAGTCAAGATCACGCATTTAAATTCTATGAGATATCTGACACTACTACTGATTTTACTTTCAAGTTTCCATTATGCGCAGGCACAGGAACCAGAAAAACCGAAGCTACCTACAGATCCAAATTCAGAACTGAAGAATGTGGTAATGCCTCAGGTAAGAACACAAGACACGACCATCCGCCGGATCATGGAAGAACTGCAACGCATTAACGACAGCGATAAGCAGAATTCAAATGCTATTCAGGGCTTGCTACAGGGACGTGAGATCGACAACATTACAAAGTATGAACTGATCCGTAACAACATCGTATTTGCAAGTGAAACTTATTACCTTCTTAATAAAAAGATCATTGACCTGAAGTCTCGTACTACTACCAATAATCTGGATGTATTCATTACATCATTGAACAACCCTGAAAGTAAAGAGCTGGGGTTCTCATTGAGTGACCGTATCGTAGAACTGGTAGAAAAAGTGGTGTTGAAAGGCAAGGCTGACAAAAATGAAAAGAACAGTAAGATCGTAGAATCTACTAAGTCAATCATTTCCAGCCCTATATTCCAGAGCTTCACCTCTCTGACTCCACCGCTGGCTATCGCCAATTCAGTAATGAACTTCCTGCACAGCATCAGCGTGAACAACAAAGAAATTAATCAGAATACACTGAAAGAATTTGAAAAGGAGCTGAACAAATACGTAGTATACTATACAGCGTTGAACGATGCTAACCAGAAATTCGAATATGGTCTGAACTTCAACAAAGATCAGCTCAACCTGTTGCAGGACAACCTGTATGATCACCTGATGTTCACTGCCAGCGCCCTGAAATATCAGCTGCCACAACGCGGTAACAAATCTCTCGGCGAAACAATGAACGACTTCTTCTTTGACTTCAAGAGAGACAAAGTAGTAACTTTCTTCAGTGATCTGGAAGCTAAATATACCAAAGGCAGAAAGGTTGATTACGAAGCTTTGTTACGTGAGAACCCAAATCTGAAAGAGGTGAATAACCAGCTGGAAGATCTGATCCTGCAAACGAAACGTTTCGAGAATCTGTATAACGAATACTTCACGCTGCTGGATTCTTACTACGGTAAAGTGAATAGCTCTCTGAAGATCGCGCAGGATAACGGTTTGGCTGACAAAAACACCATCGATACCAAACAGGCTGAGTTCCGCAATCTGAAAGACGAAGCTGTGAAAGAGATACAGGCTTCAATTAACATCAAGGAGCTGTATAACAACACTGACAAGATCAAATACAGATACAGAATATTCTAGCAGATCATTCTGCATACTGAAAGGGACGGATTGTAATGATCCGTCCCTTTTTTTATTACGACTGCGTGTTTGTCGTTTGTATAGCTACGCGTTAAGTAGCTCGGTTGTTGTTGTATAGAACACGTTGAGTAGCTCAGTTTGTTGTTTGTATAGAACGCGTTAAGTAGCTCGGTTTCAGTATGGGATCGCGGTCGGCGCCTCTTTGGTTGGATTGCTATTTAGCTTTTCAAGCGTAGGGACATTTGATCTTTATTTAGCTGCATCAAGCGTATCTCAAAGAGCCGAAGGCCCGCGATTCCCATACTGAAACCGCTGCTACTTATACGCTCCCCATTAGCACAGTTCTGACGCTTCCATTGACAGAAAATCTACCTGGCACTTCCCTCTCCCATTAACGGATAAATTATCCCGGGTTCTCTTGTTACTTCACTATACAGTGTACAGCGTACAGCGTACAGTGTATACGGTACACTGTACTATACGCGGATTGTTCGAATCACAGTATCCCCAACTACAATACACAGCCTGGAAGCATCAGAGGTTTCAGGTGGAAACTGCGGGCCTTAGTTGTTTAAAGCATGCTCGTACGATTGATAGGAGTTAAATAGCTATTCAAAAGCCCATACGATTTCAAATGCTTAATAGAAAGAAGCTTTAAAGAACTACAGCCCGTAGTTCCAGCCTGAAACCGAAGTATCTTCCCTGCAAAACACAATCCCCACGACGACTTGATCACAGCACCTCCAAATACAATAAACAGCCCGGAAGTATCATACACAATTCGTCATTCTAATTCGTAATTTTGACGCATGACCACTGTTCAATTAGAATATATTGTTGCGGTTGACACTTACAGAAGCTTCGTCGTAGCAGCGGAAAAATGCTTCGTTACACAGCCGACACTCAGCATGCAGATACAAAAGCTGGAAGATGAGCTGGGGGTCAAGATCTTCGACAGAAGCAAATTACCCGTGATCCCGACAGAAATAGGTACAGAGATCGTAGGGCAAGCTCGCATCATTCTAAAGGAGAACGGTAAGATTAAAGAGATCATCGGCGAGCATAAAAAAGAAGTACAAGGTAATCTGCGCGTAGGGATTATCCCGACACTGGCACCCTATCTTCTGCCCCGGATACTCACCGGTTTCATGAAGAAATATCCAAAAGTGAAACTGGAGATCTGGGAGTACCCTACAGAACAGATCATACAACAATTAAAACTGGAGCAACTGGACTGCGGGCTCCTGGCCACGCCGTTACATAATCCGAATTTAGAGGAACAACCGCTGTTCTATGAATCTTTCGTTGTATACGCAGCGAAGACTAACAGCCTGTTTGAAAAGAAATATATTAAACCGGAAGATATCGATGTACGTGAGGTATGGCTGCTGAACGAAGGACATTGTATGCGCAACCAGGTGCTGAACATCTGCCGGGATAAGTTTACCATGGGAGAATATAAGAACCTGGAATATAATACAGGCAGCGTGGAAACACTAAAAAGGATGGTAGACCTCAACGCAGGTTATACGATCTTACCGGAACTATCCCTCCAGGAAATGTCAGCCCGCCAGATGAATATGGTACGCTATTTTAAATCGCCGGAGCCAGTGAGAGAGATCAGTATAGTAACACATCGCTTCTTTATTAAACAGGCGCTGATTGCGGCGTTTAAGAAAGAAATACTGGCACATGTACCCGATAAGATGAAGGTGCAAAAGAGCAAGAAGATAATTGATATTACTGTAGAGAAGTAAGCTACTAACCCGGATATAAAAGAAAAAGCATCCACCTGCGGCGGATGCTTTTTCTTTTATATCGCTATCTGATTATTTCTTGATAGGCGTATAGTACTTCATGGCTTCAGGCATCAGTTTTTGCAGTTCTGATACACGACGCTCATCGCTGGGGTGCGTACTCACCAACTCAGGTGGTTTCTGACCGCCGCCCGCACTCGCCATACGCTGCCAGAAAGGAATAGACTCCTGTGGGTTGTATCCGGCCATCGCCATGAAAATAACACCCAGGTGATCAGCTTCCAGTTCGTTTTTACGGGAGTAAGCCAGCATACCAAGGTTACCGCCCACACCAAATGATTGCAGGAAGATATTCTGCGCTGCCGGGTTACGGTTTAGCGCCACAGAACCAGCTACCTGGATACCCTGGGCGACAACCTGCTGACTCATACGCTCGTTACCATGACGGGCGATAGCGTGCGCAATTTCATGCCCCATTACGCAGGCAAGCGCAGTCTCGTTCTGTGTTACAGGCAATAAACCGGTATACACCACTACCTTACCACCCGGCATACACCAGGCGTTCACTTCTTTACTATCTACCAGGTTGAATTCCCATTTGTAATTGGCTACCTCGCTAGCCAGATTGTTATCTGTCATGTAACGGGTAACCGCAGAAGCAATACGCTGTCCTACCCTCTTCACCATCTCAGCATCTTTGCTGGCAGTAGCGGCTACTGTTTTGTTCTGGGAAAGGAAGCTCTGATATTCCTGCAGCGCCATAGATTGCATGGTGCTTTCAGGGATCAGGTTTAACTGGCTACGGCCAGTAATAGGCACCTTTGCACACGCTGTAATAAGCGCAAGACCGGTACCAATAAGAAGGATTTTCTTTTGCATCTGAAACAATTTGTTTTTGACAGGTATCACCCCATCCGAAAAAGTGCTACTACAGTTAAAGCAATTTGATTGTTACCTTATACAGCATGTAAATACCCTATAACGCAACAATCAAAATCCGAGGAAAGTTAATTATTAATATCATTCAGTGCAAGAGATATGCCAGAAAGGATACGGCATACCATGTGCCAGCGCAGATTATTTCTTGTCCCTCCTGTTTTTGAACAACGGCACTTTGCTCTCATTACCGTTAATCAGGCGGAAGATGTTTTTCTGATGCGTTAATACCACCATTAGTGCAACAGCAATGGCGAAAATACGGTAGAATACTTCAGGTTCATTAAAGATGTACAGTATCAGGATCGGAAATGCGATACTCGCTGAAATAGAGCTCAGAGATACATACCTGGTCAATGAAAGGCTCAACAGGAAGACACCTACACAACAGATTGCCACCAGCGGCTGAATTGCTAACACCAGGCCGAACAAGGTAGCAATGCCCTTACCGCCACGGAAATTTGCCCAGATTGGGAAAATGTGACCTACCACAGCCGCCAGACCAAGACCGATCTGGAAGTTCACCAGCTGCGTGGTTATCTCCTGCAGATGTTCAGGATTCTGATAATACCCTACCAGGTAAGCCAGACGTACCGCCATTACCCCTTTGAGCATATCTACCAACATCACAAAAGAACCCGCCTTTGGTCCCAGTACACGGAAAGTGTTAGTAGCACCGGCGTTACCGCTGCCATACTCCCGTATATCCATTCCAAAAACGCCTTTACTTACCCACACAGCAGTAGGTACGGAACCAATCAGATAAGCACAAAATAGTAACAATAATTCTGTCATACAACAAGTTAGGTTTTGCTAAGATAGTAAATTCGTTCGTTAAAATTAAGAAAACATTAAGATTTTCATTAACACGAAAATTGTATAGTTCTCAAAGTAATATTAACTAATTTATCTAGAGCAACCACAGCTATCTGGCTAATAATTTCATTGCCAGCCAATTATCCTTTTCCAGTTGTGTTTCCAGTACCAGCGCGTTCTTTCTGGCTGCTTCCAGGATCGCAGTCTCATCTTCTTTTAAAATTCCACTCAATAATAAAACACCATCCCTGACGAGTATACGGCGCATATCGCCCATAAATTCCAGCAGAATGTTACGGTTAATGTTAGCGAGCACCACATTATAACTGTTCCGCACACTCTTCAAACTATCCGCCTGCCACACCTTGATAGGCAGCGCATTGTTATTGATAATGTTTTCCTTCGTGTTCTCTACAGACCAGGTATCTATATCGATCGCATCAATTACAGCCGCTCCCATCTTATAAGCCAGGATCGCCAGGATGCCTGTACCCGTACCGAAGTCGAACACATTCTTTCCTACAAAATCAATGCCTTCCATTAATTTAATGACAGAATAAGTAGTGGCATGATGCCCCGTTCCGAAAGACATTTTAGGAGTGATCAGTATCTCATGTTGTGGCTGTGGCACAAAAGGAGCATGAAAGGAAGCCCTGATGCCACAAAAATCATCAACCTGCACAGGCTGAAAGTTGCTTTCCCATACCGCATTCCAGTTAGTCTGCTCAATACGTTGCCGCGTATACGTTAATCCGAAATCACTCGTCAACGCGCTCGTTTCTTCTTCGTTATAGTCCTCTTCAGGAATGTAAGCTATAAGAACGTTACCGGGTTGCTCTTCAAACCCCTCAAAACCTTTTTCTGACAACACTGCTACCAGAATGTCTTTCATATCATCGGTACAGGTCAGGGTGATCGCTATATGTGCCATAGCAACAAAGATAGAGAAACTAAATGCATGATACATAACGCATACGTGTGAGACCTGCGCCTGTCCTTGTTATTGTAATGTTAATAAGTTGTGCCCGCCAGCAATACATGTATAAAATTATTTCATTATATTTGCAATATCTTTAATTGAAAACCATATTTTATGAGGACCTTGTTTTTAGCAGCGGCTATGCTGGTAACAGCCCTTGCCAGCTACGCCCAGGAGATCGTCAAGTTGTACCCGGACGATACCATGAAAGATTCAATCATTTACAAGAACAGCACCAGTATCCTTGTTATCAATCGTGTAGACGTTGTCAATTACATGAAAGCAATGGACTCTGTATTACAGATCACTTGTTACAGCGATAACAAGGCTTTTCACAACGTGCAGTTCAGCCACCTGACAGCCCAGGAAATTGAATCTCACTTCACATCTGCCCTTGCTTTTCTGGGCGATTCCACTCACACCGACCTGGAATACAGCACAGATAAGTTCATACAGTTCTGGACAGAAGACCAAAATATTCTCCTCCCTTACATCGAGGATATGTTATCCAGTCTGCTGATAGATGGCAGGATCAAAGTGATCGATAAAAGCACGCAGAAACCTGTACCACAGTACACCATTTTCTGGGAAGACATCGGTGGCCAGGGCTTCAAGATCTACAAATTACCTTCCGGTAAGATCATCTTCAAAGAAAGTAATCATTACGTAGAGCAGTTTGCCGGAAGCGGCGCCGCCAGATAAAACAAAAGTAAATTCATCACGGATAGATAGTCGATAGTCAAAGAAAATAGGCTGTATCATACGATACAGCCTATTTTCTTTATTACATATTATGAATGCTTCTGAACACCCGTTACAGCACATAACAATAGTCATGATACTTAACGGACCTGCTATATCTCAGAATATTCTGCAGGCTGTAAAAATATGATCTCTGCCTTTGACACATTATGACTATACTCCGGCTTCGCCAGTAAAGTTTTCCATTGCGCATCAGCTGTAAATGCCTTCCAGTGCTCATCCCTGGATGCCTTGTTATCAAATGTCGTCATGTACATCAGGTTAGGCATATGACTGCCGCTCAGCACATCTGCATAAAATACTGCATTGAAACCAAGTCTTTTGAATATCCCCACTTCATCTCCCTTGTTGAACATATCCACCTTGTTACGGTATAATTTATCCGTCGGACTTTCATAACTGCGTAATTCGTATATGCGTTCACTCTTAGGACCTTTCAAACCAGGCAATTCCATTTTAGTCATGCCAGGAAAGGCTTCCAGGATGATGGTTTCCTGACGTGTATACGTTGGCTTATCCCATGGTGCATCAATAAAATCCTTCGCAGCATTTACGTAGGTAGTATTCTGTATTAATGTTCTTGGCAATTGTAATAATTGCTCCGGAGAATTTCCCGGAATGAAAACATACACTCTGCGATCGGCAGTGGTATCATTACCAACTGGTTTAAATACACCTACATGCGCAGCACCCGCCTTATGCAAAGCTGGTATCAGTGCATCTTTCAGATAACTATCCATACGTGTTTCCTGTTCAGCATCTTTCAGATGATAGATCAGGATACTGTAAAACTCTTTCTTCGGAGGTGCGTGATGAGCGGCCTGTAAGAGACATGGTAACAAAAACAGGGCTATACCCAAAACAAAACGATGATATCTGTTTAACGAAATGCGCGTTGTTTTCACTGGTGTGGAAATTTTAGTTGATGAAATATAGTGCGAATTATCCGGCAGTTAAATATATTTTATAGGAATGGCCGGACGAAGTGATGATTTCCCGCCGGGCTGGTCATAATGCCGCGAGTGATAGAGGGCCTCCGTGTCAGGCAATCGGATAAAAGTTGCTGAAGCTTCTGGAGGAAAGTTTATACAGATATGCCAAACGGCATATAATAAAACAGCCGCCCTGTTATACAGGACGGCTGCTGAGTATATTTGATCTGTAAGATCTATCAGATTATGATTCTTCGTCGAACATAGGTTCCTGAGGCTGATCCAGATCAGGAGGTGTAGGACGAGGGCCACGATCGTTCCTGTCGCCACCATCACGTGGGCCACGACGATCACCGCGATCTCCACCACGGTCACCACGATCGTTACGGTCGCCGCGGAACGAAGGACGTCCGCCACGGTCACCTCTATCACCCCTGTCACCGCGATCTCCTCTGTCGCCACGATCACCGCGCTCACTACCTTCAGGTCTTTCTACATAACCTTCTGGTTTCGGCATCAGTATACGGCGGCTCAGTTTGAACTTACCGGTCTTAGGATCAGTACCTACCAGTTTCACTTTCACCTTTTCACCTTCAGAAAGTACACCTTCCATAGTTTCGAGGCGTTTCCATGAAACTTCGGAGATATGCAGCAAGCCTTGTTTACCAGGCAGGAATTCTACGAATGCACCGTAAGGCATTACTGACTTCACGGTTGACTCGTATACCTCGCCGATCTCAGGAACAGCAACAATACCTTTTATCCATTCGAGTGCCTTCATCAGGCTTTCTTTCTGTGCAGAGAAGATACTTACTTCACCGGTTTCACCAACCTCTTCGATGTTGATGTTTGTTCCGGTTTCGCGTTGGATCTCTTGAATCACTTTACCACCTGGTCCGATCACAGCACCGATGAATTCGCGGTCGATGATCAGTTTCTCCATACGTGGTGCATGTGGTTTCGGTTCTGGACGTGCAGCCTCGAGACAGCCATACATTGCATCAATGATATGCAGACGGCCGTTACGGGCTTGTTCCAGTGCTTTACGCATTACGTCCATGCTCAGGCCATCTACCTTAATATCCATCTGGATACCGCAGATACCATCACGTGTACCGGTAACTTTAAAGTCCATATCACCCAGGTGATCTTCATCTCCGAGGATGTCAGTGAGCACTGCCCACTTGCCGTCAGATGCACGGGAGATTAATCCCATTGCCACACCGGAAACGTGTTTAGGCAAAGGAACACCTGCGTCCATCAGTGCCAGTGAACCGGCACATACGGTAGCCATGGAAGAAGAACCATTGGATTCCAGGATATCGGATACTACACGCACCGTATAAGCATACTCGCTACCTGGCATCATCTGCTTCAGGGAGCGCATTGCCAGGTTACCATGACCTACTTCACGACGGCCGGGGCCACGCATAGGTTTTGTTTCACCTGTAGAGAACGGAGGGAAGTTATAGTGTAATATGAATTTCGAATATTTTGAAGTAGCAGCGCTTTCGATCAGTAGCTCATCATCCGGAGTACCCAGGGTCACAGTAGTGAGGGATTGGGTTTCACCACGGGTGAACAATGCAGAACCGTGCGGAGAAGGCAGGATATCCACTTCCATTGCCAGCGGACGTACCTGGTCCAGGCTACGGCCATCCAGACGAACGGATTCATCGAGGATCATGTTACGGATCACTTCCTTTTCAAGAGAATGGAAGTATTTTCCTACCAGTGGAGCATCCTCTTCAGGCAACTCTCCCAGGAATTCTACCAGCTCTTCACTGATCTTATCAAAGGCATCGCTACGGTCGTGTTTCGCAGAAGCAGATTTTGCTACAGCGAGGATACGGTCTTTCGCAAAACCTGCGATTTTCGCTTTCAGCTCATCGTTAGCATAAGGCAGTTCAAATGCACGTTTGGTGGTAGCACCCGCTTTTTCACGCAGTTCTTCCTGTGCTTTTACCTGTACTTTGATAGCAGTATGAGCAATTTCGATCGCTTTAACGATATCTTCTTCACTGCACTCCTTGCTCTCACCTTCCACCATCATGATGTTCTTTCCAGTAGCACCGATGATGAAGTCCATGTCAGCTTTCTCCAGTGGAGTGCGGTTAGGATTTATAACTAATTGACCCTCGATACGGGCCACTCTTACTTCGGAAATAATTTCCTGGATGGGCACGTCAGAAACGGCCAGTGCAGCAGAAGCAGCAAGACATGCCAGTGCATCCGGCATCACTTCAGGATCTGAAGAGATGAGGCTCACCAGTACCTGTACTTCGCAGAAATAATCATCCGGGAACAAAGGGCGCAGCGCGCGGTCGATCAAACGTGAAACTAAAACTTCGTAGTCAGACAATTTTCCTTCGCGTTTAAAGAAGGATCCTGGGATACGGCCTGCAGAAGCAAATTTTTCCTGGTAATCAACAGTAAGGGGGAAGAAGGATTGTCCGGGTTTTGGAGTTTTCGCTGCAACAACGGTAGCCAACAGGATACAATTGCCCAGACGAACCGTCACGGCACCATCTGCCTGGCGGGCTAACTTGCCAGTTTCAATGGTCACAATCCGGCCATCTCCTATATCGAAATTAACTGAGATAGGTGTCAGATTCATAAAAATGAGAAGATTAAAATGGTATACCTAAAAAAAAACTATTCCCAACCTTATAAGTTGGGAATAGCGCTATA
>CABHOY010000060.1 GCA_902168105.1 uncultured Flavihumibacter sp.
TTTAACTCTTGATGCAATGTCTGACATAATTTTAAGTGTTTTTGGTTTAAAACTTGAGTGCAAAAATATAATTTTTATTGAATTGACAAGAACGCACGTAAATTTTACGTCATATACTTTAGTTGTATGTCGCCAAAACAATGACTCACAGAGGGTTTCAGACATTATTATTAATAACAGTAAATACGTGTTTGCCGGCAAAAAGCCTCCTAAAAGGGTTTTCGGCCCCCATATATATGCGGTTATTGGTCTCAATAAATGGTCGTTGCCATTCAACAGCCTAATCAGCCATCTATATACCGGAACGACGTAATTAACTTTAATTAACACTATAACCGCCGCAGCAGCAATCCCATTTATTAAATTTGCCCGGATTTATCCCTTCCATATTAAATTAATACAAGCACATGGCTGGCAATAAGAAGATCCTGAAGACGGTTTTATTCCTGATAGTGGCAGCGGTCGTTATCGGTTTTATTATTACGAAAGCAACCACTCCAGGTAAAAAAGCAGAGAAAGCACCCGAAAAAGCGGCTGCAGGCGGTAAAGGCGGTGGCGCCAAAAATCTCCTGGTAGATGCTTATGTGGTTAAAACCACCTCTCTTAATGAAACCATTGAAGCGAGCGGTACACTACAAAGTAATGAAGAAGTACAGGTACAGGCAGAGATCACTGGCCGCGTTACAGGTCTGTTTTTTAAAGAAGGTACCCAGGTGACCAAAGGTACCCTGCTGGTGAAAATTTACGACGAAGACCTGAAAGCCCAGTTACAGAAACTGGAATTACAGCGTCAGTTGGCTAAAACCACCCTTGAAAGACAGGAAAACCTGTTAAAGATCAATGGTATCAGCCGTCAGGATGTAGACGTTACCCGTAACCAGGTTAGCGCCTACGGGGCTGATATGGAATATACACGCACCCAGCTGCAGAAGACAGAACTGAGGGCGCCTTTTTCCGGCAGACTTGGTCTCAGGAACATTAGCCTTGGCGCTATTGTGACGCCTACTACTATTATTACTACCCTCCAGCAGATTGATCCGTTAAAAGTAGACTTCTCCGTTCCGGAAAAATACCGCACCGCGATCAGCCAGGGAGACCAGGTGGATTTCAAAGTGGCGGGCGACCAGCAAACATATAAAGGCAGCATTTACGCAATTGATCCTAAGATCGATCTGTCTACCCGTACTATTCGTATAAGGGCAATCGTTCCCAATGCCGGCAGACTACTACCAGGCGCCTTTGCCCGTGTTCAGATAGCATTGAAAAATATGCCGGACGCGATCATGATACCTACCCAGGCCGTTATTCCAGGTACACGTGATAAAAAAGTGGCTATTGCTGATAGCGGAAAAGCGAAATTTGTAATTGTAGAAACGGGCATCCGTAATGCAGACAATGTACAGATCACCAACGGACTTAAGCCTGGTGACACCGTTATTACAAGCGGCATCATGCAACTTAAGCCCGGAGTGGTACTTAAATACAACGATATTAAATAGACAGGCCTATTATTAATAATTGCCTGCGTGGCTACAACCTGCAGACTTTTAAATATACTTTTCAATGAGTCTCCCTTCTCTATCACTTAAACGCCCTGTATTTGCTATCGTGATGAATATCATTATCGTGATATTCGGCATAGTGGGATTCACCTTTCTGGGGGTAAGGGATTTTCCCGCTATAGATCCCCCTATCGTGAACGTACGTACCTCTTATGCTGGTGCGAATTCCGATATCATAGAAACTCAGATCACTGAGCCACTCGAAAAATCTATTAATGGCATTGCGGGTATTAAAAATATATCCTCTTCCAGCAGCCAGGGTTCCAGTAATATTACCGTTGAGTTTGAACTGAATATAGACCTTGAGGCTGCTGCCAATGACGTACGCGACAAGGTATCACAGGCACTTCGTAACCTACCACCCGATATTGATGCGCCTCCTGTTGTATCAAAAGAGGATGCCAATTCTGATGCTATACTGTCTATGACAGTGCAGAGCAATATCCGTAATCAACTAGAAATCACGGAATACGCCAATAACGTCTTATTGGAAAAATTGCAAACGATTCCCGGTGTCAGCTCAATCCGTATCTGGGGAGAGAAGAAATTCGCTATGCGCCTCTGGATGGACCCTGCGCGTCTGTCCGCTTACAGTCTCACTCCCACAGATGTACAGACAGCCCTTTCTCAACAGAACGTAGAACTTCCTTCCGGAAAGATCGCAGGTAACGCTACAGAGTTGACAGTACGTACTTTTGGTCGTTTAAATACTGAAGAGGATTTCAATAACCTCATCATTAAAAATGAAAACGGCAATGTAATCCACTTCCGTGATGTGGGACAGGCAGTACTTGGTCCGGAAAACGAGGAAACCATTCTTAAAGAATCAGGAGTGCCGATGATTGCACTGGCATTAACACCTCAACCAGGTTCCAACTATGTAGCCATAACTGATGAGTTCTACAAACGTTATGAACAGTTAAAAAGGGATCTTCCGGACGATATTATTACCAATATTGCTATCGATAATACTAAGTTCATCCGCAAGTCCATTGAAGAAGTGGAAGAAACATTAATTATTGCATTGGTGCTGGTAATTATTATTATCTATCTTTTCTTCCGTGACTGGCTTATGGCCTTCCGTCCACTGGTCGATATTCCGGTATCGCTCATTGCGGCATTCTTCATTATGTATGTCTGCGGTTTCACCATAAATATCTTAACTCTGCTCGCCATTGTATTGGCTACAGGGCTGGTAGTGGATGACGGCATCGTGGTCACAGAGAATATATATAAAAAGATCGAAGCCGGCATGCCGCGTATGAAAGCGGCGAAAGAGGGTTCGGAAGAAATCTTCTTTGCCGTTATTGCGACATCTATTACATTGGCTTTTGTATTTCTACCTATCGTATTCCTACAGGGATTTGTGGGAAGGTTATTCCGGGAATTCGGGATCGTTGTAGCAGGTGCAGTATTAATATCTGCTTTTGTGTCCCTGACGCTCACACCAGTACTGAACGTAAAACTTGGTCGTAAGACTCATAAACATTCCTGGTTTTATGAAAAGACAGAACCATTTTTTACGGGAATGGAGTCAGGCTATCAACGTGCGCTGGAAGCATTTATGCGTATACGGTGGGTTGCAACGCTGATCGTACTTGGCTGTGTAGCACTCATTTACCTTGTATTCAAAAATCTTCAGTCAGAACTGGCACCTATTGAAGATCGCAGCCAATTCCGTTTATCTATTTCAGCTCCCGAGGGTACGTCTTTTGATTATATGGAAAATTACATGAATGGTCTTACACAATTCATGATCGATTCCATTCCTGAACAAAAGATCCTTATGTCCGTTACTTCTCCCGGTTTTGGTGGTGGCGCGGTAAACACCGGTTTTACCAACGTTGTACTCACAGAACCGAATGAACGCCAACGTTCGCAAAAAGAGATCGTGAACATGATGAACCGGAACATGTACAAGTTCCCTGAAGGTAAAGTGTTCGCCATTGAACAACAGACCATACAGGTAGGACGTCGTGGTGGTTTGCCTGTTGCATTTGTATTACAACATATCAATTTCGACAGTCTTTCTTCTGTGTTACCTCAGTTCCTGGAGGAAGCCAACGACAATCCTACTTTTGCGGCAGTTGACGTGGACCTGAAGTTTAACAAACCGGAGTTACGTATCCAGATCAATCGTGCCAAAGCAAGTGAACTGGGCGTATCTGTTGACGATATTTCACAAACTTTACAGCTCGCGCTGAGTAACCTGCGTTATGGATACTTCATACGTAATGGTAAACAATACCAGGTAATGGGACAGGTGTTCCGCGGCAGTCGCGATAAACCAACTGACCTGCAGAACATCTATGTGCGCAACAGCCGTGGGGAAGCTATTCAACTCGATAACGTTGTAACGATAGAGGAAGAAACAAGTCCTCCTATTATTTATCACTTCAACCGCTATAAATCCGCTACTATTTCTGCGAGCCTTGCGCCAGGTAAAACTATCGGAGATGGAATCAATGCTATGTATGGCATCTATGACAAGCTTAAACAAAAAGGCGTACTGAATGATAACTATGTATCAGCATTGGCTGGATCTTCCCGTGACTATGCAGAAAGTGGTTCTAATACTATGTTCGCATTGGTACTGGCGTTGGTGCTGATATATCTTGTACTTGCTGCACAGTTTGAAAGCTGGGTGGATCCGTTTATCATAATGCTGACAGTACCGCTGGCATTTGCGGGTGCATTGCTCTCATTGTGGATATTTGGTCAGACATGGAACATCTTCTCCCAGATCGGAGTGATCATGCTGATAGGTCTTGTTACCAAAAACGGTATCCTGATCGTGGAATTTGCAAATCACAAACGCGATGAAGGGTTTACCAAAGCTAAAGCAGCTATCGAAGCTTCAGCCATGCGTCTGCGTCCGATCCTGATGACGAGCCTTGCAATGGCACTCGGTGCATTGCCTATTGCAATGTCACTCGGTGCTGCTGCCACCAGCCGTATTCCTCTGGGTATTGTGATCGTGGGAGGTATCATCTTCTCACTGATCCTGACATTATTTGTAATACCGGCCATGTATACTTTCTTATCAAGGAGGAAACCTGTATCTGAAAGAATTGAAGAAGAAGAGGAGGAAACTACCTCTGTGCATGCATAAACATCAGCAACTACATGAAACGTACACTTTTATATTTCTCTTTATTACTATTGGGCACGGCTGTACATGCACAGCAGGTGCTCACGCCTGAACAGGCGATAGATCTGGCATTAAAGAACAACTACGATATCCGTCTGGCAAAAAATGATGCAGCCATCACTGCTAACGATTATGCATATGCTAACCTGGCTTTTGCTCCGCGTGTAAATGGTACAGCTAACAAAGTATGGAACAGCACGCAAACCAAACAGGAATTTGCTAATGGCACCAAACGTGATACCAGTGGCATCCGCCAAAGCTCATTAGGCGCCAACGTCAGTCTTGCATGGACACTATTTGATGGTTTGAAGATGTTTGCTACCAGACAAAAACTGGAATCACTGCGCGACCTCGGAGAGCTGGCGATCAAAGATCAGGTGATCAACACTGTAGCCAACATCATTGCAGGCTATTACAATGTAGTGCAACAAAAACAACAGCTGCGTAACCTTTCTGAGCAATTGTCTATATCAGAAGAAAGGGTAAAATTATCTGACGCCAAATTCCAGACAGGTTTGGGACCTAAAACAGACTGGCTGCAATCTAAGGTGGATTATAATGCATTGAAAGCGTCCTACCTGCGTCAGCAAACGCTGATAGAACAAAGTAAAGCGACGTTAAATCAGCTGATGGCCGTGGATGCAGGCAATACACAATATGACGTACAGGATACTATCCCGCTCAATATGGACCTTTCCTACGGTGGATTAAGGCAGGAAGCGCTGCAAAAGAACACCGGTATGATGGTTGCACAGCAGAACCTCAAAGTATCCCAGTTACAGCTGAAAGAGAGTAAAGGAGATTATTTCCCGGTAATAAATTTCAACTCTGCATACAACTATTCAAGAGTCAATTCTAACGCAGCTACAAACTCATTCAGTCCGGTTTATAATCAGAATGGTGTAATTAGCTATGGCTTTTCTGCTACCATTCCCATTTTCAATGGCCTGAATGTAAAAAGGCAGGTAAATGCGGCCAAACTGAATGTAGGTTATCAACAACTGGCATTGGAAAATACACGCACAATCGTTGACCTGTCCCTGACCACCGCTTTTAAAGACTATGAATATTATAAAACGGCGGTTACACTGGAAGATGAGAACCTGGGGCTGGCAAGAGAGAATGTAATGGTGGCAATGGAACGTTTCAGACAGGGAGTAAGCACCGTGATAGAAATGAAAGAAGCACAACAAAGCCTGGAAGATGCTTATAACAGGTTGATCAACGCACGCTACAATATTAAACTGGCGGAAACACAGTTGTTGAGACTGAATGGATCGCTGGTAAAATAAAAGGAAGTATATTATAAAAAAGAAGGGGCCGTTAAAACGGTCCCTTCTTTTTTATCGCTAATATTGAATGATTATTCCTGTTCTTCTTTCTTCGCCGGCATATTGGCTTTCTCCTGTTGATAATGCCTGAAGTTCTCTTTAATGAACAACATCAGGTCATAATCCGTGGCCTCCTGCAGGAACTGGTAACCTGGCCTGTAACGCAACATGAAGGTATCCAGCTCATCTCCGCTAAGTCTCGTCATTCTCTCCACCAGTTCAGGATTATAACGGCTGTCGATGAATTTTTCCTTTTCCCAGTAAACCAGTTGTTCCTGGAAATGCTCTTTCCGCTTACGCGTCTTACTAGGCACCAGATAACTCAGGGCAGTGATAGGGTTGGAAGGAAGTGTTTTTAATACATCCACAGCCCCCGGTTTATGATAGTTAAAATATCTTCCATATTCATCGCGGATAGCGAGTGAATCTTTTTTATGGTCCTTTCCTACCACTGTTACCTGGCCCAAACCGATAACCTGGCGGGTAAGATAGACATTGATAAACATTGAGGTAGTGGGAACGGGCAGGCTCTTTCTATAATAACTCAGAATAGAAAACTCAAGTGTATCGCCCGGCATCGCATCAATGGCAAAACGGCCACTCTCGTTGCTGATAGTACCACTGCGGGTAGATTTATTGATAATAGTAACTCCCGGCAGGCCGTTTCTGTTGTCGGCATCTGCCACCATACCAGATACCCTCACCTGCGCGCTGGCATGCTGCAGAAAGATTAACAGGTACAAAAACAGTGCTCCGATGCAACCGGAAAGTTGTAAGATTCGTCTAGGCATCGCTCAAATTTAGTTTTCCCAGCGCAAATGAAAAGTTAAAAAATAGTTCTCCGTCGACAGACTACAGTCCATAGTTTATAGGAAACAAGCATTAAACTTAGGTTTTTTATTCCTAATAACTGAGGTGTTCAGGCTGAACGGTAAATAAATTTCCCCAGTCAGGCCTCTGGAATCTGTATATAAAAACTATATTATTATCTTTATTCTTCATTTCAAAGAGTATGCCTCACAGGATCTTATTTGCAACACAACGTTATCAGTATTTGAAAGACAGGTTATTAACACTCGTTCCGGATTGGGAGGAAGGACAACTGGATATCCAGGATTTTCCGGATGGCGAGCATTATCACCGGATAACAAGCAAAGTAGCAAACAAGGAAGTGATCCTGGTGGGAGGAACTATTGACGATAAGGAAACATTAGAACTTTTTGATATTGCTCATGGCTGTATACAGGAAGGCGCTTGTTCCATCAACATCGTGATCCCGTTTTTCGGTTATTCTACGATGGAGCGGGCTGTGAAAAAAGGAGAAATAGTAAAGGCCAAGACGAGAGCGCTGTTATTTTCAACCCTGCCACCTACCAGTGCGGGAAATAAAATACTGATGATAGATCTACATGTGGATGGAATTACCTACTACTTTGAGAGTAGTATACGTCCGGTACATCTATATGGTAAAGAACTGGTGAAAGAAGCTGCGCTCGAAATAGCAGATGGACGACCATTTGTGCTGGCCAGTACAGATGCCGGCCGTGCAAAGTGGGTAGAATCACTGGCAAATGATCTGCATGTATCAGCAGCGTTTGTTTTCAAAAAACGTATTTCCGGAGAAGAGACACTTATCACTGCTATCAGTGCGGACGTGCAGGACAAACTGGTTATTATTTATGATGACATGATCCGCACGGGAGGCTCTTTGTTACATGCTGCAGAAGCATATCTGCAGGCAGGTGCATGTGAGATAGGTGTTATTACTACTCATGGTATTTTCGCAGGTAACGGCTTCGAGAAGATTAAAAAGAGCGGGATTATAAAGAAGGTTGTTTGTACAGATACTCACCCAAATTCACTTACTATCAGTGATGAATTATTAACCATCAAATCAGTTGATAAGATCATTGCTGACTACTTCAGCTAGCAGTACTCAGCGTTAGCCTCAGTTTTATGGAGTATGCCATTGGCAAGGTGTTTGATATACAGCACAATAGAAGGGATTGCTGTTGTAGCGGAAACCATGGCAAGGGTATATTACATTAAACACAAGGGGACAGGACAAATAATTTAAAGCTGTCACTTCCTCACTAAGATCCAACGGAAAAAATTTCAGGTACAATCACGCCGCAATGTCTATACACTTGAAGTATAGTAAGGGTATGGGCTGCCAACTAATGACTGCACGAAAGTACATAGTTACGCAATTGAAATAAATATCAGCTCCGGCCTCATTGTAACAGGCGTTTAGATTGTATTATATAAGCAGAGAAGTTATCACATAAAAGATAGAAGCAACGATTGCTTCAAAAAATTTGTAACCAAATCTTACCATATAAGATGAGAAGCCATGTACTCAACTGGTTGTGGCTGTGCTTTGCCTTTTTCTGTAGTGTAAAACCCGCAAAAGCAAGCACACGCGTTAACCACTTCTTTATCGGAACCAGCGCTGAGATAAGCAAATATCAGCCTTCCATTACAGTTAATGCTAACTTTCAAGAGAAAGATACCACTGTAAAACCCACTACCAGCCCGGTAGTTATCACACCTTCTTCATCCGGAAAAGACACTTCCGGTAAACAGGTAAAAGACACTAGTAAGCCTGCTACGGCATCGCCGGTAGTTATTACGCCTTCTTCAGATACATCAAAACCGAAGAAGGATTCTGCTGCACCAGCCCGCACTGACAGCGCTCGTAAAACAGCTGCTGATACTACCCGCAAAGCAGCCACGGACACTACGGCAAAACCTAAAAGTGATACAGCACTGATCCTTCCTGGTGATCCAAATACATTGAAAAAGGATGCGACGCAGTTCAATCTGAGAGGTGTAGTAAGAGAGCCCGGAGGCACGCCTATTCCAGGTGCACAGGTAGTTAATCTTACTACAAAACAGGGCGTTGCAACAGACATTAACGGTGCCTTTACACTGAAAGCATCATTAAGGGATACTATAAAGATCTCTTCTGTCAGTTATGCAGAACAGTCTGTTCCACTTGAGTCAAGGGACTCCTTGTCAATACGGTTAACATCTGCATCCTCAGGACAGAAAGCACTTAAAGAAGTTGTGGTAACCGCTTTAGGTATCCAGAAAAATTCCCGTGCTGTTGGTTATGCTGTAGAAGAGGTGAATGGTAATGCCGTACAGGAAGCGAAAGAAGTAAACTTCGTCAATGCGCTGACGGGTAAGGTACCTGGCCTGCAGATCAATAGCAATACAGGTTCTATGGGTGGATCTACCAAGATCACTATTCGTGGTGTAAAATCTATCCTGGGCGATAACAATGCTTTCATAGTGATAGATGGTACTCCATTCGTTAACAACAATACCAACCAGGGTGGTCAGTTGAATGGCGGTGGTGGTTATGACTTTGGTAGTTCTTTGCAGGATATCAACCCTGAAGATATCGACAACATATCCATATTGAAAGGCGCTGCTGCAACTTCGTTATACGGTAGCCGTGGTGCCAATGGTGTAATGTTGATCACCACTAAAAAACGTCCCGATGTATCCGGGGGTATAGGCGTTACTTACAGCATTAATGCCCAGGTGGACAAAGTGTATGTCCTGCCTAATTACCAGAATGAGTATGGCGGCGGTACCGGCGGAAAATTTGATACCCTCTATTACAATCAGCATCCCGAAGGCTTTATTGATGAGGCGCATGCCACATATGATAACAATGACGGAAAAGGCCGCTATGATCTTATGACAAGGTACTATGATGATGCATCATGGGGTCCTAAACTCAGCGGACAAATGGTACGACACTACTGGTCTTGGGACAAAAACAAAGGCAATCCTTTCTTTGGCCAGACAGCACCATGGATAGCTCAGCCCAATAACGTGAAGGATTTCTACAGAACGGGGTACACCCTCACCAACAATATAGCCATGGCGGGTAGCGACGACAAAGGTTATTTCCGTCTTTCTTATGGCAATATGAATCAGACATTTGTGCTGCCAAATGCTTCCTTGAACCGTAATAACATCTCCTTTAATGGTGGTTATGAACTTACTAAAGGTCTCCGTGCTGTTACTTCTGTTAATTATACTGCAATGAAGGCCAAAGCCCGTCCGGGTACAGGTTTCACAGGTCCTAATCCAACCCTGCAGTTTACAATGTTCGGACAGCGTCAGCTGGATATAGAACAAGAAAAACGCTATCAGTATGATGATGGATCACAAATCACCTGGAACCGGAAAGCCTGGAATGACCCTGCTGTCGGATCCAGCAACGGACCGTACTGGAACCGTTATAAGGATTACGAAACCGACAGCCGCAACCGTCTGTTCGGGAACACAGGTCTGGATTGGGATGCAACCAAATGGCTGACCATCAGCGGAAGGGTGTTTATGGATGACTATAATACACTTGAAGAGGAAAGAACAGCGAAAGATTACCTGGTAGGAGGATACATCAAACGTGTACGTACATCGCGGGAAATGAACTACCAGTTAACAGCAAATATCAATAAAGATCTGGGGAAGGACTTTAAATTGAATGCATTGGTAGGTGGCAACATCATGCACCGTAAATGGACCACCACAGGTGGTAGTTCAGTAGGTGGCCTGATCATTCGTGATGTATACAATCTAAATAACTCACTGCAAACTGCACGTCCTATTGATGAGTTTTTCGAGAAACAGATCAACTCGGGATTTGCAACAGCATCACTCGGATACAGAAATTTCCTGTTCCTGGAATTGACCGGACGTGCGGACTGGAGTTCCAGCCTGCTCAGTGAAAATAACCCATACTTCTATCCTTCTGCTTCTGCGTCATTCGTGTTCTCAGATCTGTTGAAGGACTGGAAATGGCTCAGCTTCGGTAAACTGCGCGCGAGTATATCACAAGTTGGTAGCGATACTGATCCTTACCAGATCTATGATACCTATCAGTTCATTCCTCCATTTGGTAACTTCCCTGCAACTCAGCTAACTTCTGTAAAATATAATCAGACGCTGAAACCAGAACGCACAAGAGAGTATGAAACAGGTATTTCCCTTAAGTTCCTGGATGACCATATTGGCCTTGATGTTACCTATTATGACAGGATCACCAAAGACCAGATCATACCATTACCTATCTCTTCTGCATCCGGTTTCACCTCTACTATTGTGAACGGTGGCAGCGTGCAGAACCGTGGTGTGGAAATAGGTTTGAATCTGAATCCTATCCGTCTGAAAAATGGCTTCCGCTGGGATATCAATGCGAATATTTCACGTAACCGTAACAAGCTGCTGAACCTGGACATACCTCAGTACAACAGCTCTTTGCCTGTATTGCTGATCGGTACGGACCGCAGAACAACAAAAGTATCCGTTGCTGCCTATGTGGGTAAACCAATGGGAACATTGCTGGGAACAGATTATGTGTACGATGCGCAAGGGCGCAAAATTGTAGGTGCAGATGGCTTGTACAAGATAACAGACAATCCTGTTCCTATAGGTAATGCCTATCCTGATTATGTAGGAGGTGTAACGAACTCCTTTACTTATAAAGGCGTTTATCTGTCCGCTCTGGTGGACTTCCAACACGGTGGTGAATTCTTCTCATATACCAACATGTACGGTAAAGGCTCGGGCCTGCTGGATATTACTGCTGCAAATGGTGTAAGGGAAAAAGGCATCATTGCTCCCGGAGTAACAGAAGATGGCAAACCGAACGAGGTAGTGTTGGATGCAGCTACTTATTTCCAGAACAACGAAGGAAGGAATCTTAGCAGAGCTAATCTGTATGATGCGAGTTATATCTACTTACGTGAGGTAAAACTGGGCTACAATTTGCCCGACTCCTGGTCTAAAAAAGTGCATGCACAAAGCGCGCGTCTCTCCCTGTATGGAAGGAACCTGTGGCTGATTAAATCTAATGCACCGAATGTGGACCCTTCCAATATTCTGAATTCATCGTCCAACATACAGGGTATTGAAGGAGGAGCATTGCCCTCCCTGCGTTCTTATGGTGTTAACCTGAATGTTTCATTCTAAAAATTGAATTAAATGCTGAAAAGATTCTTAATATACGCGTGGCCGGTTTTATTCATCTTTGGGATGATGGCAGGGTGTAAGAAACTAGATGATATTAATCACGATCCAACCCGTCCCACAGAATCGACTCCAGCTTTCCTGTTGACAGGAGCTGAGAAAAATGCGATGGACTATCTCTACAGTACTTTGCAGAACGGATATATCGGTATGCATTACGCACAATACTGGTCCGGAAATTCGCGGGTAGGAGATAGCCAGTATGCGCTTGATGAAAATAACAATACCGCGTTGTGGAACTTCCTGTATGTATCGTTGCATAACCTGGATAAGATCATAACGTTGAATAATGCAACAACTGATAATCCAGCAGCAAAAAATCAGAATGCAATTGCTTCGATATTAAAGGTGTGGTTATACCAGATCCTTACAGACGCTTATGTCAATGTTCCATACTCACAGGCTTTAAAAGAGGGCGAGAATATTACTCCTGCATATGACAGACAAGATTCAATTTATGCTTCTCTGATAAGTACGTTAGAGCAGCAGATCACAGCGTTGGACCCTGCACAACCTACGTTTACATCCGGAGATGTGATCTACAATGGTGACGTGGCTAAATGGCAGACCCTGGGACACTCTTTGCTTCTTCGCCTGGCTATACGTATTGCAGATGCGCAACCGGAAAAGGCAAAAGCTGTTATTGAAGCACATTATCAATCTGCAATGAGCAGCAATGCGAACAATGCAGTTTTCAGATACCTGAATGCAGCGCCCAATAAGTTCCCTATGGCAGAATCAGAAAGGGAAATATTAGATTTCTTTGTCAGTACTACACTGGTAGATTATATGAAGAGCACCAATGATCCAAGACTGACGGTATATGTAAGACCGGCGAAAACGACAGGACTGATCACTGGTTTGGAATATGGACGCAGTGCTAATGATCCTTCCAGAATGCCACCTAACAATTATTCTTATCCCGGCACCCGCATGTACGCTGATACCATGTCCGGCATATTAATGAGCTATCCGGAAGTAGCATTCATACTGTCCGAGGCTGCAGCTAGAAACTGGGCTGTAGGGCAGTCGGCAGATATGTATTATCAAACCGGCATCCGGGCTTCGATGGCTTACTGGGGTATCACTGATGGTATTGACGAGTATATAGCATCTGTACCATATACAGCAGGCGAGTGGAAGAATGTGATCGGTACGCAAAAGTGGCTGGCCTTATATCCACAAGGATTCCAGGCATGGTTTGAGCGTCTGCGTCTTGACTTCAAAAAGCCAAACGGTGATTCTCTGTTCAGAGCACCTTATTCCGGTTCATTAGACCAGAACGTTCCATTTGTACCTTCCCGTCTTACCTACCCATTAGCAGAACGTACGCAAAATGCGGAGGCATATAATAAAGCGGCAGGTGATATCGGAGGTGATACGAAAGCATCTAAGAGCTGGTGGGACCGGCAGTAAAGAGCACAACTATCCTTAATAAATTCCCGCTGTCTGATTGATGGCAATTGCCCTGGCCCTCTGGCCGGGGCTTTTTAATTGATATTATTATTCGCCAGACGGCTGAATTCCTTATGTGCATCTTCTGACTTAAAAGCGCTGGTGGGAACGAGGAAGAAGTTCTTTTTACCTCTGTAGAGAAAGAAAAAGTTTTTGGCTTCCACAACTTTGGTGAATGTGCTCCAGGAGAGCAAGCGTTGGTTCTCGCTGTTACGGGTAGAGATGGTAATTCCCTCTTCTGAATATTTCAGGTGAATATCGTCTTTGAAAGTGGCAGCTTTGTTATAAATAGACACTGGCAACAGGAACCAGAATACCATAATGATAAGCACCACCATGGCAGCGATACCAATGAGGGCACCAAGTGTGACTATTTTGAAAGCATATCCGGCCATTGTAAAGGCCAGAAGGATGAAGAGTGTGTTCCTGAAAACTTTTATTTCTCCCCGCTGCATGAAATGATAGCGTAATGCATTCAATACCTCCTCCTTATTGTAACTAAACTCCAAATGCATTATGGCAAGGCAAACTTTTATTTATTAACCGGGAGTGTCATTTGACTCTCCATATCGTCTCTTCTGCTGACAGGTGCGTATTTTTTCCGGTTGGCAACTGGTTGTTTTTTAACAGTCGAGGCGTCGTCCGACAGATCGTCCTCACTTAAGCCTGGAAAATTATTCTTCACGAATTGGAAGTATTGCTGGAGGGTCTTTGCATCAACTTTAAAAGGGAAGGCCAGCTCATTGCCAGTCATCTTCATGATATCATTGTTGTTAATGCGAGACTCATTCTGAAGATACCATTTGTACAGATCTACTATCCCCTTTTTCAACTCCTCCTCATACATTTTATCACCATCCTGATCTTTGGGCAACATCCATACGTACTCTTCAACCCTTCCAGGTCGGGTCGTTGTTTTTGTAGCCGTTACCGTCTTATCATCGCAATTAGCACTCTTTGTTCCGGTTTTATCACCGTCTTTTTCCTTCTCTTTCTCTTTGGATGCCTTGGTTTTGTCCTCGTCCTTCCATTTTTCGCTACTTGCGCTTGCTGATGCGGCTGAGGCTAAACTTACCAACAGCAGGAACAACAGCTTTTTCATAGTGTAAAAAATTTGTAAGATTAAAAATACAAAATCAAAATTATAAATCCCAAACTAATTGTGGGTTGAACCGGGTTACCCTCGAATAGAAAAACAAAAGCAATGGATAAACCATTGCTTTCGAGAGTCATTTTACATTGCATGATGATTCACGCCTGTAGGAAATATTTGGTTTTTCATAGGACAGTAACCATAATAAAATTAATACAATAACAAATATATAAAATATTTATTGCAACGTAGACAGGCCGATAAATATTTGAAATCCTTCAAATTATCATGCTCCTTTTTAAATACCCGAAAAAAAATATAATGGTTTGTTAAAAATCCAAAACCAGCTCTTTTACGGATATATTAAAATAAAGATAAACTGTCTTGCAGGATACACGTTCGGAAAGGCAGATAAAACCAGCCAACAGAAGTCGTAAACAGAGAATGAAAACAATTACAGATTGCTAAAACAAGCCAATAAGGGAAGAAGAAATTAAGATCCTGGTAAATAATCGGATGGAGCATCCGGAAACGGGCAAAAATAGTAAGGGCACCTGGAAAGGCGCCCTCAATTTGTTACTATCCTATGAAAACCCTATTTGAATACAAATGTAAGGGCATGTTATTTTTCTTTGAAATTTTAAGGCCACAATAACAAATCATTAACAAAGGTTAGCACTGCAAAATCGGTAAAATATAGTCCTGTATTGGCTTTAGCCCAATTTTATTTTTTTACTAAATTCGTTAACAGCGCCCGAAATTCGCTACTGATGGGGTTGTATTGCCGTTAGTTCAAGGTATACTGATGAGCTAAATTGGTCGTTCTGCCCTATAGAAAGGGACTTCACGGCTCATCTAAGTACTTGTAATGCCTGTTAAAAAAGTATATTTTTATTTTATATGATGCTCTTTTAACCTTTTTGGTTTTCATTGGTTTACATAGAAGAAATGGCCTGATGATTGTACAACAAACGAGCAGAACCCTTGCTGGGTGGGAAGTTTCACGAATAAAAAATGGATAATATGCATATTTAACTAACAATGTGACTTATTACCGAAAAATTTATACATTTGCGACAACCGGAACAATGCTATTTTAATGCACAATAAAATATACAATTCTTTTATCGATAGGAAAGCAAAGGGGATTAAATCTTTTGCTGTTCTGATTGATCCGGACAAGGTAACTCCTGCTGGTATAGCAGACCTTGCGGCCAAATGTACCGCGGCAAAGGTGGATTACATTTTTTTGGGAGGTAGTCTTGTGATCACCAATCATCTTGATGAGTGCGTACAACAGTTTAAAAGTCTCTGTGATATTCCTGTTGTATTGTTTCCCGGTAGTCCATCACAGGTCTCCCGCTATGCCGATGCATTGCTTTACTTGTCTGTGATATCCGGACGTAACCCTGAGTTACTGATCGGCCAGCATGTATTATCTGCACCCGCTGTCAAAAAAAGCGGCCTCGAAGTTATTTCCACAGGCTACATTTTAATTGATGGTGGTGCTCCTACTACTGTTTCGTATATTAGTAATACGACGCCAATCCCGGCTGATAAAGACGATATTGCCATGTGTACTGCGATAGCAGGAGAAATGCTCGGCATGAAGGTCGTATTCATGGATGCCGGCAGCGGCGCCCGTAAACCCATCAGCGAAAGCATGATTGCCCGTGTTGCCAGCCAGGTATCAGCCCCTATTATAGTTGGCGGTGGTATCCGTGATGCTGAGAAAGCATATATCAATTGCAAAGCCGGCGCTGATATTATCGTAGTAGGAAACGCTATCGAAAAAGAAGCCTCTCTGATCAAAGAAATTGCTGACGCAGTACACGCTGCTGCACCAGTATTAAAATAATTTTAAGTAAAAAGGAAACGCTGATTGTCGTAATACGATAATCAGCGTTTCCTTTTTATTTTTTATCTATCCTCTTAACAGCCCTCTGTAGTTGTCGGATAATCTCTTAAATCCTGTAACCGCTATTCCGGCAAGACGTTCTCTCAAGGCTTCCAGCCCGGTTTTGACGGGCCTAATGTTTCAGAGGCTCATCATCTCTTTGAACTTCACTGCCTGCCTGCGGCTCACTTCTATTTTCTCACCGCCACGCATTTCAAGGAGCAGCCCGCCATTGAAATAGGTATCGATCTTTTCGATCATGCGGAGATTCACAATATGTTTCCTGTTTGCCCTGAAAAAAGTCCTTTCGTCCAGGCGCTCTTCCAAAGCATTCAATGATTTCAATATCAACGGTTTATTACTTTCGAAATATACCCGGGCATAGTTTCCAACACTCTCAAAAAGCCGGATCTCCTGCAGTTTGACAAACCAGCAGCGATCACCATCCTTTACAAATACCTGGTCATTTTCCGACAGGATGGTACGAATAGCGCCGGCTTCCGCCTGCCGCTCTTTTTCTTCCAGCTGATGCAGCTTGTGGATCGCGTCTGCCAGCCGTTTAGGCTCTATTGGCTTTAACAGGTAATCCAGCGCATTATATTCAAATGCTTTTAGCGCATGCTCATCATAAGCAGTGGTGAAGATCACCTGTGGCGCTTTTTCTAATTCTGCCAACAAATCAAAACCTGTTTTATCCGGCATCTGTATGTCCAGGAAAAGCAGGTCAGGATGTAGTGTTTCAATTTTTTCCAGTCCGTCCTTTGCATTTACGGCTTCCCCCACTACCACTATTTCAGGGTGGTCAGCCAGTAATTTTTTTAGCTCGCTTCTGGCCAGGCGTTCGTCATCGATTATCAAAGCTTTTTTCATGAGCAACTACTTTTAAAACTTGGCGCGAATAATACATTTAAAACAACGGCATCAGCACTTTTGCTTCAACCGTCGCCTCATTTTTATTATAAATATTGAATGACGCTTTATTCCCATACAACAAACTCAGGCGCTGCCTTGTGCTTTGCAGACCAAAACCGTGTCCGGTGGTCTCTTCTCCTCCAATTTGTCCCGTATTCTCTATCGTGATCTCGTGATGCATGTCCCTTACATGTGAACCGATCACTACCGTTCCTCCGCTAACTGTACGGGAAATACCGTGTTTGATGGCATTTTCTACCAATGTTTGCAGCATCATTGGAGGGATAGGTAGTTCCAGCGTTTCCGGGTCTATATCATATTGCACCTTCAGGCGCTCTTCGAACCGGATATTCTCAAGTGCAAGGTAGTCTTTTACTATGTCCAACTCATTTTCCAGGTTTACCGTTTCTGCTTTTTCCACCTGCATAGAGCTCCTCAGGATATTAGAAAGCTCTGTAATGGCAGTTCTGGCCCGTTGGGGATTCTCGTCAACCAGGGCCCGGATGCTGTTCAGTGCGTTAAAAATGAAATGCGGGTTTAACTGGGATTTGATCGTTTTCAGCTCCAGCTCTTTAACTGTACTTTCCAGTTTCAGTTTGTCCACCTGGCTGTTACGGCTCCGCTCAATATAGTGCCATACAAAATAGATCAGCCACCAAATGGAGGTGATAAGGAATATGGGCAGCAGGTAGGTCAGCGTCGTCTGGTCCGTCAGTCCACGTTGTTGCCATGAGTATCTGAACAGGTTTCCTGTAATAGTATTACCCACATAAATAATCACTCCGGCGCTAACGGTGAGGCCGAAAAAAAGCAACATCTGGCTTTCGAAACTATACTGAAACCAATTTAATCTCTTGATAACGCTCCGCAATAAATGCGTGGACAGGATACCAAAAAACATGATCACCAGCAGGTTTACCAGATAGAATGATCCAAAAGAGCCTGCAAATGAATAAGCAAAGAACAGATTGACTATCGCGTATGTTATCCAGCCCAAAATTTGACACCACCAATATCTTGATATTCGTTTAAACATCTATCTGAAAATTAGTAAACTACTGCTACATTTTCAAAAATACCGATGTGCTTACCTGACCTGACCCCAAATGTTATGAATGGGTATTCGGCATTGCAGAAGTCCCAAATCTGCTGATGTATGGAATAAATGTAGATTAGCACTTTAATTTGTACTTTTGTTTATTAAATCCTGCATCAAGAAGTATGAATATTACGCCGGGCCCGTTGCTGGGCAAGATCGAAACCCCTGCCGATTTGCGGAATCTCAGTAAAGAGCAGCTGCACGAGGTGAGTGAAGAACTCCGCCAGTTCATTATTGATGTTGTCAGCGTTCACGGTGGGCATTTTGCTGCCAGCCTGGGTGTTGTAGAACTGAGTGTAGCGCTGCATTACGTGTTTAATACCCCCTACGACCAACTGGTATGGGACGTAGGACACCAGGCTTATGGCCATAAGATCCTTACCGGCCGGAGAGACGTTTTCCATACTAATCGTAAATATCATGGTATCAGCGGATTCCCTAAAAGAGATGAAAGCGAGTACGATACCTTCGGAGTAGGCCACTCTTCCACCTCCATTTCTGCTGCTTTGGGGATGGCTATTGCTTCAAAATATAAGGGCGAAACAGACCGTCAGCACATCGCCGTGATCGGAGATGGGGCAATGACGGCAGGGATGGCATTCGAGGCCCTCAACCATGCAGGTGTAGCCAATGCCAATGTGCTGATCATTCTCAATGACAACTGTATGTCCATTGATCCGAATGTAGGTGCATTGAAAGAATACCTCACAGACATTACCACTTCTCCTACTTATAACAAACTGCGTGACGATGTGTGGAACCTGCTCGGCAAACTGCCCGTAGGTAAACGCTTCACCCGTGACATGGCATCCAAACTGGAAGCCGGTCTGAAAGGTGTCGTATCCAGTTCCAGCAACCTGTTCGAATCCCTGAAGCTGCGTTATTTCGGTCCCATCGACGGACATAATATCGTGAAGCTCGTGGATACCCTCCAGGACCTGAAAGACATTCCCGGCCCTAAACTGCTGCATATTGTTACCACCAAGGGTAAAGGATATGCACTGGCGGAGAAAGACCAGACTACCTGGCATGCTCCGGGCCTGTTTGATAAAATTACCGGTGAGATCTTCAAGAAACAACCGGATAAACCACAGCCTCCAAAATACCAGGACGTATTTGGCCATACTATCATTGAACTGGCTGAGCTGAACAAAACCGTGATGGGTATTACCCCCGCCATGCCTTCCGGCTCTTCCCTGAAGTTCATGATGGAAAAAATGCCCGACCGCGCCTTTGATGTGGGCATCTGTGAACAGCATGCCGTAACTCTTTCCGCCGGTCTGGCCACACAGGGTATGCGCGTATTCTGTAACATCTACTCCTCTTTCATGCAAAGAGCATATGACCAGGCATTACACGATGTAGCTATCCAGAAACTTCCTGTTGTATTCTGCCTGGACCGTGCAGGTCTGGTAGGTGAAGATGGCCCGACACACCATGGCGCTTATGATATCGCCTTTATGCGTTGCGTACCGAATGTCATCATCAGTTCACCGATGAATGAAGAGGAATTACGTAACCTGATGTATACCTCCCAGCTGCCTACCCAGCAGTCACCATTTGTGATCCGTTATCCAAGGGGACAAGGTGTGATGCCTGACTGGAAACAGCCGTTTAAAGAGATCAAAATAGGCACCGGCCGCAAACTGCGTAGCGGTAAAGACATTGCGATCCTCTCCCTGGGGCATCCCGGCAACTTTGTAACAGAAGCCTGTAAAGAATTGCTGGCAGATGGTTTACAGCCCGCTCACTACGATATGCGTTTTGTAAAACCGCTGGACGAAGCTTTACTGCATGAAATATTCAGCGAATTTGACAAGGTGATCACAGTAGAAGATGCTGCAATAACAGGCGGCTTCGGCAGTGCTATCCTGGAGTTTATGGCCGCTCATGGCTATAAAGCAGATGTACGTATGTTGGGTATTCCAGACCGCATCGTAGAACACGGCAAACCGGATGACCTCCACCGCGAATGTGGTTACGATGCTGCAGGCATCGCCAGCGCAGCACGTGCCATGCTTAAAGAAAAGATCACTGTAACTGCCTGATTAAGACAGTAAATATTACAAGATAATCCGGGAAGCCACCAACTATGACTATTGTTCATAAAGGTGGCTTCCCTTATTTTTATGACATGGATGAATTGTATATACACCTTCGCATCAGGGAGATTATAGCAGAAACAGCAGACGCATTTACATACAGACTGGAAACGATCGATGGACAGGCCCTTGAATACCAGGCAGGACAATTCATTACCTTTCTCATCTACCTGCATGGTACTGAATACAGGCGGTCTTATTCTTTCAGCTCGACGCCCGGAATAGATCCTTATCCGTCCGTTACCATCCGGGAAAAACAGAACGGAGAGATCTCCCGCCATATACTACATCATTGGAAAGCCGGCGACGAGATCATGGCGCTATTGCCTTCCGGTCGCTTTACCCTTCCGGGCCATGCAACCAACCCGCGGGATATCTTCTTATTTGGCGCAGGAAGCGGTATTACACCGCTTTTTTCACTGTTGAAGGAGATTCTCCATAATGAGCCAACGGCCCACGTAAAACTGATCTATAGCAATACTTCCGAAAACCGGACTATTTTTCACCAGCAGCTACAGGAGCTGGCTACAAAGTTCTCGCAGCAGTTACACATTATCCGTTTGTACAGCGGCGATCCGGATCATATTGTTCGCCGGCTTAGCAACCTTTCCCTGGAACCACTGGTAAAGCAACAACTCAGGTACCGGAAAGAGGACGCTCAGTTCTTCCTGTGCGGGCCACCGGAATACATGCGAACGATCCTATTTACGCTCACTTTTATGGGGTTCGCAGAGGAACAGCTGCATAAGGAGAACTTCGTGGTAAATACAGCCCCGCAGCTGGCCAGAATAGGCGTGCCGGAAGATACTTCTATGAAGAATGTAGAATTACACCTGCGCGGAGGAGTACATAAGCTCTCCATTCCCGGCAATCACAATATACTTGGGGAGGCGCTTGCTCAAGGCATCGCCGTACCATATAGCTGCAAAGGAGGTGTTTGCGGTTCCTGCACCGCACGCTGTACAAAGGGTAAAGTGTGGATGGCCCTGAATAACGTGCTTACGGACAAAGAAATTGAGCAGGGCTTCGTCCTCACCTGCACCGCTTATGCAGTTAGTGCAGAAGTCGTAATCGAACTATGAGTTTTATCCAGTACAAACTTTACGAAAAAGCACTGAATGCCTTGAACTCGTCCCTTAATTCGTTGTATAGCTTTCTAAATGTATACATACGGTCCTGCAGGACGTCGAAATCATCCACAGGACGGTCGTCATGCAAAATGGGAGGTGTCCCGTTGTTCGATATCTTTTTAGCGGATTGTTTCAGATCGTGCCGTAGCTCATCTGCTTTTTCACCCTGGCAGATGAATTGGTTCTGAAAATGCTCTATCTGGGCCAGGGATTCTTCGTCAGTTTTCCGACGAGATAACTGCTCTAATTGGCTGCGCATAGACTGGAGGACCTCCCTGGCATTGTTCACTTCGTCCTTCCAGTTACTGATCTGTTCGAGATCTGAAGTTTGTGCGGATACTTCCATGTGTATTGATTTTAACGTGAAATAATTAAGCAATACAATATTTGTCCGTTACACATTTCTAAGTTACAAAGCTTTTTTCAATTAGGAATTAGGAATTAAGATTTAGGAATTGCAGACTGCGCCTTATATCAAACTGCATAAAAAAGGTTGTTGTATAACCAGGAAAATTCCCTTTTATACAACAACCCTCTTATGCTTAATTTCTGATCTATTTCAGATATGCATTATACATCCATACCAATTTCTCCTGTTCCCTGATGTAAGTTGTGATCAGATCATTTGTACCATCATCACCATCTCCGTCGCTAAGCGCAGATACTTCCCGCTCCAGCTCTATCAGTGATTGCAAACCGGAAAGTACATGCTGAACGCAAACAATATCCTTACTTTCATTTTTCACTTCTGTGATAACAGATTGCTCGATATAATCGGAGAATGCATGCGTCGGAGTAAAACCCAGTGTCAATATCCTTTCTGCTATTTCGTCTATCTTTGTCAATGCATCCGTATATAACTCCTCAAATTTTGCATGCAGCGTAAAGAACTTGTCACCACGTATGTTCCAGTGAAACCCACGTACATTCATATAGAACAACTGATAAGTGGCCAGTAATGTGTTCAGTTTACCGGCTAATTCTTTGGATGTTTTCTTTTCGAGTCCGATGTTCGTAGTTGCAGTACTCATAGCAAAGTATTTTTTGGGTGATGTTTAATCAACTCATCGGTACATCAATCAACAAAAAGTTTGCCGCTTTGAGAGCTTTTACTGTAGCAGTATCATATTGGCTCAAACCTATGGCATCACGACGTTTCAGCACTTCTCCGGCTACTTCCACCTCTCCGTCTATTACAAAAAGATAACTACCATGCTGTGACATTTTCGGTGCAATATCCACAGTTTGCCCCTCCTCAAAATAACCAAGAGAAAACCATGCATCCTGATTTATAAGTAATGCATCGCTATCTGCTTCAGGCGATACGACTACCTGCAGTTTATTCTGCCTGTCTGCCTGTTCAAATGCCCGTTGCTGATATCGTGGCATGATGTCACGCAACTTCGGGAATACCCATATCTGCAGGAAGTTAACAGGATCCGTTTTGGAAGCATTGAATTCTGAGTGTGATATACCACTGCCTGCGCTCATTATTTGTACCTCATTACTGCGGATGATCTCATGCCGGCCGGTGTTGTCATGATGTTCCAGCGCACCGTTGAACGGGATAGATACAATTTCCATATTGTCGTGAGGATGTGTTCCAAACCCCATTCCTCCTTTTACTATATCATCATTTAATACACGTAATGCTCCAAAATGTATACGTTCCGGATTGTAATAACCTGCAAAGCTGAATGTATGATAGCTCTGTAACCAACCATGATTTGAAAAGCTACGGGAATCTGCCCTGTGAACGATCTTTTCCATAAATATTTTCTCCTTTACAATACAAATATCCTCATTAAATACGGACTGATAAATGGATTGCTTGATGAAAAAAGTGGACTATTTACATAAATAAAAAGTCCCGCTCTCCATGACAGAGAACGGGACCTTCATAGTGTCTTTCCTTACGCCAATTGTGCATCCAGTGTGATCTCTGTATTCAACAGCTTAGAGATCGGGCAATTAGTTCTTGCCTCTTCTGCCAGCTCAGCAAACTTAGCCTGATCAATACCAGGAACAGTTGCTTTCAGCTCCAGGTGGCTGCTAGTGATAGCGCCATTGTCCAGTGTGATAGTAGCTTTAGTGTCAAGATTTTCAGGTGTGAAACCAGCACCAGTCAACAGGAAACTGAGTTTCATAGTGAAACATCCTGAATGTGCAGCTGCTATCAGCTCTTCAGGATTAGTACCTGTACCATCTTCAAAGCGGCTTTTATAAGAATACGCCGTATTGCTTAATACACCGGACTGTGAACTTACTGTACCTTTTCCATCTTTACCGGTACCTTTCCAGTTGGCGGATGCAGATCTTTTCATGATTAAAGCGTTTGATAGTTTAATGAATAAGTGTTTGAAAGTGGTTATTGGGGCTGAAATTACTATTTCTTTTTTGCTTACGCAGAGGTATTAACACGTAGATTTTTCTCTACATGAATGCCAGATACAAAAGGCCGGATGAATACATCATCCGGCCTACACTATTTCTGGCAATCATCCTCAAAAAAACCTCTTCCTTCACATCATTGCTATCACTCTTCCATGTCTGAAACTTCTTTATTCCATGCTATTAGACACTTACAGCAATGACTGAATGCCAGTATTGATTGTTTATGCTTAACCTTGCTTTACGAGCTGTACTCCAGCCTGCAATTTCACTTCATCTCCTACAACTATACCACCAGCTTCAGTAGCTGCATGATAAGTCAGTCCGTAATCCTTTCTGTTGATCTTACCTTTGATCTCAAAACCGGCTTTAGTCTGACCATATGGATCTTTTACAATGCCGCTGAATTCTACGGTCAGTTCCACTGGTTTGCTTACACCACGTATAGTCAGGTCACCAGTTACTTTATATTCTTCATCATTCACTTTCTTTACAGCAGTAGAAGAGAAAGTCAGTTTAGGATACTGTGCAGCGTGGAAGAAATCTTCAGCTTTTAAGTGCTGGTCGCGCTGTTCGTTCTTAGTAGAGATACTATCAACATCTGCTTCAAAGCTGATCTTTGCATCGGTGAAATCATCGCTGCTGCTTTCTACAGTTGCGTCGTATTTACCAAAATATCCGGTCACGTTAGTGATCATCAGGTGTCTGATCTTAAATTCTACTTCACTGTGCAAAGGGTCGATTTTCCAGGTTGCCATAACTTTAAGTGTTTTTAAGTTTAGTGTTTTTTTAAGTATGTGTTGTTTTCGTTTGTCTCTGTAAAAGATTGATTAGCAAATCTATCTCTGCCCCTATAACTGTGCCATTCTGTTATTTCCTCTCTTCGCTCATCTGCCGTCACATCCGTTTCATTAAGACAATACAAAATTACACGTTGCAACAACTATTAGAAATGGATAGAATGACTTAATAGGTGGACTTTTTTTTTACAACCCGTCTTTTTTACACATTATTAGACACTTGCCCGGGAGGCATCCTTAAATTCTGATGGAGTCTGATTGGTATATTTCTTAAAGAAGCGGCTGAAATAGTGGGGGTCGTCGAATCCCAGTTTATACGCTATTTCTTTCGCGGAAAGGTCTGTATTATACAGATAACGCTGCGCTTCCAGGATCACGCGGTTGCGGATATGCTCCCCCGCAGTAATTCCCGACAGCTGCTTGCTGATCTCGTTCAGCAAAACCGGTTTTATATGGAGAATGCCGGCATAGTCCGACACATTCTTCAGAGTGTCGTATTTCTCTTCTATCAGGTTCTTAAACTGGAGGAATAGGGAGCTATTGTGAGTAGCATGTTGCTCTGGCGCCGCCAGCATGCTGCTGCCCTTAATACGGGAGGCCAGCACCAGGAAATACCGCAATAGCCCATGAAATGCTGTTTCATAGTCTGCCGCCTGTTCATTTACTTCCTTCATCAGCATATGCAGCACCATCTCAAAATCTTTCTCCTGCTCGGAGGTAAGAGTAATAACACTGCTGAACTGATTATTAAAAAAAAGGGACGAGTTGATCCCCATCAGGGTGGCTGCCTGGTCTTTCAGACACATAAAAGCATCCTGAAAGGCGATCATATACCCTTCTACTTTTTCGCTGAACTCCATTTTATGCACCTGTCCTGGCGCAAGGAAGAAAAGAGTGTTTTTTTTCACAGCATGGGTTACTGTGTCAATTGTATTGATAAGGTGCCCCTTTTTGATCCAGTAAATGGTATAGAAGTCATGCCGGTGAGCCACGCCATTACTGGCGAAAAAGCCATCGCCCAATTCGCACAGGCTGGACACAACAAACTTGGGATCTGTTTGCGCATACCTGGGTAACGGTACTACTTCTATATGTGCACGTTTCTCGCTCATTCAAATGCACCGGCTACTTCTACTTCCCGGTCTTCTGGCTCAATGTACTCAATTATAAAGTTATTCCGGCCTTCACCCACCATAATTCCCATATACTTCATCTGCACCAGTTCCAGCATACCCAGGAACAGGAAGATGGCATGGACCCTGTCCCGGCACAGATCGAAGATCTTTTCGAAAGCCATCGTCTTTTCCCTGGCAGCCAGGTCTATCATGTACTCACGGGAACTTTCCATGGTGTATTCATATTTATATACCACGTGCTGTGGCTTATTTTCCCGTTGTTTTACACGCTGCATTACCTTTTCGAAAGTCTTGGTCAGCTTAAACAGGGTAAGCGTCTGTACCTCGGTCCCCTCACTCGTAGCTTCTCCTATAGCTGCCAGTTCTTTGGCGATATTACCGCGTTTGATCTGTAACATACGTTCAGCTTCCCGCTCTGCCAGTTCTGCCGCTGCCTGTTTGAAACGTTTGTATTCCAGTATCTTATCAATCAACTCCTGGCGAGGGTCAATTTCCAGTCCCTGCTCATCCAGCTCTTTGCGGGGCAGTAACATTTTGGCCTTTATACGCATCAGTGTAGACACGAAAAGGATAAATTCACTGGCTAGCTCTATGTTCAACGACTCCAGGTGATGTATATATTCCAGGAAATCCTGTGTAATGGTCGTAATCGGGATATTATAAATGTCCAGCTCGTCCCTCTCAATAAAGAAGAGCAACAGGTCAAATGGCCCCTCGAACTGAGGCAGTTTTATCTTGTAAGAGTTGTCATTCATAATGTTACATATGGCTTTCACTTATCTGCCGACAACTGATCTGTTGCGGCATTGAAAGTGAAAGCCATCAAAAATAACGAAAAATCCCGCTCATCAGAACTTGGCCGTAAAACCGACCCCTATCACCTGTTTCACCTGTAATCTCGGCCCAAGTACGCCCGTTTTCTCATTGGCAAAGACCTTAACATCATCGTCATAGATCATATCAACAGAAACGTTGGCGGAAATATACTTGTTTACCTGCAGGTTGAGACTATTGGTCCAGAACAGGTCAATGTTCTGCGGGTTATGTTTATAGTCAGAGAACAGGTCCATCCTGGTCTTGTACACAATATTCTTAGCGAGCGTCTTTACCCAGTTTACCGTCAGATACGCACCCAGCTCATTCTTCACATGTTTACCGGTATCAACGCCAAAGGCGCCCTGCGATGCCAGGTAATCATCTACCACAACCACATAACGTGCAGTGACCGGAGAAAAGAACACGGAAAGCTGATCATTGGGCTTATAGTCAAGACCTGGCGACACAAGCACATATGCCGGCGCAAAAAAACGAGACACCAGCGTCGGCTTAGCCGTATCAGAAGACGGATATAAGTAACCATCTGTAAACTGGGTACGTAAATCCAGGAGGGCACTGAGGTAAAGGTTTCTCCCGATCTCATAACCATATTTTGTAGTAATGCCGATACGGTCGTCACTTTTACGCCCGCCAAGACTGGTCGTGTTCACATAGCCATATGCAAGGTCCAGCACATTGTCCCAGTTATTCTTTCCCTTTTTATAGAACGCATATGCACTCAGATTAGATGCCACGGAGAAGGAGAACTTGTCGCCACCCGCAGCCCAGTTTGTCAGGCTTCCCTGGTTAATATTCAGGTTAAAAATGCCTCCCTTCTTCCATACGGAGGGAACAGTATCATTGGCATCTTTCTTAATTTTTCCGCTGGCTTCTTCTCTGGATGTTTTCATCCAGTCACTTTGTGCGCGCAGGAATGAAGTGCATACCAAAAAACAAATAATAGTCAGGACGGATCTTCTCATCAGTGTAAACATTTAAATGCTGTGGATAAATATTGCCGGTGTTGGCGTTACGAACATGCCACGTCATAGGAACGTGACCGCAAAAATATAAAACTAACGGGGAATTTCCCCAGTGGGGATAAAGGCAGCTGGCCCAAAGCAATATCTGTGCAGCGATAGGAATACGCTACAACACTCAGGGCCAGCATTATAATGAGATTATTTACTCTTCAGTACATCACGGATCTCCATCAATAATTTTTCTTCTGTAGTTGGCACTGGTGGGGCAGCAGGAGCAGGCGCTTCTTCTTTCTTCCTGGTAAGACGGTTAATAAACTTCACCAACAGAAAGATACAAAAAGCCATAATGATAAAATCAATACAGTTCTGTATAAAGATGCCATATGATACAACAGGTATCCCGGCTGTCTTTGCCGCTTCAAGGGTATCAGCAGTTCCCTTACTATAGTCCAACTGAATGAATTTCTGTTTGAAATCCACCTTTCCTGTCAGAATACCCAGTATGGGCATAAAGATGTTATCGACCAATGAAGAAACAATCTTTCCGAAAGCAGCACCGATGATCACACCGACAGCCAGATCAATAACATTTCCTTTGGTTGCAAACTCTTTAAACTCTTTGAAGAACGACATAATAAACTTTTTAAGGGTGAAGACAATCTCGGCTAAAGATAATTATTATACTTTATACCAATATTACTGTTGCCATTTTATCTCTGCAGTTTCGGATACTCCATATGAAAAGAACGGAGTGTGTCCCTCAACGTTTGTGCCACTATGTATTCCTTATACCAGTTCCTGTCTGCAGGAACGATGATCCATCTGACATCATTACACTTTTCAATAGCATCTTCGTACATTCGTCTGTAATCCTTCCACAGCTTGGCTTCTGTCGAATCGTTCTTATTATATTTCCACATTTTACGCGGATCTTCCAGGCGTTCTTTCAAGCGGCTTTTCTGCTCATCTTCTGAAATATGCAGATAGAATTTCAGGATAGTCGTGTTGTTATGTTCACTCAGCAGCCGTTCAAAATCATTGATGGCCTTCATCCTTTTTTCTGCAGTTTCATCATCTATCCATTTATGCACACGTTGTATCAGAATATCTTCATAGTGCGAACGATTGAACACCTGAATCATTCCTTTTGCAGGTGCAAACTTGTGTATACGCCAGAGAAAGTCATGGTCCATTTCATCTTGCAGTGGTGCTTTGAACGACTGCACGTCTACTCCCTGCGGATTCATGTTACCCAGCACTTTCCTGATGAGGCCATCTTTTCCACTGGCGTCCATTCCCTGCAATACTATCAAAATGGAGTGTTTATGCTCTGCATATAAAAGATTTTGCAGCTCATCCAGTTCTTCTACTATTTCTTTGGTAACTCCTTTGATGACTTTTTTGTCCACTCCTTCCGGGGCGTCGGTGCTGATCTCTGAGAGATTGATCTTATTCATTATACAAGGGTTAAGTTCATTTAACAGTAACAAAATACACTCCGAAGTGTTGACGTCATGGTAAAATCTGCCTGTTCATATTAATAAAATATACGGAACTTTGCTGACTTAAAACAACCTTGCGTGAACAGCCGTGCCATCAACTGGAGCATCTTCCTATTATTATCGCTGACCTGGGGTAGTTCTTTTATACTGATGAAAATCGGTCTGGAAGCGCTCTCACCATACCAGGTAGCCAGCCTACGCCTGTTGAGCGCAGGCGTCGCCTTACTGCCGTTTTTCATAAAGTTCATACGTAAGACGCCCCTGAATAAGATCCCCATCATTATTTTGTCCGGCATTCTGGGCAACCTCATACCTGCCTACCTGTTCTGCATCGCTGAAACGCGGATAGACAGTGCACTGGCAGGTATCTTAAATGGCCTGGTACCATTGATGTCCCTACTGGCAGGCTTTTTCATCTTTCAGGCGCCTATCGTCAGGCAACAGTTAGGAGGTATTTTTATCGGTCTGCTTGGTGTAGTACTGCTCTTTGTGGTAAAAGGTGTTGATACCGGTTATTGGTACTATGGTTTGTGGATCGTATTGGCTACCATTTGTTACGGGGTCAATATTGCGCTGGTACATCACCATCTGAAGGGATACAGTTCCCTACAACTGGGCTCTATTGCGCTATTCTTCTGCGCCATTTTCGCGCTACCGGTGCTCATCTTTACTGACTTCTTTCCTTTGCTGTCCGCTCCTGAAGTACCGTGGCGCTCATTAGCCGCCAGTGTTACTTTGGGTGTGCTTGGAAGTGGTATCGCTTCGGTGCTATTTTACATTTTGATCAATAGAGCCGGCGCATTATTCGCCTCTATGGTCACTTATGCTTTGCCGGTAGTTGCTATTGGCTGGGGCTTGCTTGCCGGCGAGCGTATCTCATTCATGCAGGTATTATGCCTGGGTGTAATACTCGCGGGTGTATTTATTGTTAATAAAGCAAAACGCTGATCCCGACGGACCAGCGTTTTACTTTATTCGTTTATGTAAGTTCAGCTACTACGTGACGCAGTATTTACCGGCAATGCAGGTTAGATCACCATGATCTCTTTCTCCTTCTGCGCGGTATGCTTGTCTACTATGTCAATATATTTGTTGGTCAGGCTTTGGATGTCGGCCTCTGAATCTTTCGCCGTATCCTCACTCAAACCATCTTTCTGCAGTTTTTTGATAGCTTCGATCGCATCCCTGCGGATATTCCTGATAGCTATTTTCGCCTGCTCGCCTTCATTAAGGGCACGTTTTACAAATTCCTTTCTTCTTTCTTCTGTTAGTGGCGGCAGGAACATACGGATAATCTGTCCGTCGTTCTGCGGATTAATGCCAATGTTGGAGGCAATGATCGCCCTTTCTATTGGTTGGAGCATATTCCTTTCCCATGGCTGAATGGTCAGGGTGCGGGCATCAGCCACTGCGATGTTGGCTACCTGCGCAAGGGGAGTAGGCGCACCATAGTAGTCTACCGTAATTCCATCCAATATCTGCGGGTTAGCTTTACCGGCCCTGATCTTAGTGAGTTCTACTTCCAGGTGTCCGATGGCCTTTTGCATGGTTCCGGTGGCATCGTCTATAATTAACGTTAGATCATCTTGCATAGCAAAAAATAATTAAGTGCCTGCAAACCTACAGGATTTATCTGAATTTGGAAAGTCGTTACAAAGGGAGGGGCTCCGGTACAGGATGACCGGGCCTGTAATTATTTGTCCTGCAGGATACCTTTTGTGTTCACACGCAGGATCTTAGGAGGATTAGCCGTAACCTGTGCCTCATTGGCAGCATCCTTGATAGCTGACACTGTAAGCGCCCGCAGCATAGCTTCCTTCCTTTTTTTCATCTGATACAGTATACCGGTAAATAGCAGCGCCGAACCCAGGATCGCACTTAGCAGGTAGGCAGAACCTATATCCTGAAGGGCAAATGCCAGGGCAATATAGCCTGCGTTGATCATTACCATTACCACGGAGGTCTGTTTGTGATTCAGTCCCAGTTCCAGCAGGTAATGGTGAATATGATTACGGTCTGCAGAGAAAGGAGACCTTCCGTTCATCATACGGATCGCAAATACGCGCAATGTGTCGAACAACGGCATGATCAGGATAGCGATTGCCACAATAGGTACGGAAGTTACCGGTAGTTTACCTGCAGGGTTGCCCGCTACTTCAATAAATTTAACAGCCAGGATGGCGTTTACCAATCCCACCATCAGGGAACCAGTGTCCCCCATGAATATACGTGCAGGAGAAATGTTATAGATAAGAAAAGCAGCCAGTCCGCCAGCCATCGCAAAACCCATTACTGCATATAGCAGTTCGCCTGTGTACAGGAAATAGGTACCCAGTACGCCGGATACCAGCATACCGATACTACCAGCCAAACCATCTACACCATCGATAAGATTGAAGGCGTTGATGATAACCAGGAAAGTAAAATAAGTGAGTAAGAGACTGAAATGTGGAGGAAGGGCATCAATACCCATAATTCCGTACATGCTGCTGATCTGTAAATTGCCCAGATATATCACAGCGAAAGAAGCCATTAATTGCCCGATCAGTTTTTTTAACGGAGAAAGTCCCACAATATCATCCTTCATCCCAACCATAAAGATCACGATGAATGCCGCCACCATATACTGAAAAGGGGAATCAGCAAACGCAGGTACACATACCGCAGATGCCATTACAAAACCTGAAAAAAAACCGATACCCCCTAAAGTTGGTATACGAGCCTTGTGAGATTTCCGTTCGTCCGGTTCGTCATAAAGATGTTTCAATTCAGCAACCCTTATTAAAACAGGGATTGCAAAATAGGTTATAACAAAACTCAGGACGGTCGCAATTAAAACATTCTCCATGTTGGGAGGGGCTTGATTCCTGCAAAGATATTAATTTCAATCAAATGTGTATCAAAAAAATAGGAAATTAAATAGATTTGAAGCCTGGATCACGAAAAACTATTAGCTTTAAAGACTAAATATGCCAGGGATCTATCTAATTTTTCTATTAATTTAGCAATTCAAAATTTGCAATTATCATGCCTCAGTTGAAAGACATAGCAACACAAATAAGACGGGACATAGTTCGTATGGTGCATGGCTGCCAAAGCGGCCATCCAGGTGGTTCTTTAGGATGTGCAGATTTCTTTACCGCCCTTTATTTCAAAATTATGCAGCATAAGCCGCAGCCTTTTGACATGGATGGTGGAGATCAGGACCTGTTCTTCCTTTCAAACGGGCACATTTCACCAGTATTCTACAGCACTTTAGCCCACGCAGGCTATTTTCCTAAAGAAGAACTGACTACCTTCCGTAAACTTAACTCCCGCCTTCAGGGTCACCCGACAACTCATGAACACCTGCCAGGTATCAGGGTCGCTTCAGGTTCTCTCGGACAGGGTATGAGCGTAGCTATCGGTGCTGCTCTCTCCAAAAAATTAAATAACGACGACCGTCTGGTATTCTCCCTCCATGGTGATGGTGAACTCGAAGAAGGTCAGAACTGGGAAGCGATCATGTTCGCTCCCCATCATAAAGTAGACAATCTGATTGTAACGGTTGACTGGAACGGTCAGCAGATTGACGGTACCGTGGCAGATGTAGCCGGACTGGGCGACCTGGAACCGAAATTTGCTTCTTTCGGATGGAAAGTACTGCACATGGACGGTAACAATATGGACGAAGTAGTTGCTACCCTGGAGAAAGCTGTTAGCTTAACAGGACAGGGACAGCCTATCGTGATCCTGATGAAAACCGTAATGGGTAAAGGCGTTGACTTCATGGAAGGTCATCACGAATGGCATGGTATTGCCCCGAATGATGAACAACTGGCAAAAGCGCTCACCCAATTACCAGCAACAGAATTAGGTGACTATTAATAACAATACTTTTAATAATAAAAAAAGCATCCGCCTTATAAACGGATGCTTTTTTATTTGATATTATTCTTAGTAATAATTGTTATCAGGTTGCTTTTAACTCCATATGCTGTCTGGCAGCCCTTTTAGCAGGATACCAGCTGGCCGCCATCCCGATTACAAGGATCGTAACACTTACCAGTATAAAATCACTGATATGCATACTTACCGGATATGCACTCACGAGGAAAGAATCTTCTTCCAGTTTTATAAATCCAAATTTCTGCTGCAATAAGCAAAACACAATACTGATCCCAAAACCGATCACCGTTCCTATTCCCGCAATGATCAGTCCTTCCGTAAGGAAAATACGCATGATCAGTCGTGAACGGGCACCCATCGCATTCAGAATGGTGATATCTTTCCGCTTCTCCATTACCAGCATATATAATGAGCCGATCATATTAAATGCAGCAATCACCAGGATGAAACTCATGATCACATACACCGCCCATCTCTCGGTCTGCATAATTGCATACAGTGCCTGGTTCTGCTCATAGCGGGTTTCAACAGTAAAACCATTGCCCAGTACTGCCTGCAGGCGCTGCTTCAACACCACGTCGTCCAGACCGGATACACCTTTCACTTCCAGTGCCGACATCTCATCGTTATTCATGCCCAGTAGCCCACGCATGAACGATATATTTGTGATCACATATTTGCTATTGAATTCCTGCTGGATAGCAAAAGACCCTGACGGATATAATATCCCGCTGCCCAATGCATCTTCAGGTGTAGTAACACTTTTCACATTTCTCCGGGGAAGATATACACTGACAGGTGTAAGGTCCCGCTCTAGGTCTACGCCTAGCGCCAGTTCCAGATCAACCCCCAATATAGCCTTGTAGCCATTTTCATCGCCGGTATCAAATTTACCATGGGCAATGCTCTTATCTACCGCAGCTACCTTGTTGTAATTGTTATCAACTCCTTTCAGGATGGCAATGGTCTGATCTCCTTCACCATAACGCAATACAGCTTTCTCTTCCACAACTTCCGTCATATCAGCCACACCCTTAACGGCAGCGATCTGTTTCAGCTGAGCTGCTGTAAGTGTGATGGACTTGCCAGTCACCGCGCTGATCTTTACCGATGGATAAAAAGTAGTATACAGGGATTTCACCAGTCCTTCAAATCCGTTAAATACACTGAGGATAACGATCAGCGCACCTGCACCTACTGCAATTGCCGATACACTGACCCAGGCGATGATATTAATGGCATTGGTACTTTTTTTTGCCCGGAAATAACGGGATGCGAACTGCCAGATCAAATTGATGTAGTTTTAATTATTTTCCTTCCCTCCGTCGTCGTCTTTGATCTTCTTGAACAGTTCTTCCATCTTGAACACATAATCCAGCGTATCGTCGAGGAACAGGGACAACTCAGGCACACGGCGTAATTGTTTGCCTACACGGTTACCTAACTCTTTCTTGATCTCACCCATTCTCTCCTTGATCCTGTTTACCATAGCGTGGTTATCGGCAATCTGGAACATACTCAGGTATACCCTTGCCTCCAGCAGATCGGGGGTCATACGTACTGTAGAAATGGAGATCATTCCTCCTTCCAGCACGTTGAATCCCATACGCTGAAAAATTTCACTGAGTTCTTTCTGTAACAGTTGCCCTATTTGTTTCTGTCTTTTGCTTTCCTGCATAATATTTTAAGATTTGAGATTGTATTAACTTGCACCCTTAATTCAATCTTCTCCGGCAAAGATAAGGAAACGGGCATGTGCTGAAAGATATAAAATCAGTCCCTGCTTCCGGAAAGGATAAACAGACAAGATAAATATCGTAAGATGAAGATTTTTTTCAGGTTGCTGAGTTTGTCAAAGCCCTATCACCACTATGTACCGGAATACGTTGTGTATGTGTTGCTTTACACCCTTTTCGGATTGATGAACTTTACACTGATCATTCCGCTAATGAATGCGCTGTTTGGCACCGGTGAACAGGAAATCGTGACACACCTGCCCGCATTTTCATTATCAATAGCGTATTTCAAAGATGTTTTCAATTATTACCTGACATCGCTGCTCCAGCAATATCACGGCGATAAATTCCCCGTACTCATTTACATATGTGTTGTTATCTTCATCAGCATCCTGTTGAAAAACCTGTTCGGCTATCTGAGCCAGAAGGTCCTGACACGCATGCGTGTGAACATGCTACGCAAGATGAGGGATAAGGTATTTCATCAATATGCAACTCAATCCCTGGGATTCTTTCATAACGAACGCAAAGGAGACCTGTTGTCGGTACTCAGTGGTGACGTGGTTGAAGTAGAGAACTCGGTGACCACCGCCATGCAAACCCTTCTCCGCGATCCCCTGGTGATCATATCCACATTCATTGCTCTATTTACGTTATCCAGGGAGCTGACATTTTTCACATTGTTATTCTTTCCTATATCCGGATTGGTACTCAGTACAGTTTCGAAAAAGTTGAAAAGGCAGTCTAACACAAGCCAGACCTTATTAGGTAAGCTGTTGAATATCACTGAAGAAACCCTGTCAGGCGTCCGTATTATCAAGGCATTTAATGCTGAAGGGTTTGTTAAAGGCAAATTTCAGCAGGATAACCTTAGTTATGCTCAAACCTTCAAAGCTATGCAGGACCAGCGTGAAATGGCATCTCCTGTTTCTGAAATTTTAGGCGTATTAGTCGTGATCGTGATCATGCTATATGGCGGCCGCCTGATCATGTCAGGTGATAGCTCCCTTACCGGAGGCGCATTCATTGCATACCTGGGCTTCTATTTCCAGATCCTGGCCCCGGCCAAGTCCATCGGTACTGCATTTACCGCTTTACCAAGAGGGATATCTGCCGGAGAAAGAGTACTGCGTATTATGGACCAGGCCAACACGATCGTTGATAAACCAGATGCCCAATCATTGCCTGCCTTTGAACGTGACATCGAATTTAACAATGTGAGCTTCGCCTATAACGAAAATCCGGTACTGAAAAACGTACAACTGAAAATAGCAAAGGGCCGCATGGTAGCCCTTGTAGGTAAAAGCGGCGCAGGTAAATCGACTATGGCCGACCTCATACCCCGTTTCTATGATGTTACGTCCGGCAGTATCCGGATTGACGGTCAGGACATCCGTGATGTGAAAATGCACGATCTGCGGGCATTAACAGGTATGGTATCGCAGGAAGCCATTCTTTTTAATGACACTGTTTTAAACAATATCGCTTTCGGACATCCGAACCCTGACAAGGAAGCCGTGATCAATGCTGCAAAGATCGCCAATGCGCATGAATTCATTGTGAACCTGGAAAACGGTTATGAGACATCTATCGGTGACCGGGGTATGAAACTTAGTGGCGGTCAGCGCCAGCGTTTGACCATCGCACGTGCCATCTTCAAAAATCCTCCCATCCTGATACTGGATGAAGCGACTTCTGCTTTGGACACCGAATCAGAGAAACTGGTACAGGATGCATTGGACAAACTGATGGAAAATCGCACCACTGTCGTAATTGCTCACCGTCTTTCCACTATCCAGCATGCGGATGAAATTGTCGTACTTGATAAAGGAGAGATCAAGGAACGTGGCACACACGATGAATTGATCGCCAATGAAGGCATTTACAGGAAACTGGTAGAGATGCAGGAATTTAAATAGTATTAATATAACCATAGCAGCCCCTGCTATGGCCCCATTTTTGCGACCCATAGGCCCTATGTCAGATATGGCCTATGGGTCGTTCTTATTTACGGCAGGCTGATTATTTCACTTAAAACAAGCGTTCGCCTATGATTTCCATTATTATTCCGGTTCTGAACGAGGGGGCTACATTGCGTCAGGTGATTAAAACCATCAAAAAGACAACAAGAAAGATAGAGATCATTGTAGTAGATGATAATTCCAACGATAATTCTGTGGAGGAAGCCCTCAAAGAGAAAGTGCGGGTCATTACAAGTAGCCAGCGGGGTAAAGGCATATCCATGCGGGAAGGTATGATGGCGGCGAAAAATGATATTGTGATGTATGTGGATGGCGACATTCTGACCTATCCTGAAAATATTGTGGAGTTATTGACAGACCCTATAGTAGAAGGAAAAGCCGACTTTGTAAAATCCTATTTTGAACGCCAGGCCGGCCGGGTCACACAGCTGGTAGCCAAACCGTTGCTGAGTATCCTTTTCCCGGAATTAGCCGGCTTCAATCAACCGCTTAGTGGTATGATCGCGGCCAGGAAGCCGTTATTGTCGCAGGTGCGCTTTGAAAATGATTATGGAGTAGACATTGGTTTGCTGATAGACATGCATGTAATGGGCGCCCGTATCGCAGAGGCCAATATCGGCAGGGTAGAAAACGCCATGCAGACCTGGGAGCAACTAAGTAAGATGTCAAGGGAGGTATCCCGGACCATTCTACGGAAAGCGGAGAATATTCCGCAGGAGAATCTCGAAACATTGGGCAAGATCAATATCATCAGGGAGCAAATGGAATATTCTATCCTGGAATCTATTGACAAGCTACATAAGATGGTCATTTTCAACCTGGATGAGACGATCTTCCGGGACGATTACCTGATGGCGGCTGCTACAGAATTCGGTTTCGGCCATTCCCTGCAACAGATCAGGGAACATTTCACCGATCCGGCGACCATACTGGAACATACCGCCGGCCTGTTCCAGGGCAGGAACCTGGCGGAGCTACTGGAAGTAGCAGATGCTATCCCCCTGGTACCTGATATCAAGAGTGTGGTAAGAGAACTGAAGAAACGAGGATATACCTGCGGTATCATTACGGATGGATTTGAATTTGTTGCGCGGCACATAAAAAATCAGCTGGGGATGGATTTTGCATTTGCCAACAAGCTGCACCTGTACAATAGTGTGGCTACGGGCGAAGTAACGATCCCTGAATATTTTCTGTGTCCGGATAAAAACATACCTTCACAGCCGGCAGTTTATTGTAAGAGCAATATATTGACTTATATTGCAGACAAATACCACGTCACGCCACAGAACATTATATATGTAGGCAGCGGTTCTGATGGCATTCAACTACTTGACGAAGCAGGAATAGGCGTCGCATTCGACGCAATCAGCCCCGACATAGAGAAAGTTGCCGATAAAATTATTCCCGGCCCATGGATGGAACCGTTGTTGCAGATAGCCCAGGCCAGTCCTGAGAAGTTTAAGCTCCGCTTACCGGCGATCAGCAAAAAACAGGCGAGACGGATAGGCGTAGGCAGCCTTATCGGACTAGCGTCCGCAGGGTTGATCTACCTGGCGGCCCGGCAGATCAGAAAAAGCAAAAAACAAGAGGTCTCATAAAGATAGTCTCCTTGAAGCCCCTGTTTATTTACACTGGCGTTCCTTCTGTTGACAGGAGGGACGCTTTTTTTATAGGTTATTCTATAAATAAGCCTAAACCCTTTTAAGCATACATCATTACATATCACAAAAAAATCCTGATCTATTCTCCGTCTTCACACAGGCAGTGCCATGAATGTGCTTAACGGATTTCAGATCAGGATCTTTAATATGATTGAACCGGGATTGCCGGCTGCTTAATACTTACTTGCTTTTCGCCAGTTTCGCCTCGATGCTCAATGTAGCGTGTGGTACAGCACGCAGACGGGCTTTATCGATAAGCTTACCGGTAACACGGCAGATACCGTATGTTTTGTTTTCAATACGCACGAGGGCTTTCTCCAGGTGATCGATAAACTGGATCTGGCGGCTGGCCATCTGGTTCAGCTGTTCCCTTTCCTGGGAGCCGCTGCCATCTTCCATGCTCATGTATTTGTTTTCTGTATCATCGGTACCAGCTTCATCTTTGCGGGTGATCAGGCCCTGCAGGTATACCAGTTCCTTTTTAGCTGCTTCCAGCTTTTTCAGGATAAGGTCTTTGAATTCCTGCAGATCAGTATCACTATAACGGTAAACAGGACCGGCTGGTTGTTCCGGCTGGTCGAGAACAGATTTAGTGAACTCTGGCTGGTAGGTTACCAATGTAGTTGCTTTGGTGCCTTTTTTATCACTCTTATCAGCACGGTCAGCAGGCTTTTCGGCTTTCGCCGGAGCTGCCTTTTCAGTTTTTTGCACCTTGTCTGCTCTTTTCATAGCATCCTTTGCAACAACTTTTTCTTTATCTTCTTTATTATTCTTTACTGGCATTATTACTACTTTTTCTTCTGGCTTGGAAATTAGTTTTTCTTTATCTGCAGTAACGCTCGGCGTCACCACTTTCTTTGTATCAGGCACTTTCGCGGAAGCTGCAGGTTTAGCAGAAGCTGCTGCTTTCTTTACGGATTGTGGCACCGCCGGAGCTGCTATCGGTGCTTTCTTTACTACAGATTTACTGGACGAAGCCGTCTGGGAAACTGCTGATTTTTTGGCAACAACTTTTTGAGTCGTAGTTGGTTTGACCTGTTTGGTAGCAACTTTAGGCGTAGAAGTTTTAGCTGCCGGTTTGGCCGGAGCCGCTGCTTTCTTTGCGGCAGGTTTAGCTGCCGCAGCTTTCTTCGCCGGTGTAGCCTGCTTAGCCGGAACTTTCTTAGCCGGTGTAGCTGCTGCCTTTTGGGTCTTCTTACTAGCAACCTTCTTGCTCGTTGCCATGGGATTAGCTTTTTTTGTTAACTAATACGTTGAATGTCAAGTCATTTACTTCAATTTCAATACCTTCCTGTAATTCCGGCACTAACTCCAGACTATCTGCCAAAATTTCCGTGCAAATATAGTCATTATAGTTAATAATCGCCGATTTCAGGCTATCCATTACTGCCACTTTTACCTGTATCCTGTCGGTCAGTTCAAAGTCGCTATCCTTTCTGATTTTTTGTATACGGTTCACCAATTCACGGGCGTTACCCTCATCCAGCAGCTCTGGTGTAATAGTAATATCGAGCGCTACCGTAAGGGCGCCCTTATTCGCTACTGTCCAACCGGGAATATCTTCTGAGATGATCTCTACGTCAGATAACTGTATAGGTAGTTGTTCATCTTCAACCTGAAGGATAAATTCTCCATTACGCTCGAGTGATGCAATATCCGCTGCTGAGAATGCACTGATGGCTGCAGCTACTGCTTTCATCTTTGCCCCCATTTTTCCACCCAGGGACTTGTAATTCGGCTTGATCTTTTTCTTTATGAAACCTTCCGTTTCCGTAAGATAGTCAATACCTTTCACATTCACCTCACTTTTTATCAGGTCTTCTATCTTTTCTATCTGCTCTTTTATGTGGGCGTTCTGAACCGGTATTAATATTTTCTGTAACGGCTGCCTTACCTTGATATTTACATTTACCCTCTTCCTGAGTGACAATACCAGTGAGGATATGTCCTGGGCCAGCTGCATCCTTTCCTCGAGGTCCGCATCTACCGCAGTACTTACCATCGCAGGGAAATTCATGTGATGAACTGAGGCTTCCGTATGGCGTCCACTAACATTATTCAGGTTGCCAAATAACCAATCTGCAAAGAACGGCGCCACAGGGGCCATTAAGCCAGCCAGTGTTTCGAGACATTCATACAAGGTCTGATAAGCAGAGATCTTGTCATGAGCGTACTCTCCCTTCCAGAATCGACGACGGCATAAACGCACATACCAGTTACTCAAATGCTCGTCAACAAATGTCTGTATGGCCCTGCCCGCCTGAGTCGGCTCATAATCGTTCAAATATCCTGTCACATCTTTCACCAATGTATTCAGCAGGGAAATGATCCAACGGTCTATCTCCGGACGATCCTTCAATGGAATATAAGCTTCCTTGAACGTGAACTTGTCCAGGTTGGCGTACATCGCAAAGAAGTTATAAGTATTATATACAGTAGAGAACAGCTTACGTTGCACCTCCCGGATCCCTTCAAGATCAAATTTCATGCTATCCCATGGAGACGCATTGGTAATAAGGTACCACCGTGTTGCGTCCGCCCCAAATTGTTCCAGTGTAGCGAACGGATCCACAACATTCCCCAGACTTTTGCTCATCTTGACGCCATTCTTGTCTAATACAAGACCATTTGATACCACCGTCTTATATGCAACAGTATCGAACAACATCGTACCAAGCGCATGCAATGTATAGAACCAGCCACGCGTCTGGTCAACCCCTTCAGCGATGAAATCGGCCGGGAAGCTCTTTGCAAACTCTTCTTTATTTTCAAACGGGTAATGCCATTGTGCATAAGGCATAGCACCACTATCAAACCAAACATCCACCAGGTCAGGTTCGCGATGCATTAGTTGTCCGTCATGATTGAAAAATACATTATCAATCATTGGTTTATGCAGATCAATGGTAGCCAACACCTCTTCCGTCACTTCGATACTATAACCTTTTACAAATTCTGACAGATACCAGTTTGCTAGTCCAAGATCAACAATAGTGATCTCTTCTTTAACGATCTTCCTTCTGATGGCATCAATATCCACTGTGAACATTGACTGTTCAGCTTCACCTTTGCCTTTATATTGGTCATTATGCGCTGCTATACGTTTGCTCAGGTCACTTCCTTCATTTAGGACATCTGACTTAAATTCCTCTTTTTTGATAAAAAGCAGTGAGCCTAGCAATTGACCTTTTGCTCCCAGGCATTTTTTAACGATAGCTTCCGGATCATTAACATCCTTATTCGCAACTGTTCTCCATACCGGTAAAGGTGTTCCCCAGAAACGGCTGCGGCTCAGATTCCAGTCTACCATGTTTTCCAACCAGTTTCCAAAACGGCCGGTCCCTGTAGTAGATGGTTTCCAATTAATAGTCTTGTTCAATTCCACCATCTTTTCCTTGACAGCAGTAGTGCGGATAAACCAGGCATCCAGTGGATAATATAATACTGGTTTATGCGTGCGCCAGCAGTGGGGGTAGGTGTGCTCATACTTTTCTACCTTGAAAGCGCGGTTTTCTTTCTTCAGCTTCACTGAAATATCAACATCGACGTCTTTATATTCCGGATCGCTCTTGTAATTCTTCACATAGCGACCGCCAAATTCGCCCACTTCGTCAAGGAATTTGCCCTGACGGTCCACTAATGTCAGTATACCGATGCCATATTTCTTTCCCACACGATAGTCATCAGCGCCAAAAGCAGGCGCTGTATGTACGATACCAGTACCATCTTCTGTGGTAACAAAGTCACCCAGCAATACACGGAAAGGATCACCTTCTTCCGGTTGTACATATGGCAGCAGCTGCTCGTAGCGGATATTTTCCAGCTGGCTGCCCCTGAAAACAGAAAGGATCTGCCATGGAATTATCTTATCTCCTTCTTTATAAGCCGCGAAATCACCGTCTTCACCTTCGCTCTTGAAATATTTACCAATCAGGTCTTTTGCCAGCACCACAAACACAGGTAAGTGTGTATATGGATTGAAAGTACGTATGAGGGTATATTCTATATTAGCGCCTACCGTCAAACCAAGGTTAGATGGTAATGTCCATGGAGTAGTTGTCCAGGCCATAAAGAACACTTCCGCCGCCTGATCAACCTTTCTCGCAGCTTCAAAGAGGAAAGCAGATTTATCAGATTCCAGCGCCTTAAACATTGCTACAACAGTAGTATCCTTCACTTCTTTATAACAACCTGGCATGTTCAGTTCTGCGGAGCTAAGACCGGTACCGGCAGCCGGTGAATATGGCTGAATACTGATGCTCTTATATAACAGATCTTTCTTATACAGTTCACTGATACACCACCAAAGGCTCTCAATATAATTATTGTCGAAAGTAATATATGGAGACTGAAGGTCCACCCAATAACCCATCTTACGGGTCAGGTCATCCCACTTATCTTTAAATTTTAATACCTCCGTACGGCAGGCCTTATTATAATCTTCAATTGAAATTGTCTTACCGATCGCCTCTTTAGTGATACCGAGCATTTTCTCTACACCCAATTCCACAGGTAGCCCATGGGTATCCCATCCACCTTTACGCTTCACCTGGAAACCACTCATCGTTTTGTAACGGCATACCAGGTCTTTCAGGGTACGGGAAATAACGTGGTGAATACCAGGCATACCATTCGCACTCGGCGGACCTTCATAAAATACGAAAGGAGTAGCGCCTTCGCGTAAGGACACGCTTTTTTCAAACGCCTGGATCTGTTCCCAGTGCGCCAATATATCCTTTTCTATCTGCGGTAAATTCAGCTGGTTATATTCCTGATATTTGCTGGCCATAAAACAATTCTCCGCCCTTTGACGTTAATAAAATAAGTTGATTAAAATTCTGCAAAGTTACTGATTTTAGAGCAGCCATGAAAAAGGGCAGGCCATTAAAAAGTTAGATTTTGCTTTTAATTGTGGTTTTTTTTGTAGTTTTACCGTGCATTTAGTTCGTTGCTTGTCTTTTTTGGCATTGTTTTGGTAACTACGACGGAAGAATAAGTTGAAAAACTTAACCCAATTGAAAAACCATATCTGATTATTTATGAAAAAGTTAGTATTAATAATTTGTGTGGCAATCATATCTTCCGGCACAACTTTTGCACAAAAGAAATCAGCAAAAAAAACAAAGAAGGTAGTTGCTAAAGAAGTTGTAGCTCCCGTAGCTGTAAAAGATGCTTTTCAGCAAAACTTTTCAGGCTCGGAAGCAAAGTGGTCTAAGAACTTTAGCGGACATTGGGTCGCAAACTTTACAAAAGAAGATGTAAAGACTACGGCAGAATATGACGCAGAAGGTAAATGGGTAGCAACCCGTAGTTCATATGCAGGTGACAGGATACCAGAAACAGTATCCTCTACACTCAGATCAAAATATCCAGCTGCCACTATAAAAGATGGCTGGAAAATTGAGAGATCAGATGTAGCCGCATATTACAAGGTTAATATTCAGGATAACGGTGTTGAGAAAGTGGTGTTGATCAATGACAACGGAACCGTTACAGAATAATAACCGCATTAATTAGTATTTCATAGGTATAGGGATAAATAGGACAGACCCTGCTCTTTTGGGCGGGGTTTTCTTTTTGTATTAACCGGTACCCACCCGATAAACATATTACCTCGTTCCAGTAAGCTTTACTCAGTCTTTTTAACTCACCTATCTTATTGTCAGCTAACAAGTTGTCACCCTTAAATACATAATGTCATATTATACGACTATCTGTCTTCCTACGTGTCAGACATGACATTATTCTTGCCCAATAGCCATCACGGCTTTAAACCGCCCATCACATTGTATTGATTTACAATAATTAAGAGGATGTTATATCTTTCAGGTTCGCTTCCATACCTTGTCAACTATGCTTAATCTTATAGTGTAAATGGCCTTTATATATGTTCACTCGCCGAATCCGTAAGCCCGTAGCGGGATAGAAGCATTATGCCATAAGTTCGCTTATCTTATATTGAAGGCCGTTTGAGGGTAACATTAGATTCGTTTGATTTATAAAACAGCTACGCCTATCCACTTTTACCGCGGAATAACACATATCAAAATAATCCAGGCCAGCTGGCAAATTAAAGCGTATTCAAGAATGATCCCCAATCAGAAAGAGGCCATTCGTAAACAGTGAAGACATTTTTTATGTAAGCAGGAATTCCTTCACCGTTGGATTCCCCGGCAAATTTTTCACCACCACAATGACTTTACCGCCCGCAGGCAGCGCAGTGGGTTTGTAGTACCAATCAATCCCGTTCCTGCCTAAAACAGCCCGCCCACTCCCGGTAACAACACCGTCAGCGTCTACTTCTTTTACCTCCACTTCTGCTACCCGGAACTCATTTTGGGCAGTCACTACCACCTCCTCTTTTTCTAACCTGATATTCTGGACTTCAGGACTGCGGTAAGCATCCTTCACCGCTATATTATAGGCATTTTGCCCCGGCCCTGCCAGCGACTGATAGTAAGCCTTTATCTGTGGATCTTCCATCATCAGCTGCGCACGTGCCGAAGCAATGGTCATCTTATGCCTTGCCTCCAACTGCTTTTGTGTAGGTTTTTTATTTGAACGGCTGCGTTTCTTCGCCATAATAATCTGCCCATTCCGTTCGTAGATCGTGATTTGTTTGCCCAGGGTGCCGCGCACCAGTTGCATGAGGATATTGTCTTTAACAATGGCCATAAAAGGTCGTTTTGAGGTTTACTACTATAAGGTTACTAATTCTTTCTCTAAGGTACATATAACTATACTAAATTGTCATTAAAAGATCATTTGAAGGTCACTTCAATATCGAATGGATATATAAATGACCTTTTAATACCCTTTTGGTGACCTTTTAGTAAGCTTGTATAAAGCCGACAGAAAGCCTATCTGAACATTGCAGAAGGATAACTATGCTGGAGGAGTCTATTATCGGGGAGATTTCCGGTTGTCCGAACCATTCGGGTTCGGGACTACGATGCGAGGAGTAACAAACACAAACCGTCTCGTTTAAGACGAGACGGCTTTATGTAATTACGGTAGAAAGCTTACCTGGCAAAAATTGCACTTTTTCCAAAAGGTCAAAATTGGTGTTTGATGCAAAAAATTGATGGCTTTACTCATTTTTGCCCAGTAAGCTCTCTCCATAGTCAAATCTGATAAGGAAGCTTATAAGGAAGATCAGGATAAATATCTGCCGATCGTGATACAAAGAAACACCAATTATCGGGGGAGTGTTTTTGTATTTGGGAAAACATTTGATCAAATCGGGAAAAGTAACCTCACACAGCCCCCCGACAGGCACAATAGGATAAAAATCAATTAATTACACTCTTAACTATCAGGCAATTAGGAAAACGAGAGACACTCCGCAGGAGTCGCAGCGTTTGTAGCGCCAGGTTTTAACCCCGGCGATCATAACGTGGTTTGTGAAACCTTTTTTCGTCCGGATTTATACCCAGGGTTTGTGACACCGCCTTTCGGCCCGGATTTACAATATGGATCTATAACCTGGATTTATGAGCACCGTTTCTACCCAATAAAAAAGTCCCGCTCCAATCAGAGCAGGACTTCCTATATAATAAGTTCCTTTTTAATTATCGCAATAACAGTTCACATGGCTTCAAACCTGTATGTTTCTTAAAGGCCGTAGAGAAATGCGAAATACAGGAATACCCCATCAGGATAGCTACCTCAGAAACAGACATACCTCTTTCATACAACAGGCTCTTAGCCTTTTCCATTCTTTCTTTCTGGAAATAATCATAGATGGTGGTGCCATACATCGCCTTGAAGCCCTTCTTCAGGTAACATTCATTCATGGCGATACGGCGTGCCAGGTCACGAATGGTGATAGGCGCGTCCAGCTGTTCTAATAATATATCCCTGGCTTTCTCGATCTTCTCACGGTCTTCCAGCTGTGTAAGGAAACGGCAACCATAACGGTCGTCGGTATCGTTCTGAACAAACTGGTCTGAACTGAAGAGGAGTAATTCTAAAGCCTTGCTCTGAAGGAAGATGTTTTTGAGGGCGCCGTCATAGTTATGATGGACCATCTGTTCCAGTACCTCTTTGGATTTGGTGCTGGGCTGGATAGTTTTAACAAAAGGCTTGCGGGACTGCATATCGAAAAGGGTGGAGTTGGTAGACCCTTTCTGCAGTGATTGTATAAAGGAAGGCTGGAAACGGACAGTGATCAGGTCAATGGAAGGAGATTTCTGCAGGCAGTTATCTTTATGCCCATCCACACATACACGGTCAGTACAACCCGGATTCTGGCAATATTTGTTGCCGGCAACACAATAGCGTAACTCGATGGCAGCAGTCTGCCCTCTTTTGGCCGGTTGATATACTACCATTGCGATATCCTCTACCGGCAACGGACGATCATACGTAAACCGCTGCAAAGTAAAGTCCAGACAGTCCGGCACTGTAACAGCGTCGTCTTCCGCCAATTGGAGCTGATCGCTCATGGCGGGCTGCCGGATGGCCAATGATAATATGTCCTGTACCTCTTTCACGCCATTCATTTTGTTAAATCCGTGACAAAAATAGTCATTCAAAATTTATTCAGAAACGTTTTGACATTCAGGTTACAAAAGGATAGTGCCTCATAAGTGTACAAAGCACATCTAAATTAATGAAAAATAATCACTTAGCATTTATCGACAGACTTCAATATTTTTTCTAACTGCGATGATCGGTACTCTCTTTCCGAAATAACACGATTTTCTATAGGGACTATGGTATGAATTTCGTTTAATTGTATATGATGCAAAAAAGATCACTATTTATACGGATCTGGAAAAAGGTACTTCTTTCCATAGTTATACTAATACTGTTGGTGCTTGGTGCAGCATGGTACATCGGACAGCGCTGGAACAAACAGATCCAGTGGCAGCTGAAGGCCTATATCCAGGAGATGTCGGACAGTCTGTATACACTACGTTATGCAGATCTTTCCCTGAACCCCATTACTGGTAGTCTTAGCCTGGAAAAAGTAAGCCTTGTAAGGGATCCGGATGTTTATAAACGTCTCCAGGACGAGCAAAGAGCACCCAAACTGATTTACAGCTTTACGGCCGACAGAGTGTCTCTCAGCTATTTCAAAGTGTGGCGATATTTCTTCAAAAAGGAACTCAGCGCAGGTTCCCTGATATTCAGCAACCCCGTTGTTATGCTGGAAATGAATATGAGGAACAAAGATACGACCGCCCCTAAAAATGCATATCAGAACATCTCTACCAAAATAAGATCACTCTACCTGGGTACCCTACGGTTGAATAATACGAACCTGAAGTACACTGTCATTAAACAGGATAGCAGTCTGGTAATGACCCACCTGGAGGACCTCCGCATCCAGGTCAAAGACTTTCTCATAGATTCCGTGGCCCTGGAAGACCCTACCCGTTTCCTGTATGCTCGGAACTATGAATTCGGCCTGACCGAATACCGGTACCGCACACCGGACAGCCTTTACTGGATGCACGTAAAGGATGTGCAATACAGTGCTGAGGAACAAATGCTACGGATTGGCCAGTTTGCTGTAGAGCCACGTTACCCCAGGGCGGAATTCGACATCCGCGCCAAAACCCAGCGTGATCGTTTTGACGTAAAACTGAATAAAATTGAGTTGTCCCGACTCCAGCCACGAATGCTGCTGGAACACCAGGTCATCTGGGCCGACAAACTAACTATCAATAGCGGCACACTTGATATCTACCATAACCGGAAACTGCCCGACGGACCGGGTAACAAGTTGGGGCAGTATCCTAACCAACTGTTCAAAAAGCTGGCGATACCTATATATATAGATAGCCTGGTAGGCAAGAAAACCGATATCTTATATACCGAGATCAACCCGAAATCGGACGAGGCGGGTAAACTCAGCATCAAACAGGTACATGGAGTGTTCCGTAATGTGACTAATATAGATAGTATGATCGCTAAGAAAAATCACATCACGGCTGACCTCAACGCTATTCTGATGAACAGCGGGAAACTGAAGGCACATTTTGACTTCTCCATGAAGGACACTTTAGGCCGGTTCGGAGTATCAGGGCAGATAAAAAGCATGGACGGGAGAGACCTGAACCCTGTTTTAAAACCATTGGGTATGGTGGAAGTGAAATCCTGCCAGATAGAAGACCTGACTTTCAGCATGACAGGAAATGAACGCAGGGCTTCCGGTCAGGTGAAATTTATTTACAGCAACCTGAAAGTGAATATCTTAAAAAAGGAGGAAGGTTCCCACGAGTTTAAAAAGAAGGGATTGATCAGCTTTTTTGCCAATGTCCTGATCATTAAAGACAGCAACCCCGCCGGTGGAGAAACACGGCTGGCGCATCCTCACTATGATAGGGACATCAAAAAGTCGTTCTTTAACCTGGTCTGGAAGACCTTATTTACGGGAATTAAGGAGACCGCCCTGGGCAAAAATTCCCCTATCTGACAAATGTGGATATCAACGATTCGAAAAGTGCCATTTAAATATGGAAATAAGCCCCATTTTTCGTATTTTTGCACAATTCACGAGAATCCAATTCTAAACACACTTTACACCCAAATATGAGCGAAGAAATAGCGCAAATAACTACACCTGCACAGGGAGGATATGACGCGGACAGTATACAGGTACTTGAGGGACTCGAAGCGGTGCGTAAACGGCCCGCGATGTACATTGGCGACATTGGTATAAAGGGACTTCACCATCTGGTGTATGAAGTGGTTGATAACTCGATCGATGAGGCACTGGCCGGTTATTGTAAGAATATTGAGGTAACGATCTGCGAGGACAACTCCATCCGCGTTGTGGATGATGGTCGTGGTATTCCTACAGGTATGAACACCAAAGAAGGCCGTTCCGCCCTCGAGGTTGTAATGACCGTACTGCACGCAGGTGGTAAATTTGACAAAAACACATATAAGGTATCCGGCGGTTTGCACGGGGTGGGTGTGAGTTGCGTAAACGCACTCAGCTCAGTCTTAAATGTAACCGTACGCCGTGAGGGTAAATTGTTCGAACAGGAATATCAACGAGGTGTTCCTCAGTACTCCGTTCGTGAGATCGGGATTTCCGAAAACACAGGAACTACCGTTCATTTTAAACCGGACAACGAGATCTTTAAAGATACCACCTATAACCGCGAAATCCTCGCAGGCCGTCTGCGTGAACTGGCTTACCTGAACCGCAGGATCAAGATAGTTCTGACTGACGAACGTGAAAAGGACGAAGCAGGTAACTCCATCTCTGAAATATTCTACAGCGAAGGCGGTATCGTCGAATTCGTACAGATGCTGGACCGTAGCGGCCGTCGTAACGGACTGCTGCCTGATCCGATCTTTATCGAAGCGCACGATGCATCCAGCAACGTAGCGGTGGAAGTAGCGGTGATCTACAATGACTCTTTCAGTGAGAACATCTTCTCCTATGTAAATAATATCAACACCATTGAAGGTGGTACACACGTAGCAGGTTTCCGCCGTGCTATTACCCGTGTATTCAAAAGCTATGGTGACAAGAACAAAATGTTCGAGAAGACCAAGATCGAGGTGACCGGTGATGACTTCCGTGAAGGCTTGAGCGCTATCATCAGCGTGAAAGTGCCTGAACCACAGTTTGAAGGTCAGACCAAGACCAAACTCGGTAACTCCGATGTAATGGGCGTTGTGGACAGCTCCGTAGCAGCTGTACTCGATGCTTACCTGGAAGAACACCCACGCGAAGCCAAGATCATCATCAATAAGGTGGTACTGGCTGCACAGGCCCGTGAAGCAGCCCGTAAGGCACGCCAGATGGTACAGCGTAAAAGCGTACTAAGTGGTAGCGGCTTACCTGGTAAACTGGCTGACTGCTCAGAAAACGATCCTGAAAAATGTGAACTGTACCTGGTTGAGGGTGACTCCGCAGGTGGTACGGCAAAACAAGGCCGTAACCGTAGCTTCCAGGCTATCCTGCCACTGAGAGGTAAGATCCTCAACGTGGAAAAAGCCATGGAGCACAAGATATACGAGAACGAGGAGATCAAGAACATCTTTACCGCCCTGGGTGTAACCATCGGTACCGAAGAAGATGATAAGGCCCTCAACCTCGCAAAACTGCGCTATCACAAGCTGATCATCATGACGGATGCTGACGTGGACGGTAGCCACATCGCAACACTGATCCTTACCTTTATATTCCGTTATATGAAGGCAATGGTGGAGCAAGGTTATGTATACATTGCCCAGCCGCCACTGTACCTGGTGAAAAAAGCCAAGGAACAGATCTATGCATGGACAGAAGAAGACCGTAAAGCAGCTATCCTGAAAATAGCCAACGGTAAAGAAGACAGCGTAACTATCCAGCGTTATAAAGGTCTTGGTGAGATGAACGCAGAACAGCTGTGGGAAACTACCATGAACCCTGATAACCGTACCTTAAAACAGGTAACCATCGAAAGCGCTGCAGAAGCAGACCGCGTATTCAGTATGCTGATGGGCGATGAGGTTCCACCGAGAAGGGAGTTCATCGAATCTCACGCAAAATATGCGAAGATAGACGCCTAATTTCAACGATAACCGGGAATGAAAGATCACAGATCTCCTTCCTGTTTAAATAGCTTAAAAGCTGCGGAAACACCTCCGCAGCTTTTTCATTTAAGACCGTATAACTCAAACAAGGTAGCTTTAGAGCATTAGTACTTACTATCCTTATCCTGTTGTCGATTTTAGTTTTCCTTATGTCTTTCATTTCCAGACACTTCCCTTTTTATTGTCTCATACTTGTTAAAAAACTTATAAATATTTTATTTAATTCGTCAGAAAGTAACTAATTTGCACTCCTATTTATCACTATACCTGAAGAAATTACCTATCCTATGAAACTCAATTCCCTCCTGGGATTCCTGTGTCTGTGTCTGGTCGCTTTCACGTCTTGTGAGAAGGATGAAGTAGCAAAGGCATCCGGCACATGTTCCTTCCAATTTGACGGCAAATCCTATTCCGCCAACACCTCTTACGGAGAAGCTTTCGATACTACACTTGCAGCAGGTAAGAAAGTACTGCTCATCCAGGGATTAACCGGTACGCTGAACAGCGCCATCGCCCTGCAGGTCATTTTCAAAGATACGCTGGCCACCGGTACCTATACAACAGCAGAAAATGCGAGCATCGTATTTACTACGTCTGTATCCGGAGCTGAAGCGTATGAAAGCACAAGCGCTACAATAAAAATTACAAGCATAAATAGTAAGTATGCCGAAGGAGAATTCTTCGGTAATTTAAACAATGGTGAAACAGAAAAGCCATTAACGGACGGAAAGTTTAAAGTAAACATTAATTGATCATCGTTTTTTTTTTGAAATCTTTTTCCATCGTGTCCCGCCTCTCAAGGCGGGACTTTTTTTTGGTTAATATCCGTCTATAGATAGTCAAGAATCATAAAAAGACTAGCCCCATTCACCTATTACATTTGGGTACATATCATTTTAAGTCATTTGCGCAGATGACGGGATCAGTTATTTAGAGGGGAATTCACAAAAAACCAATATCTAATCTCGTTGTATGAAAACAAAAGTATTTAACCTGCTGGCATTGCTTGCGGGACTGCTGATCTATTCCTCTGTAAATGCACAAACAAAGAGGATAGACGGAACAGTGACCGATGAAAAGAAACAACCGATCAGCTTTGCCTCCATCATTATCAAAGGCACTTCAAAAGGGACGACAACTGCGCAGGACGGATCATTTAAACTTGAAGCTGCTCCTGGTGCTACACTTATCATCCGTGCCGTAGGATACACTATTAAAGAATTTCCCGTCGGCAGTGAACAACACTTTACCATTGCCTTGTCCGAGAACGCCAGTGACCTGAATGAAGTGGTAGTAACGGCACTGGGTGTCAGAAAAGAAAAAAGGAACCTTACGTTCAGTGCACAGGAAGTAAAAAGCGATGAGATCCTGCGGGCCAAAGAACCCAATGTACTGAACTCGCTTACCGGTAAAGTGGCAGGTGTGCAGATCACCAGTTCCTCCGGTATGCCGGGCAGCTCTGCACGTATTGTGATACGTGGTATTACTTCCATCTCCGGCGAAAATCAGGCGCTGATAGTGATGGATGGCGTGCCTATCAACAATGACGAAAGTGGTGGTACTTACAATGGTGGCTCTGGTACGAACAGGCTGGCAGATATAGATCCCGCCACCATTGAAAATATCAACGTACTCAAAGGTGCTGCTGCTACTGCTTTATATGGTTCTGCCGGCGCACGTGGCGTAGTACTTATCACTACCAAAAAAGGAACGGCGAGCCGTAAGCCGGTACTTACTTTATCCTCCGGCCTGTCCTTTGAGAATACCATCTTCCCCGACAGACAATACACCTATGCACAAGGCGACAAAGGCATCTATTTTGACGGTGAAGCTAATAAGACCAGCACGTCATGGGGGCCCCGCATAGATACGCTGACCATTAACGGACAAAAGGCAAAAGCACATCATCCGCTGAAAGAATTTTTCCGTACGGGCGTTACCTCTAACAGCACTGTTAGCGTATCTGGAGGCAGTACTGCGTCCAATTATTTTATGTCTTATTCTTACTTCGATCAGAAAGGCACTATACCTAAAACATCTTATGCGCGTCATAGTGTATTCGCCAAATACAGTACGCAGATCCTGGACAAACTTAATGCTACTTTTCAGTTAACCTACAGCTCTGCAAAGAACAATAAAATGCCTGAAGGATATGGACTGGAAAGTCCGCTGTGGACAGTATTCACCGCACCTGTGTCTTACGATCTGAAACCATACCTGAACCCCGATGGTACGCAGCGTTTATACCGCTATAGCCGTAACAATCCATACTGGGTATTGGACAATATTCTGAACGCAACTACTGTGAACAGGTTCCTGCCTGTAATGACTTTTGTATATGCTCCTGTTGAATGGCTATCCATTACAGAAAGAGTAGGCGCTGATATTTATGCTGACCAACTGAGCTATCATGTAAACATGAAAGACATTACTTACAGCACAGGACTTACCTACAGTAACAATAAGAACTTCAGGCAATTCAATCATGACTTCATTGTGCAACTGAGAAAACAGTTTGGCGCAAAAACCAATGCCAGCCTGTTGTTGGGTAACAACGTTTATTCTGAGCACAGCGACTATATGACCGCGTTAGGACTTGGCCTTGCGAAACCAGGTTATTACAATATGGCAAGTGCATCTTCAGTGACCTATACTGAATCACAATACCTCCGAAGGAAAGTTGGTTTTTATGCACAGGCGGAAGTAGACTATAACCGTTTACTGGTATTGTCACTCACAGGAAGATATGATGGCAGCTCAGTACTATCCACCGAAAATACATACTACCCGTATGGCTCTGTAGCAGGCGGTTTTATCTTCTCTGAGCTTTTCCATGATAAACTGAAAGAGGTGATCCCCTTCGGTAAAATAAGGGCCTCCTTTGCCTCTGTAGGTAATGATAACGTGAAGACCTATGCTACCACTACTCCTTACAATCAGGCTATTATTTACGGCGATGTAAGCAGCAATCTGACATTCCCTTATAACGGGCAGAATGGATTCCTCGTCAGCGCTTCACTGGGCAACCCTGATCTGAAAAATGAATTGCAGAAAGAATTTGAGATGGGATTGGAAATGAAGTTACTGAACAACAGGATAGGCCTGGAGGCATCTTACTTCGACAGGCGCATGTCGCAGGGCATAGTAGAAAACATCTCACTCGCCAATTCCACCGGTTATTCCAGTACTACTATCAACTCTGCAAAGATGTCAACAAAGGGCGTTGAAGTACTCCTTACGCTTTCTCCGGTCAGAACAAAGGATTTCACCTGGGATGTAACAGTAAACTATTCCAAACTTAGCCAGAAAGTAGAACACATCGGAGGAGGCCTCACACAAACAAGTATCGGCACTATCTATGCAAAAGAAGGACAACCCTGGGGACTTATCTATGGCACTAAATACGCACGTACTGCCGATGGTCAGCTGCGCATCAATGATGCAGGATTGCCTTATGCGTCCGGCGATTTTGATGTAGTAGGTAATATCACACCCGACTGGATAGGAGGCATTACTAATCAACTACGTTACAAACAATTTGGACTGAGTTTCTTCTTTGATACAAAACAAGGTGGAGATATACTTAACTCCGATGACGGTTATGGTCTATACTACGGCTCTTCCGCACAGACTGAAAAAAGGCAAGACAGGGTAGTACCCGGCATCAGCGACGTTACGAGCGCACCCAACAAGCAATCTGTTACAGGACAAAGTTACTTTCAGCAGATCAGCGGTATAACGGAAGCGTTTATACAGAATGCATCGTACATCAAGTTGCGGAATGTAAGCATCTCTTACACACTTACGAAAGGGACAAGCCGGCTGCCGTTCAAAGATGCATCGATCGTATTGACGGGCCGTAACCTGTGGATACACAAGGACGCCAGCTTTACCGGCGGTGATCCTGAAGTAAACTCCTGGGGCGCAGGTAACGCAGGATTAGGAGTTTATACATTCTCTGCTCCTACTGCCAGGTCATTTGACTGTACGTTAAAATTCACCTTCTAGTAAATCATTACAACATGAAAAACTCGTTCATCATCATATCAATGCTGACGGCATTAACACTGTCAGGATGTAAGAAATACCTTGATGTAAATCAGAATCCGAATGTCCCTTCAGATGTTTCTGAAAGCCTGCTACTGGCGCCTTTGGAGGCAGGCGTTTCACAATACATTGCGGCTGGCAATGCGGCTACACTTGTCAATCAATGGATGCAGAACTGTGTACCTAATCAGCCAATACCAAACACGGTCAACTATATGGTAACAAGTTCCACATTTGACGACTTCTGGAACTCACATTATGTAGTGGTGTTGAACAACCTGAATATACTGGACAAACAGGCTATTGCAAATGGTAACCTGATGTATGCTGGTATTGCAAAGGTACTGACGGCCTATACATTGGGCACGGCTACAGATCTGTGGGGAGACGTACCATTCTCTGAAGCATTCACAGGAACAGGCAACACGACACCGGTGTATGATAAACAGGAAGACCTCTACAAGAGTATACAGTCATTACTGGATGAGGCTATTACACAACTGAATTCAGGCACTGGCAATGCGCCCGGCACAGATGATTACTATTATGCAGGCGATATGTCCAGATGGGTTAAAATGGCTTATACATTGAAGGCACGTTACTATATGCATCTTACCAAAGCTCCGGGATACGACGCAGCAGCACAGGCCAATCTCGCATTGAGCGCGCTGGCAAATGGCATGAGCAATAACGATGATGATTGTGCATTTGCATACAATGGCACTTCGACATCTTCCAACGCATGGTACCTGCACTTTTATAATACATCTACGTTAGTGCTTTCTTCTCACTATATAGATTCATTGGTAAAACATAACGATCCCCGTTTGCCCTACCTCGCCAGTAAGGCTGAGAATACGGGATTATACACCGGTAACGTGATCGGTACAGGCGCAGGTAAGTTGCAGGACTTCTCAATAGCGGGCAGTTTTTATGGTGATATTGCTTCTAAAGTATACATACTTAATGCAGCAGAAGCATTGTTCCTGAAAGCAGAAGCTACCTACATTACAGCTGGTTACACAGCAGCACAACCTGTATTTCGTGAGGCTGTAGCAGGCAATTTATTAAAGCTGGGGATTGACACTAACAGCGCTGCCGCACAAACATATTTATCAAAACGTGGAATACTAACTGCGAACAATGCACTACAACTGATCATCGAAGAAAAGAGCACTGCGAATTTCCTTTCTGTTGAAAACTATACAGACTGGCGACGCACCGGATATCCGGCGTTGAAGATGATCCCTAATAACACAGTAACAAGTTTTCCCCGCCGGTTCCTTTATCCATTGAATGAGATCACAGCTAACCCACAGGATCTGCAAAAGGCAAAACTAACTGATAAAGTTTGGTGGGATAATTAAACTATCATAAAAAAAAGAAAGGGAGCCTGCTTATGCATGGCTCCCTTTTCTATTATGCAGCGGGTATTATTTTATAAAGAAAACTGCTCTTACTTCAGCACGTACTTTAATTTTTTTGAAGGATGATGCATCTGCTGCTTCAGCACCTGCAACACGCGCAAATGAGTTGAATGCAACTGGCGCTACGTCCGCATAGTTATCAGTATTGATCTCCTGAACTTCCAGCACGCCATCGATAGTGTTTCCGATAGCTTCCAGCATATAAGTAGCTTTTGCTTTTGCAGCCTGTAAAGCTTTTGTCTTTACCTGTTTACGGTATTCTTCCATTTTGCTGTGTGTATAGCTGCTGATGTTTACGCTTTCAATACCTTCTGCATCTACAGCACCCAGGATGTCATTTACCTTATCGAGGTTGCTGAGTTTAAGACGATATTGTTTACGTGCCATGAAATCAGGATCTTTTTTCTTTTTAACCCACCACTGGTCATAGTTAGTTCCAAATACATTAGCAATGGTCAGATCTGCTGCAGGTATACCCGCCTCTTTCACTGCTTTCTGTAACTGACCTTCCAGTGTTCCCATCTCCACCTTTGTGGCTTTATTCTTGAACTCACGCAGTGCAATGTCCAGATAGATCTCATCCGGTGTAATTTCTATTTCTGCGGAGCCTGTTACTTCGATCTTTTTAACAGGAGGTTTGTTGTCTGTTTGCTGAGCCTGACTTAATGATGCTATGAATAATCCTGCCAGTAAAAACACTACCTTTTTCATACTCTTTTGATTTGATGTTAATTGAATAATTATAGTTTCCGTTGTTTGGCTATATGATGCTACTTAATATTGCGATTCCATAAATGGGGTAAAAATATTTTCCCGGTGTACCAGCCTACAATACTTTACAAATAAAGATATATAGCCCAATTGCGTCTAACGTTTCAACGCCCTATATGTTACACAGATTATTTTTTTTACTTTACTAGCAGCAATTTACCTATGACCAGAGCATTGATGCTTTTAATAGGATTGTTTTGGCTGTTATTATCTAGTACACTACTATATGCCCAGTTACAAACCCCGTATATACTAAACGGTGCGGCAACCCAACGAACATGTAACTGTTATGTGCTGACGGAAGAGGTCCCTCAATCGAGCGGCACTGTGTGGAACAAAAATAAGATAAGCCTTAATAACTCCTTTGACTACTACTTTGACGTAAACTTAGGCTGCAAGGATGAAACCGGAGCAGACGGCATAGCGTTTATTCTGCAAACACAGGGTACAAATCTTGGCGCTACGGGTCAGGGTATGGGCTTTCAGAATATCAGCCCCTCTGTAGGTGTATTGATAGACACATGGCAGAATGCCGACGATGGGGACCCTGATTATGATCACGTATCCATACAGGTGAACGGGGATATCTCTCATACCAGCGCCAATAACCTGGCAGGGCCTGTTACGGCATTGAGCGGGAGTGGAAACATTGAAGATTGTAACTGGCATATCTTCCGGATCAAATGGGATGCGGTGAGCAAATTGCTGGAAGTAAGTATTGATGATTCATTACGTGTTGCTGTTCAGAAAGATCTTACTGCTGATATTTTCGGCGGCGATCCTATGGTATATTGGGGCTTTGGCTCCGCCACCGGCGGAAGTTTCAACAAACAGCAATTCTGCGCCGCACTACGCCCACAGCTACAGTTCGATAATAGCCAGCTTTTTTGTGATGGTTCCGCTATTGTGTTCGGAGACGATTCCAAATCATTCGGTACAGTTACCCGCTGGCGATGGGATTTTGGTGATGGCACCGGATCTTCCGTTCCTGATCCGCCACCACATTTATATGCGAAAGCCGGTGAGTATGAAGTACGCCTGGTGATTGAAGATAACAGTGGCTGCATATCAGATACCATGAAACAGGATGTGATCATCGGTTCTTATCCCGTACCTGCCTTCAGTTACGCTCCCTTATGCACAGGACGTCCCTTTATCCTTACTAATGAGACAAAACTTGATGTAGGCACTATTCAACAATGGGAATGGGATTTCGGTAACGGACAAACGTCCAATGCACAACATCCATCTGTTGAATACAACGCCACCGGCATGTACGAAATCACGCTACGGGCCACATCTGCACAGGGATGCAGTGCATCTGTTCAAAAGTCAGGACAGATATATCCTACGCCACAAATCAGTGCTACCGGCGAAAATGCCTGTATCGGCCTTCCGATCAATTTTACCGGCACAGACCAGACGCCTGCCATACCTCTATCACAGTGGTATTGGGACCTTGGTAATGGTCAGCAACAAACCGGACAGGATATCAGTTACGTCTATCCGGAAGGAGGCGCTTATCAGGCGGGTTTACATGTTGTAAGTACCGACGGCTGTTTCTCCGATACATTCAATGTGTCTGTCAACGTGATGGATATCGGTCTGTTTGCCGGCAATGATACACTCGTAGCCCGTAATCAGCCCTTACAGCTGAATGCACAAACCAAAGGCAGCGGACTTCAGTTTACATGGACGCCGTCCACGGGATTGACAGATGCCTACAGTGCAGATCCCATTGCTTATCTTCAGCAGGACCAGGCTTACTATCTCACAGTTACATCATCTGAGGGTTGTATTGAAAAAGACACCCTTTACGTGAAAGTTTATGCCGGTCCGGAGTTCTATGTACCCACAGCATTTTCGCCCAATAATGACGGCCGTAATGATGTTTTCCGGGCCATCTCACCTGGTGTACCTCAACTGGATTTTTTCTGTGTATGGAACAGGTGGGGACAGGAGGTTTTCAGAACACAATCCCTTTCCGGTACCTGGGACGGTAATTTTAAAGGCACGCCTATGCCTGCAGGCACCTATATATGGATGATACAGGGAACAGATTACACCGGAAGGCTCTTTAGCAGAAGGGGGACGGTAACAATAGTGAGATAAAAATCCGCTTCGATAGCACTCCGTTAGGAGTGCCCTTGTTTGTAGCCAGGGGTTGCAAACCCCTGGTATTCGTTATGCCCGGAATATTTGTAACACCGGAACGTCGCAACGCTCACAATATCCTGTATCCCGATGTCGATATTTCGTTTTCCCCGGGTTATCACCCGGGGCTATAAACAATACGACCCCTAACGGGGTCGATCGCCATATAATGATATTAAAACTTCGCTACCGTATCTGCATGTTCAACACATCAACTCCTCGCATCTTCCATTGCTTTCAGGAAATCATACAGATCACTCATTGACCGTATACGATCACCCACCAGCATGAAATTCTTTCCTACCTGCTTCAGCTTCGCGTTGTTCACTCTTGTTTGCAGATAAGTAAGGATATGATTGAACGTAGGCGACTCGAAATATGGAGAATCCGGGTTGTTGATAAAGTAACAACGTAGCGTCTCATCTTTCAGCATCATCTTTTCAAAACCAAGTTTGATCGCCATCCAACGACAACGGATCATACAAAGCAGGTCTTTAACCGGTTCTGGTAATGGGCCAAAGCGGTCAACCAGTCCGGCCTCGAAAGCCTGAAGTTTGCTCTCCAGGATGATATTATCCAGTTCCTGGTAAAGGCTCAGACGTTCCTGAATACTTTCCACATAACTATCCGGGATCAGTATTTCAAGATCGGTATCGATGGTACAATCGCTTACGAAATCCTTCTTTTCCTCCAGTTGTTCCTTGAAGAGATCACGGAATTCATTTTGTTTCAGTTCGCGGATAGCTTCATCCAGGATCTTCTGGTACATATCAAATCCGATCTCTGAAATAAAGCCACTCTGTTCACCACCCAGCAGGTTACCAGCACCACGGATGTCCAGGTCACGCATAGCGATCTGGAAACCGCTACCCAGTTCGCTGTGTTGTTCCAGTGTTTGCAATCTTTTACGGCTATCGGCAGGCAACGTACTGATAGGAGGCGCCAGCAGATAACAGAATGCCTTTTTATTGCTACGCCCTACACGCCCACGTAACTGGTGCAGATCACTTAAACCGAAGTGGTGCGCATTATTGATGATGATCGTATTTGCATTCGGAATGTCCACACCACTTTCCACGATGTTAGTACATACGAGTACATCATATTTTCTGTCAATGAAATCGAGGATCACTTCTTCCAGCTGATGTCCTTCCATTTGCCCATGTGCGGTAGCAATAGAAAGATCAGGACAGAGCCCTTTTATCAGGCTGCTTATTTCACCTAATCCTTTCACCCTGTTATATACAAAGTATACCTGTCCTCCACGCTCTGTTTCATAATAGATCGCATCACGGATCAGGTCATGATCAAACACATGTACTTCCGTTTCTATCGGCTGCCTGTTAGGCGGCGGAGTATTGATCACAGACAGGTCTCTCGCACCCATCAATGAGAACTGCAATGTTCTCGGTATAGGTGTTGCCGTTAGTGTAAGCGTATCTACGTTCACCTTCAGTTGTTTCAGCTTTTCCTTCGCGGATACGCCAAACTTTTGCTCTTCATCCACTACCAGTACGCCAAGGTCCTTGAACTTTACTTCTTTACCCAGTAACGCATGTGTACCGATGATAATATCGATCTTTCCATCAGCCAGTTTCTGAAGGGTTTCTTTCTTTTCTTTCGCTGACTTGAAACGGTTCAGATAATCCACCGTACAAGGGAAATCTTTCAGACGATCGGCAAAGGTCTTATAGTGCTGGAACGCCAGGATTGTAGTAGGCACCAGTACAGCAGCCTGTTTGCCATCTACGATGGATTTAAAGGCGGCACGTACCGCTATCTCTGTTTTACCAAAGCCCACATCGCCACACACAAGACGGTCCATCGGAGAGTTAGATTCCATATCCCGTTTCACGTCGGCAGTAGCCTTACTCTGGTCGGGCGTATCTTCATACAGGAAGGATGCTTCCAGTTCTGTTTGCAGATACGTATCCGGCGTATGTGAAAATCCCTGCTGGGCCTTACGCACAGCATATAATTTGATGAGATCTTTTGCAATGTCTTTTACCTGGGTCTTAGCCTTTTCCTTCAGCTTATCCCAGGCATCGCTACCCAGCTTGTTCACACGCGGTTCTACACCTTCCTTGCCGGAGTATTTGCTGATCTTATGCAGGGAGTTGATGTTTACATACAAGAGGTCATTGTTCTTGTAAATAATACGTATCGCTTCCTGCATCTTTCCGCCTACCTCGATCTTTTGTAAGCCGCTGTACATGCCGACACCATGATCAATATGCGTCACAAAATCGCCCGACTGCAGTTCACGCAGGGTCTTCATTGTGATCGCCTTGTTCTTGTTGTATGCCTGCTTGACCTTGTACTTATGGTAACGCTGGAAGATCTGATGGTCAGTATAACAAACCAGTTTCAGCGTATGGTCTATGAAACCATGGCTAACAGGAGACGGGATAGGATAGAATGTAAAATCTGCTTTCAGATCTTCAAAAATGCTACGCAGCCTTTCCAGCTGACGGGCATTCTCTGCGAAAATGAACAGGGTATATTTATTCTTATTGTGTGCATCCAGGTCTTTGATCAGCATTTCAAACTGCCGGTTAAAAACAGGCTGCTCTTGTGTTTCAAAGTTGAGCGGTATGAAAGAGCGGTTAGTCTCTTCCCACCACTGGCGGTTGCTGAACACAATGCAATGCCTGCGTAACAGTTCCTGCATCAGCGGGTGTGCTTTTACAAAATCTGTTTCTTCCAGCTTCATCGTATCGTCTTCACCCACTTTCACTGACTGGCCGGTTTGCAGGAACGCATCCAGCCTTTCTTCCAGCTGGAGTATGATATCCTGTACATAACCGGGGTCTTTCATCCAGATCACGGTATTCTGCGGAAGGAACTCCAGCAGGGAAGTCTTCTGATGATTCAGCCCCTGCGTATCCATATTGGCGATCAGCGTCACCTGGGTCAGCTTACGCTCACTCAGCTGCGTTTCCGGATCAAAGAGACGGATGGAGTCGATGTCTTCACCAAACAGTTCAATACGGTAAGGCTTTTCATTCCCGAAAGAATAGATATCGAGGATGCCGCCCCGCAAAGCATATTGTCCCGGTTCGTACACAAAGTCTGTATACTCAAAACCCCAGCCGACAAGTTTCTCCAGCAGCTCATCCACTTTCAGTACATCTCCGACCTTCAGCTGGACCATATTATTGCTGAACGCAACAGAAGCCGCTACTTTTTCCCAGAGAGCCTCCGGATATGTAACCAGGATCTTTTTATGAATTGCCGGACCGGAGAACTTCATGAGCGCTTCAGTACGCAACATGCTATGGCTGCTGTTGATCTCGTTGAAATAACCGGCCTTTTTGAAGGAGTCCGGAAAGTAGAAGATATCCAGCGCCTGACTTAAAGATTCCAGGTCATTATGGAAATAGGCAGCCTCTTCCTTGTCGTTAAGAATGAAGAGATGATTTACCGAATTAGCCAGCTCCCACGCTCCCGCTGCTATAAATGTGGTGGCACTTCCGGTTAGTCCTGATAATTGAAAATACTGTGGATCGGACAAATGTATCCCTTTCACCAGCTGTTGCAGGCGGGAATCTCGCTGGTACAGTTGTAAAACAGCCTGTATATTCATGAGGGTTGCAAAGATACGGAATTAGTCCATTAGTCCATCGTCGTTTAGGCCGCTGAAAGCCAGGGGGCTATGGACAATTTTGGTTATATTTAGTATAAATTCCACGCCAATGCTCGACCAATGGTATAAGGGTCTGGTAACCCGTATTGTACAGGAAACACCTAATACGCGCAGGTTCTGGATACAGATCCCGGAAAAGGACTGTTTTGACTTCAAGGCGGGTCAGTTTGTTACCCTGGATCTCCCCATACATGAACAAAAGAACAAACGCTGGCGCAGCTATTCCATAGCGTCCCCACCGGACGGTACGAATACCATAGAGTTGGTCATTGTATTCCTGGAGGGCGGCGCCGGGACCACCTATCTGTTCAATCATATAACTGAAGGTAGTGAACTGATCCTGAAAGGGCCGCTGGGGCACTTTACATTGCCTGCTGAGATGGACAAGGACCTTTTCTTCATCTGTACGGGTACCGGTATTGCACCTTTCCGCTCGATGGCGCAGTATATCAGGGCGCACGATCTGCCACATCCACCGATCCACCTTATTTATGGCTGCCGGCAGCAATGTGACCTCCTATACGCCTCAGAAATGCGGCAACTGGAACAGGAGCTGACAGATTTCCATTATCTGCCTACCCTCTCTCGCGAAGACAATGGCTGGACAGGCCGTAAGGGGTATGTACACCTGATCTATGAAGAGCTGGCCCACAAACAACCGGCGCATTTCTTTCTCTGTGGCTGGAAAAACATGATCGACGAGGCCAAACATCGTATACTGGCAATGGGGTATGACAGGCACGACATCCACCAGGAGCTGTACGGATAGGCACTACTTTAACGAGTAGCATAATATGCATAAAAAAGGCCGCACCGGTTGATGCAGCCTTTATATAATTTGTTTTTATTTTCTATTCGTTGATCTTATTCAGCACGATCTCTTTCACTTTATCCATCGGTATCCTTTCCTGTTCCATGCTGTCACGGTAACGGATGGTAACGGTGTTGTCTTCTTTCGTCTGATGATCGATCGTTACGCAGAAAGGCGTACCAATGGCATCCTGACGGCGGTAACGTTTACCAATGCTATCCTTCTCTTCATAGTAGCAATGGAAATGAGGCTTGCACTGAGACAGCAGGTCGTTAGCTATTTCAGGTAACCCGTCTTTTTTGGTCAATGGGAATATGGCCAGTTTCAGCGGAGCTAATTTAGCAGGGAACTTCATTACCACACGGCTATCTTCTTTACCGTCTTTAGTCAAGTCCTGTTCTTCGTAAGCGTTTGAGATCGTCAGCAGGAACATACGGTCCAGACCAATAGAAGTCTCTATCACATATGGCACATAATTCTGATTGATCTCTGTATCGAAGTACTGTAATTTCTTCTTACTGAATTCCTGATGTCTACCCAGATCATGATCTGTGCGGCTGTGGATACCCTCTACCTCTTTGAAACCAATTGGGAATTCAAATTCAATATCTTCAGCAGCATCTGCATAGAAAGCCAGCTTATCATGCACATGGAAACGGTACTTATTAGGATCAATACCCAGGCTGAGATGCCATTTCAGACGCTCTTCCTTCCAGTATGCGAACCATTCCTTCTGAGTACCAGGACGTACAAAGAACTGCATCTCCATCTGTTCAAATTCACGCATACGGAAAATGAACTGACGAGCTACGATCTCATTACGGAAAGCCTTGCCTATCTGCGCAATACCAAAAGGTATTTTCATACGGCCGGTTTTCTGCACATTGAGGAAGTTCACAAAAATACCCTGTGCTGTTTCCGGACGCAGATATATTTCATTTGCGTCTTCAGAAACGCTACCTAACTGAGTAGAGAACATCAGGTTGAACTGACGTACATCTGTCCAGTTAGCAGTACCGCTGACACTACACTTAATATTATAAGTTTCTATAAGGCTTTTTAATCCGGCCAGATCATCCTTTCCCAGTAACTCATTCATTTTACTGATCAACTCTTCAGCGTTGCCTTCAGGCAGTGTTTCAGCGTGTGCCTCGATAAGATGATCCACACGGTAACGCTTTTTACTGTCTTTATTGTCAATCATAGGATCGCTGAAGCCATCAACGTGGCCGGAAGCTTTCCAGATAGTAGGATGCATGAAGATAGCGGAATCAATGCCCACGATGTTGTCATGCATCTGGGTCATACTTTTCCACCAGTAATCGCGGATATTCTTCTTTAACTGAGCTCCATATTGGCCATAGTCATATACAGCACTTAAGCCGTCATATATTTCACTGGACGGGAACACGAAGCCATATTCTTTACAATGCGAGATGATCGCCTGAAATTTGTTCTGATCTGTAGCCATAATGGCGCAAATATAATAAGGGTTTTCGGATTTAAAGATGGCGTTTAGCTACCTTTTTCGGTTTCTATAGGGGCCGTTAACGGCAATTCATCAGTCTCCACGGGCACTTCCTTGACGTATACTGCATATTCATTGGGCCTGATCTGGCCCCCGAAATGCTGTACATATACTTGAGTAAATTCAGCCCCAAAATACAGGATAATGGCTGAATAATACACCCATAGCAGGATGATCACGATGGAACCCGCCGCTCCGTAGGCTGTACCTACTTTGCTGGAGCCAAGATATAGTCCTATGGCGAATTTTCCTATCATAAACAGGATGGCGGTAGTCACGGCACCGGCCATAACATGTTTCCACTGCACTTTGGCATCGGGCAGCACCTTGAAAATGATGGCAAACAGCACACTGATGATCAAAAAGGTCAAAGCGAGGTTGATAATGTACACAAGTACCATCGTCACTTGGGGAAAGAGGGCCGACAGCTGGTTACTGAACAGTGCTATTATACCGTTCAATGCCAGGGATACCATCAGGATAAATCCCAGGCTGATAACCATAGAAAAGGACAGGAGGCGGTTCAGCAGCATTTTAAGAAGACCGTTCTTGGGCTTGGCCTTCAACTGCCAGATGAAATTGATCGAATCCTGGATCTCGCCAAACACGCTGGTTGCACCAATCACCAGGGTAACAACGCCCACAACGGTAGCCCAGCTGGCATCTCCTGAGAGGGTAGCATTTTTGATCATCTGCTGGATCTGAAGGGCCGCCTCATTACCAACCATGGCATTGATCTGCCCGTATATGCTTCCTTCAATAGCTTCTTTTCCCAGAAATACGTCGCAAAGCGTGATGATCACGATCAGCATGGGGGCGATAGAAAAAATAGTGTAATAGGACAGGGCTGCGCTAAGTTTGAGCACCTTGTCATCCATGAAATCATGAAAAGTCTGTTTCAGGATCTGCCAATAGGTCTTGATCGTCTTCGGGATATTCATATTATTGCTTTAACAAAAAACCTGCCTTTATTGGAGCTTTTCATTCTCCCTATGCCTGTTGGCATCGCGGATATTTTTCTTCTCAAAATTCTTTTCCAGAGCGGACGTCATATCCACTCCTGTCTGGTTGGCTATACAGAGCAACACCCACATTACGTCCGCCAGCTCATCCGCCAGGTCTTTCTGTTTGTCTGACTCTTTAAAGGATTGCTCGCCGTACTTGCGGGACATGATACGGGCTACTTCCCCTACTTCCTCCGTCAGGATCGCCATGTTGGTCAGTTCGCTGAAATAGCGCACGCCAACAGTTCTGATCCAGCCGTCGATCTTTTCCTGTGCTTCCTGGATGGTCATATTGATGATTTATTCTTTTGATTTTGTATCGATGATGATAGTTACAGGGCCGTCATTCAGCAGGTCCACCTTCATATCCGCTCCGAAAATGCCGGTAGCAATGGTTTTTCCCATATCAAATGTCAACTGACTGATCATCTGCTCGTATAAAGGTATGGCTATATCCGGTTTACTGGCCTTGATATAAGATGGCCTGTTCCCCTTTTTTGTAGCCGCGTGCAGCGTAAACTGGCTCACCAGCAACACATCCCCGTTCACTTCTTTTACCGAGCGGTTCATGACGCCTTCCTCATCATTAAAAATACGCAGGTTGACGATCTTATTACTCAACCAGGTAATATCTTCGATATTATCAGCGTCTTCAATACCCAGCAGTACCAGCAATCCCGTTTGAATGCTGCCGGTAACATTGCCGTCTACGGTCACGGATGCCCTTGATGCACGTTGTATAACTGCACGCATATGTGTAATGAGTTATTTAATTGCGACGGGAAATTAAAATAATTATGCGGTATGTGTGAATATATCACCTGCTTCCGGCTCCTGCACTTTCATGGTGTCTTCTATTTCCAGCCTCGGATAAAACAATTCCAGCATGAGGAAGTAATAGAGATAGAGGAATGCAAGCGATGACATCAGGTATTCATTCAGGGCGAAAAGTATTGTAACGATATTCAACCCTATTACCAGTAACAGATAAGTTTTGCTGCTGCGCAATTTTATATAACCGAAGATCTTCAAGAGGTACAACCCGCCCAGCAGTCCTGCTCCGGATAAGGCTAAACCGGTAGGTGCTGTCAACAGGTGATAAATATTATACACGGTTACCGTAATGCCGGAAATGATCATTGTCTGCTGTGCGGCATACCTGTCAGACTCGAGGTATAACACGGCATGCTCTTCCTGGGTAGCGCGTTTATCTCTGGCAAGTAACAGCTTTAACACAGCGACAATATTAACAACAGGGATGTAATGCATAATGATCACCCAGGGGTTATATGTTCCGGTTGTCAATGCCCTTCCGGTAATGATATTTCGTAACAACCCGGCAAGAGAATATATACACAGGACAGCCAGCAATAATTTGAAAATAATAAAAGCGGTAAGTACTACAGGCAGTGTTGTCCCATCGAAGAAACTTGCCATTAAATAGGAGAGTTCACCAATGCTTCCCATGTACACAAACCATATTGCAAGGAAGATGAAAAAATATTCCCATCCGCTGACGGTCTGTATGCGGGACTGTAGTTTTATAAAAAATGCCGGCCATCTGAAACTGTTCTCTGTCAGGAAGATAATCGAGTAGTAAGAGATAAAGGTGCCGAATGTTGTGAGCAGGAACGCAAGGGATGTCACTACATCTATCCAGAACTGGTGCGGATACAGCCATCCTACCGGCACCTCGCCCGTAGGACTTCCTGTTTTAGGGATCACAAAATAGATCACTGCTGCCAGTACTGCTGCACCTATTTTATCGCTCATGCCATTCAGGTAGAAGCGGGTGATGATAATCACCAGGAAGACCGTAAATGAATTGAAGTAATAGATCAGGGAGGTACTTTGCTGGCTGCTGTTGGCTTTCAGGAATTCATTCAGCACAAACTGCAAACCGAAAGCCAGGAGTGTGACGAATGCCAGTATACCAAATTGCTTTACATCCTTTTTAATGACTGCTTCCCATACAACCATACCCATAGTGGCCAGTGCCAGGAAGATCGCATATTGCGTTCCCAGGCTAAGTGACAACATTGATGGGAATATGGTATCAGCGCCCTTTTGTATCATGCAGACTATAAGTACAGGGATCCAGCTTGTTTTAAGTATGCGTAACTGTACAGGAGTAAAGAAATTCATAGCACACAGGATTTATAAGGATGGACGGCAAATAAAATCATTTACCTTTATTAAATTACGATAATCAATTATAAAGAAACGTTAATTAAATGAGTTTAGATCTTTCCGCCGAAATCACCTTCCGCACGGCCAGGAGCGGAGGTAGTGGCGGACAAAATGTGAATAAGGTGGAGACCATGGTAGAAGGTTATTTTGACGTCGCCGCTTCATCTTTGTTAACCCAGGAACAAAAAACGCTGGTACAGGAAAAACTGGCGCATCGCATCAATGCAGAAGGACTGCTACAGGTCCGCTCCCAGGAAGAACGTACGCAGCTGGGTAACAAACAGCTGGTCATAAAAAAGATGAACGACCTGGTGAGTAAGGCCCTGATCAAACCTAAAAAAAGGGTGCCTACCAGACCATCAAAAGCAGTGAAACAAAAACGGATGGAACTCAAGAAACGACTGTCCGACAAAAAACAACAGCGCAGGAAAGGGCTGGAATAATTAATTTTGGCTAAAATTTCAGGGCATTGAGTATAAAATCACTGGCAGGACAAACGATCTATTACGGCTTTAGTAACATAGCAAGCAAGCTGCTTAACTACTTCCTTACACCGCTCTACCTGGAGCTGATGACACAGGCTTCGTATGGGGAGATGTCTACAGTATATGCTTACGTGCCCTTCATGAATATTATCCTGACCTATGGTATGGAAACGGCCTTCTTCCGGTTTGCCAAGAAGGAGAACAGCCAGACCGTATTGAGCACTTCTACCATCTCACTGCTGTTTTCGACCATCAGTTTTACAATATTACTTCTGCTCTTCCGCGGACCTATCATCGATTCATATATTGGTGAACTGGGCGGGCTTAACGCACATCCGGGGTTCTTTACCTCCCTGGTACTGATCATGGCCTTTGACGCCCTGACGGCCATTCCATTCGCCCAGCTGCGATTGGAAAACCGGCCGGTCCGTTATGCAGTCATCCGACTAACAGGCATCCTGACCACGATCGGGTTTAATATCCTTTTCCTGGTGGTTATCCCGAAAATGTATGCGTCAGGTAGTACGTGGTTACCCGACATCAGCGCGGGAAATCAACTAGGGTATATCTATCTCAGCAATATGCTGGGAAGCGGCATTACACTGTTATTGTTCATCCCGCAGATCATGCGCATCCGCTGGGAATTTGACACCGCCATGTGGAAGCAGATGCTGAACTATGCCGTTCCACTGATCTTCTTCGGAATGGCAGGTATGGTCAATGAAACGTTTGACAGGGCATGGTTCCTGCCGCAATTCCTGCCAGGCAATAACATGACCGATAAAAAAGAGCTGATCGGGATCTATGCCGCTAACTACAAGCTGGCTATCCTCATCACTATGTTCATACAGGCATTTAAGTTAGGCGCCGAACCATTTTTCTTTAAACAGGCGGAAGGCAAAGATCCGCAGAAGATGTATGCCCGTATCATGAAACTGTTCGTGGTACTGTTATGTATGATGTTCCTCTTTGTAAGCCTGTACCTGAATGTCTGGAAAACCTTCCTGCGCCGCCCGGAATACTATGATGGCATGAAGATCGTGCCCATCCTCCTGCTGGCAAATATGTTCCTGGGTATTTACTATAATCTGACCATCTGGTTCAAACTGACCGACAGGACCAAAACAGGGGCTATGATCACCATCATTACCGCCGTAATGGCCTTTTTACTGAACTGGTGGTGGATCCCTGTTATGGGGTATTTTGGTGCAGCACTGGCCACCATGGCCTGCTATTTTATCCAGATGACCATCTGTTACGTACTGGGGCAGAAGTACTACCCCGTTCCTTATCACCTTCCTCGCATCCTCACCTACATGGTGACCGCAGTACTGACCTTCTACCTGTATGACCTGTTAAACAGGACCCTGTTGTCTCCCGGCGATATATACGCCCTGAAGCCGCTGTCACTGCTTGTAGCCACCGTCTTTTTTGCTGCTTATATCTGGTTCCTTTTGAAAATGGAAAAGAAAGAGTTTTCCAGACTACCTGTGATCGGAAAATTTGTAAGCAGGATTTAAACTTCCACTGACCAGAAGAGTCTGAATACTTTACTGCAGGAAGGGGTTATTCCGCTTTTCAAAACCGATGGTGGTAGACTGTCCGTGACCAGGGTAAACCCTTACCTCATCAGGCAATACGAACAATTTCTGTCGTATGCTGTTAATTAAAGTCTGATGGCTGCCCCCAGGCAGGTCAGTACGGCCGATGCTTTGGTAAAACAGTACATCCCCGCCAATAAGGAATTGCTGGCCGGCGGAATAAAAACACACACTCCCCGGTGAATGGCCCGGAGCTAACAACACTTCCAGTTCATCGTCGCCAAAGAGTATTTTTTCTCCGTCTTCCAGGAACCTGGCAGGTTCGGGAGAAGGTTCAAAGGGAACATTATACATTTTACCTACATCAGAGGACCGGTCCAGTACAAGTTTGTCCTGGGCATGTATTTCCAGGCCTACGCCATAGGTCTTCGCAACCAGCCTGTTACCGAAAATATGGTCAATGTGGCAATGTGTGTTCAGGAGCCGTGTAACTTTCAAACCCTCTTTTTCGATATAAGTCAGTAGTTGTTTCCTTTCTTCTTCAAAATAACAGCCCGGATCTATAATTATACATTCCTTTTTTTCGTTAATGAGTAAATAGGTATTTTCCTGAAACGGATTAAAGGTGAAATGTTGTATTTCCATCATTGTTGCCGATTTTTGCTATTTTTAATTCAGAACGCAATATTATCAATACTTTCTGTATGAACCGACTTACTACCAGGTTATTACTTACCGGTACCCTATTACTTGGCTCGTATCTATCCCAGGCACAGACCAATACCGTGGAATTTGGACAGAACCGCATACAGCATAAGAATTTTAAATGGCGTTACTATCAAACCCGTCATTTTAATACTTATTTCAGCCAGAACGGTCTGGAATTGGGTAAATACGTTGCGCAGGTAGCAGAAAAAGAATTACCACAGCTGGAACAATTTATGGAATTTACCTTCCGCCAGCGGGTAAATATTGTCGTATACAACAGCTTCGGGGAAATGAAGCAATCCAATATAGGCATTGGCGTTGACTGGCAGAATACCGGTGGTATCACCAAGCTGGTGGGTAATAAACTGATCGTGTATTTCGATGGCGATCATCAGCACCTGTACAAACAGATCCGTGAAGGTATCGCACGCGTAATGCTGGAAAACCTGTTGTTTGGAGAAGATATTGGCGAATTTGCAGGTAACGCGGTACTGATCGACTTTCCAAAATGGTTCACTGATGGATTTGTAGCCTATGCCGCCGAAACCTGGAATACCCAGCTGGATGATGAGCTGAAAGATGCTATCCAGTCAGGCAGATATAAAGATTTCTACCAGCTGGCCTACGAAAAACCCACCCTGGCCGGTCATGCGTTCTGGTATTATGTAGAAAGTAAATATGGAAAGGACGCCGTTCCCTACCTGATGTATATTTCCCGCATTAACCGCGGACTGAAAAAAGGATTCGAGCAGGTATTGAGTCAGAAGCCTAAAAATGCACTGAAAGATTTCATGGTATTCAATGCCAAACGTTACCAGGACGATAACCGTCGTCGCCGGCAGTCTACCCGTGGCGGACGTACCATCGTTTCAAGGGAACTTAAAAAGTCAGACTTTTACCGCTTCCAGGCCAATCCGAAAAGCAACTACTATGCAGTGGTTGAGTTTTCCAAAGGACTGTACAAGGTACAGATCCAGTTTGCCGACATGAAACCTAAAGTACTGCTGCGCAGTGGGGTGAGAATGCAGGCCAGCCAGCTGGACCCGAACTATCCGCTGCTGGCATGGAACCAGAAAGGTAACCGCCTGGCCATCATCTACGAACATGAAGGAGTGACCAGGCTCATGGTATATGACCTCCTCACCAGGACCTCTACCAAACAAGACCTTCCGCGCTTTGACAGGATTATCGATATGAAGTACTTCTTCGAATATGATAACTCCCTGTTGCTCTCCGCCGTAAAGAATGGTCATACAGATATCTACACTTACAGCATTACGAAGGCGACTGCTGAACAGATCACCAACGATGTATACGACGATCTGGATCCATCCTTCGTAGCCTTCCCTGGTAAGAGCGGGATCATCTACTCATCCAACAGGCCGTCTCCAACCGCTAAAAGCGGAGATACCGTATTGCCTGCAGGTCATTACAACGTCTTCCTGATCGACAACTGGAATAAGAGCGCTGACAAACAGATCTCCCAGTTGACTGACATGAAATATGGTGACGCCCGTTCACCTCTTCAATACAATAACACACACTTTACATTTGTATCTGACGTTAACGGTATCCGTAACCGTTATGCCGGTTTCTTTAAGACGGAAAGAACAGGAGTAGACTCTCTCTTCTTCGTCGGATCAGAGATCCTGCATAACCCTGACAAAGCAGATCTTGATTCTGCACTGGCAGAATATGGCGCCACAGCACCAGATTCTGTAATGGCAGTATCATTGACTAAAGATTCTACGTATACCTTCCCTATGTCGAACTACTCTTATGGCATCAAAGAATCCAGAGGGGCAGGCGATCAGAGTGAAGTATCCCAGGTGATCCAGCAGTATGGCTTTAAGAATCTCCAGAAACTGAAGATCGATACTGTAACACTGCGTAAAAGGAACGTAAGCAGCCGTCCGACTACCTTCAGGTCACGCCAGATGCATGAAGACAGTCTCCGTTTAGGCCTGCCTACTTACTTCGAAAAGACAAAGACCGATACTGTTAAACACGATGATTTCTTCCAGAGTGAGTTTGGAAAAGAAGCAGTTGATTCCAGTGTGATAGCAGAAACCCAGGCACTACAGATACCACTGATAGAACCTGTGTTGAAGAAAGCCAAACTGTTACCTTATAAACTGAAGTTCTCATCAGACTATCTGATCCTCCAGTTAGACAACTCTATCCTGATCAACAGATACCAGCCGTTCACCGGCCCCCCTTCAGGTCCTATCAGACTCACAGATCCTGTGAATGGTTTGATCCGCATAGGTGTTAGTGATCTGATGGAAGACTTTAAGATCAATGGTGGTTTCAGATTCCCTTCCAGCCTGGATGGTACTGAATACTTCATTTCGGCTTCTTATCTCAAAAAACGTTTTGATTATAAATTTACTTACTACCGCAGAGTAGATAAATACAGTGGACTGGGCTTTGACACAAGTGGCAATCCGCTGGAATTTCCGGCTAAACTGAAGACCAATCTCTTCCAGTTTGATGTGCGTTATCCGTTTGATCAGGCCAGAAGCATCCGTTTGCAGGTAGGTTTCCGTAATGACAAATTCGTAATATCTGCTTCTGACGAACAGACATTGAAGCTGAAGAATTACGCCGACAACTACGCGTTAGTACGTCTGGAGTATGTGTATGATAACACGATCAACCCGGCTATCAACATCTGGCATGGTACACGTTACAAGATCTATGGCGATATGAACGCACAGATCAATGGTGACCTGAACGACGTATTCGACCAGGGAGCTGCTGCAGGTAAAGGTAAGTTCACTTATAACATGGGTGTTGATGTGAGACATTACGAATCCATCTTCCGCAACTTTATATGGGCCACTCGTTTCTCTGCCGACTTATCATGGGGTACCCGCAAGTTGCTGTATTACCTGGGTGGTACTGACAACTGGCTGATACCAAAGATCAATACCCGCACTCCGGTGAATATGAATGCCAACTATGCATATCAGACGCTGGCTAACCCATTACGCGGTTACAGGCAAAATGCACGTAACGGTAATAACGTAATGGTATTTAACACTGAGTTACGCTTACCGGTATTTGCCACCTTTATGAACAGGCCGATCAACTCTGCTATCGTTCGTAACTTCCAGGTGACCAGCTTCATAGATATTGGTACAGCATGGAACGAGAAACTGAGCTTTAAGGATGCTAACTATACTTATTATGACGACGGTACTGGCGTGACTGTGAAAGTGAAAGAAGGGTTCCTCGGACCGTTTGTAGGTGGTTATGGTTTCGGCGCCCGTACAACGCTTGCAGGTTACTTCCTGAGATTAGATGCCGGCTGGCCTGCTGTAGCTTTCTTCCGTGGTAAACCCATCTTGTACTTCGGAATGGGAGTTGATTTCTAAGAAGAACGATCTTCAATATATAATGAAGGGTCCCGCATACCGCGGGACCCTTTTCTTTTAGCAAAGGATAGGGATAAAAATGACAGCTCCTGTAATGGCAGCCACCAATGCTGAGATAAGTACTGCCCCCGCAGCAACGTCCTTGATCCATTTCACTCTCGGATGAATTTCCGGAGATAGATGGTCCATGATCTTTTCAACAACTGTGTTAAACATCTCTGTGATCCATACCATTCCCGTTACTACCAGGATGGCAATCCACTGACTACCGGACAATCTGCAATAAAAACCGGCCACTACCACCACCACTGTTGCTACAGCATGAATACGCGCATGTGGCTCACTGCGGAGAAATGCAATAATTCCCTGAAAGGCGTACTTAAAACTTTGTAAACGTTGCTGTAGGTAGTGACCGGTTTGCATGAGTATAGCTGTTTATAATTTTATAATTCTCCCCACTTGATCCTCCGGCTAAAGTACATCACAATAGCCAGTATTATAAACAGTCCAAGACTACCCATGAGCAGCGCCTGATCTTCCGAGCGGATGATCACGTAAATGAATCCGTAGAGCAAACTTAGTGCAGCGCCGATACCTGCCGCCATGCGAACGCTTCGTAATACACTGGCCGTATATACGGACACCAGCAGTATGGTAAGCACACCGGCTATCAGGTAAGCCAGACTAAAGTTCAGTTGTTCTGCCAGGGCGATCAGCAGCGTGTAGAACACGCATAATGCCACGCCGATTAATATATATTGTAATGGATGAACGGAGTAACGCTGTAACAGCTCTATAAAATAAAATACCAGGAATGTAAGCCCGATGATCAGAATGGCATATTTGACAGCACGGGTGGATTGCTGATAAGTATCCACCGGCAGGAATAACTTCACACCAAAATCAGCGGAATGCAGGTTATCATTAGCACCAACCCAACTCTGTGGGAAATTGCGGTTTAAATTGGATACCTGCCAGGAAGCAGAGAATCCCTTGTCATGTACATTATGCGAGTTAGGCAAGAAGGCGCCGTCAAAACTAGGGTTCTTCCAATTGGAATTCAGGTTGATGGCGGTTGTTTTACCCACAGGAGAGAAGAACAACTGACCAGAGCCTTTCAGGTCGAGATTAACTGAAAAATTACCTGCGATTATTCCGGAGTCGGACATTGTCAGCGGCACTTTTACCTGCATACCATTTGTGAAGAGGTTAGTAGCAGCAACGCCAGGATTAAAGTAGAAATTCTGGCCATTCCAGATCACGCCTGCCTGATTGCTGATGCCGCGCATATCATTAACGCCCAGGGCCAGGTACGCATCTTTCAGCATTATTGTTTCCGGAGCGATATTTAAGCTGGTAAGATCCAGGCGGGAGAAATCCCCGCCGATCTGTAAGTGCGAACTGTAAACCGCTACTTCATAGATCCCGCGACGCCGTATTTCGGGCAAAAGCTCACCATTGACTGTCAGTTTATCCGGCAGGAAAATAGCATTGGAGGTTACACCTGGTTTGCTGTAGTAAGGTATTACCAGAACAGGTCCTGTAATGGTCTGAGCATCGCCCCATTTCCCGCTGACTTCTCCCTTGGCTTCAAACTGCCGTTGTTCCCTTTCGGAGATAAGTGCCATGATCATAGCCGTAGGGATCAGCAGCACTAACACGAGTACGCCGATGAGGAAGGCCTTTATTCCATAGGCGTAGCGTTCAAAGAAAGAGGCCTTCTGCTTACTGCTATCTGTTGCAGATGAGGGTTCCGGAGGTAAAGGTGATTCACTGATGTTGGATGTTTGCATATATTTTATTTTTTAAAAGCACTTTGAACTTCAAAGTGTAAGGGCAAAAAAAATTACTCCATAGAGCGGATCATATTTTCAAGGGCAGCCAGGTGCCCCTTAAAAGCTTTTTCACCGGCTTTTGTAATAGCATAAGTAGTATTGGTTTTACGTCCTATAAAACCCTTATGCACTTTCAGGTAACCATTTTCCTCTAATGTACTGAGGTGGGAGGCCAGGTTACCATCTGTCAGTTCCAGCATCTGCTTCAGGTCATTAAAGCTCACTTCTTCATTTACCATGAGTATACTCATGACCCCAAGCCGTATGCGACTGTCAAATATCTTATTTAAGTTACCTATGGGATTGTTCACGAGTACGTCTTTATTGTTTCTACTTTGATCCTCTCTCTACACGGTTTTACTCTGCAGCCGCCTGCTTTCGCTCGTACTTCCACCACATCATGACGCCATATACGATATGCATGATGCCGAAACCGATGGCCCAAAAATAAAGCCCTCTGCGCAAAAAGAAAACATTTAATATACCGATTCCTATTTCAGCAATACCCAGGTAACGGATATCAGACACTGTATACTTACTGGCATTTAACAATGCCATACCATAAAATATAAGACAGGAAGGAGCTATCATCACATCCATTCTGTTACATATCAGACCCGCAATAAATGCACCGCCGGCCATCATTGGGATCAGGGCATTGATCAGCACTTTACGGGAAGTCGGGTCCCATACCGGAAGATTATTTCTTTTGGCCCGCCTCCAGGTGAAGTATAGTCCACCCAAAAAAGCCAGCGCCATTACTACAAAGCCCAATACGATCAGTTGCAGGCGAAGCATGGAAAAGTCAGCATCGTCATAATGACCTCTTATTTCCCAACGGTCATAATATGACCGGAATAAGAAATGAGCGGTTATAGCACCTGCCAAAGCAGAAGCGCCGGCAAAAACACCACTTAACCCACTAAGGGAAATAAAGCGGCTGCTGCGTTCCATCATGCGCCTGATATCACTTATTGCTTCCAGGTGTTGCTGTTCTGTCATACTTAAAGTACTTTGTATATCAAAGTTACATATTTCAACGAAAAGTCAAAATATATTTTTTCATTATAACAGTACCTGTAGCAGAAGGAGGAGTAACGTGGAGCACTATGCCTTCGTGACTTCATTTAACACCTCTATAATGATCTCACAGGCTGTTCTGATCTCCTCTTCATTGATAATGAGCGGCGGAGCAATACGCAGACATTCAGGAGCAAAAAGGAACCAGTCCGTTAGCAATCCTCTTTCAATACATCTATCTATGACCTTTTTATTGACTGCAAAGCTCTCAAACTCAACCGCCATCATTAATCCGAGAAAGCGCACTTCTTTAATGGCCGGATGCTGCAGGTACTGATAAAATAACTGTCCTTTAGCACTGACACTATCTATGAGGTTTCCTTCCAGCAATACCTTAAAACCAGCCATTCCCGCCGCACAGATCACAGGGTGACCTCCAAAGGTGGTCATATGCCCCAGTACCGGTTTGTTAGTCAGGCTCCACATGATCTCTTTATCTGCAATGAAAGCGCCCATTGGCATACCGCCTCCCAATGCTTTTCCCAGCAAGAGGATATCAGGCACTACACCCGCCTGTTCAAAGCCCCATAATGTGCCGTTCCTTCCAAGTCCGCACTGTATTTCATCCAGCACCATCAATGTACCAGTAGCCGTACATTTCTCCCGGATAGCCTGCAGCCATTCCTTTCGTGGGATACGTACACCGGCTTCCGCCTGCACAGGTTCCAGTATGATACAAGCCGTACGCTCTGTGATCTGATCGATCACGCTGGGGTCATTATAAGTAAGATGCTGTATGTCTGGCAACAATGGTCTGTAGGCATTCCTCCAGGTTTCATCTCCCATAATACTCATAGCCCCCTGAGTAGAGCCGTGGTAACTTCTGTCAAAAGCGATGATCTCTGTCCTACCTGTATAGCGTTTGGCCAGTTTCATTGCTCCTTCTACTGCTTCCGCTCCGGAATTGGTAAAATAAACGCTATTGAGAGACGCCGGAAGATGTTGTGTCAGCAATGCAGCAAATCCAACCTGCGGGGACTGGATCAGTTCTCCATACACCAGCAGGTGCATATATTGCTCTGCCTGTTCTTTTATAGCGGCTACTACAGCAGGATGGGAGTGCCCCACGTTACAAACGCTGATACCGGCAATAAGGTCCATGATCTTTTTGCCTTCGGTATCCCACATGTACATTCCTGATGCCTTTACTATTTCGAGTGCCAGCGGGGCGTCTGACAGCTGCGCCACATGACGTAAGAAAAGTTGTCTGTTATTCATTCTGCCGCAAAAATACGTTAAAGAATCAGTCGGACGCCATCCGGCATGGTAAGATACCGGTGCTGCGTTATGCTCACAGCGGACTATACGAATTTCTTTACTTTTGCGTTAAAACTTACTATATGCCTGTCATCTTACCGGTTAAAGGAATACTGCCAACAATAGGGAACGACTGTTTTATTGCGCCTAACGCAACGATTGTAGGAGATGTTGTAATGGGAGACCAGTGCAGCGTTTGGTTCAATGCAGTGATCCGGGGAGATGTAAACAGTATCAGGATGGGTAACAAGGTAAACGTGCAGGACGGCGCCGTGATACACTGTACCTATGAGAAAACGAAAGCAATTATCGGCAATAATGTCTCTATCGGGCATAACGCCATCGTACATGGCTGCACCGTTGAAGATAATGTATTGATAGGCATGGGCGCTATAGTGATGGATAATGCACACATTGGCAGCAACACCATCATCGCCGCAGGCGCAGTAGTACTGGAAGGTACGCAGGTAGAAGCTGGTTCCATCTATGCAGGCGTACCTGCCAAAAAGGTGAAAGATATCAGCAAATCCCTGATCAGTGGCGAGATAGACCGCATTGCCAACAACTATCTCATGTACTCTGGATGGTTTAAGGAGCCGTCAGAAAAGTAAATGACATATTTTAATTATCTTGCATCTAATAATCACCTTACCCTATGAAAAAACTATTACTCCTAATGGTGGTGTGCGGTATAGTAGCTATCGGCTGTAAAACCGAGCGCACCGGTTGCCCCAGCAACAACTACTATTCTACCAAGAATGGAAAGCAGAACAGGTCTTCAGCCAGACAAATGGATGGCAGAGTATTTTAATTAATACGGTACCCTATGAAAAAACTTTTACTCTTTGTACTGGTGATATCCCTCACCGGTCTATCCGCCTGTCGCACCAGGAAAACAGGTTGCCCTACTCCCCGTAAGAACTGGGGTGCTGAGAAACTCCTGGATGAGATGAGTAGTCCCAAGAAGAAAAAACGCGGACATTAATAGATCAAGATCTTTCCAGCCCGCAAATAGGAGGCAAGTGCTGCTGTGCGGACTGTCAGCCTATGATCAGTACAGTTCTTCCTGGATAGAATCCAGGATGGAAGCATAACTTACATAGCGGTCCACATCGATCTCGCCTGCATCTACGGCCGCTTTTACAGCACATCCTGGCTCATTCATGTGCAGGCAGTTATTAAACTGGCACTGGGTAATGTAGGGCTGCATTTCGAGGAAGTAATGCGATAACTCCTGTTTAGAAATATTGACGACGCCAAACTCACGCACTCCGGGCGTATCTATCAGCTTACCTCCCATGGGAAGGTCATACATTTCAGCATAGGTAGTAGTATGTAATCCTTTTCCGCTCCAGCCGCTTACAGCCTTGGTACGCAGCTCAAGTCCGGGTAACAAACGATTGATCAGGGAAGATTTTCCCACCCCGGAATGCCCCGACATCAGCGTGGTTTTATCCTTCATCTCTTCAATCAGTATATCAATCCCTTCCTGCTTTTCGGCAGAGACAAGCAACACCTTATAGCCTATATCTTCATACAAGGCCTGTAATTCGGCAAACTTGTCCAGATCTTTCTCTTTGTAAATATCTTTTTTGTTGAACACCAGCAGCACTGGTATATGATATGCCGCAGCGGTTACCAGGAAACGGTCCATAAACCCATTAGAGGTACGTGGCTCTTTCACTGTACAGATCAGCATAGCCTGGTCCATATTGGCGGCAACAATGTGTTGCTGGTTCTTCTTATGAGGGGAATTGCGCACTATATAATTCCGGCGGTCCACTATTTCTGTGATCATCGCATTATTGGCATTCGCATCCCCGTCTTCCCGTACAATTTCAACTACATCGCCCACAGCAATGGGATTGGTAGAGGTAATATCCTCGTCCATTTTCATTATGCCCTTAATACGGGCCTGAAATACTTCTCCCGTATCTGTCTTTGCTGTATACCAGCTTCCTGTGGATCTGTAAATGGTTGCTTGCAAATTTTCTTCGTAGTTATTAAGCTGTAAAGGTAGGTGGTTTTTCTTTTAGGTATTACGAACGTGGATAGAAGATGGCAGGAAAGCCTGCCCTTAAAAAGAAATAAGGACCAGGAATACAGCGATTGTTATTCGCATTTGATTCCTGATCCTTATCTTCTCTGATCAATTATTTTACGGCAGACTTCTGAAAGCGGTATATCTGAGCACCACTTCCAACAGTATACATGCCAGGGCCAATATAGCCAGCGGGAAGAAATGTTCCGCAAAACGTTTATAGGAAGTGATCTCTACTTTTGTTTTTTCCAGTTTGTCGATCTCACTGTAAATATTTTCGAGTTCTTTGTTGTTGGTCGCCCTGAAATATTTACCGCCTGTTTCTGAAGAGATCTTTTTCATCAGTGGTTCATCCAGCTGTACATCCTGCATCTGCATCTGGATGGAGCCATCAGGCATAGTCATCGGGAAAGGCGCTTTTCCGATAGTACCCACACCGATGGTATACACACGGATCTTAAATGCCTTACTGATCTCCAGTGCTGTGAGCGGGTCTATCAGACCGGTGTTGTTTACACCATCGGTCAGCAGGATGATCACTTTGCTCTTAGCCTTACTGGTCCGTAAACGGTCCACGGAAGTAGCAAGTCCCATACCGATAGCAGTACCATCCTGCAGCATACCACTTTTCACCAGTGCTATCTGATTCTTCAGTACACCATGGTCTGTTGTGATAGGACATTGTGTAAAGCTTTCACCGGAGAATATCACCAAACCGATACGGTCACTGATACGGCTGTCCACAAAGTTCATAGCCACTTTCTTAGCCGCTTCCAGCCTGTCCGGCTGTAGGTCCTGCGCAAGCATACTACCCGAAATGTCGATCGCCATCACAATATCTATACCTTCACTATCGATGCTTTCAGAAGTATTACTTGTTTGCGGTCTCGCCAATGCCACCACCAAAGCTGTAAAAGCCAGGAGGCGCAGTACGAGTAGTACAGGACGCATTGTCACCTTCCAGGAAACTGGCAATCCTTTCAAGCCCTGCAGGGAAGACATTTCCATGGCTGCCTGCCGTCGTTGCTGCTTTGCGATATACCAGTAGATCATCACCGGTATCAGCGCCAGCAGCCCAAAGAAGGCGGGGTGGGCGAATTCAATACTTTTCCAGATCGAAAAATCCATTTATTAATAATAATTTCTCTTTTGAAGGAGAGCGACCTACTTAACAGGCTGCTTTATTTCTTCTTTTCCGGCTTCAGCTGCTGCAGCCTTTTCGACCGCAGGCTTTGTCCATTCCACTATTTCCTGCGCATGCTGCATGGCGCCTTCGTGTTCTTCCGGAGAAGGCGTCATTTTCGCAAACTTCGCCAGATCGGCCAGACTTAATAAGCCGCGTAGTTTATCTCGCTGCTGGTTCAGAATGGTAACAGGCTTTATATGTTGCAATAACTCTTCCGATGTTTGTTCAAGTGCCGGAATGTTAAACTGCTGCTCAAAATAATTACGGAGAATGTCAGTAAGCCGGGTATAATATTGTTTAATATCGCCCTGCTGCCATACCTTTTCCGACTTCAGCCGCTGCAATTGCTGCAACGCTATTTCGTAAGGCGGCACAACAGCTACTACAGGCACAGGTACTGCTTTTTTCGGTCTGCTATGGAAGTATACGATCAACCCAATAGCGACCAGCAACACTGTAATACCGATAGCAAAATACAGCCAGTAATCCCAGAAGCTCCAGCCTACTGTGCGTACCGCTTTAATAGGTTTAAAAGCTTTTGTTGTATCTACATCTACTGTATTCACATCAATGCTTAGCGGACCTGTAAATGCAGAATCAGTAATGTTACCTGCACTTACCAGGTCAAAACGCAGCGCCGGAATGTCCCAGCGGCCAGAGTCAAAACTGGTCAGCACGATGGTCTGCCCAAGCAACTTAATGTTACCTTCCGCAGTAGTATCCAGCGGGGAACGGCGAACTACTTCAAAATGTCCGAAGGAATCAGGTATCTGCGGGAAGATCACATTCATGCCTTGCGGAGGCATGCTGGCCGACAGCCGGAGGCGTACCTGTTCTCCAAGACGGATCCTGTCAGTGTCGGCCTGCGCTTTTACGTCCACCTGCTGTGCAGAGGAAATGAAAGGCGCCAGGACAAATCCCAGCAGGAAAAAGAAAATAAGACGTTTAATTATAATCGGTTTAACCATGTTAGTACTTGCTCAGCTTTAAACTATCACCTGTTTACGAAAAAGGATTGTAAGGCTTTTACATAATCTTCATCCGTACGTATGCTGATAAGCTCCGCCCCACTTTTCTTAAAAGAGTTACGGCAATATTGCACATGCTGATGGAACTGCTGGGTATAATACTGCTGCACTTTCTTATCAGATGAATCCACCCATTGGCGGTCGCCCGTTTCCAGGTCGTTCATCTGGATAAGGCCTACAGATGGCAACTCTTTATCACGCTGATCGTAAATGTGAATGCCCACCATGTCATGCCGTTTGGATGCAATGTTCAGTGCATCCTGGTAACTGCCGGTCAGGAAGTCACTCATCAGGAACACGATGCTCCTTTTCTTGTTGGCATTGTTAAAGAAACGGAGTGTTTCCTTGATATTGGTGCCTTTACGTTTAGGTTCAAAAGAGATTAGCTCACGAATGATGAACAGGATATGTGACTTACCTTTTTTAGGCGGGATGTACTTTTCCACTCCATCGCTGAAGAAAATAACGCCAACTTTATCGTTGTTATTGATAGCGGAAAATGCCAGTACGGCACATAATTCCGTGATCATGTTCCGTTTGTTCTGTTTGGCAGTACCAAAGATGGAGCTCTCACTCACATCCACCATCAACATCACGGTGAGCTCACGTTCCTCTTCGAAAATCTTTACGAACGGGTGATTGAAACGCGCTGTCACATTCCAGTCAATAGACCGGATGTCATCTCCGAACTGGTATTCCCTTACTTCACTGAAAGACATACCACGGCCTTTAAAAGCACTGTGATACTCCCCTGAGAATATATGATTGGAGAGGCCTCTGGTCTTTATTTCCAGTCGCCTTACTCTTTTTAGTATTTCTGCAGTATCCACCGGTAATGATTAAAATGAATAATGATTGGCACTCGTCAATACAGCCACTATTATGGCACTTCAACCGCATTCAGGATCTCGCTGAGGATGTTCTCGCTGGTTACATTTTCAGCTTCTGCCTCATAGGTAAGACCCACACGGTGACGCATTACGTCAAAACAGATGCTGCGTACGTCCTCAGGGATCACATAACCTCTGCGTTTGGTGAATGCATATGCTTTAGCTGCCAGTGCAAGACTGATACTTGCCCTCGGAGAACCACCATAAGAGATCAGTGGTTTCAGTTTCTGCAGTTTGTAGTCCTCCGGATTACGTGTTGCAAAAACGATATCGAGAATATAACGTTCTATCTTTTCATCCATGTACACTTCACGTACCAGCTTACGCGCTGTGATGATATCTGAAGGCTCTACTACAGGATTAATGGTGGCAGTAGCCTGAGGGTTCAGGTTCTGACGGATGATGTGAAGCTCTTCTTCTTTAGTAGGATAACCGATCGTTACTTTCAGCATAAAACGGTCTACCTGTGCTTCCGGCAACATGTAGGTACCTTCCTGCTCTATCGGGTTCTGGGTAGCCAGTACCAGGAACGGATCGTCCAGTTTGAAAGTAGTATCACCAATAGTGATCTGTCTTTCCTGCATTGCTTCCAGCAGTGCACTCTGCACCTTTGCGGGGGCACGGTTGATCTCATCCGCCAGGATAAAGTTGGCGAAGATAGGACCACGGCGTACCACAAACTCGTTCTTTTGCTGGTTGTATATCATCGTACCTACCACGTCAGCCGGCAAAAGGTCCGGCGTAAACTGGATACGGCTGAATTTTGCATTAATTGCAGATGACAGGGATTTAATGGACAATGTTTTTGCCAGACCGGGTACACCCTCCAGCAATACGTGACCACCTGCCAGCAGGCCGATAAGCAACCTCTCTACCATGTAACGCTGACCAACGATCACCTTACTCAGTTCCAGGTTCAACAGGTCCACAAATGCGCTGGCCTGATGGATCTTTTCGTTCAATTGACGGATATCCGATGTATTCTCCATGCTTATATATTATTTACAAGTTTGCTAAAGTAAACATTCCGCGGGTAAAACCTAGCCACCAGCGCAGGATTTGCCCGTTAAAATGCTGTTAATAATAACATTACAAATGACAAATTACGAATTACGTTCATGATTATCAGGGAACTGCGGTTTTTCAGGTATGCCTTATATCAGAAAATGGTCATTCATAAGTCTCAATAACTCATGCGTCCAAATTAATAAAGCCTGGCCATATTTATATCATCTTTTTTTATAACGTACATTTGCAAACGTAACTTCTCCATACGGAGCTCATAATTAAATATTTAGAAGATGCAGGACGAATTCGCGCAGCAATGGAAAAGGGTGGAGGATATGCTTACTGAACGTTTCGGGAAGAAACCAAACATGGAGGCGATCCTCTTTTTAATAGGTATCCAGGAGCTGGGCCATCTAAAAAAGAAATTTACCAAAGAACAGAAACAGGACCTCATGCATGTGGCCACCTGTGCCCTGTTAAGCCAAAGTGGCTATTTTGAACTGGAAGGGTATGACAAAGATGGTTGGCCCCACTACAAAGAGGCACAAGCCGTTCCCAAAATGAATATGTTCGAACAGGAAAGATTTCTGCAGGAGCATATTATTGCATACTTTGACGATCTTGAGGGGCGCTGACAGCGCTCCTCACTTTAACCCGGATGATCATGCAACCATACCATATCAGCCCCATTACGGCCGCCCAGCTGGATATTCTGGTACAGCTGGAACAGCAAACCTTTACAGAAACCTTTGATGGCATTTACACACTGGAAGACCTGGCTGCCTTCCTGCTTGATAAGAAAAGCAAGGACGCCCTTGCAGCTGAAATGAACGCCCCCGGGGCCCTTTTCTTTTTGGTATGGTACGAGCAGCAACCTGCCGGCTTCCTTAAACTGAACCTAAATAAACAACCGGACAATAACGGCCCCTTGCCCGCTCCTGTCATAGAAGTAGAGAAGATATACGTATTGCAACAGTTTCAGGGCATGCGCCTGGGCAAATTGCTTATCGAACATAGCTTCCAGGTTGCCAGGGATAATGAGGCTTCCACTATTTGGCTTGGGGTTTGGGAACATAATCACAAGGCTATCCGTTTTTATCAGCAACAAGGATTCGAAAAGTTTGGAGAACATATCTTCCAGATCGGTAATCAGGCTGATACTGATTGGCTCATGAAAAAACAATTACTATAAATCACCTGCATGAAAAGACTGCTACCCCTCTTACTTTTTTTATTATCATTTGGCACTACCATGGCCAAGAACCGGAAAGTAAAAGTTATTACTCCTTATGGCACCATGATCATCAGACTGTATGATCAGACACCTTTGCACAGGGATAACTTCATCAAACTGGTGAAAGCTGGTTTTTATGACAGTACCCTCTTCCACCGTGTTATCAATACCTTCATGATACAAGGCGGCGACCCCGATTCAAAACATGCGCAACCCGGTGCTGCGTTAGGTAATGGAGATCAGCCTTATACTATTCCGGCCGAATTCCAGCTGGACCTCTATCATATGAAAGGCGCACTGGCTGCGGCACGCGATAACAATCCCGCAAAAGCAAGTTCTGGTTGCCAGTTCTATATTGTACAAGGAAAAAAATGGACGGACGAACAACTGGATAAACTGGAACAAACGCGGCTGGGTGGTCGTAAAATACCGGTAGATCAAAGAGAATATTACAAAAACTATGGCGGTACTCCGCAGCTGGACCAGAGTTACACTATATTCGGACAAGTAATAAAAGGCCTCGATGTGATTGATAAAATCGCAACACAAAAAACGGATGCGAATGATCGCCCGTTAACCGACGTCCCCATGAAAATAAGATTGATACATAAATTCCTTTTCTTCTAACACTTTTATTCTCATTTGGAATTTCATTACTTTTACCGCTTAAAATCAAACTTGCCATGAATTTTCCATCAAACCTGCGTTACACCAAAGACCATGAATGGGTTCTCCTGGAAGGTAATACAGCAACCATCGGTATTACTGAATTTGCACAACGCGAACTGGGCGATATCGTTTTTGTAGACATTCCTACTGTTGGTAAAGCACTGGAAGCTGAAGAAGTATTCGGTACTGTAGAAGCTGTAAAAACTGTATCTGATCTGTTCCTTCCTGTTGCAGGTACTATCAATGAGATCAATCCTGAACTGGACGCTTCTCCGGAACTGGTGAACCAGGAGCCTTATGGTGCTGGCTGGATGATCAAAATGACCGTTAACAATCCCGCAAATGTAGAAGCTCTGCTGGATGCAGCTGCTTATCAGGCGCTTGTTGGCGAATAATCTGCACACTCCTCCACGATATTATAATAAAAGGTTAAAAGGGTATAACCCTGTAAAAGTTTAAGGTTATAAGGTTGGCTACAACTTTATAACCTTATAACTTTACGGCCTAAACTAATACGGTGCCAGCAATGAAAATTATTAAATACTATTTGCCAGCTACAATCTGGATCCTACTGGTACTATATGTATGTACGATACCCGGAGAGAAAATTCCGTCTAACCCGTTTTTCGAAAAGATCCATATGGATAAGATCGTACACATGGGCTTATTTGGAGGTACGGTATTCTTTCTCTGCCTCGGCGTATACCTGCAAAAGAGGATCATCTCTAAATTCACGCTGACCATTATTGCCATCTCAGCATCCTTCTATGGTCTGGCTATCGAATATATCCAAAAGTATATTGCTGTTCACCGCAGCTTTGATATGAGTGATGTTGCAGCAGATACAGTCGGCGCTGTTGCTGGCATCCTTGCTTTCAACCTTGTCAGAAAATGGTGGCTGGATAAAAAAAATGCCCCCGCAGAGCGGAGGCACAATACGATATAATAATATCAGTTTAAATATTACTGCTGACCAGATTCTTTCTTAGCGTCAGTTTTCATCTTGTCATTCGCGAAGATGGAGAATTCAACACGACGGTTCTTAGCCTTGTTTGCATCTGATGTATTAGGCACTACAGGCTGAGTGGCGCCATACCAGTAACTTTGTACACGGTTTGCAGCAACGCCCTGCGCCTTCAGGAAAGTACCCACCGCAACAGCGCGTCTTTCAGAAAGCTTCATATTATAGTCATATGTACCGGTAGTATCTGTGTGACCTTCTACACGTACATAAGTGTCTGGATATTTATTCAGGATGGTCGCCAGTTCTTTAATGTTTGTCTGTGCCTGTGCAGTCAGATCTGATTTATCAAAACCAAACAATACACCGGAAGCAAAAGTCACGTTGATACCTTCGCCTACACGCTCAACAGTTGCATTTGGTACCTGGTTCTTGATCTCCTGCGCCTGCTTATCCATCTTCTTACCGATCAACACACCGGCACCACCACCAACAGCGGCTCCAATGATAGCACCTAAGGCAGTATTACCTGCGGCCTTACCGATAACAGCACCGGTTGCAGCACCACCACCAACGCCAATTACAGCACCTTTCTTGGTGTTATCCATACTCTGCCAGGTCTTACAACCAAACAACATTGATGCGGACAGTACAATAGCTACAATAGGATTTATTCTTTTCATCTTAATTAGTTTAAACGTTCTTTTAATATGCTAATAGTTGTTAAGCGTAATTCTATAGACAAATATGCTGCCAGATTTTCAAAGTGGCAGCATACCAGCGGACTAAATATTATTATCCGCGCAAATGTAATGTATAATTGCAATACTAACTTCCCATCTTCATCTTCTCAGCATTCTCTGCAAACTGAAGCGCCTGCACCATTTCCTGAATGTCTCCATTCATGAATGCATCCAGATTGTATACTGTCATACCGATACGGTGATCGGTTACACGACCCTGAGGGTAATTGTAGGTCCTGATCTTAGCAGAACGGTCGCCGGTAGACACGAGGCTTTTACGCTGGGAAGCAATTGCCTCTTCATGTTTACGTACCGCTGCTTCAAAAATACGGCTGCGCAGCATCTTCATGGCGATATCCCTGTTCGAGTGCTGGCTACGTCCTTCCTGACACTCGACCACTACACCGGTAGGAATGTGTGTAAGACGTACCGCAGATTCCGTTTTGTTTACGTGCTGACCACCCGCACCGGACGAACGGAAGGTATCCATCTTAATATCCGCTTCCCTTACGTCCACATCCACTTCTTCCGCTTCAGGCAGGATTGCCACCGTTGCAGCGGAAGTATGTACACGACCGGAAGTTTCAGTAGCTGGTACACGTTGTACACGATGTACCCCGGACTCAAACTTCAGTGTGCCATATACATCATCTCCGGTCACTTCCACAACCACCTCTTTATAACCACCCGCAGCACCAGGAGTTTCACTTATAACATTGGCGCCCCAGCCTTTCAGCTCGCAGTAGCGCAGGTACATACGTAGCAGGTCGCCGGCAAAAAGGCTGGCTTCGTCACCACCGGTACCACCGCGGATCTCGAGCATCGCATTCTTTTCATCCTGTGGATCTTTCGGGATCAGCAGGTTACGGATCGCATCTTCCTGCTCAACTTTCTGGTTCTGGAGCGATTCAGTTTCCTCCTTAGCGAGGTCCCTCATCTCCTCATCACCACTTTCCAGTACTTCTTTATTAAAAGCGATGCTGTCAAGTAGCTTCATATAGGCATCATATGCCTTTACGATCTTTTCAAGCTGGCGGTATTCCTTACTCAGCTTGCTGAACTGTTTATTGTCGCTAACTACCTCTGGGTTAGTTAGTGCCAGCGATACCTGCTCAAAACGGCCCTTTATCGCATCAAGTTTATCTATCATAATTATCTTTGTTGGGAGGACGTGGGCAGGTCAATGACGATCCACCTCCTCTGACTGGGCGCAAAATTAATATAATTACTACATGTCTCAACAGCTGAAATTTAAGGGTACGGCATTATTTAACGGGCGGCAGTTATTGCCCGGCAGTATGGTATTGGTGTTGTCCGATCAGGGCATCGTACAGGACATTGTGCATGAAAGCGTGGCAGGCAGCGATGTACAGCAATTTAACGGGCTGCTGAGCCCTGGTTTTGTCAACACCCACTGCCACCTGGAATTGTCCCATATGGGAGGGGTGGTACCCGAAAAGACAGGCCTGCCTGCATTCCTGACCAGTGTCATGGAAAAAAGAGCGCAGCAGAATGCCGCTGCCCAGGAAACTGCGATGCAACAGGCGGCAATCGCCATGTGGGAGAGTGGGATCAGCGCAGTCGGTGACATCTGCAACGGGACGGCCTCACTGGCATTCAAAAAAGACTCCCCCCTGTATTATCACTCTTTTATAGAATGCATGGGATTTGCCCCCGGCTTTGCGGAACAACGCTATGAATATAGCCTCGACGTGCTCAGACAGTTCAGGGAATTGAATGGTCCCCGCCATTCCTGTTCCATCGTACCTCATGCACCTTATTCCGTGAGTGAGGCACTTTTCTCCCTGCTGTCGGCTACACCCGATAATACCCCCGTTAGCATCCATAACCAGGAATGCGAAGCCGAAAATAATCTGTACCAGGACAAAACAGGCGCCTTCCTCGACTTTTACCGGCACTTTAATATGGACGCTACGGCCTTCAATGCAACAGGTACAAACAGCCTTCCGGCATGGCTGCCCTGGTTCAGGCAACTCCCGGTATTATTGGTACACAACACCTACACTACCGGAACAGATATCGCCTTTACAAAGGAGCAGGCCCCCCAGGCATACTGGTGCCTCTGTCCGCAAGCTAACTTATATATAGAAGATCGTTTGCCCGACATCGCCCTGCTTCGTAGTCAGGGTTGTACTATTACATTGGGTACCGATAGTCTTGCTTCCAATCATCAGTTATCTATCTGGCAGGAAATCCAGACCATCCGTAAGTACTACTCAAATATTGCGCTGGAGGAAATTCTGCAATGGGGCACACTGAATGGTGCGATGGCACTGGGTATAGAAGGCCAATACGGTAGCTTTGAGATTGGGAAACAACCAGGCGTAATTTTAATAGATGAAAAAGAAAGTCGCAGGATTATCTAATTTCGCGCCCAGAAGAATGCAAACGTATACTATGAACAATTTATTAGACCAGGTTATACTTGGCAACCCTATCCAAAACTATTTTATACTGGCAATTATATTGCTGTTTGTATCAATGATCAAACGCTACCTCTCGAGATTTCTGGCTACCCAGTTATATAAAGAGGTAAGGCGCTGGGCGCCTGATATTGACCAGCATGAGTTTTCGCATTTACTGCTGGTGCCGTTGGAGTACTTCCTGCTGCTCGTCACCTTCATGCTCACGGTAGATCATCTGAACTTTCCGCCGGAACTGGATATCCTGGTGTACAACGGCTTTACGCTGAAAGCTGTGCTACACACCATTATGGAACTGGCACTGACGGTTTCTATTATATGGATCGTACTACGTGTGATCGATTTCATATCGCTGATGATCAGTAAGAGCGCTGACCTGTCTCACGATATCACGGACAACCAGTTCATTGTGTTCTTTCGTGACTTCTTTAAAGCGATCGTTTTCATCTTTGGCGCCATTGCATTCATTCGTATTCTCTTTGGCGCCATACTGGTGAACAAGATCATTGCAGGTCTCGGTATCGGTGCTGCGGCCCTTGCTCTCGCGGCCAAAGAAAGTATAGAGAACCTGATCTGTTCCTTTATCATTTTCTTTGATAAACCATTCCGTGTAGGCGATTCAGTGAAGGTAGATTCCTTTCAGGGTAACGTTGAAAAGATCGGTCTGCGTAGCACCCGTATCCGTACTTTGGAAAAAACATACGTAACTGTTCCCAATAAAAAGATGGTGGACAGTGTACTTGATAACCTTTCCCTGCGTACACACCAGCGGGCGGCATTAAGACTGGAAATAGCGGGTGATACGCGAGCAGAGAATATGGTGCTTGTACTAAAGGATATCAAACAATTACTTACTGCCAACGAAAAAGTGCAGGAAGGATTTATTGTGAACCTGAATGAATTCACCAAAGACACGTATGTCATCCAGATCATTTATCTGACTCCCGTTATTGAAGGTGTACAATACAATGCACTCCGTAACGAGATCAATCTGGCAGTAGTGGCCATCCTGGAAAAAAGAGATGCAAAATTATCCAGCACGAAAGTGGAAATACACGAGAAATAAAAAAATCCCGGGCAGATGATCTGCCCGGGATTTTTTTTATCGCTGATCATAATCAGTCTTTATCTTTCAGATTTGCCTTCAGCAGGATCTTGGCCATATCACCTTCAAGTGATTCAGTTACATCTCCGCTTACACGACCAATTTCTTTTCCGTCACGGAATAAAATGAAAGTAGGCAATTTCTTTACTTTGTAATCCTGTGGAGCATTTACATTCAGCTTCTCATCAGCACCATAGGTCAGCACCTGCTCATCAGGACTTCCACCCAGGATCATGATCTTATATAATGCAGGCAGCAGCTTGCGGCTCTGGTCTTCCCAGGTACCTACTACTGCTACTATATTGAATTTACCACGATTATCCTTAATGTAATTCTGCATATTGTCATTAGGCTGATATCCATTCACACCTGTATAGAACCATGCAAAAGCACTGTCATTCATTAAGGTCTTCATTTCTATTTTTCCTTTCAGCACTTTTTTGCCGTTGGAAGCTCTGCTTGCTGTGGTTTGTGCCCATGTCAGAGTTGACAGTAACAGACCGCCAATCAGTAGTAATGATTTCAATCGCATAATTTATTTTTATAATTGTTCCTTCAGTTCAGTTAGAAAACCCTTTACCTTTAGCAAAGCTTGTACCATTTCGAAACTGCGGGCTGCCAGCTTCCGGTCTTCCTTTAATTTCTGCTTCGCGCCTTCAATGGTGTATTTTCTTTCTCTTAGTAAATGATAGATAAGTTTCAGATGCTGAATATCTTCCTGACGGAATAATCTGTCGCCTTTACGGTTCTTTTTAGGTTGCAGAATATCAAACTCATTTTCCCAGTAGCGGATCAAAGATGTATTCACACGGAACATCGTCGCCACTTCACTGATTGAGTAATATTGCTTATCCAGCGGGATCGCATCCAATGACTTCATCAGGTCCGGATCATCCGCTACTTCCTTTAATGATTTCCTGCCACGTTTTTTTTGTGGCGGCTGTGTGGCCGTAACAGACGTACCTGTGCCTGTAAAAGGAATGGGAGGGAGATTATCAGGCGGCATCTGCACCTGTATCTTCACTGGTATTTCCACCTCCGGCAAAGGCCTTGGCGGTGGCGGCTTCTGAACAGTAACCGGTTCAGGTACCTGTTCAGGTACTGGCGGTTTCGGTTTCGGATCCGGTGAAGAAAAGAGGTCCAGTTGTTGCATCATGGCACCAAATTACAAAATTCTCCACTGTTATTGCAGGTTCAGCTTTAACAACTTAGTCGAAAGACTGATTACCGGAGCGCGCAATTTTCAACATACGGTCAAACTCTTCAGGAGAGAGGTCATTAAAGAAGAAGTATACAGGATCAACTTTCTCACCATTTTTCACTACTTCATAGTGACAGTGAGGACCTGTCGATTTACCCGTACTACCTACCCAACCCAGTACATCTCCACGTTTCACCGTCATACCCGATTTCACTTTCATGCGTAACATGTGCCCGTAGAGAGTCTTGTAACCATAGCCGTGGTTAACCAGTACGTGATTACCATATCCTACATCGCTGGCGCTGGCATCTTCTACAACACCATCGCCGGTTGCATAAATAGGCGTACCTGAAGGAGCTGCAAAGTCCAGCCCCGAGTGATATTTTACAGTTTTATAGATGGGATCGATCCGGTAACCAAAACCGGATGCTATTCGCTTCAGGTCCTTGTTCGCCACGGGTTGAATGGCAGGAATTGATGCCAGCATCTTCTGTTTATTTTTTACCAGATCATCGATCTTTTCGTAAGACTTGGATTGTATTGATATGCGATGAAGCAATTCCTGCAGCAAAGCACCAGTGCTGGCAATGATCTCGCTACTGGAGAATGACTGCAGCTGGGTAAGCTCTTCTTCTTTTTCCTTGCTTCCCGCGCGGGTACTGTCAGGAATAGGAGATGCTTCAAAGATTACACGGTAGATCTCATTATCACGGTGTTCCAGTTCAGATAACTGGGTCCTCACCTCGTTCATCCGGTCTTCCATAGCCTCATACCGCTCATTCATCACCTCGATCTCCCGGCGTAACCTCTTTTCCTTGGGGGAATCCAGCACACGGTAAGATACCGACAGGAATATGAACCCTGTTACGAGCGCAGCAGAGACAAATCCCAATATTCTTAATAGTTTCACCCGCATTGATACTACGAGCTTTTCATATTTCAGTGTTTGTGTATTGTAAAAGTATTTTACCTTCTTCATGTACCGGCCTTAAGCATTTAAGCAGAACCTACATTCCCGATGGAAGTCCTTTGTTACTTTTAATAGGGTTATAACAGATATGGATGAGAGGATATAGACTTTTTCAATATTTTTGCACTCCTCCCGCAATTTCGGCAGGGTGTGCAAACCTAAGGGAAATAGAGTAAAAGGGCAATCTTTTGAGTGTCAATTTTCTAAATACCGCTAGTTGGCTTAAAATACAAATTAAAGCCATTTAGGTGACACAAAATTATAATACATACCAATTATTTCAAAGACTTATGACCGCTCCTGAGATTCGTCAGCAATTCCTGGACTTTTTTGCGTCCAAAGGGCACCACATCGTGCCTTCTGCTCCTATTGTAGTAAAGAACGACCCTACCCTGCTGTTCACCAATGCGGGTATGAACCAGTTTAAGGACTACTTTCTGGGCAATAGGGCGCCGGCCTGGAAAAGAGTGGCGGATACCCAGAAATGCCTCCGTGTTAGCGGTAAACACAACGACCTGGAAGAAGTGGGTATCGATACCTACCACCATACCATGTTCGAAATGCTCGGTAACTGGAGCTTTGGCGACTATTTCAAGAAAGAAGCCATCGACTGGAGCTGGGAGCTGCTCACAGAAGTATATAAACTACCAAAAGACCGTCTCTATGTGACTGTTTTTGAAGGAGATGCAAAAGAAAATCTGGAAAAGGACCAGGAGGCATATGACTACTGGAAACAACACATTCCGGAAGATCGTATCCTGATGGGTAATAAGAAAGATAATTTCTGGGAAATGGGAGATACCGGTCCTTGCGGCCCCTGCTCAGAGATCCATGTGGACTGCCGTCCCGACAACGAAAGAGCCCTGGTGGACGGTAAGACCCGGGTGAACGCCGACGATCCGCAGGTCATCGAGATCTGGAACAACGTATTCATGCAGTTCAACCGCCTGAAGGATAAATCCCTGGAACCGCTTCCCGCTAAACACGTGGATACCGGTATGGGCTTCGAGCGCCTCGTAAGGGTATTGCAGGGCAAAAACTCCAACTACGATACTGACGTATTCTCCGGTACGATAGAACATACCGAAAAGCTGACCGGGCTAAAATATGGCCGTACAGACAGCAAACAGGACGTCGCTTTCCGCGTGATCGCTGACCACATCCGCGCTATCTGTTTCGCTATCGCCGATGGCCAGCTGCCGTCCAACACCGGCGCCGGATATGTGATCCGTCGTATCCTCCGCCGTGCCGTGAGGTACTATTTCTCTTTCCTGAACTTAAAGAAGCCTTTGCTGCACGACCTCGTACCTGTACTGGCGCAGCAATTTGCGAATGTGTTCCCGGAACTGCAACAACAGGTAGACTTTGTCACCAAAGTAGTATTCGAAGAAGAAAATAACTTCCTCCGTACCCTGGATAGCGGTATCCGCAGAATAGAAGACTTTATGGGCGCTGCTAAACAGAAAGCTGTTGACGGTAGAACTGCCTTTGAATTATATGATACCTACGGCTTCCCGTACGACCTGACCAGCCTGATCGCATCCGAAAATGGCTTTGCCGTGGATGAGAAAGGTTTTGAGGTAGCCATGAAGGAACAGAAAGACCGTTCCCGTGCTGCTACCGAACTGGATATGGGCGACTGGACCGTGCTGGATGAAAATCCGGTGTCTGTTTTCGTTGGGTACGAATTATCAGAAACTGAAACCTCCGTTACCAAATACCGCAAGATCAAGGCAAAAGGGAAAGAACAATACCAGCTGGTGTTGTCACAGACCCCTTTCTATGCAGAAAGCGGCGGACAGATAGGGGATACCGGTACCCTGACCTTCAATGGTGAAGCTATCAACGTAACGGATACTAAGAAAGAAAATAACCTGATCGTTCATTTCGTAGATAAATTACCTGCTGATATCACCACCACTGCTAAAGCGGTGATCAACAGGCAGAACCGTCAGGAAACCACCCTGAACCACTCTGCTACGCACTTGCTGCACGCGGCGCTCCGTCAGGTGCTGGGTACCCACGTAGCTCAGAAAGGCTCCCTGGTGAATCCTGAATATCTACGCTTTGACTTTTCACACTTCGCCAAAGTAACCGACGAGGAACTGGAAAAGATCGAAAACATCGTGAATGAAAAGATCCGTGCTAACATCCCGGTAGTGATCAAAGAACTGCCGAAGGACGAGGCGATGAAACTAGGTGCAATGGCGCTCTTTGGTGAAAAATATGGTGATGTTGTACGTGTCGTGATAATGGACCCTACTTACTCAGTAGAGCTTTGCGGCGGTACCCACATTGGTGCTACCGGAGAACTTGGCCTCTTTAAGTTCACAGCTGAAAGTGCCGTAGCTGCGGGTGTACGTCGTATTGAAGCAGTAACCGGCGGCAATGCACTGACTTTCGTGGATGCACAACTGCGCCAGCTGAAAGAAATTAAAACAGCGCTGAAGAATCCGAAGGACCCTATCACTGCTGTTGAAACGTTGCTGCAGGATAAAACATCCCTCGAAAAACAACTCGAAGTACTGGAACAGGAGAAAGTACGCCAGTTGTCTGCCGTATTGCAGAAACAGGTAGAACAGATCAATGGTATCAATTTCCTCGGTAAGATCGTGGAAGTAGGTAATGCTGACGCCCTGAAACAACTGTGCTTCAACCTGAAGAATGAAATAGACAACCACGTGTTCATCTTCGCGGCGAATGTTGGCGGTAAAGCAAACGTAGCCCTCATGATCTCTGAAAACCTTGTAACAGAGAAAGGACTGGAAGCTCCGAAGATCATCAAGGAGAAGATCGCTCCGATCATCAAAGGTGGCGGCGGCGGACAGAAGTCATTCGCTACTGCCGGTGGCCAGGAAGCGGGTCAGCTAGATCAGGTGATCTCTCAGGTGAAGGCGATATTGTAATAGAAATTTTTAGATAAATAAAAGAGGATATCAGTGTTGATATCCTCTTTTTATTTCGCAAAATTCGCGACAGTATTATTTCTCCGGATCATTAGCCGTCGGTGGCACTGTTATACGAACGGGCTTTGAACGGGCCGCCTTAGAGATCACCCGACGCGCTCTCCGCTCTACCCGCCTCTTTTCACGCTTTGTTTCTGGCAATGTGGTAACCGTAAAACCCATAAAAGCAGCTCTCGGTTCCCTATGTACAGACAATGCAGTCACAACTACACCCTGATCTATTCCATTAGTAGTATCTGATAACTCGGCCGGCCGCGCTATGGCTGGCAATCCTGTCGTATCCTTATCCTGTTTATTACTAACGGCCGGTGCAATTGGCATCCCGGTCGTAACCATTTGTTCCGTATGCAGCATACCTTCCGGCCGATGGTTACTGGCTATAGCATTTGACGCAATCCCCGCTGTAAGCGCTGTACTTAATAGTAAGGCAGGCACAATGCTATTCGCACGCTCTTTTTCAAGCAGTAATAGATCCCTGTTGAGCTGACCTTCACTGAAACGCCCGCATACAGGTACTTTACTATCCATGAATATTTTTACCACCTCATGATCTGCCAGTTGAGTAAAGTCAATTATTGTCTTCGAACAATGCCCGCAATGCCTCCCGTTACCCATAGGACTCATGTTATCCCATGACTGCGTGCAGGGCACAGGAATGTCTATTTTAAAAGGAATTTTTCTTCTCATAGATAATAACAGGGATTTCATCAAAAGTACTTTTATTTATTATGTATCCATATTTCCCTCCTTCGCCTATTTTAACTTTTCCTTTATCATAACCCCTCCTAAATTTGCCTTGTTAACTACATTTCACTACATATAAAAGAGGATATTATGAGCAAGCTATTGCAGACCCTCACACTGGCAGGCATTACCTGCTTTGCTTTCAGCTCTGCCACTATCGCCCAGGATAAAAAAAGCGATAAAATGGGAGAGTACGATGAGATCGTCATCAAACGAAACAGCAATAAGGACGGCAAAGTGACCATCGAGATCAAGGACGGCAACATACTGGTAGACGGGGAAAAAATGGATGCTTATAAAGATGGCGATATCTCTGTTTACAGACGCCGCATCAGGCCTGTAGATGGCAATAACTTCAATTTCGCCCCCCGCGGAGGTGCGCAGTTCTTCAATGATGATGAAGACAATGATGATACTGCAGAAGGCATGCTGGATATCAAACCAGGAAAAGCCGTTCTGGGTGTATTTACGGAAAAGAAAGAGGCTGCGGGCGCTACTGTTCGTGAAGTAGCTAAAGGCACTCCTGCTGAAAAAGCTGGTCTCAAGGTGGGCGATGTTATTACCCGTGTGGATGCCGACAAGATCGACGAACCAAAGGACCTGTTCGAAAAGATCGGTAAACACGATCCGGGCGATAAGGTGACCATCACTTACCTGCGCGACAAAAAAGAGAACACGGCCACTGTGACCCTGGATGAAAGAAAGGATGCAGGCACGCTGGAACTCTTCCCCCATGGAGGTAACCAGGGCTTCCGTCGCATTCCCCGTGGAGAATTTAACTTTGGAGATGATTTCCGTGGATTAGGTCCTAACCGTTTCCGCGGTTTCAACGAAGATAATGACGTGAAACTCGGATTGTCCGTTCAGGATACCGAAGATGGCGACGGCGCAGTAGTATTGAATGTAACACCTGGGTCCGCAGCAGAAAAGGCTGGATTTAAGGAAAAGGACATCATCACTAAAATAGCGGGCGACGATGTAAATTCTACCCGCGACGTGGCCAACGCCTATCGTGCAAACAAAGATAAAGGCAGTATCACTGCTCAAGTGAAAAGAGGTGGTCAGGAAAAGACATTGGAGATCAAGGTGCCTAAAAAATTACATAAAGCCGATCTCTAACAGGATAGGCCGTTTAATAAAAAAGGATGTGTTCCCTGGTCGGGAGCCATCCTTTTTTTATGGATCTCAGATGATCCGAAGTATTTCAAGTCCAACCATGCGTCGTGTATAAGGCATGTATGAAGCATGTATACGGCATATATAAAGCGTACTATGCCCCAATCCTGATACTATATTATCGCTTATTCTACGCCTTGCCGTCCCTTCTTCTGGGCTTCTTCGACGCTTCTTCGCTGCTTCGCCTACCACCAAAAAAGGGAAGCCAAATCAATCAACAAACTGAAAAACAATCAATTAGCATTTACAGGGGATAGTTTTATGTCCTAAACACCAAGTCAAAATAGTATCAGACCATCATTTCATTAACATACGGACCCATTTCAGCTTGTTTCTGAAGGGCGGATACTTCATCGCTATGTCTATCCAGGTACCGGTTTTCATGATGCTTTTGGCATGCGTAAACGTCGTAAAACTGTATTTACCATGGTATTGTCCCATCCCGCTATGTCCAACACCTCCGAAAGGCAATTCCGGATTTGTAAAATGTCCGAGGGTATTGTTGATACATCCTCCACCAAAGCTTACCTGTTCTGTAAATATCTTTTCTGTACTGCTTCTTTTGGTGAACAGATAGAGTGACAACGCGTTCGGTTGCGCCCTGACCAGTCTTACCGCCTCTTCTATGGTAGTAAAGGTCAGGATGGGAAGAATAGGACCGAATATTTCCTCCTGCATGACCGGACTGTCCCAGGATACATTTTCCAAAAGTGAGGGCGCCATAAATAACTGATTTTCATCCCCAACCCCACCATGTACCACTTTGCCTTGCTGTAAATACCCGTTCAGGGCCACCCAGCGCTTTTTATTAATGATCCGGGCATAATCGGGGCTGGCCGCAGGATCCTCGCCAAAAAACTTTACGATCGCCTTTTTCATAGCCGCCACCAGCTCTTCCTTCACACTGGCGTGCACCAACACATAATCAGGTGCGATACATGTTTGCCCTGCATTCCAGAATTTCCCCCATACAATACGTTTCGCTGCTACAGAGATATTCACCTTATCGTCCACAATACAGGGCGACTTGCCGCCCAGTTCCAGGGTGACCGGCATTAGCTGCGGTGTAGCCAGTTCCATGACCTTACGGCCAATAGTGGCGCTTCCGGTAAAAAACACATGATCAAAACGATGTTGCATTACTTCCGGGATCACCATACCGCCATCTCCTTCCAGGGTGGTGACATAAGCCGGGTCAAAGGTCTCCCGGATCAGGGAAGCTATTACTGCGGATGTTTTAGGCGTTAGTTCAGACGGCTTTACGATGGCACAGTTGCCACCGGCAATTGCCCCGGCCAGCGGAGCCATAATGAGTTGAAAAGGGTAGTTCCAGGGACCTATAATAAGCGTCAGACCCAGTGGTACACGATGTATCCTGCTCTTACTGGGATACATAACAAAGGGGCTGCTGACATCTTCAGGCCTCATCCAGCGCTTGAGATTGCTGAGCATGTACTTTATTTCGACGTAAAGGAAGCCTATTTCGCTGCTATATGCCTCGACCGGATGTTTGTGCAGGTCAGCATGTAAAGCGCCCAGGATCTCCTTCTCCCGCTTTTTAATGGCACTTTTCAGCAGCTTAAGCTGCTGCCGGCGGAATTTATACGAAAGCGTCTTGCCCGACGCAAAAAAGGTCTGCTGTACATTATAGATATCCTGGGTATTCATACTACCCTGAAGGTAACTGAAAATGGTAAAAGAGTGGGTTTGTTCGCCTGGTCAGGCAGGAGGTATAGGAACAGAATATAGGTTGAATGGTTCTGCAACACAAGAATACTAAAATTTTGTTAAATTCCAATAATATTCTCCGGATTCCCCTTTCTACCCTTCATTATATATATTTGCGCTAATAGCAGAAGATCATCATGAGCGCAGCCATCGATTTTGACAAATATGAGGTAGTAATTGGTCTGGAAGTACACGCCCAGTTACTGACAGAAAGCAAATTATTTTGTGGAGACAGTGCAGCTTTCGGAGGCGCTCCCAATACACATATCAGTCCTATCACACTGGGGCATCCGGGCACTCTGCCCCTGCTGAACCGTCAGGCAGTGGAATATGCCATCCGGCTTGGACTGGCATGCCAGAGCAGAATTGAACGGGAAAACTATTTTGCCCGTAAGAACTATTTCTACCCGGATCTTCCGAAAGGATACCAGATCTCACAACATACAGCTCCCATCTGCGATGGCGGATTGGTAACAATTCCCGTTCCCGGAGGAGAAAGACAGATAAAACTGAACCGTATCCACCTGGAAGAAGACGCCGGAAAATCCATGCACGACCAGGACCCTTCCTTCACCATGGTGGATTATAACCGTGCAGGCGTTCCGCTTGTGGAGATCGTAACAGAACCCGACCTTCATAGCAGCGACGAAGTATATTCTTTCCTGACCACGCTCCGCAGGCTGGTACGCTGGCTGGATGTATGTGACGGCAATATGGAAGAAGGAAGTATGCGCTGTGACGCAAATATTTCCATCCGCCTGAAAGGAGAGACGAAACTGGGCACCAAAGTAGAAGTAAAGAACCTGAACTCCATCCGTAACGTAAAACGTGCGGTTGAAGGAGAAATAAAACGCCAGATCACCCTTGTGGAAAACGGCGAAACCATCATGCAGGAAACTCGGAGTTTCGATGCCGGCAACGGAACATCTTTCTCCCTGCGTTCCAAAGAGGAAGCGAACGACTATCGCTATTTTCCGGATCCTGACCTGGCGCCATTCAATGTGACGGATGAATATCTGGATAGCATACTGAAAGCGCTTCCCGAACTCCCGGATGCACAGGTACAACGGTACGTAAGCCAGTATGGACTGCCGGAATATGATGCCCGCGTCATCTGTGATGATAAAGCAACGGCAGACTATTACGAACAGGTAGCCACCATCATTCCGGCACATAAAGCAGTGGCCAACTGGCTATTGGGCCCGGTTAAATCCACCCTCAATGATCAGGGCGGGTCCATGGCCACTTTTCCACTAGCACCAGCTGCACTGGCCGCACTGATACAACTTGTTGAAGATGGAAAGGTCAGCTTCTCCATCGCATCTTCTCGCATCTTCCCGGAACTGTTGCAACACCCAACAGAACAACCACTGGATATTGCTACACGCCTTAACCTTCTTCAGGATAACAACGCAAATAACATTGCACCCATTATTGACGAAGTACTCGCCAAATACCCTGATAAAGTAGCAGAATTCCGTAGCGGTAAAAAAGGATTGATGGGACTCTTTGTCGGCGAGGTAATGAAATTATCCAAAGGCAAAGCTGATCCTAAACTGACGAACCAGTTGCTTGCAGAAAAACTGAAATAATTATAACTGATCAATATGAAGAAATTTGCTTTATGGGCGGTAGCCGGATTATTCCTGGCCAGCTGTTCGCAACAAACAGAGAAAGGCGATTTTGTTATCAATGCACATATAGACAACGCACCTTTAGGAAAAATATACCTGGAAGAACTGACGCTTGAGGAAGCCAAGGTTGTGGATACTGCTGTTATAAAAGATGCTAGCGGTAAATTCACCCTGAAAGGTATGTTACCTGAACAGGCGCTTTATCGCATCCGTTTTGCCGAAAATAACCGCTTTATCCTCCTCGGTCTCGATGCCGGTACTATGAGTATCGAAGGTGACTATAATAACCTGGAAAAGGTTAAAATTGATAATTCTGAAGCATCGTCAGAAATACAGCAACTGCTGAATGACGCGAGCTCAAAGAACCAGGCGCTGACACAGGAAATGAAGGCACTGGACAGCCTTTACCAGATAAAAACACCTGACACCATTCTGAAACCACGGGTGGCCGCTTTCGAAGCAAAACAAAAAGATCTGGAACAGTTCATTATGAAAGCAGCGACAGATACAAAGTCGCCTGCAGTTGCAGCCTTCGCGCTTAGCATGGTAAGCACTCCCACTTTGCTGCAGGATCCAAAAGTGATCACTGACATAAAGAGCCGTTTTCCTGAAAATACGCTGATCGCCAGCTTCACTAATAAACTGAACGAAATATCCAAAAAGAGCACATCTCCAGGTGAAGACGCAATGTCTGCTGAAGACGCGAACATGACCGCTGTAAAGATCGGCCAGACGGCACCCGATTTTACACTACCGGACCTCGCGGGAAAAGCTACCAGTCTTAGCTCTTTTAAAGGTAAATATGTACTGGTAGATTTCTGGGCCAGCTGGTGCAAACCATGCCGCATGGAAAATCCAAATGTGGTACAGGCTTACAATACATACAAGGATAAGAACTTCACTATCCTGGGTGTTTCTCTGGACAGAACGAAAGAAGCATGGGCAAAAGCCATAACAGCCGACGGCCTTACCTGGAGCCACGTAAGTGATCTGAAGTTCTGGGAATCTTCAGTGGTACCATTGTACGGACTGAATTCTATTCCATCCAACATGCTGCTTGATCCGCAGGGAAAGATCATCGCCATCGGATTAAGAGGCCCTGAATTACAGGCGAAACTGCAGGAAGTATTGAAATGATAATCGCTACAGACAAATAAAAAGCGTCCGCTTCTGGCGGACGCTTTTTATTTGATTTACTACAAAAAGAGAGCGGCTGTTCATCGTTTTGAACAGCCGCTCTCTTTTATACAATCTGAAATTACTTAGTAGCCTGGATTCTGATGTCCTTTCAATGCAGGGCTCAGATCTATTTCACGTTGAGGTATAGGTAAGATCACTCTATCTGCACCCGCCTTTTTATCCGGATCATTTGCACGTAATGATTGTCCTCTTCTCAGCAGGTCCATTCTGCGGTGGCCTTCGAAACAAAGTTCTTTACGTCTTTCGTTCAGTATGGCAGTGATCAGCGCATCTGGAGTTGCAAAGTCCGCGATGTCCCATTCTGCAAGTCCGGCACGTCTTCTCAATGCATTTATCAGGTCGATGGATTCCTGGTTTATACCACTGGCAGCCGCCAGCGCTTCCGCCCTGTTCAGGTACATTTCAGTTACCCTGATCATTGGTGCATTATCTTTAGCAGGCGATACATCGGGGAACTTCAGTGTAAACCTTCTGATTTCCTGGTTTGCTGCCTTCCCTTCATCACTCATGACAAATCTTTTGTCGTTCGCTTCCTGGGCAAACGCCTGTATCAGTTCAGGAGAAAAGGGACATTCACCACGCCCTGCCGGACGATAATAACCTGCCCAACTCAAACTTCCAGGATTATCGGTCTCCGTGTTCTGGATAGAAAAGACATCTTCTGCTGTATTAGCATCATAAAATGCATAGTCATTGGCCAGCTTATAGTAAGGAGCATCTAATACCGCTTTCGCATATTGCGCCGCTTTATCCCATTGTTCTCGGTACAGGTATAATCTCGACAGAAGGGCATTTGCCGCACCTTTTGTTGCACGCCCTCTTGCCAGCATCGGATCGCTGAAGGTATCACTCAGATCGGGTAAAGCCTCTAACAGATCTTTTTCAATCTGAACTTGTACTTCGTTGACAGTACTTCTCGCCGGATAGGTAATAGTGCCATCAAAAGCAGCAATTACCAACGGAATACCTGGTGATCCACCTTGTGCTACCTGATAAGGCTGAGCAAAGAGATTCAACATTTCGAAGTAGAGGATGGCCCTCATGAATTTTGCTTCTGCCACATACATCTTCCGGTCAATAGCCGTAAACGAAGGGTCCTGTATACCGGGTACTTTGTCTACCACCGCATTAGCTCCCATAATGGCGTCATAGTGAATACGCCATATCTCACTCAACATGGAGTTGGTTGTAGAAGTAACAAAGTTGTTGATCTCACTCAATTGGAAGGTACTACCTACATAATTGCTGTTATCGGCCATATAGTCGCCCATGATCTGCGCCTGGCCTCCAAATACCTCCGGGCGTTGAGAACGGCTATAAACGCCATATAATGCGCTTAAAGCGGTAGGCCCTGAAGTAAATACCTGTTCGGTAGGAATTGCCTGTTCAGGGTCCTGATCAAGGTCTTTACTGCAGGAAAACAGGCTTGTACAGGTCAACCCTGCCAACGCCCATATCAATATCTTATTTTGCCGTTTCATATTGGCTGTTTTCATATTTTAAAATACCAGGTTCACACCTACAGTGATCGTTTTAGGTTGAGGCAGGGAGAAAGAAGATTCTCCGGCCACCTGTCCGTTTGAGCCATACAGGGAAACCTCCGGATCAGCACCACGGAAATCTTTATTTTTCACTGTCCACAGGTTCTGTCCCAGCACATATAAGCGTGCACCGCTCAGCACATGTGTATTACTTAACAGATTGGACGGCAGGTTATAGCCCAGTGTCAATGTTTTCAGGCGCAGGAAAGAACCGTCAAACAGTTGTTCAGTAGATAACTGACTGAAAGGCTTTGTTTTCCAGGAAGCACTGGTAGCTGCCGGAGCAAATGCCTGATCACCCGGTTTCTGCCAGTAGTTCAGCATGTCTTTACTTAGGTTATTTGTAGTCGATGTTGCATTATCCAGTATCTGGAATTCATTCAACATAACTTTACTACCATAAGAGAAGTAAAAATTAACTCCCAGATCAAACTGTTTGTATCGTACTGTATTATTGAAACCACCTGTCACTTTTGGTAAAGAGTTACCGGCTATGATCTGGTCATTGGCAGTTGGAGCCGTAGTTGCTTTCCCGTCTTCGGTATACCATTCAGGATCTCCAGTTTCAGGATTGATCCCCTTATAATTGTACACGTAGAACGAATTCATTGCATATCCCTCTATCACACGTTGACCACCAAATGAGCTGAGTATATAGTTTCTGCCTTCCTCGTCCTTGTTGCTGGAAGCAAGCGATATTACCTTATTCTTCACAAAACCAAGATTAAGGCTGCTCGTCCATTCTACGTCTCTGGTACGTACAGGGATACCTGTTATCTGAACATCCACACCTCTGTTACGCATTTTACCTGCATTCCTTGTAGAAGATCCAAAGCCTGTAGTAGATGGTACTGCCATAGCTAACAGTAGATCCTGGGAGAATTTACTGTAGTAATCAACGGTCAATTGCAACCTGTTGTTCAATACATTCACTGCAAGGCCAAGATCGAATTGTTTAGTTTCTTCCCATCCCAGGTCTGGGTTCTTGATCTGGGTAGGCCTTAATCCCGACTGACCAGCATAGTTAGCATCGACACCGGCAGAATATAGCCCCAGATAACTGTAGTAATTAATACGGTCGTTACCTGTTACGCCATAACTGGCGCTAAGTTTCAGGTAGTCGATAAAACTTACGTCTTTCATGAACTGTTCCTGTGACATTACCCAGCCACCGGATACCGCCCAGAAGTTACCGTACTTTTTATTTGCACCGAAACGGGAAGAACCGTCTCTTCGCAACGTTCCTTCAAACAGATATTTATCCTGGAAATGATAGTTACCCCGGAAAATATAAGATTCAAGTGCCCAGCGCTGACCTGTTGCCGCTCCGGTAGTCACAGCTGCGGATCCCACGTTCAGTAATTGATCGCTGGTATAACCTGCACCTGTAACTTTAATATCGTCATATCTCGCTGTCTCATAACTATAGGCAGCCAATAATGTTACCTGATGTTTGTCCCCGATCCGCTTATCATAATTAAGACTACTGGTAGACAACCATTTATTATCCTGCCAGATGGTGCGGCTTCCTGAACCATTCGGTACCAGTTTGGAAGATCTGCGGATACGCTCTTCTGTTTCCAGCAGGTCTATACCCCAGTCAGTTTTCACCGAAAGATCGTCTGTGATATTGAGCTTTGCATATGCATTACCAGTATTACGACGGGTATAATATTTGTTCGTGCTTAAGGCTATATTAGCGAGCGTGTTTGTAGCCGGATTCGCAAACTGTCCATCGTCTGTATAAGCAGGAGTGAATGGTGTATTGAAAAACCCTGCTGTATATGGCGGCAGGAAGTTACTGGCAGTCAGCGCATTACCTTCCTGGTAAATGCGGTCCATATCAGTGTAAGCAGTGCTGAAGTTAACTCCCAGCTGTAAATGCTTGCTGACAGTATGCTCCAGGTTCACACGGCCAGACAATCTTTGCAGGTTGTTACCGATCACAAAGCTTTCATCGTCCATGTAGTTACCTCCTACATAAAAGCGGGTCCTGTCACTTCCCCCACTGGCAGAAATTGCATAATTATTGGTTCGGCCGGTCCTGGTCACCAGCGACGGCCAGTCAGTACTTTTTGCCGGGAAATCAACAGGCGCAGTTCCTTTTACCTTAGTGATGTAGTCATTATAGAAAGCGCGGTATTCATCCCCGTTCATAACATCCAGCTTGTTTGTAGGACTTACCCAACCGGTATAATAATCCAGTTTAAGCTGTGTTTTATGGTTCAGGGCACCTTTCTTTGTTGCTATCAATATTACCCCGTTTGAGCCTCTGGAACCGTAAATAGCGGCAGCTGCAGCGTCTTTCAGTACCGTGATGGAAGCAATGTCTTCCGGATTTATTTCCAGGAGAGGATTTAATACAGCACCTCCGCCGAAGGATGTACTGTAGGCCCCGTCATTGAGCGGCACCCCATCCACGACAAACATAGGCTGGCTGCCGGCAGTAATGGAAGCGGTTCCTCTTACCCGGAGGAGGGAGGCGTTCCCCAGCACACCGGAGGAGTTGGTCATGTTTACGCCAGCCACTTGACCCTGAAGCAGTTGTTGTGGTGAAACAGCCGGTACGTTCGTTATATCCGCGGCTTTCACTACCGAAACTGCTTCGGTCGTATATTGCTGCGATTGTTCCCCGTACCCGACTACAACTACTTCGGAGAGCCTGGAAGAAGCCGTCTGCAGTTTTACATCCAGCCGGGTGATATCCGCCCCGACCTTTACCTGCCGGGACATATAGCCAACCATGGAAAATTGCAGCTCGGGCGTTCCGCCTACGCTCATAGAGAAAGATCCGTCAGAATTGGTGGCGACGCGGTAAGTGGTGCCTTTCATGCGAATAGTAACCCCTGACAGCGGCATTCCGCTGCTATCAGCTTTAACGGTGCCTGTAAGTGTTCTCATCTGCGCAAGAACAGGCAGCACTGCTACTAATGAAAACAAATACAGGAATACTCCTTTTTTCATCAAATAGAATTTAAATTAATGCAGGAAGCAGGCATTAGTTATATAGTACCAAGATTAAATACCACATCTGTGGTTAAATGTGGTCGATTGTCCCCGTGTCTTTCGTTATTATTTTGATTTTGATATAGCTAATCAGCCAAAAGTACCACAAGATATAAAAATTCTTAAAAAGATATAGAGATGTGTGGGTTAACATCTAGTTACTCAAAAAAGGGATCTTAAGGATCAAATGGTTAAGGCTTACCAGATCAAACATAAAAAAAGGGCTCGTTATAAAACGAGCCCTTTTTAGTATAGACTTATACGTTGTTATCAGTTTGCATCCCACCAAACTTTCTCAGTGATGATTTTAACACCCGGGAAATTCGGGTTTCTTGTCAACTCTGTGTTTGGATAGATAAAACGCTGTGGCAACTGTCCAGGTGCGAGTGTAGATTGAGCTGATTCCACAAAGAAATCAGGATAACCTGTACGACGCCATTCTGTCCAGGCTTCGAAGCCCTGGTTACCAGTCATTGCAAAGTATTTCTGTGTGATAATTGCCTTGATCTGTGCGTCCTCTCCAGCAGGGAATGCTGCTACCTGAGTTGTAATGTACGCGCCAGGTGTAACATTGTATGCTGCGAAGCTCTCAGTGATACCCTGCTCATACAGCGCTCTTGCATCACCGCCCAGCCATCCGCGTGCTGCAGCTTCAGCCTGCAGGAAATAGCTTTCAGCTGCAGAAATGAATTTTACAGGTGCCAGTGCAGATGCTGCACTTCTTGGTGCTGCACCTACGTTCGGAGACGGCAGAGATATTGGATTTGCCGGATCAGGAGAGATGTTATAGCTCCCCTGTGGAATAGGAACTACTGTAGTGCCACCTGATGCATTTTGATAGAAGGCATTCAGACGGGGATCATTCATAGCCTTGAACTGGTTTACAGCTGTTTCGCTGGCTACCAGGTTCTGGGTACGGCCCAGGCCGAACATCTCAGCATACAGCGGGTTCTGGTTTCCACCTACTGATGTATATGTGATCTTCGCATCTGTTGTAAGGAATTCTGCTGTTGCCAGGCTCTTTACACCATTTTCCGCTACATCGACCGCTTTTTCAGACAGACGCAAATATGCGCGGAGCTTCAGTGTGTTTGCAAAAGCCCTCCATTGTGACATATCGCCTCCAAACAGCAGGTCTTCAGAACCAGGTACAAATTCAGAACCTTCGTCTATCATCGCAATACCTCTGTTGAGCATACTGAAGATACTGTCGTAGACGTCTTTCTGTGTGTCATAATGAGGAGCAGCATTGTCGTTACCACCCAGTGCTTCCTTTAACGGCACATCACCGAATGCGTCAGTCAACAGCTGAAATTCATATGCTTTCAATATGGTTGCGATCGCGCCATATTGCTTGTATTGATTAGATCCGGATTGGTCGATGATCTGCTGAAGATCTTCCATACCGTCTGCATACAGTATCTGCCACGGCCTGTCGAAGTTTGAAGGCTGCTGAGAATAGTTGTCTACATCTTTATACTGTGAGGAGGCACGGCTCTGTGTCCAGTACTGCGCCCACATACTACCATTGATCTGATAATGTTGCCCCAATGCTAGACCAATAGCTGCCTGGGCCGAAGGTAAAACCAGTGACGGCTCCGCAGCAGTTGATTTATTCGGGTTATCATTCACATCCAGGAAATCACTACACCCTGTTATAGTTAGAGATAGCGCGGTTAATAATCCCGCAGCTGATCTTATTATATATTGTTTCGCCATTTTTTTCACACTTTATTGTATTAGAATGATACTCTGAGGTTAAAACCGTAGTTCCTAATTGAAGGCTGTGCTGTGAAGTCAAAACCTTGTTCGTTACCAGCACCACCAGAGTTTACTTCCGGATCAGCATACTTGTTTTCTTTTGCTGTCCAAAGTGCCAGATTGTTACCAAAAATACCAACTGTCAGTTCACCAAATGGAGTTCTGTTGATCAGGCTTCTTGGTAAACGGTAGGAAAGGCTTGCTTCACGCAGTCTTACATATGACGCGTCAACTATGTGACGGCCATCTGGAATAATGTCAGAGAAGTAATCCTGTTTGTAAGTAGTAACCGTTGTATTTGGAACGTACTTACCCTGATCATCCTTGATAACTGAATTTTCCCAAACGCTTGGTGCACGTCCACCAACTGCTGTCTCATAAGCTGCACCGGTGAAGTCGAGGATAGCCTTAGTTCTGGAATAGAACTGATTTCCCTGTTTAGTATCAAACAACATGCTGAAGCTAAAGCCTTTGTAGCTTGCATTCAAACCTGCAGACGCCTGATATTTAGGGTTGTAAGAACCAAAATAAACCGCAGTAGGCGTTAATTCGGGCATACCTGTTTCTGAATTAATTACTACACGACCCTGGTCGTCATGAAGGATGTCTTGAGCAAAGAAAGTACCATATGGCTTTCCTTTTGCAGCAACGATACTCATTCCACTTAAACCGCCAATTACGATCTGGTCTGCACCATTTCCTACATCCAGTACCTTGTTCCTGTTACGGGTGTAAGTTCCGTACAGTTCCAGGCTGAAACCTGAAGCAGTTCTGATTGGAGTACCTCTCAGGCTAAGCTCGATACCATTGTTCTCTACCAGACCAGTGTTGAGTGTATTAGCAGTGAAACCTGAAGATGGAGCAACTGGTACATTCAGGATCTGGTCTCTGGATTTATTCTTGTAATAAGAGAAGTCAACTGATAATCTGTTATCCAGGAAGTTCAGTTCAGTACCAACTTCGAACGCAGAAGTAAATTCTGGCGTCAGATTAGGATTACCAACTATGTTAGACAGGCTATAACCGGTAACATTACCAAATGGGAAGATAGTGCTACCGAAACCGCCGGCAAGACTGGTCTTGTTATAGTAGCTCTGCAACAGGTAAGGATCAGCATCGTTACCCACTTTTGCCCAGCTGGCACGTAATTTACCATAGTTCACAATGCGATTAAAACCGGATTCCTTAGTCAGCTCGGTGAATACGAATGAACCGCTCACACTTGGATAGAAGAAGGAGTTGTTTCCTTTTGGTAATGTTGAAGACCAGTCATTACGGGCAGTCGCACCTAAATACAACATGTTCTTGTAAGACAGGTTCAGGTCAGCGTAAAGACCGATAAGACGACGGGTGCTACGGCTATTTAAAATAACCAGAGGACCATTACTGTTATCCAGGTTATACCATCCTGGGATTACCAAACCAGAAGCGTTTGTCTGAGATTCGAATGTATTGAATACACGCTGACGTACGTTGTTACCTACCATCAGGGACGCCTTGAAGTCAGGAGTGATGTCCTTCTTGGCAGTTATCATCAGGTCGTGGGTAACCTCAGTCAGTGTATAGTTATCTTCTTCGTATTTACCAGCCTGTGTATGGTTGTTGTTACCGGTAATATAGTTACCTGCATCATCCAGTGGCTTCAGGTCAAATTTAGGATACATGTAACGGCGACGGTCAGTGTAAACATCTGTACCAAGTCTTTCCAATACATCCAACCACTCAGTTGGTTTGTATCCGATAGTGAAGTTACCGGTAACCCTGTCCACATCGTTCAGGTTCTTGTAGTTCTTCAGGATCCAGAAAGGATTTATAGTATATCCGGCATAGTAACCATAAGAAGGTATACCATTCGCATCTACTTCATCAAAGCTGTTGTAAGGATTGCTCAGATCACCAAATTTGTCAACAGGAATATCACGTGCTGTCTGTAATACGTTGTCGAATACAGATCCATCACCTTGTCCACCCTGCACCATGCGGCTGTTGATCTTATTGTAGTTAAAATTGATACCGGTATAAAACTTATTGCTCAGTTGCGCGGTACCATTGAAACGAAGACCATACTTATTGTACTTGTCATAATTGCCTGGCATTGTTCCATCAGAGTTCAGGCTGTTAATTGACAAATAATAAGTTGTTTTATCACCGGCTCCGGAGAGCGCGAGGTTATTAGTCACAGCCTTACCGGTTTCGAAGAAGTTCTTAACGTTATCTGGCGTTGCAGAATAAGCTTTCTTCTGTCTTACACCATTGATAGATTGTCCCCAATCCTGTACAACACCAGTGAATTTAGGACCCCATGACCAGTTCTCAAGAGGGTCATTGGTTTCATCAGGTGTTTCACCATAGTAACCCTGACCGTATTGGTTCTGGAATTCTGGTAATTTCACTACGTTAGAAAAAGTAACAGCTGAATTGAAGGTTACTTCATTCTTCTTACCGTTAGCCAGTTTTTTACCGCTCTTTGTAGTGATGATCAACGCACCATTGGAAGCACGGGAACCATACAACGCAGCAGCAGCAGGGCCTTTCAGTACAGTTACAGACTCGATGTCTTCCGGGTTGATATCGTTACCACGGTTACCGAAGTCCACAGTACTTCTACTGTCGCCACCACCTATAACGCTACCGTTATCGATAGGAACACCATCTACTACCAACAACGCCTGGTTGTTACCAGTGATGGAAGAACCACCTCTTAATACTATCCTGGAAGAACTTCCCGGAGCATTCGCACTTGTGTTGATGTTCACACCAGCTACTTTACCCGCAAGCGCATTCAATGGGCTCGTGCTCTGACCTTTAGTCAGTTCATCATTCTTTAAGGTAGGAGCTGCATAACCCAGAGAGGATTTATCACGACGGATAGCATTCGCCGTTACAACAGTCTCAGTAAGTTTGGTAACATCGGGATATAGTACCACATTGTGTTTTGCGCCTGAACCCAGTTTAATTTCCTGGTCTTTCGAACCCACGAACTTAACTACCAGGGCAGTCGCACTCTCAGGTACCTGAAGGGTGTACTCACCATTTGCGTTGGTTACAGTACCTGTTGTGGTACCTTTAACAATGACTGTAGCGCCAATTACCGGACTTCCATCATCAGCGGAAGTAACTTTCCCTGTAACGGGACGGTTTTGCGCAACCACCTGCCCTACCACCAATATAGTGGACAGGAGGAAAAATAAACTTTTCCTCATAAGCTTTGTTGTTTCTGGTTGTTTAGTTTAATTGTTCAAATGAAATAGATTACAGTCTCCAGGAAACCGACCACTGGTTCTGAAAGCTTGTCCTACGTTGATAAAACTTTGTTGATAAAATACATTTTGGTTCCCCTAAACGCAATTAACAATTCTTGTCCTAAATTCCTTAAATGAGTATACAGAGGGTGAGAAGCCGTGACAGGCAATATCTCATAAGCAATAAACCTCTTCCTTTTGTTGTTTAACTTAATTTTAACGTTCAAATATAAGTTTATTAACAATAATTTTCGCGAAAACCGGTTAACAAATTATATGTTATAACATCCCTTTAACAATTTTTTAACATAACAGGAAAAATATTATTTGTAATAACTGGAATCTATTCAATTAAAAAAGTGCCTCCGGCACCTCTCTATTTCTACTTAAACAAGTATACACAATAGCAAGTAAGGCAGGCGGTAAGACTACCACCTGCGCGCTCATCAACCAAAATCTAAATCCGGGTTTTAAGTTCCAGATCTAAATAAACATGCACTGCATTGCTGCAGCAATATCGTAAGTGATAAACCTGTAATCAGGAAAGACTGAGTGGCTGTGTCTTCAGCAGCTCAAGCAGCGTTTCATAAATGTCTTCGTTCCTGTTGTTATACCGGAATTCACATTCTTTCAAATGCAGGTACACCGTACTGCGGTTCAATCCCTTGAACTTCGCGAGCCTGTGCTTGGTAAGTCCCCAGAATGCATCCACATCGTCTGCAATACTGACGGATCCTTCATTTTCAAGCTTATATAAACGGTATTGTCCCAGGTCCACTACATTGCTGAAACGGCGGATCTTTTCGGCTGCACTCTGCATCTCCAGGATAGAACGGCTGCTCCTCACAACAGAATGGATCATAGACCTGCTCACATCCGGTAATATCTCGGTATGCAACCGGTCTGAACACCGGTAGATCCCAAATACAACCGGCTTCACATTACGGCCGACTTCTGTTTTGACGGATACATCTCCTTCATCTGCAGTGGATGCATGATGTACATTACGTACCGGAGTGGCAGGGCGACTGTGGCTTTCTGCCGGCAATAAGGACTCACAATGACGGGCGATCTGTTGGCGAATTTTCTTGAGATAACTGTTTACGGTAACCCGGCTTACTCCACTTATGTTGGCAATCTGGGTGGCTGTAAGATCTTCGGCGAATAGCCGTAGTATCTCCTTAAATTTACGCTCAGAAAGGTGAGCGCCCTTTAAGTATTTGTTTTTCATGAACTAAAAGAGGTTAGAATGGCATTATAAACCTCATACTTTTTAATGGGTATGTAACATCCTTTTATACAAACGGCTAATATGGGGGGATGAATGTAGCCCACTAGATTATTTGGGTGTAACAAAAAACGCTCAATGCTGATAATCATACATTGAGCGTTTAATTTATATGTCGGCTGAATACTTGTCTAGTCTTCCTTTTCCCTTTCTTTCAGCCCGAGTTCGGACATATCCAGATCGCCTTCCTCATCCAGGGTATTCCATAATTCTTTTTTCCGCGCCTTTTTCAGTAATGCTTTCTCCATCCATAATAACAGCGCCGGCAAAATAGTCAGATTGGTGATCATCGCCATTAATAAAGTCAGCGAAGTGAGCCAACCCAGCGCCTTAGTACCTCCAAATTCTGAGAAACTGAAGATCATAAAACCAGCCAGGAGAATAAGCGAGGTATATATAATACTTAAACCGGTCTCGTGAATGGTTTGCTTCACCGTTGCTGAAATGTCAAGATTATGATGGGGCAACTCCTGCTTGAAGTTCACCAGGAAACGGATCGTCACATCGATCGCTATTCCTAATGCCACACTGAACACCAACACAGTAGAAGGCTTTAAAGGTATTTCAAGCCAGCCCATTACACCGGCCGTTACTGCCAGCGGAATAATGTTAGGGATCAGCGAGATCAACAGCATCCTCCAGGAACGGAACAGATATAACATACAGAAGATGATCAATACAAATGCCAGCAGGATACTTTCTGTCAGACCGTTGATAATGAAACGGCTGCCTTCCAGGAAGATAACGCTGGTACCAGTGAATGTCACATTATATTTCGTGCTGTCGAAGATCTGGTTTACCTGCGGACGCAAAGAGTCCAGTAATACCGGCAATTTAGCAGAACCAACATCAGCCATATTCACACTTACACGCGCCACTTGCCGGGTGCTGTCCATAAAGGAAGACACCAGCTTTGTGAAAGCAGTCGCATTACCTGCCGCATTAGTACCTCCTTTCATACGCAGGTATGGCGCCAGGAACCCGATATCAAACTGGTTCGGTATAGAATAGTTGGAAGTATCTCCATTGTAATAGGCCTGTTTCGCAAACTTGATCCCCTCTGCTACAGACAATGGTCTGGCAAAGTCCGGCTGTACCACTATCAGTTTAGACAGTTGATCCAGCTTTTCAAGTGTTTGCAGATTAACCACGCCGTTTTTCTTCTTCGTATCCACAGCAATTTCCAGTGGCATCACTCCCTTGAAGTTCTTCTCAAAAAACTTCAGGTCAGTATATAACCTGTCACTCTTCGGAACGTCATCCAGCATATGCGCCTCTGACCGCAGTTTCAGCATGCCTACTATCGCCCCAACTACCATCAGGCCCGTAATACCGTATACCCACGGACGATATTTGAACACCAGTGCCGTCAGGCCATCCAACAGCGAACGGAACAACTTGTTGTTCATATAGTTGGTATGCTTCGTCTTAGGCGCTGGCAAATAACTCAAAACAGAAGGCAGGAAGATAAACGAGATCAGGAAGATCAGCATGATGTTCAACCCGGCTACTACGCCAAATTCTTTCAGCAACTCGCTCTTCGTGAAACAAAACACGCCAAAACCAATAGCAGCCGTCAGATTGGTGAACAGGGTCACAATCCCCATGCGCTGTATCATGTGAACCAGCGCCCTGGTCTTATTCCCATCCTTCGCATATTCAGTGTGATATTTATTCAGGAAGTATACACAGTTAGGAATTCCGATCACCACAATCAACGGTGGGATCAGCCCGGTCAGCAAAGTGATCTTGTAATTAAATAATTCGATGGTACCTACCGACCAGATCACACCGATAGCCACAACGATCATCGACATCAATACTGCCCCGAATGACCGGAAGAACACCAACAAGATCAGCGCTGTCAGTACAAACGACAACTTTAGGAACAGGTCCAGTTCCTTTTTCACTTTCGTCGCCATGATAGTACGTATCAGTGGCAACCCGCTCATACGCACTTCCGTATGATGTTTTTCACCAAACGCGTTACCCAGCTTCATTACATTGTCTACAACCTCGCTGCGGCGGGCCGTCTTCATAACATCTTTGTTGATGTTGATCATCATCATGTAAGCATGGGTATCCGGATTGTATAGCAATCCTTTATAGAAAGGCAGGTTTAGTAATGCTCCCGCCAGACTGTCTAATACGGCCTGTTGCTGCAGATCACCCTGGAAGAGTGGCTCCGCTGCCAGTTTACGTGTACTGTCGTTCTTTACAAGATTGATAGCAAATGGCACACTCAAAACATTCTCCACAAACTCTACCTTTTTCAGGTCTTCGTTCAACTTGATATAGTCATGAAAGAAGTCTTTCTGAAAAAAACTGTCTGTTTGTACCCCTATCACCATCATATTACCATCTTCCCCAAACTGCCCCTTGAATTTCAGATATTCCTGGTACTTAGGGTTATCAAGCGGGATAGACTTATTAGCCTCATAGGATAGCTCTACCTTGCTGGCTAAATATGTCATCACTGCAGTGCTCAACAGTAACAAAACCAGGAGCGGTAAACGGAATTTCAATACGAATCCTGCTAAGCGTTGCCACATACGCGTCTTTATAATTTTAGTAGGGCGTAAAGGTAATCAAAGTTGTCTAAACGGGAAGGCTGATATAGCATAGTAAGTGTCATAAAGTAACAACATATAACTATTTTTGATGCATGTACCGTTTTCTGACATCCCTTTATGCCGTCTTTTGCCTTTCATGCCTGGATTCCCATCAGGCTGACGCCCAGACCCCCATCGGCCAATGGAGCGAACATCTTCCCTGGCGTCCCGCCGTTGCTGTCACCGTCAAAACGGATAAAATATACTGCGCCACCTCCCAGGGCCTCTTCTCCATTACCACCGGCCCCGATGAGGAGATCAGCCGGTATAGTAAAGTAAACGGTCTTCACGATATCGGGATCAGTACCATTGCTGCCAACAATGATGAAATACTGATCGCATACCGCAATAGCAATATTGATCTGCTAAGTGGTAACAATAGCTTCAATATTCCGGACCTGATGCGCAAACAGGTTGCCGCCGACAAATCCATCTTCTGCATATTCTATCAAAGCAATAACGCTTACCTCTGCACGGGCCTGGGCGTCGTTGTTATAAATACCGCCGTCCCGGAAATTGCCGCTACCTATGTAATAGGCAGTACCGGAGAGTATACTCCGGTTTACTCCCTGACATCTCTTAACGGCTCACTCTATGCAGCCACCCCGGAAGGAATAAGAACAGCAGTACTTAACGGCAATAACCCATCCGATTACAGGAACTGGTCTTCTATCAACCAGGGACTGCAACAGGACACCGTACAGGAGATCATCACTTTTAATAATCAATTGCTTTGCCGCCAGGGTAACCAGCTATTCCGATATGCTAACAATACCTGGACAACCTGGTATTCAGATGCCTGGAATATCAATAATATGGACGTCCGCAGCGGCCAGCTCCTTCTCAGTGAACAACAAACCGGTGGAGCAGCCCGCGTACTCATCCTGGATGCAGGCGCCAATGTCGTAAAAACACTACAACATCAACTTCTAAACGCCCCTTTACAAACAGCCAGCACCGGCAATGATATCTGGATAGCCGATTCCCTGCAGGGACTTATCCGGTATAAAACTGCAGATAACAGCTACACAGCCGTCCATCCCGATGCACCTGCCAGTATCATCACAGGCAGCATGCTCTTTGCCGGCAACACCCTCTGGGCTACTGCCGGGGGCGTTACAAGCAACTGGAAAGCTACCGGCAATCTTAACGGCTATTACACATTTTCACAGGGCGTATGGACGCAGTTCGATCACAAAATGGTCCCTCTGCTGGATTCAACCCGGGACCTGATCACGCTTTCTCCCGATCCAGCCGGCCAGGGCGCCTGGCTGGGTTCTTTCGGAGGAGGATTGGTGCACGTTAATCCCGATGCCAGCTACACTGTCTATAAACAAGGTTTTCTGCCGTCCGCCGGTAACCCCGCAGCTTATAACGTCAGCGGCCTTGCTACCGACGCTGCCGGTAATTTATGGATCGCATCCTATGGCGCCTCATCCAACCTGCTTGTAAAAAAGCCGGATAATACCTGGGTGTCATTCCGTAGCCCGTATGTTATGACAGGCAATGCTATCAGTCAGTTACTGACAGACGACTATGGTCTGGTATACATGATTTCCCCTCAAAGCGACGGCCTCTATGTACTTAATCATAACAATACGCTCGATAATAAGAACGATGACCAATGGCGGCAATACCGCCTGGGTACTGACCGCGGTAATCTGCCATCCAATGACGTATACTGCCTGGCAAAAGACAAAAATGGCAGCGTATGGGTAGGTACCGCCCGGGGTATTGCTATTATCAACTGTCCGGCACAAGCAGCGGCCGATGGCTGTAACGCTATCCTTCCGGTTATCCAACAGGATAATTTTGCCGGCTACCTGTTCCAGGACGAGCAGGTAACTTCCATTGCCGTAGATGGTGCCAACCGCAAATGGGTAGGGACTCTCAACGGCGCCTGGCTGGTAAGTGAGGATGGAGAACAGATCCTGCAACAGTTCAACACAGACAACAGCCCGCTACCCGATAATCACATTTACACAATTGCGATAGATCCTCAAACCGGTGAAATATACTTCGCTACCGGTAAAGGCCTCATGTCCTGGCATGGTACAGCCACCGAACCTGCCGCCAGCATGAAGCAGGACTCGGTATTGGTGTTCCCGAACCCTGTACCACATAATTACAGCGGCACTATCGCCATCCGCGGACTCATACAGAATACCAGGGTGAAGATCACTGACATCAGCGGAAAAATGGTATTTCAGACAAGAGCTGCTGGTGGTCAGGCTATCTGGAACGGTATGGACTATACCGGGCACCGGCCACAGTCAGGCGTGTACCTGGTATTTGCCGCCAGTGAAACAGGAGGGGAGCATCTGGTGACCAAGATTGTATTCATCAATTAACGCACGCTAATCGTACATTTGAACCCAGCTGCTGCTGATCAGATATGTTACACAAAACTCGCGGAATAGTATTAAGAACAGTCAAATATGGCGATACCAGCGCCATCGTCAATATATTCACGGAACTATTCGGGGTACAGTCCTATATGGTCAACGGCGTGCGTTCTTCCAAACCAAAGGCGAAGGGAAACCTTTTTCAACCTGGTAATATCCTCGAGCTGGTCGTCTATCATTATGAGCAAAAGAATATCCAGCGTATTTCAGAGTTCAAGCTGGGTTATATCTATACATCACTTCACTTCAATATTGTCAAGAATACGGTAGCCCTATACATGATAGAGCTGTTGCAAAAAAGTTTGCGGGAACCTGAACAACACCTGGAACTGTATTATTTCTCTGAGCAAGCGTTGCAGGCGCTTGACATGTCGCCGTTGAGCGTAGCTGCCAACGTTCCGTTGTATTTCACACTTAAACTTGCCGAACATCTTGGGTTCCGCCTGAATGGCCGGTATTCGGAATACGCACACTATCTCGATCTGCAGGAAGGTTCATTTACTGATCTACCGCCACACCATAGTAATTACCTGGATGCTGCCAACAGTGAAATAACGGACCGCCTCTTTCAATGTACCAATTGGGAAAACCTTGGAGAGATCAATATGAATAAGGATAAGCGCAGAAAGCTCCTTTATGCCTATCTGGATTTCTTCAAGCTGCATTTGCCTGACTTCCAGGAGCTCAATTCTCCTCCAATCCTGCATGAAATACTGGACTAGTTCAGTGAGAGCTTACTTATCGTACAGCAGGGAAGCCGTTTTACCATCAAATACCGCATAACTGAAGTAGTTTAGCCAGTCGCCCAAATTGATATAACGGCTGTCTGGCCCTACCTGTAAATCCAGTGGCAGGTGACGGTGTCCATAAATGAAGTAATCAAAATGGGATTGTTGCAATATTTCTTTGCTATAGATAGCCAGCCATTCATTCTCTTCTCCGAGGAACTTTTCAAGTTCACCACCGGTAGCAGCACGGCTTTTACGGCTGAAATAATTTGCCAGGCCAATGCCCCATGAAGGATGGATCAATGAGAATAACCAGCGGCAAACGGGGTTACGGAATACTTTCTTCAACATCTTATAACCATGATCCCCAGGACCTAACCCGTCTCCATGGCCGATATAAAAACGTTTCCCGCCTATATTATATGTTTTGGGCTCGTAATGCACAGGTATATCCAGTTCGTCTTCAAAGTAGCCATCCATCCACATATCATGATTGCCAATAAAGACGGAAATACCGATCCCTTTATCCCGTAGTTCTGCCAGTTTACCCAACAGACGGGTATATCCCTTAGGGATCACTTCTTTGTATTCAAACCAGAAATCAAATATGTCACCCACCAGAAAGATGTGTGCTGCATCCCGGGAAGCTGTATCCAGCCATTTTACAATGTGCTTTTCCCTTTCCCTGCTGGCAGCAGGATTAGGCGCTCCCAAATGGAAATCTGATGCGAAATAAACACGTTTGCCCTCCGGAAGAGGAATGGAATAGTCCACAGCGGAGTGTCCATTCTCCATAGATGATAATATTTTTCAGGCCTGCGTCAATAGACTACGGACCAGGAATGAATAACAGATTTTGCCACTGCGAAGTAATAAATAACTATTTAACAAAACAACTAAAATGAAATAGCCTGTTAAACAGAAAGATCGGTACCCGGGTCAGGGTTTCGTTATTCCCGATTCCTGATAAGCCGCCCCAATATCTGTCAGGTCAGCCTTCACAGGATCACTGAAGCCATTAAACAGAAAGATCTCCCAGGCATATTTGGGATGATTAAGATTGATGTATAAAACTTCTCCGTTAGGCCGTATAAATTGCAGCTGGGTAGCACTGGTGCTAATGATCTTTAAGCCTTTACCGGCCAGGTAGGTGCTGTCTTCTGACAGGGTAGCATTATTGGCAGTCTGCACGGAAGGAAAGCCCTTTTCGCCGAAAGCTGACTTTAAAGACCGCAGTTTATCTCCGCCAGGTCTGAATATTACAGCAGCCGGCTCTTTTACGATCAGTGTATTAATAGTATCAACAGTCTTACGCTGTTCTGACGCCTGCCCACAGGAAACAAATAAAACAGCAGAAAAAATAAAGAGGAATAACCTGGTCATAACGGCCGTATAACATGATCATTTAAAAGAACAGCGCATGATTAGGATCACGCGCTGCTCAAATATGTTTAACACTAAATAAATTATTCGTCTACCAGGAACACATATACCTCGCGGGGTCCGTGAATTCCTACCACCAGTGTTTTTTCAATATCTGCGGTACGACTGGGACCTGATGCAAAGTGTATTGATGAAGGCAGTTCTCCCTGATATTTATCCTTCAGACGCGCTATTGCATCTTTCAGATCGAACACCAGCTGATGCGTATAGGCAATCACAATATGAACCGGCGTATACACCGGTAATGCCCTGCCGGAAGGTTGCGCTGCACTCAGCACCATGGTGCCGGTACGTGCTACCAGCAATTCACAGTCTGTAATGGCTGCAGCGGCGGTATGCATATCGCCCTTATTGATAAAAGGCTGTTGCTGCAACTGGAATGTGTTCATCAGCGAAGGCGTCTGGCAATGTACATCTTCCCATTCACGGGAAGCCACCAGCGCCAGCAGATTATCCAGTAATTCATTCTTACTGGTGCAGAATATGAACTTTCCCTGTAAACGGGCAAATTCTTCTGCAAACTTCATCTCCAGACCATCATGCTCTTTCACAAAAACGGAACTGTTGCCCTCCGAATTAGGGAAGGGCAACTGCACCGATTGACTCAATGCATTTCTTACTCTCTTGAGAATATTTTCCTTGGCAGGAGATATTTTCATATCAGCTTACGCATTAACAGGAGTAGGAGAAGGGTTGATGATATCTGCCGGGTGTACGCCATCTGTGGTCATACCTTCCTTATTGGCGATATGCTCACGGTGTACATCCCATGGACGTTTACCGATCAGCCTTTCCAGGTCTGCCTGGTATAATACTTCTTTCTTCAGCAGTTCCTGCGCCAGTGCTTTCACATTATCCAGCTTGTCTGTCAACAGGTTCTTGGTACGGATGTATGCCTTTTCGATCAACAAACGAACTTCGTGGTCAATCATTTTAGCTGTCTCCTCAGAATAAGGTTTAGTAAATGCCTGCTCGCTATTCGGATCGTAGAAGGACACGTTACCAACTTTATCGTTCATACCATAAACGGTTACCATCGCATAAGCCATACGGGTAATTACCTGCAGGTCATTCTGGGCACCGGTGGATACTTTACCAAATACGATGTCTTCCACTGCACGGCCACCGAGGGTCATACAGATATCGTCCATCAGCTGTTCGGTATTGTAGAGATATTGTTCTTTTGGCAAATACTGTGCGTAACCTAATGCAGCTACACCACGGGGAACGATTGTTACTTTCACCAGCGGATTAGCATGCTCCAGGTACCAGCCACAGATTGCGTGACCAGCTTCATGGTATGCGATCACTTCTTTCTCTTCAGGAGAGATGATCTTGTTTTTCTTTTCCAGACCACCAATTACCCTGTCAACCGCATCGTTAAAGTCTTCCATTTCCACTTCCGTTTTGCCTTTACGGGCAGCGATCAGAGCAGCCTCGTTACAAACGTTAGCGATATCGGCACCGGCAAAGCCTGGTGTCATGGATGCCAGTTTCTTAATATCCAGGTTTGGAGAAGTCTTGATCGGTTTCAGATGCACGTCGAAGATAGACTCACGACCTACCAGGTCCGGTTTATCGATAGAGATCTGACGGTCGAAACGGCCGGGACGCAGTAACGCTGTATCCAGTACATCCGGACGGTTTGTAGCCGCCAGAATGATGATGCCGCTATCGGTACCGAAACCATCCATTTCTACCAGTAACTGGTTCAGGGTGTTCTCACGCTCGTCATTGCTCATCATCACGTTCTTACCCCTTGCACGGCCAATAGCGTCAATTTCGTCGATGAAGATGATACAAGGCGCTTTTTCACGTGCCTGCTTGAACAGGTCACGAACACGGCTTGCACCCACACCCACAAACAATTCAACGAAATCAGAACCGGACATGGAGAAGAATGGCACCTGGGCTTCACCTGCCATTGCTTTCGCCAGCAGGGTCTTACCAGTACCCGGAGGGCCTACCAGAAGGGCGCCCTTAGGGATCTTACCACCCAGTGCAGTATATTTCTTTGGATTTTTAAGGAAATCCACAATTTCCATTACTTCTACTTTCGCTTCGTCCAGACCGGCCACATCACTGAAAGTGATATTTACACGGGTACCTTTATCGAAAAGGGTTGCTTTGGATTTGCCGATATTGAAGATGCCGCCAGGCCCCCCGCTGCCACCAGCAGGACCACCCATTTTACGCATCAGCAGTATCCATAATCCGATCAGTAACACTAACGGTAACAGTAATTGGATGAACGGCTCAAACCAGCCCTGTCTGTCTTCGTAGATCACTTTCACCTGGTCTTCCAGCGGAGTACTAGCCTGGGCCTTGTCCATGTCAGATTTGAAGCTTTCTTCGCTACCAATACTGAAACGGAAATGCGGACCGGTGTTTACTGAACCGAAACGGCTTTTGGATACTTTATCGAATTTAGACTCATTCAGTCTTTCCTTCTTAATGTAAACCTCTACCGATTTTTTATTCACCACAACCAGCTTATCTACATCACCTGGTTTCAGGTAATTCAGCAAGAATTCCTGAAAGCTAAGCTCTTTCGGCTGGCCCCCCATGGGGAAAAAGTTCATTGCCAGCAAGGCTACCCCGATGAAGGCATAAACCCAGTATATATTGAACTTTGGTCCTTTCTTTGGCGATTTGTCTCCCTTGTTGAAGTTGTTGCCTCTTTCCATAATCTTACGATCCTTTTTTAAGGATGTCGGTAATAGTTAAAAGTTATTAGTTTGTATCATTATGCTCCATTCGTTCTGCATCACTCCACATGTCCTCCAGGCTATAGAACTGCCTGGTTTCAGGTTGGAATACATGCACCACAACATTCACATAATCTACCAGTATCCATTGTTGCGCGGTAAATCCCTCGTGCTTGTAAGGTTGTTCGCCGATGTGCTGCGACACTTGGTCTTCCACGAAGTCGGCGATAGCCCTCACCTGTGTATTGGAGTTAGCCTCACATATAACAAAGAAATCAGCCACAGCTTCAGGAATCTGGCGCAAATCCAGGGAAACTATGTTCTCTCCCTTTTTTTCCTGGATGGCCTTGATGATGGTGGAAAAAATCTCGCTTTCTCTACTCAAGCGCGTTAACGCTTTCTTTCTCGTACTCAGAACGGTTAAGGGTGCCAATAAAATCTCTTTTGGTTAAAAATAATCTTTAATTGTCAAAATTACTAAAGAAGGAGCAAATAAACGCCGGAAGATGATATTGTTACAATGCGTAATAATTCATGATGTACGGGACTTTAACGCCTATAAATCATACACTTGTCTCCTACACTGCTCTTCTGCCGGCATTTGCCCGATTGTTAAGAAAAAGATAAAATGATTTACTTTGCTTCTTCAAGATAAATCACAAAAGAATTTTCCCGTGATCGGACAACCATTATACATTTTAGACACAGTAGACAGCACCAATAACTATGCCATGGAGCAGGTAAATACCGGTCAGGTGACACCCGGTACAGCCTGGTTCGCCATGGAGCAAACAGCAGGAAAAGGACAACGCGGCAAACAATGGTTATCACCCCCGGGAGAAAACATCATCCTGACTATCGCCCTGCAACCCGGTATGCTGCCCCTTTCCAGGCAATTTCTTCTAAGCGCGGCAGTAGCCCTGGGCGTCTATGACTGGTTCAGTAGTTATGCCGGTGACGAAACCGCTATCAAGTGGAGTAATGATATTTATTGGCGTGACAGAAAGGCAGGTGGCATCCTGATAGAAAATGTCTTACGCGGCAATACATGGCAATATGCCATTACAGGCATGGGTATAAATATCAATCAGACCGCCTTCCCTTCGCATCTGCCTAATCCTGTATCCCTGAAACAGATCACAGGCAAGACCTGGGACGCTATTGAACTTACACGGCATCTCTGTGCCTGCCTCGACGAAAGACTGAAACTGCTTCATCCAGCCCATTATGAAACGTTGCTGGACGCCTATAAAAGTAAGCTCTTCCGCTATGGACAACCTGGCACTTATCGCATCAATGAAGAATACTTCCAAGGCATTATCAGGGATGTGCTTCCAGATGGTAAATTATGCCTGGAAAAAGACGGAGAAGTACTACAGCTGGGCTTCGGTGAGGTGGAGTTCGTTATCGTGAAATAGCATATATCCTGGCTTTATAAGAGTCCTGCTGCTCCTTCTGCCACTGCTTTAATTTTTTTAGAAAATCGGGAGAAATTCCCTGGACAAGATAAACGCCGGTGCCGTATTCCCTTGCCAGCGTATCGCTGATCTGTCCGGTTTTAGTGTAGCCGGACGCATATTTCCGGACATATTCACCCGGTTCTTCCCCTACAATGATCAGATAATGCAGGCTGTCCATTTTCGGGAACCAGTTTACATAATCGGCACTGAAGCTGACAGCAGAACTAACTTTCTTCCCGGCATAGTAGTTAATGGCTCCCGCCTGACCGTAATTGTCACAAAGGATCAGGGTATTCCTGCGTTCAGCTGCGGGCACCTGCTCATAAGACTTTACTGCAAGTCCAGCCAATTCCCGCCAGCCAAGCATATCTGCAAAATCCTGTGGCAGCGAATGCTCTTTCCCGTCTTCCCATTTTGCAAACGCCTCCCGTGGGAATGGCCCCGAGGTCCATATACGTGGTGCCTTCACAGGAAACAAGATATCGTACAACAGAAAAAAAGGAAAGGCTACCACGCACATTCCCAGCCGCCTCAACCAGTAAAGACGTTTACTCTCCCCATCCAGGATCCGCTCCCAATAAACGCTTCCAAAAGCAATCAGCACGGGATAAACGCCCAACGCATAATAAGCCTTTGCCCGCATATACAGGAATAATACCATTACAAACAGAAAAGTCAACCCGACAAAACGGTAGGGCCTGAAAGGCATATATCTTACAAACCCTATCAGCGCAGCGACCCAAACTAAGGTCCCGAAAAGGAAGAACAGCAATTGCTCCTTGACAAACCCCCAACGCTCGACGTTCACCAGCTGCGTAGCAGCCAGCTCCTTCATATGATGAATGACGGGGAAATCATTTCTAAACTGCCAGATGACATTAGGTAAAGCCAGCAACAACGCGATCAGCACCCCGCCATAGAGATATTTATTCAGGAAGATCTTCCGGTGGGAGGAGAACAATAATGCCGGTATCAGCGCCATCACCAGGAAAAGTATGTTGTACTTATTCAAAAAGCCTATACCGATCACACCCCCAAGCGACAACAACAAACCAGGCGTTCCTTCCTTTACATAACGTATCAGCAGGTAAAAGGTCATTGTCCAGCAGAGCACATCAAAGCTATTAGGCTGATATAGCATGTTAAGCCTTGACATAGCGGAACTAATGAACACAAACGCTGCAATTTCCTGTGCATACGGACCTCCTTTCAAAAGTTCGATCAGCTTCCAGATAACCACCATCGTCAGCGCGCCAAATAATGCTGGAAAAAATCGCACCCAGAATATGCCGCCTCCAAGCCACTTAATAAGCAGGGAAAGAAACGCTGTAAATGGTGGCACAGACAGATAGCCCGCTGCCAGATGATTAGCCTGGTCAAGATGAAGGAACTCATCTCTATGCAGATCATATCCCGGACCAATCATATTGTAATGAACTACAAGCTTAAGCGATAAAAAGAGAAACAGATAGAAATAGGAAGTTTTATTCATTTGGAAATCCTGATAAAAAAAAGATTACATGTTATCCCTGCTACAGCTCATAGGTAAGGCATTGATAACATGTAATCCATTATGATAATCTTGTACTGCAAACAGATAGTTGGTTAAATAGGCAGTTCATCAAAAAGACCAGTTGATGAAAACAAGATTTTGGTTGATAAAGGTTAAGTCCAAGTTGTGAAATATTTGTTAATTTATCAAATCAAAAAATGCAACATCGATACAAAGCCTCCCTTTTAACCACTGATGAGACCACCTAAACTGCAATATTTCCGTATATCATAGTATCAACTTCAGGCAGTTACATTAGCACATCATTAGCAGACACGCATTTTGTAACTTTGCATTATGTCCTCCATAAATAGTAAGAACAGCAGATCTGTTCATCGCAAAGAGCTTCGGCTAAGCGATGACTTTTCACAGGTGAGTGTAGACCAGGAGAACCTGCCAAAGGTACCGGCAAAGAGCGCTTTTTCCATTCACTCCCGTGCTACTAATCCCTGCCGGGAATATATTTCAGCTAACCGAAGAGATTATTATAAGATTTCACTGATCACCAAAGGAGGTGGCACACTGACACTCGGGCAACGCACCTATGTGATCAAAGCGCCTACAATGATGTTCATCAATCCGCTCGAACCGAAGGTCTGGCAACCGGAAGGAGAGCAGGATGGTTATTACTGCATGTTCACCGAAAATCTTTTCGAAACACACAGACGCTATCGCGATGAGCTGTTGCATCATCCGCTGTTTCAGATTGGTGCTAATCCGGTGCTTAATTTAAGTGAAAAACAGGGCGACTACATGCTCGACATTTTTGAGCGACTCGTGAAGGAGAACAAGGATTGTAACGCATACCGTCTGGACGCGATCACTATTTATCTGCAGTTATTATTACTGGAATCGAAAAGAATAGGCGTGAGTGAAATTGTGCCTCAACGTACGCTTACTACAGCACAATTGTTAGCAGAACGTTTTACAGATACTTTGGAGAAACAGTTTCCCATTACTTCAGAGCAGGAGCAGTTGCAATTGAAAACAGCAGGCGATTTTGCCATGGCGCTGAACGTACATCCTAATCACCTGAACGCAACTGTGAAAAGGGTAACAGGCCGTACAACCAGTGAGCATATCCGCCAGCGCATCCTGCTGGAGGCAAGACTGCTGCTTATGCATACCGATTGGCCCATCGCGCTTGTTGCACACTCTCTCGGATTTGAGGAACCGGCCAGCTTTTCACACTTCTTTAAAAGCCAGACCGGAAATACGCCACATACATTCAGAATGTTATAAAAAAGGAATCAGGGATCCATACTGCGTATGTTATTCCTGATTCCTTGATCTTGTTATTTCGCTTTATATCCCCAGTCCTGCAGCCATTTCAACACTTTCTCCTTATAGTCGCCCTGTATCAGGATCTGACCATCTTTTGCACTTCCGCCGGTGCCGCATTTCGTTTTCAGTTCCTTCCCCAGTTTTTCCAGGTCTTCGGCCTTACCGATAAAACCATCCACCAGCGTTACGACTTTGCCAGCGCGTTGTTTGGTGTCCAGTTTTACGCGCAGCTGCTGCTGGGCAGGAGACAGGGTATCTGTTTCTTCCGGTTCATGACTTTCCGGTGTGAAACCAGGATCGGTGGAATAAACGATCCCACCCGCATTATTCCTCTTCTTTGACATAACAATAATTTTAACTTCGGTTGACGATTACCTGCAGCGCACCAGGATGAACGCGGAAAGCTACTTTACCATCTTCCTTCAGCGGTACTGCATCCCCGTCAACCTGTAAATGCACCAGTTCTTTACTTTTTACAACGATCGTCTCTCCCGTATAATGTTGCATGTAACGGGTCTTGTCAATATTACCCATCAATGAATACAGTCCTATCGGGATCAACCCCAGGAACTTGATCGGCGGTACAACACAAAGGTCCAGCTTACCGTCAAATACATTGGCCGTAGGCGCTAGTTTGAACTCATAGCCAAACTGGTTACCATTTGCCACTGTTAGCAGAAAGGCCCGCTCCTCCAGGTTCTTACCGTCAACACTTATTTCATATGAAGGTCCTTTATAGCTATTGAAACTTTTGATCACCAGTTTTGCATATCCCCACAGGCCACGTTTAGTCTTGTGGCGGAACTGGTCCGCTACAAGCGCATCAAAACCCACGCCTGCATTACTCAGGAAAAGATATTCATTGGCATAACCTACATCTATTGCCTGGCGTTTGCCATCTGCAATTACTTCCAGCGCACGGGACACCTTTAACGGTATCTTCAAAGCTCTCGCCAAACCATTACCACTTCCCAACGGAATAATGGCCAGGGCTGTAGCGGTTCCCACCAGTCCCTGTGCAATTTCGTTAATGGAACCATCACCGCCTACAGCTACTACAGTGTCCGTTCCGTTTGCTACCGCAGCTCTAGCCAGGTCAGTGCCATGCCCCAGATACTCCAGGTGCGTCACTTCCACAGAAAAAGCTTTGGGAGTTAAATATCTTCTGATGATACCCTCCAGGCGTTTCTCTCTGTCTGTGCCTGCCTTCCTATTTATGATGAATAGAATCTTTCTCAACGTTAGGGATATTATATTTGATATTAGATTGCTTTTAAACTCAGATCAAGACTTACAGCATGATGTATCACTGCTCCTGCAGATACATAGTCAACCCCCGTCTTTGCATATTCCTCCAGCGTGCTCAAATTGATACCACCGGACGCCTCCGTTTCATACCGGCCATTAATCAATGCCAATGCATCTTTAATTTGCGCAGGTGAGAAATTGTCCAGCATGATCCTGTGTACCTGTCCTACTGCCAGCACCTCTTTCACATCCTCAAGATTGCGGGTTTCCACTTCTATCTGTAAAGGCAGCGATTTACTTTGCAGGTAGGCGACCGTTTGAGTAACCGCAGCTGTAATACCGCCTGCAAAATCAATGTGATTATCTTTCAGCATCACCATATCATAGAGGCCCATACGATGATTTACACCTCCCCCGATGCGTACCGCTTCTTTTTCCAGCAACCGGAAGTTAGGGGTCGTTTTACGGGTGTCAAGCAGGCGTGTATGATATCCTCTCAGTATATCCACATACTGACGTGTCAGCGTAGCTATACCACTCATTCTTTGCATACAGTTCAATACAAGTCGCTCACCCATCAGCAGCGTGTGTACTGACGCTTCTACTTCAAATGCTACTTCTCCTGCCTTCATGCGATCTCCGTCTTTCTTAAAAGCCTTAAGAACTGACGATGCATCCAGCATAGTAAAAATAGCTGCTGCTACCTCCATTCCGGCCAATATCCCATCTTCTTTGATCTTCAATCTGGCGCCACCTCTTGCCGTTGCTGGTATGCAGGCTAAAGTAGAATGGTCGCCATTTCCTATGTCTTCGGCCAATGCGCTGCGAATAAGGGCTGTAAATGCTGGTTCCTGTAACATACTATCGGTTTGAAAGAACGAAAGTAAGTGAATTTCAGAAAGCACACGGAAACAGACTTTCTGTAATATAAAAAAGTCCGGGCGGGGCCGGACTTCTCACTATCAATCTTAACAATACTTTATTTATTTGCTTTCGAAGCGTAATTCATTCAGCACCATCGAGCCTCCCTTTTTCTGCAAAAAGAAAGACGTACGGAAAGCTCCGCCTGATGTTCCCACATTTGCGATCCCTACTCTTGAACCACCCGCACTTTCCACCTGGTGGATCAATTCAAATGATTTTACCTGATTTTTTGAAAAGAAATCTTTCAGGATGATCTCTGCCTGTGCTTTGCTGTAGGAGTTTGATTTGCCTGCCATGCTGATTTCTACTGTGTTATCAAGGTAACGGGATAGTGCACTCGCATCGCCTTGTTTAATTGCACTCACCACATCTTCGAAAGGGCCTGCTGCAGTAGGTTTTAAGGTAGCGGCTGACAGTGTAAATGCAGTGATAATGACGCCAAACAACACAACTCCAAGCACATACATTAACTTTTTCATCGTCAGTATTTTATTAAGTAGTAAAGTTTTCATCATTGTAGTGAAATGGGCTAAAACTATGCCAATTTGCAGGAGCGCTTTTAAAATACAATTATCGTTGTATTGTACAGTGATTAATTAATGCGAATATATTAATATATATTTTTAGAATAAAACCTAACTCTAATAAAGTTCTTTCACTGCTGTATGAATTTTGGTGTCATTTCTATAAGTTTGATGCCGTATTCACGGATGCTTCATAACTTTAGCCTCCTTTACACAACAAGAAAATTACAACCGGAAATATGGAAAAGAAAAGAGCCATTCTCGTTATCATGGATGGATGGGGGCAAGGACAGGTTCCTGCCTCTGACGCTATAGCGCATGCTAAGACTCCTTTTGTAAGCAGTCTGTATTCAAAATATCCGCACAGCACACTCGTTACCTGCGGTGAAGAAGTAGGTTTGCCGGAAGGCCAGATGGGTAACTCTGAAGTAGGCCACCTGAACCTCGGTGCCGGACGTATCGTATACCAGGAACTACAACGTATCAATGTAGCCATCCGCACCGGCGAACTGGCTGCCAACAACGTATTGCAGAGCACTTTCGATTATGCTAAAGACAACGACAAGGCCCTTCACCTCATCGGACTTGTAAGCGATGGTGGCGTACACTCCCACATCACACACCTGAAAGCACTGACGCAGATCGCAAAAGATAAAGGACTTACCAAAGTATACATCCATGCCTTCACCGATGGTCGTGATACCGATCCTAAAGGTGGCCTGGCTTACATGGAAGACCTGGTAGCACACCTGAAACAAACCACAGGAGAAGTTGCCAGCATTACCGGCCGCTATTATGCAATGGACCGCGATAAACGCTGGGAACGTGTGAAACTGGCTTATGATGCACTGGTACAAGGTGTCGGTACTCCTACCCAGGACCCGGTGAACGCCATTAAAGCTTCTTATGCAGAAGGCGTTACCGACGAATTTATCAAGCCGATCGTTGTGACCGACGCCCAGCTTAAACCAATCACCACCATCCAGCCGGGAGACGCCGTACTTTGCTTCAACTTCCGTACTGACCGTTGCCGCGAGATCACACAGGTACTGACCCAGCAGGCTTTCCCTGACTTCGGTATGGAACCGCTCCAGCTGCACTATACCACCATGACCGAATATGACAAAACCTATAAAGGCGTGCATGTAATATTCGAAAATGATAACCTGCAGAATACATTAGGTGAAGTACTGGAAGCGCACGACCGTAGTCAGATCCGTATTGCAGAAACAGAGAAATACCCGCACGTATCTTTCTTCTTCTCCGGTGGCCGTGAAAAAGAATTCAAAGGCGAACGCCGTCTGATCGTAGCTTCTCCAAAAGTAGCTACCTACGACCTGCAGCCTGAAATGAGCGCTCTTGAAGTAACCAGCACCATCGTTGCAGAAATAGAAAACAAATCAGCCGACTTCATTTGCCTCAACTTCGCAAATGCAGACATGGTTGGCCATACCGGAATCTGGGAAGCTGTTATTAAAGCAGTAGAAACAGTTGACGCCTGCGTGAATAACGTAGTAACTGCCGCCCTGGCAAATGATTATACTGTATTCCTGACGGCTGACCACGGTAACGCTGATTTCATGATCAACAACGACGGATCACCAAATACAGCTCACTCGCTCAACCTGGTGCCGTATTTTGTTATTAGCAACGACTTCAAAGGCACACTGAAACCAGGTAAACTGGGAGACGTGGCGCCTACGATCCTGACACTAATGGGTCTTCCGATACCGCAGGAAATGACCGGCAACATACTGGTGTAAGTATTTACATCACCCACTTTTCAGAAAGCTGTCCGCCTAAGGCGGACAGCTTTTTTTATATATTATTTCTATCCTGTAACTATTGCTCCAGATGATACGTTTTATGTTTTTTAGTGCTCTCGACAGATTTGCTCATGCATCAGATGCGCCGTTTTCACGGCGCATTAACTTTTTTCAGCGTATTTGGTTTCCTGCATCATATAAACGCAGCTTTAAACGTTCTTCCCTAAATTTGCAGGATGGATCATCGTTTTTCATGGACATTGGTGGCTGTTGTTTCTTTATTGGTTTCCTGCGGTACGGGCGATAGTGCCCGGCAAGGTAAAGAACACGCGTACAGGGATCTTAAAGGATATTTCCAGGAAGAACTCAATAATATAGAAGCGGAGAAGCCCGCCTTACAGAAGACTATCGTCATGAACGGATTGCGGGACAGTCTGACCATTACCACCCCGGATTCAACCCAGTTACAACATCTGCTGGCGCCCTTCCTGGAAGTGGACCTTAACAAACCCTCCCTGCAGGGAGCATATGATACCATTCTGCTGGCCGATCAGTTCACCGGTAAACGTTCCCTCATGTACAAGGCACGAAATACCGCCACTGTCCCCCAGGAAGTGATCATGGATATTGACAACCAGCAGCACATTACCAACGTGCAGATGAATAAGCATGTAGAGAACCTGGTATACGAATACCAGCAAAACCTGGTGTACCAGCATAACAAACATATCCGCATCGTGACATGGCAGAAGATCGCATTTCTGCCAGCCAGAGAGCTGGATGTGAAAGTTCTGCTAAAGCACCCCTAACAGATCTTCTTTAGAACATGACAGCAGCGGAGTTTCAACAGATATCACATACCATACCCCTTCAGCCTGGCATATATAAGTACTATAGCGACGCCGGTGAATTGCTTTACGTAGGAAAGGCCAAAAGTCTGCGGAAAAGGGTTAGCTCATATTTTGTAAAGAATCACGACAACTATAAAACACGCCGGCTGGTAGAAACAATTCATCATATTGAATTTACCATCGTCGGCTCCGAACAGGACGCTTTCCTTCTTGAGAACTCGCTGATCAAGCAGTTCCAGCCCAAGTTCAATATTAACCTGAAGGATGATAAAACTTATCCTTACATCGTTGTAAAACACGAATCATATCCCCGTGTGTTCCTGACCCGCAATGTCATCAAAGACGGTTCGGAATACCTGGGTCCATTCACCTCCGTAGGCCGCGTGCGCGAGCTTCTGGAAGTGATCCGATATAACATTCCTTTACGGACATGTAACCTTAACCTTTCTCCGCAAAACATCAATAAAGGGAAATACAAGGTATGCTTGGAGTATCACCTGGGCAACTGTAAAGGGCCTTGTGAAGGACTACAGACAGAGGAAGACTACCGTGACGGATTACAGCAGGTAAAGAATATCCTCAGGGGCAATCTTAGCCCTGTTCTGCAAATGTTCCGCACACAGATGCAGGAACATGCCATGAACATGGAATTTGAGAAGGCAGAGATCGTCCGGAAGAAAATAGAAAGTCTGCAGGCCTACCAGGCCAAGTCAACGATCGTCAATACCCGTATTGGCAACGTGGACGTATTCTCCATCATCAGCGAAGGCAACTACGCCTATGTGAACTATCTGCGCGTACTGAACGGTACTATTGCAGATACTAAAACGGTAACGCTTGAAAAGAAACTCGAAGAAGACGATACAGAAGTATTAACGTACGCCGTCAGTTACCTCCGTGATGCCTTCCAGAGCCTTGCCAGGGAAATCATCGTACCGATAGAAATAGAATACCCCGAAGAAAATGTTACGGTGTTTGTGCCGAAGGGAGGAGACAAAAAGAAACTGCTGGAGCTATCTGAAAAGAACGTAGACTATTTCAAGGAAGAGTTGTACCGCAAAAAGATCCTGCACCTCGAAGGCAAGAGCGACATGGAGCGAAAGAAGGTGCTGTACCAGTTACAGGCCGATCTCGAATTGCAGGAGCTACCTTTACATATTGAGTGTTTCGATAACTCCAACTTCCAGGGAAGCTACCCGGTATCTGCCTGTGTGGTTTTTAAAGATGGAGTCGCCTCAAAGAAAGATTACCGCCATTTTAATATTAAGACCGTACAAGGCATCAACGACTTTGCTTCCATGAAAGAGGTCGTATACCGCCGTTATGCCCGTTTGCTGGCAGAACAGCAGCCATTACCTCAACTGGTCATTATAGACGGTGGTAAAGGCCAGCTAGGGTCTGCTATGGAAAGTATCCGTGAACTGGACCTCATCGGCAGTATGACGGTCGTAGGCCTTGCAAAAAATGAAGAGGAGATCTTCTTCCCGGGAGATAAAGACAGTATTAAACTACCGTACGACAGCGAAAGCCTTAAACTGATCCGCAGGGTGCGTGATGAGGTGCACCGTTTCGGTATCACCTTCCACCGCCAGAAGCGCAGTAAAGGCACTTTTAAGAACGAATTGGAAGGTATTAAAGGCATAGGGGAGAATACCGCCACACAACTCCTGAAAACCTTCCGTTCCGTCGCGAAAATCAAATTACTTTCGGAAGATGATCTGGTGAAAGAAATAGGCGCCGCCAAAGCAAAACTGGTCTATAGTCATTTTCATCCGGCCAGCGGTGAAACAGATACAACTACTCCTCAATCATAAATACCAGGAAAGAAAACTATGCTTTCGCCCTTAACGCTTGTGCCATATGCCGGCGTTCATGTGCAATAACAAAACGGAAAGTATCTCCGAGAGAGAACTTCAACCAATTCCCCAATGTAGTAGGGATCTTTATTTTTTGCAGATTGACATGTTTAGCCTGCTCTAGCAAAGCCTTTGTCCTTTGCTGCCATTCAATGAACTCTGCTACCACTTTCGCCGCGTCCAGATCGGACAACGGACGATAGCCCTTAGGTGCCTGCATACGTGTTCCCGGCGTCCCGTCTGGTTTAGGTTCCATCATTTTAGTGAAATAATTTCCCAGCAAACCGCTTTTGAAAGCGGCTGAAGGCGCCGGGGGCAGACTGCCTGTAAGCCTGGATTGAATAGCCTGTTCCATTGCAGGTACATAAAAACGGGAATAAGCATTGAGATGATCAAGGCATTGCGCTACACTCCATTTATCCTCGGCAGGTTGACGCAGCAATACTTCTTTGGGAGCTGTTACAAATTGTTCGTTGGCAGTTTTCAGCAGATCATCTATTTGCAGGCGAAGTGCTTGCAGCAGGGCAGGGGTTTCAAATATACGGGACATATGCAGTTGATTGATTGCCTACAAAAGTAACGGGGAAAAGGGAAAAACAAAAGGGAGCCTGTTAAACAGACTCCCTTTCAGTTTCTTTATACTGCGAGCAGATTAATACTGCCACATATCCTGTTCTTTATTAAAGATCTTATCCTTAACCGCCTGACCTTCCAGGAGGCGCATGGTACCATCTTTAATGTAATCTTTGATCTCGCGGTTGTAAGTATTGTTTTCCTTGATCACAAAGCTGGAGAAGAAACGCATTTCGAAAAGGTCTTCCCAACTCATGGTCGCCGCATCGTTATTCTGGTTGTATACATCGTATTTAGCCAGTAAAGGACGCAGGTCAGGATAATATACCCAGAACAATGGGATAGCTCCACGGAAGGTACCATCTTCGTTCATACGAGATACCATTGGTGCAATACCAAGGATACGTACTTTCAGCGCAGATGCTTCTTTATCGAACACCCAGATTTCCTTGATCTTATACTGAACAATAGTACGAGGATCAAATTCGTCACGGGTAGTTACCATTTTCTCTTCACCGGTGATAGGGTCAATACTACGTACTGTCTTTTCTTCACCGCTTATCTTAGTCTGAACGTCGGCGTAAGGCAATACGGTAGTGAACCTGTCATCGATAGGGCTGAACGCCTCAACTTCCTTGTTCTTTATCGCGTTGAGCAGGATATTAATGAACAGCTGGCTGGTGCCTGATTCATCCTCAACATTATACTGGAAAGGAAGGTTCATCTTTTCGCGGGTATCGATCACCTGCCAGATCTTCTTTTCCCAGAACTCATCGTCCGAGCGAATGTGATCGTAAGGGATAGGTACACGGTCCTTGATGAAGTTCTTTTCAGAAATGCCATCCGTACGCAGGGATTTGCGTGGTGTATCTACTGGTATACCAACACCATCCTGGCGAAGGGAAGCACCTTCTGTTGCGGTGGGAGCTGGCGGCGGCGGTGTAGCAACGCTGTTACCGGTAGCTGGGTTTACAACTGAAGCATCCTGAGTAGCAGGTGTAGCCTCTGTACGACGTGTTGTACCTCCAGTCCTACGGCGTTGTGCGTTGGCCTCTGAAGCCAGTACTACAACCAGCAGGAGAGAACACCAACCAATTCTGTTAAGGATGACTGCTCGCATAGAAAAATAAATTAATTAATCTTAAGATTAAAGTTTGACATATCCCTTACCCTTCCATCCGGACCTTTTACACGAACGTTATCGAAGTATACGATATCACCCGGTTTAATGGAACGAATAATTGGCATAGCGGAGCTTGGGAAGTAAGCTGAGTTTGCGTCAGCTTCGAATGGGTCTTTACCTCTTGCGTCGATATAGAGACGATAGCTTACTACTTCGTATCTTACGCCTTCGAAGAGGAAGTCTTCCAGGTCAGCACGCAGACCGCCCTGTACCTTGAATTCGGAAGCCTTCATGTAAGGACCTTTGCTTAAGCCCACTTTCAGTACCGGGTCAGGAATATATTTGATACGGAATTCTTTGTTACCCAGTGGTTTTACTTTACCGTCGATATCGCCACTAACAGTGATCATTGCGGTACCTGGCTTAGTAACAGTTACAGAGTATTTACCAGCACCGGTCTTAGTCATGTTACCGTTGTTGATACCTGCAGATACTTTTTCAGCAGGAACACCACCAGCGGAGATGGAGATCGGGTTCTGCAGACCGATGTACAATACGTTCATCTTGTCAGCAGAGATAGAAGTTGTTGAAGCACCTACGCTATAAGTTTCGCTGAATGGCATGTTAACAACTTCACCACTTGGATTAGTCATTTTAACATTACCAGAGATCGTCTTTTCGCCGATACCGGAAACTACCATTGAGTAGTTACCCAGACCTTCGCTCGCAGTTACGGTAGAACCGTTAACAACGATCTCAGGATTTACAGTGCTGCTATAAGCACCTACTGCTACTGAAGCGGTCAACGTTTGTCCTTCCATCAGGTTCTTTGAGTTCAGGGAAACGAAAGGCTTGATCTTATCGAAGTGGAAATCCCTTTTACCGATCTGCGCATACAGGTCATCAATGATCAGGGCTTCTGAGTTCTTGATGTCATTCTGGAATTTACTCAGAATGGTTACTGCTGCGATAGCTGGTACCATGTTGAAGTGGTAAGCAGTCCAGTTTTTTGCAGGACCGTGACCACCATGACCACTTGTTTTACCAATTTCAATATGCAGTGGCAAAGATTTGTCGAACTTGGCTTTATCTTTTGCCTCAACGTAAGTCAACAGTTTGCTACGTAATTCAGTCAGTTTCTGTTCCAGTAAAGGACCTTGTTTCTGATTTTCCATCACACGGGTAGGAGCATCCAGGTTATCTTTACTTTTCAGTTCACCAAATTCATCACGACCACCGCTTTCTCTAACGATCCTTTCTTTCAGTGAATCCAGGAAAGTGTACATTTCAGCGGAAGCAACTTTTACCTGTTCAGCTTTCTGCTTGAAAGGACCTGTTTTTGCAGCGTCTTCTTGCATCTTTGCGTCAAAAGCCAGGTAAGTATCGTTGTTCTTATCTGTGATCGATTTATTCGAAGTATTGATTGAATTGTTTACTATATTAAATGCGTTCAATATCTCAGCAGAGACGTTCAATGCCAGCATGGCCGTCAAGACCAGGTACATGATATTGATCATCTTTTGCCTGGGATCCTTAGGTAGTGCCATAGTTTGTTCTCAGGTTTGAATGATTGTCTGTTGTTAATTCAAAAAACTATAAGCGTTACCTTATCTCGCACTGTGCATAGCGCTGAGCATGTTACCGTAAACGGTGTTCAGGCTAGTCAGGTTATGAGCCAGTTTAGAGATCTGATCCTGTGTTTTGCGCGCATCGTCTACGCTGCTGGTCATTGCCTGAGAAACATTCAGCAGATTGCTATAGAAGTTGTTCATAGCTTTCAGGTGATTGTTAGTGTCCTGCAGTTCCAGTTCGTAGATAGCATTCAGGGAAGCCAGGTTTTTGGTCATACCCTGCATTTGCTCGTGGAAGCTTCTTGTTGATTCAGAAGCACTGTTGAAAGAAGATACAGCTGAAGCAGCAGTAGTGTAAGCGTGAGCTACATTACCAATTGCGCTGGCAGCTTCTCTTGTTTTTTGTGTGTAATCACCTGTAGCGGCAACTACATCACTGATATCCCGCATCTTATCTACAGTGGAACCTAATTTCTGGAAGTTTTCGCTGAGGCGCTGTAAGCTAACCGGAGTGATATCAGCCTCTTCGAGCATTTTATCCAGACCAGCCAGGGCAGGGCTACCACCGGCAACAACTGCTACCTGTGCTCCGCCTTCGTGACCACCGCTATCCGGTACGAATGCATAAACGAAGAAGATGAGTGCTTCTGTGCTCAAACCAACGATCAGGGCGATATCTGCACCTGGCCAGTGTTGAAGTTTGAACAGCGCTCCGATAATTACTACTGATGCTGCGACACAAACAAAGAAATTAAGCCATTTCGATGTAGTAGGATTCATAGCCATAGGTCAAAATTTACTGGTTAAAGTGTTAAAGGTTAAATTGTTATGGAATAGTTGTTGCTCAACGATGATTTGCGGTTTCCCAATGTACATCATACGGTTTCTCATATCAAAATTTTTAAGTTTGATTATCACACACATGCCTGTCCCCGAGGCATACAGGATTCTTTTTCCTGTCTCTTCGATCATGCCTGTTCTCTCGCCCATCTATCCGTAATTGCTGTTACTATATGTTACCTGTGACCAAAATCGTTTTTAGAACGGCTCAGGAAGGCGATCGTACATCTGAAACCGATGTAAGATTTAGCACTGTCCTGGTACTCGTAAGAACGTGTACCTGTCTGGAGGAAATACCCGATATCTTTCCAGGAACCACCTCTTACAGCTTTACGTTTCATTTTCGGAACCGCGCTGTCTGGTATATCCATACGCAGGTATGGGTTCATATCAGATGTGAAAGAGTACGCGTTCTCATAATAAATGTCCTGTGTCCACTCTGCAACGTTACCTGACATGTTATATAAACCGTAGTCATTAGGCCAGTAAGCGTCCGCTCTTACAGTGTAGAAACCACCGTCTTCAGGATAGTTACCACGACCCGGTTTAAAGTTAGCCAGCAAACAACCTTTCTTGTTGCGTATGTAATAACCACCCCATGGGTAAGGAGATTGCTCTCTGCCACCACGTGCTGCATATTCCCATTGCGCTTCTGAAGGCAGCTGGAATTTATCCTCAGTGAATAATTTCTTAGAGATACGGTAGTCTTCCCAGAACTTACTACGCCATTCAGAGAATGCGTTAGCCTGGTGCCAGGTCACCCCTACTACCGGATAGTTGTCAAATGCCGGGTGCCAGAAGTACATCCTCGTCATTGGCTCATTGTAAGCATAAGAGAAGTCACGGATCCAGCACAATGTGTCAGGATAGATCGCAACGTCTTTCTTTACAATGAACTTTGAACGGGACTTGTTTGCGTTCTCACGCAGCTTAGCCTGTTCCCAGTTGAAAGTTTCTGCATGGTAAACCAGCTTACGTACGTCGAACTCTTTACGTCCGTACAAACGGTCTTCCGGTTGATAGGTCATACCCTCCAGTTTCTCCATGGTGGATTTATCCCTATAATTAATCTTCTTCTTCCAATCGATATAATCCTCACCACCGTCATTCTTTACATCACCCAACATAATGTGGGCGATAGAATCTGTTACCCACTGTACGAACTGCCTGTACTCGTTATTCGTGATCTCGGTAGCATCCATGTAGAAGCCGGAGATGGAAATAGACTTGTTACGGGCGGTGTACGCGTAGTTCAAATCCTCATCGCTGGGACCCATGTGAAAGGTCCCGGAAGGTACATAGACCATTCCATAGGGAACTGGCGGGAAATACTTAGGTCTGGGACTTACGCCGATCAGCTGTCCTTGCGCATTTTTGGGGGTTTTACTACCACCGCAGCTGGCGAGCAGGCTAACCAGCAATACTGCTAACAGACCACTTGAGAAATTAAGCTTCATAAGGGTAGCTTTCATTGAAAATCATTTATTTCGTAGGCGACGCAGTGTACATTGGCCACAATGCTACTGAGGGTGTCGCTATGTTCTGAAACATGGCCGAAGGTCTTGCCGGTCTGTCCGGTCTGACCGTTAACCAACCAGCCATTCACACACGATGACCCTAAAGTTGTTAAGGGCAACTTCAGAAATTTAGCGGTTGTTCTACTTGTTGGTTTCACTTTTAAATTCATTCCCTTTGGAAGGTATTTTTCTTCAAAGTCAGCACCTCTACCCCTCTGCTCAACCTCTCTCCACTCTTAAGCAAGATAACAAATGTAACGATTAATTTTAATCCGTAGTTAGTTTTCATCCAACTTTTTCATGCCCCCTGAGGGAAGCGTGACGTTTAAATTAAACGTGCTTTTTAACATTTTATTATATCTTCTCAAAATCATTTTTCCGTGCGCTACGTTACACAGATATGGTCATGCAAGATACATAAATATTATTTTAAATTAATTATTTCCTCTATATAATTAACTGGCTTAATACAATGATAATCCTCGCAAACGTATATAAGTGTTTCTCCTGGCCGCTCCCGCTGCTCCAACAGCGGAATGCCCCGCTTGTCAGTTGCCGCTCCTAACATTACTTTAAACGGAATATAATGTCTGTTAGTATCCCGCATCCTGGATTTATAATCACCCCCCACTATCGCTATTTCCTTCACCCCCTTCACCAGCTGCAATAACAGCCCCGCCCATACGCCAAACGAAGTGGAATACCTCACCGCCATCTGAGATTGACCCGCCAGCATGGCGATTCCGCGCTCAGACCAGTCCTTCCTGTCATAAACGATTGATAAATAGATCAGGTTCGCCGCCATCACTGCATTACCACTGGGAGTGGCACCATCATAGACTTCCTTCTTACGTACGATAACATCCGTTTGACCTGCTTCCGTATAATAGAAATAAATCCCCCCTTCATCTGAAAAATTCGTTGTGACATACTCCGTCACATCCTTCGCTCTGTCCAGCCACTCAGCGTCTCCCGTTACTTCCTGCAAAGCGATCAAAGCACGTACCAGCCACGCATAGTCATCCAGGAATGCCGGATATTTCGCTACACCGGCTTTAAATGTATGAAAAAAAGACTGTTTATCAACCTGTTGCAGATTATTCAGGCAAAATTTCATGGCACTGATCCCCATCTCCCTGTACTTTTCTACCCCAAGTGCGGCATAAGCCCTACAACAGGCATGTACCATCAGCCCATTCCACCCCAATATGATCTTATCGTCCAATGCCGGTCGTATCCTTTCGGACCTCAATGCCATCAGTTGTTCACGGCTTACCTCCAGGCTTTTCTCCAATGCCTCTACCGTGATCCCGTTCTCCGCCGCAAAAACCGCGGCCGGTTTAGTGACCCATAAGATATTGGTTTCCTCCCAGTTACCCTCTTCCGTTACATCGTAAAATGCACAGAACAAAGCCGCATCCGGTCCAAGCTCTGCTTCGATCTCGTCCCTGCTCCAGGTGTAGAATTTACCTTCTACCCCCTCAGAATCAGCATCCAATGCGCTGTAAAAACCACCTCCGGCATCCGTCATCTCCCTTTCCACAAAACCCAGCGTATCCGCAATGGTCTTCGCATACAACTCGTTCCCCGTCAATTGATACGCCTCACTCATCACATCCACCAGCAACGCATTGTCATACAGCATCTTTTCAAAGTGGGGCGCCAGCCATTTAGCATCCGTACTATAACGGGCAAACCCGCCGCCCAACTGATCATAAATACCTCCCCGGATCATTTTGTCCAGTGACAACAACGCCTGCTGTAAAGCTGCCGGCTCATTAAAACTATGGTGATACCTTAACAGGTATTGAATATTAAACGTTCCGGGAAACTTGGGCGCATTACCGAATCCACCCCATACCTTGTCTGCCTGCTGCATCACATTACTGAAGATGGTATCACACTGTTCTTTTGTAAACAGTTCCTCTTTCGGCACCAGTTGCAGATTGGCCGCATTTTCACCAATACGTGAAGACTGGGCCAGGTGCTCCCGCATATTTTCTGCCTGTGTTTCCAGGTCATCCCTGCGCTCTTTAAAAGCCTGGGACAACGCCTGTAACACTTCCTTCCAGGACGGACGGTTAAACGCTTTCACCGGCGGGAAATAGGTCCCTCCGTAAAAAGGCAGTTTATCAGGCGTCAGGAAAACATTCAGCGGCCAGCCGCCCGAACCCGTCATAGCCTGCACTGCATCCATATAGATGTGGTCCAGATCCGGACGTTCTTCCCTGTCTATCTTGATATTAATGAAAAGTTCGTTCATGATGCGGGCAGTCCCTTCGTCTTCGAAGCTTTCCCGTTCCATAACATGACACCAGTGGCAAGCTGCATATCCAATGCTGACTAAAATAGGTTTATCTTCTGCTTTTGCCCTTTGCAGCGCTTCTTCTCCCCATGGATACCAATCTACCGGATTATGTGCGTGCTGCAGCAGGTAAGGACTGGTTTCTTTCGCTAGTCTGTTCACAGTTATGGTTATTCTGTTGTTTTTCTACAGTATCTGGTTTGCTGATTCTTTGATTCCGTTATTACCCCAAATATAACAAAGGGACAGCGTTCGCTGTCCCTTTGGGCAAATATTTTCCTATGATTTTCGTGTTATTTTTTGTTGATCTCAGCCAGGTACTGCTCAAGCGCGGCCACCATAGAAGGAGCCTGCGGTGCAGGGGCTTTTACGTCCAGCCTCAGACCAGCTTCTTCAACTGCAGCCGAGGTGGTAGGACCGAAGGCGCCGATCCGGGTGCCATTCTGTTCAAACTTTGGTAAGTTCTCAAACAGCGACTTCACACCGTAAGGGCTGAAGAAAACGATCATGTCATATTCTGTGTCCGCCAGCAAGTCCTTTACGTCATTAGACACTGTCTTGTACAGCGTCGGAATAGCGTATTCGCACTTATTGGCTTTCAGCCACTCTTCAACGTCTTTACGCTGACTATCAGAGCTGGGGAACAGGAACTTTTCGTTGTCACGATGCTTGTTCATCACTTCCAGGAGGCTTTTGGTAGACCCATCAGCGCCGTAAAATACCTTACGTTTCCGGTATAGGATAAACTTCTGCAAATACAAGGCAATCGCTTCTGTGATACAGAAGTACTTACAGTCCTGAGATACCTTGATCTTCATTTCCTCACAGATCCTGAAAAAATGGTCTACAGCATTCCGGCTGGTGAAAATAACCGCCGTAAAATTCTGTATGTCAATCTTTTGTTTCCTGAAGTCTTTTGCGGACAGCCCCTCCACCCTTATAAACGGATAAAAATCCAACTTCACATTGAATTTTTTCGCCAGTTCAAAGTATGGTGATTTTTCTGTTTCAGGCTTAGGTTGGGAAATTAGAATTGACTGAATGTGTTTTGCTTGCAAATCTTTTTTTGGCCCGCCTTTAATCATACGTTTTTTTGCTCTTGTGTTAACAATAGGCGGCATTTCATCAGAGACCGCCAGTTAACGCGACCAGCAACACCTTAGTTATTATTAAAACCGGCGCTACTTCGAATGCGCAAAGGTAAAGAAAAAAATGCAATCTGCTGAAAGATAAGTATTGTTTTACCACCGAATAAGACCTGATATAGCGGTATGCCACCAGTAAAACAATAAAAAATATAGAGATATACATGAATGCTTTTGCCAATTCCGGCGTACAAAATGCCAATATCACCAGGAATGGCACCAGCAGAATACCCAAAACCTTGTTGATCAGGTACAATATGAAAATATAGGCATCCGCCAGCTCTGCACTTCCGAATAACCAGCCGCAGAAACGCAGCATCACATATTTCACCCCATATACAACAGCCACCAGTACGATCAGACCAGGTATGGCCATCCAAGCAGTGTTACTGTTAATGTACTGCTGACGGTACATCAGCAGGTACAGGTACAATGCCAGACTGATCACAAAATAAACGTTCAGCAGAAAGTTGGGAAAAGGCGATTGCGATAACTGGTCTTTCAGCTGGCGCTGGCTTAGCGTCGGATTCAAGAATGCCCTGAACAGGTCAGAGAAATATTTCAGATAGCTTAGCCGGATAATACCCAACAACAGTACCACACCTGCCATTACATACACCAGCCAGTCCAGGTCCTCAAACACCCGTATTTTGTTCACATCAAGCCTGGACGGTTTATTCATTTTAAGAAAAATGTTTTTAACCGTCAGATCTTTCAGGAACAGATCATACGCCGTTTCCTGTTTCAAAGGTACAACAGCCTGCTGCTGTGTAGTATCAGTGTGAGTCCCCGTATTGGCCGGAGTTGTTGCAACAGCCGGGGTCGCAGAAGGAGTAATAGCTGGCGCTGCCGGAGCTGCAGGCTTCAATACACTCGCCGGTATTATTGCGCCGGTACTGTCTCTTTTGACTACCGGTACTTTCTTTTTCACTGGCTTTGCAGCCGTGTCACCCGGAGCACGCTGCACTTGAACAGGAGCTGCCTGCACAGCCGGCTCCTTCCGTACAGAACTATCCGTCTGTGCCGCCAAACGTAAACAGGGTATGATGAACAGGAACAATAACCAGCTTCGCACCAGGAAATATTTTTTAATGCAGATAATGATGTCGGCAAAGATATAAAAATTGTCCATCCTCTATAGTCCGTATAGCATAATAACCATATACTTATTTAAGGAAACCTCAATAAGGACTATAACGATCGATCCTGCCGCTATCAATCAGTAAACGCGATAATTCGTATCTTTATTTTCAGAAAGCAATGCTCTTTTTAATACTATTTTATCCCTGTCAGGCACTCATCAAGTCCACCTCAAGTCTACCTTAACTCGGGGTACGCTTCAGGCATACAGTAGCCATACGTCAACCTTTCAACTAACGCGCGCCATCGAACCGGCCCCAAACAGCCAGGCATGTGAAAATAACATCGCAAATATTTCATCCCTTTAAGATAGCTATCTGTCTTTATAGCCCCGTCCGGATAGTACGCTGTTCCTCCATCGGCGGGATAAACCTCACGATTGATGTACCTTTGTCTTTACTTTCATTGGAATATGTATTGCGGCCAAAGTCCTGAACAGGACTGCCAGGAACCATTCCAATTCATCGAACGATAAAAACATGGCAGGTATCTATCTACATATTCCTTTTTGCAAACAGGCTTGTTACTATTGCAACTTCCATTTCTCTACCTCTCTTGCACAACAACCTGCCCTGATAAAGCAAATGTTGCGGGAGATAGACCTGCAGAAGGATTACCTCGCCGGCCAGACCGTTACCAGCGTCTACTTCGGTGGAGGTACGCCAAGTCTCCTCAACCGTAATGACCTGCAACAGTTGCTGGAGAAACTGCATACCGCTTTCAAAATAGACCCTTCGGCCGAGGTAACCCTTGAAGCCAATCCGGACGACCTTTCCCCGGAAAAACTTAAGGACCTCCGTTCCGCCGGCATTAACCGGTTGAGCATCGGCGTTCAGTCTTTCCATGAGGAAGATCTTCGCTGGATGAACCGGGCGCACGACAGCCAGCAGGCATTACAGTGTATCCGTGACGCACAGGCGGCAGGATTCAATAATCTCACCATAGACCTGATCTATGGCGGTCCGACGCTCAGTGATGAAGGCTGGGCCGCTAATGTGCAACAGGCCATTGATCTGGGCATACAACATTTATCCTGTTATGCCCTCACCGTAGAACCCGGCACTGCGCTGGACCAGTTCATCCGGAAAAAGAAAGTATCCGCCGTGGATACCGATAAGGCGGCACGACACTTCGAACAACTTATGCAGTGGACAGCCAAAGCAGGATACGAACATTATGAGATCTCTAACTTCGCCCTCCCGGGATGGCATTCCCGGCATAACAGCAGTTACTGGCAATCCCAGCCTTACCTGGGACTAGGCCCTTCTGCCCATTCATTTAACGGCCATTCACGCCAGTGGAACATCGCCAATAATGCCGTGTATATTAAAAGCCTGGAACAGGGCGCAGTTCCTTTCGAACTGGAAGAATTAACTCCTTCCATGATGTTGAATGAATACATCATGACCACTCTCCGTACTTCCCAGGGCTGCCTGCTACCCGTGGTGGCAGCGCGCTTCGGTAGCGATAAACACGATATCCTTCTAAAAGAGTCCAGCACATTTATTGACAAAGGCTGGATGATACTCAGAAATGACGCCCTCGTACTTACTCCAGAGGGAAGGCTCTTTGCAGATGGTATTGCCTCCGATCTGTTCTTCGAATAAACCTGGTCCTTACGTTGACTATACAAGGATTATACAAGGATTAACTTACGTTCATCTTACGTTCAAAGACGTAAGATGAACGTAAGTTAATCCTTGTATAATCCTTGTATAGTCCTGTTTCAATCAAACAAAAGAGCCATAACACCCGGAAGCGTTATGGCTCTTAATATGTTGGAGATCTCTCTTACTTCACACCAAACTTGTATACACAGGTAGAAGTATAAGTCTGCCCTGGCTTCAGTACTACTGAAGGGAAAGACGGTTGGTTAGGAGAATCAGGGAAATGTTGTGTTTCCAGGCAGAAAGCACCACGGTGAACGTAAGCTTTACCTTCTTTGCCTTTGTCGGTACCATCCAGGAAGTTACCGCCATAGAACTGAACACCAGGCTCAGTTGTCCAAACTTCCAGGAAACGGCCGCTCTGTGGCTCTTCCACGGTAGCTGCCAGAGACAGTTCGTTACCTTTTTTGTTCAGTACATAGTTGTGATCATAGCCCTTACCGAATTTCAGCTGTTCGAAATCAGCATCTACTCTTTCTCCGATCCTGGTAGGAGTGGTAAAGTCCATCGGCGTACCTTTCACAGCTTCCAGTTTTCCTTTAGGGATCAGAGTACTATCCACCGGTGTAAACTTGTCGGCGTTGATGTACATGATGTGATCATTGATATCACCGTTACCGGCGCCGTGCAGGTTAAAGAAAGAGTGATTGGTCAGGTTTACAACGGTAGCCTTATCGGTAGTAGCGCTATAATCGATCTTCACTTCATTGCTGTCTGTCAGTTCGTAGGTCAGTGTGATGTCCAGGTTGCCCGGATATCCTTCCTCACCGTCTTTTGACAGGTAGTGCAGTTTCAACGTATGATCATTTGGTTGTTCTGCATCCCATACCGCATCATTATAGCCTTTTTTACCGCCATGCAGATGGTTTACACCATTGTTTACAGCCAGGGTATATTCTTTGCCATCCACTTTAAATTTGCCTTTGGCAATACGGTTACCGTAACGTCCAACAATACCGCCATAATACCTTTCTTTCGTATTCACATACTGGTCAACATTATCATAGCCCAGTTCCACATCAGCCAGTTGTCCTTGTTTATCGGGAGCCAGCAGACTAACTATCTTGGCGCCATAGTTTGTAATGGCAACCTGGATATTCCCTTTTCCTTTCAGATGATACAGCTTTACCTGCTTACCATCAATGGTCTTGTCAAATGCAGCATCGGATATCTGTCCTGCGGAAAGGCTGTCGTGTTGGGTGCTCATACTATCTGTCGTATTATTATTGGTTTTCGTACCAGACTGGCAGGCACTGATGCTTACTGCGGCTGCTACTGTTAGAAGTGGAATAATGTTTTTCATATTTGGAAGTTATAAGGGTACAATATACGCTTTCTGTATTAAAACTGAAAGCATTACACTACAAGAAAAAACGCTGACCCTGCAAAAATGCAATGATCAGCGTTTCGTTCAGCATTCGCCAGGTGGGCGAGCGCCCTTACCAGCCAAGCAGGTAAGCAAATATCAGCGGTGCCACGATGGTAGCATCAGATTCTACGATAAACTTCGGCGTGTTAATATCCAGTTTTCCCCAGGTGATCTTCTCATTTGGCACTGCTCCGGAATAAGAACCGTAAGAAGTGGTAGAGTCAGAGATCTGGCAGAAATATCCCCAGAAAGGAACATCATGCCATTCCAGGTCCTGGTACATCATTGGCACCACGCAAATTGGGAAATCGCCTGCAATACCGCCACCGATCTGGAAGAAGCCTACGCCTTTACCAGCGGAATTATTACGGTACCAGTCAGCCAGCCATACCATGTACTCGATACCGCTCTTCATGGTAGAAGCTTTCAATTCACCCTTGATGATGTAAGATGCGAAGATGTTACCCATGGTACTGTCTTCCCATCCTGGTACAACGATCGGAATATTACGTTCAGCGGCAGCGATCATCCAGCTGTTCTTCGGATCGATCTCGTAATGCTCTTTCATTACACCGCTCAACAGCAGCTTGTACATATACTCATGCGGGAAGTAGCGTTCACCCTTATCATCCGCATCTTTCCAGATCTTATGAATATGTTCCTGTATACGACGGAAAGCTTCTTCTTCCGGGATACAGGTATCGGTCACCCTGTTAAAGCCATCTTGCAGCAGGTCCCATTCTTCCTGTGGACTCAGGTCACGGTAATGAGGCACCCTTTTGTAGTGTGTGTGCGCTACGAGGTTCATGATATCTTCCTCCAGGTTAGCCCCGGTACAGGAAATGATATCCACTTTTCCCTGGCGGATCATCTCCGCGAAAGAAATACCCAACTCGGCGGTACTCATAGCACCTGCAAGGGATACCAGCATTTTACCGCCTTCCAGTAAATGTGTTTCATATCCATTGGCAGCATCCACTAAAGCAGCCGCATTGAAGTGGCGGTAGTGGTGCTGGATAAATTGAGAAATAGGCCCTTTATTCATGTCCGTTTATAAGTTTAATTCCTTTAGAGAACGGCAAAGGTAAGGAATTAAAAAAAATAGCCCATAATAGCTGCTGCTACTATGGACTATACTGACTATGGACTTTCAACTGATGAACTGATGTCTACACTTTTTTCATCTTCTGATGAACGCTGAGATCACCTCTCGCATCTGACTTGATCACTTTCCAGGTCTTTTCACCTTCCAGTGTCACGTAATAAACAGTGGAGCCTTCACTGTCGAATTCCACTACCCAACGTACTTTCTCTGTAGGGTAACGTTTTGCCAGTTTGTTGGACACGGCCAGTGGCAGATACTGCTCGTCAATGTAACGACGGGTAGCCAGCAGGGTACCCTCTTCATCAAAGTAAGCAGTTACGCTACGCGTGTTCAGGTTAAACTTGGCCATAAAGGTCTTGTTGTCATCGCTGTACCATTTAACGTCTACAGCGTCGGCAAACTCCTTACTCAGCGCCTGTTTCAGCTTGCTGGTGGCTTCCATTTCCTTCGTGCCTGTTCCTGTGGTGGCAAAGGCAAACTGTGTTGAGAAGACAAGTACTGCAGCAAATAAGAGCAGCATTCTTCTGAACCGGGTGCGTGGCAGCCGGTTAGCATCCGCAGATGCATTAGTGCGGTTAATTGAATTGATGCTAGGTTTCATGGCGGAAACTTTTTTTGTTTGTGATGTAAATGTACATGCAAGAAGGGGTTGGGGTCAAATGCTTTGTTATAAGTGGATACGCTAGATTAATTGACTGTAGTCACTTATATCTTAAGCATCATAAACATACCTCCGCCTGCCATATACTTCCTTTGCCATGCACATGTTGCACTGAAAGCCCGATTGTTGCAAGGGTCTCCGTTAAGCTTTTGTTAAACTGGACGGAATTCCGGGATCATTGACGAATGGAACTTAACGCAGCTCTGTTGTTCCTTTACCAATGGTTAACGATTTTTGTTCACTGCTTTTACTCGGGTTGTTTTTTCAACATGACGACACAAATGTCAGCACATTTTTCTTCACTGACAATCACCATAAACGGTATAAAAACTCACCTAAACCGGTGATTTAACGAATTGATTAACAGACTTAATACTGGCTTAACATTGAATCCGTATATCGTGCATGCGCATGTTACGGACAGCAGCTGCAAAAGTTATTCTATCTTCAGTGTATGAACTACCTGGCCCACGCATATCTTTCATTTCTTGATCCTTCCATTACAGTTGGCAACATGATCGCTGATTATGTAAAAGGCAAACAATGGCAGGAATACGATCCGCACATACAGCAAGGTATACAGTTACACAGGGCCATCGATACATTTACCGATACACATCCTGTTACACTGGCCGCCAGGGAATACTTTCAGCCTTCATGTGGCAGATACAGCGCTGTGTTCATCGACATCGTGTATGATCATTTTCTCGCTACGGATAATTCCATTTTTACAGATGCTTCGTTAACTACGTTCTCAAGAAAAGTATATGATATTCTGGCCAGCCATCATGAGATCTTACCGCCTATGTTCCAGGAAGTATTTCACTACATGCGGCAGCATGACTGGCTTTACGGCTACAGGTTTATGGACGGTATTTTCAAGAGCTTCGGCGGCATCGTACACAGGGCAAAATATCTCGAAGTCACTGCGGATGCTCCGTTTACAGTACTGAAAGAAAACTATGATACACTTGCTAAGCATTACCGTTCCTTCTTTCCTGAATTGGTAACCTTCGTTAAAACTTACCCGCATTAAATCGTACGTTTGCACTATTATTCTTAACATCTGAATTGATAGCCAACAATGAAAAATTTAGTACGAGTAATGCTGCTTATCGTCATAGCGGGCCTCACCAGCCTTTCCGGCTATGCACAGGACAAAAAGATGCCCCCGTTAGACGCCAGCCCTATGGACATGGCCTATTACCCTGTAATGTATCCCTATGTGGTGAAAGTAAAAGGTGAACCAGGATCGTTGGTTGCACGTGTTATTTATAGCCGTCCGCAGAAGAAAGGCAGAAAGATCTTTGGTGAACTGGAATCATATGGAGAGATCTATCGCCTGGGCGCCAACGAGGCTACTGAAATTGAGTTCTTCCGTCCTGTAACAATCGGTGGCAAAAACATTCCGAAAGGCCGTTACACGCTGTATGCACAGCTTTCTGAACAGAAATGGACAATGATCGTGAACCGCGAAACAGATATCTGGGGCGCCTTCAAATATGATCAGCACAAAGACGTAGTAAGAACAGAAGTACCAGTTACTAAACTGAGCTCACCTGTAGAACCGTTTACCATCGTTTTTGAAAAAGCAGACTATGGCGCGAACCTCGTTGTGGCCTGGGATACCACCAGCGTAAGCCTCCCTATCAAATGGTCTGATAAAGCAACATCAACAGGAGGAAAGACAGGAAAGAAAAAATAGTCTATCCTGACTATTAACGGCGAACTACGATTGACATGTGAACAGCAGATCATTTCTACCCCTCTGCAACAACAATAGTTTACACAACAACAGATAACAGAAAAGATTAAAAGCGAAAAGGGAATAGCAAGCTATTCCCTTTTCGCTTTTAATTAAGTAAGAAAAAAGGCGGTAAGAATACCGCCTAAGAATTTTAACCATATCCTATGAAAAACCTTAACAAATGTAGGGCGATTAACTGCGCGGAAACTACGGTTTCGGCTGAGTGAACAAATTTTGTTCGTGAATGTTGCATTTTTATCCGTGAAGGAACTTTCAAGAGCGATTTCGGACAAAACCCGCACCAGTACGGCGTATTTATACTTCAGTCTGTTGCTGCGTAGAATTACTTATTTACCTTTTTTATTATCTGAACAGCTATCTTATTGGATGTCTTTGACATACGGCTCACAGGTGAACCTACACGTACCTTTCCCTGCGTCCATACCGCCCCGGTTCACCGTTATGCCGGAATTAGTACCTTTGGAACTTTCACACTAACAGATCATCTAAATAATAAAATATTCAGGCATGAAGCTGGGAACTAAACTCATACACGCAGGCGTAAGCCCCGATCCGTCAACCGGGGCCATTATGACCCCTATCTTTCAAACTTCCACCTATGTACAGAGCGCTCCCGGCCAGCATAAAGGCTACGAGTACGCCCGCACACAGAACCCCACCCGCGACGCACTACAGGACGCCCTGGCTGCCATCGAAAACGGTAAATACGGCATTTCCTTCGGCAGCGGCCTCGCCGCAACCGATGCGATCATGAAGCTGCTTAACCCAGGCGATGAGGTTATCGCCTCCAACGATCTTTATGGCGGCACCTACCGCATTTTCACAAAAGTGTTTGAACGGTACGGCATAAAATTCCAGTTTATCGGTATGCAGGAGGCTGAAAATATCCGCAGCTATATTACGCCCAAAACAAAGCTGATCTGGATAGAAACGCCTACCAATCCACTGCTGAACATCATCGACATTGTTGCCAGCGCCAAAATTGCACAGGAACATAATATCCTGCTCTGTGTCGATAATACCTTCGCTTCTCCTTATCTCCAGAACCCATTGGACCTGGGTGCACATATCGTTGTACACAGCGCTACCAAATACCTGGGTGGACATAGCGACGTCGTACATGGAGCAGTGATCGTAAAAGATGACGCGCTGGCTCAGCAACTCTATTTCATACAGAACAGCTGCGGTGCAGTACCTGGCCCGCAGGATTGCTTCCTGGTGTTACGCGGATTGAAAACCCTGCACGTTCGTATGCAACGACATTGTGAGAATGGCGCCGCTATCGCACAGTTCCTTCGTCAGCATCCTAAAGTGGATAAAGTATACTGGTGCGGCTTTGAAGATCATCCTAACCACCACATCGCTAAACAGCAGATGAGAAGTTTCGGTGGCATGATCTCTTTCACGCTGAAAGACGATAGCCAGGAAGCCGCCTTTAAAGTGCTTAGCGGCACACACCTGTTCTCTCTTGCTGAATCGCTCGGTGGTGTGGAATCGCTGATAGGTCATCCGGCCAGTATGACCCATGCCTCCATTCCACGGGAAGACCGCGTCGCCAACGGCCTGGTAGATTCCCTCATCCGCTTAAGTGTTGGTATCGAAGATGTTGAAGACTTAATTGCCGATCTGCAGAAAGCGATCGGATAATAACCATATGACATAACCGGGGAGCAATTCTTCCTGCAAAGGTTTGAGGATGTACTCATCCTACATCCTCAAACTAATACAACCTCAACCGGAAAATACGGCACATTCTTCTCCGGAATACTCACAAATGCTCATTCTCAATAATATATATCAGATAACCAGTTATCTATATAAATTGATATAGTATGAACATCTTTCCTTATTTTTCGGACTGCCGGCGTATCGCACTCCGGAATATCAGCACTAAACCGAGCATACCATTATGAAATTCGAGCAACTGAAGGCCTTCTTAGATACGAAAGCGGTATACTACAATACCCCGGATTTCATTCCCGGCGATCCTATATGTATACCACACAGGTTTACAAAACTTCAGGACATTGAAATTGCCGGTTTGTTTGCTGCTATTCTTGCCTGGGGTAACCGCACTACCATCATCAATAAGTGCACGGAACTGATCAAGCTAATGGACGATGCGCCTTACGACTTCATTCTGAACCATAAGCCCAAAGAGCGGATGAAACTGCTCCAGTTCTGCCACCGTACCTTCAACGGAGTAGACCTGATGTATTTTGTAGAATATCTTCAGGGATATTATACGGACGTAACTTCCCTCGAATTTGCCTTCAGCGGCCATATCACCGCCGAAGACGAAACGATTGAAAATGCACTCAGGGGCTTTCATCATATGTTCTTCCTCCCCGAACACCCCGAACGTACCAGGAAGCACATTTCCACCCCGGCCGGAAATTCAGCGTGTAAAAGATTGAATATGTACCTTCGCTGGATGGTCAGAAAAGACGAAAATGGCGTGGATTTTGGACTATGGCAGCATATTCAGCCATCTCAGCTGGTCTGCCCGATGGATGTTCATGTGGGTAGAGTGGCCACCAGACTGGGATTGATCCCTGCCGCAAAGTCAGATTGGAAAACAGCGCTTGCCCTTACCGAGCAACTCAGACAACTGGACCCGCTGGACCCTGCTAAATATGATTTTGCCCTTTTCGGCCTCGGCGTAATTGAAAAGTATGTATAATAAATAAAGCGTAATGATGAAGCGATTTTTGGTGTCAATGGCGATGGGAGCAGTACTGGCCCTGCCGGTAAAAGCTCAGTTGCAGGAAGAAAAAAGAGATTATGTAGACCTTGCCTACAATTTTCAGAAAGGACAGCAGTTTGAACTGAAACAGGAAAGCCGTAGCGAAACATATACTACTGTAGATGATGTTATGCAACGCGTGACCCGCGACTTTAACAACAGTATCAGTATTCAGGTGGACGATGTCATCCCCGGCCATGCATATCTTATCTTCAAGTACAAAGAACTTAAATTCAACTTCAACGCACGTAACCAGAACATTCTCGTTGACGCTGCCGTGCCGAATGATAAAGAACCCTTTCAGGCTGCCCTGAAAAGCATACTGGACCATCCTTTCACTGTCGATCTTGCCTCCACCGGTTTTATTAACAAGATCACCGGGCTGGATGAACTGCTGGATAAGGCATCCGCCACCTTCACTAACCTGAAAGAGGATGAGCAGGAAGCCTATAAGAAACTCATGAAAGACCAGTTCGGGACCAACGCTTTCCGCTCCTGGCTGGAACAACTTCTGGTAATATACCCTGTTCGCAGTATCAAAACAGGTACCCGCTGGGAAGAAAATGTGCCTATCCGCACAGGCCTGGTAGGTAATATTGACCTGTATTGGAACCTGCAGACCTGGGACGCCCAAACTGCCAAGATCAATGGCACCGGTAAGGTAAGCACCAACAAAGTGGAAACCTTCACCCTTGAAGACGGGATAGAGGCTACCGCCGAAATTGACGGAGATATCATGACCAACTACCTGATTGACCGTAGTACCGGCTTACCCAGCATCTGTGCCCAGAATACAGAAATGAACGGTACTTATACTTATAAGGCCAACAAGGCGAAACGGATCAAGAAAGATATCAAGGTGCCAGTGAAGATAGTGACCAACGCCTCCTACAAGATCAAACAAATGAAATAACATAAAAAAGGTCCTGTCTGAGACAGGACCTTTTTACTTTTGAGTATGATACAATTACTTCCGGAAACTACTGTCGAACTTTCAGCAGATGCTGCGCTGCAGACTGCCCCGGACATTACTTATGATCAATTTGAAGCATTACTGGCTGAAAAATTAGAGCTCCTGATCAGTACAGACTTTCAACAATTCGTGCTGTTACTTTATAAAGTGGATGTTTCTGAGTTTAAGATCCGCCAGATACTGGAGTCAGATATTACGCCAGGTGTGTACAAAAAGATCGCCGCATTGCTGATAGAAAGACAACAGGAAAAGATCATTTCCCGTAAAACTTATAGCCAGCCTCCACCAGATGACGGTGAAGAAAAATGGTGAACAGACTACTGTTTGTTGAACATTAACCCCCTCACTTTCTCCTTATCCTCTTTCTCTTTTTCCAGGTCAAAGCTTGTCCCGAAAATGTGGTCCCATACACTGGTACTTACACCAAATCCTTTTTCATCTCCCTTGTAATGATGCAAGTGATGATTGCGCCATACGGGCTTCAGGAATTTATTCGGTGGGTTCCAGGCATGTATTGCATAGTGCATACTTCCATAGATCAGATATCCCAGTATAAAACCAGGGAAGAACATAAAAGCATACTGTCTCAGAAAAAAATATTGAGCGCCGAAAATAATAGAGGCCAGGATCAGGCTGGGCACAGGCGGCATAAATAATCTTTGCTTGTCGCGGGGGTACTCATGGTGATTGCCATGCAATACATAAATGATCCTTCTTACCCGGGGACTTTCACTACTGAAATGGAACAGATAGCGGTGCATGATATATTCAAAGAATGTCCAGAAAAACATGGCACCCAGAAAAACCGTAATGACCCGGGCAATACTAAAACCTAAAGTGGTATTGCTGTAGTATAACATGTAACCGATGATTGGGATATACATTGCCCAGATTACAAGGGGGTGTGTCTTGGTGAGCATCTCTAAATACCTGCTTTCAAATAACCTTGCCTGTCCCTTGTTCTTGATCTTATCAAACTTCATAACTCCTTTATTTAGTACAAATAAGTGCTTAAACGAATGATACGTTGTTTCTTAATCTATAGTCTATAGCCGGAAAGCTATCCGCTAATATTATGCCGATCTTATCAGCCATGGATGTATGTTAATATAAATTTCTTGCCTATTTCATGGGTGCAGGGGTAACCAGATCTTCTTTGGAGTAATAACATATTTGCCACAGGACCTTTCGTGTTGTAATGATACTTTTATTTACTGAATTAACAGTACCAGTGCCAGCCAGCTTAAAACAGCACAGCATATAACATAAAGAAGATCAACACGAAACACTTTACACATACCATATTAAATTATCTATGTTTACGCCCTGTTTAAATGAAAAACAGACGACCATAATATCACCGGGCAGGCTTTTATATTGACGGCATTCTTTGCTGCAACCCCTATATCATTTACTTGCAGCCATTTCATTTTCCTATATTTACAAATCATACAACTTGAATCAATAAACAGATCATACAACCAGAACCAACTACATTATGAAACTTGTTACTTATCTCCGGGATGAGGTTGACCAGCTGGCCATCCTCATAGGCGATCAACTGTATAACACGCAGGACCTGGATCCTCAGTTACCCGGCAACATGCAGCACTTCCTGCTCATGTGGGAAGAAGTGATTGACATTGCCCGCGCAGCAGAAGCGCAGTTAAAGGCAGGTAAACCAGTTGGTGTTGCTACCCCGGTGCCATACCAGTCTGTAGACATTCTTGCCCCGGTACCGTTCCCCACATCCTGCCGTGATGGTTATGCTTTCCGTCAGCACGTAGCGGCTGCACGACGTAACCGTCGTATTGATATGATCCCTGAATTTGATCAGTACCCGATCTTTTATTTTACCAATCACAATGCTATACAAGGGCCTGGCGAAGTATACTGCATGCCTGACCATTTCGATAAACTCGACTTCGAACTGGAGGCTGCTGTCGTGATCTGTAAACCCGGCCGTAACATACCTGCAGCTGAAGCAGACAACTACATCGCCGGTTTCATGATCATGAATGACATGAGCGCCCGTACATTGCAGATGGAAGAAATGAAACTGAATCTCGGCCCTGCCAAAGGAAAAGATTTCAGCACCGTGATAGGCCCTATGCTGGTAACACCCGATGAACTGGAACACCTTATCATTCCCACTAAACCAGGACACACGGGCAAGAACTACAACCTGAAAATGACCTGCAGCATCAATGGCGTACAAGTCAGTGAAGGTAACATGGGCGATATGGACTGGACCTTTGCAGAGATCATAGAACGTTGTGCATATGGTGCTAACATCCTTCCCGGCGATGTTATCGGTAGCGGCACCGTTGGTACCGGCTGTTTCCTGGAATTGAACGGCACAGGCAAACTCAATGATCCGAATTACCAGGAGCAATGGCTGAAACCAGGTGATGTTGTAGAAATGACGATAGACGGATTAGGCACACTCTCAAACACCATCGTGGAAGAAGATTCTACCTTCTCCATACTGCAACTGAAAAAATAAACACATTACATGCAGATCATTCCAGGGCAGATGAAAACGGCTCAACTGCATAACTATTTGCAGGGAGCAGTTGCGCCCAGACCTATTTGTTTTGCCAGTACGCTCGACAAGGACGGACGGCCGAACCTGTCCCCCTTCAGCTTCTTTAATTTATTCGGTAGTAATCCTCCCACGCTTATATTTTCGCCTTCCCGCAGGGTACGTGACAACACGACCAAGCATACACTGGAAAACATACTGGAAACAATGGAGGTAGTGATCAACGTCGTTACTTATTCCATGGTGCAGCAAACATCGCTTTCCAGTTGTGAATATCCGAAAGGCATCAACGAATTTGAGAAGTCAGGTTTTACGCCGATAGCATCAGAAAAAGTGAAACCTTTCCGCGTAAAGGAAAGCCCCGTACAGTTTGAGTGTATTGTAAGGGAAGTGCTGCCCCAGGGAAAAGAAGGAGGCGCTGGTAATCTTATCATCTGCGAACCCGTGCTGATCCACATCAATGATGCTATCTTAAATGAGAATGGCGCTATTGATCCACATAAGATAGACCTCGTAGCTAGAATGGGAGGGGATTATTACTGCAGGGCATCCGGCGCAGCCGTATTCGAAGTGGCCAAACCTATTACTGAACTAGGTATCGGAATAGATGCGTTGCCGGCATCCATCAGGCAAAGCTGTATCCTTACAGGCAACAACCTCGGGCAGTTAGCCAATGTACAACAGCAACCTGTTGTAGATCCTGCTTTTGAAGATGATCATCTGAAAAATATCATCCAGTACTACAGCATTACGCCCGACGAGATGGAGAAAGAACTGCACCGTCATGCCCAACGCCTGCTGGAAAACGGGCGGGTACAGGATGCCTGGCAGGTATTACTGGCAGGAAGCTTCTGAACATCAGGAACTCATTACTATTAATACAAAACGCCTCGTATCGAAAGACACGAGGCGTTTTTAATATCTATCCTGAATGAGTTCTTATTTACTGAAAACCTTCTTTAACAGGTCAGTAGTTCTTGCTCCGGGATTCGCACGGATGTTCGCTTCCTCTTTTGCGATCTGGTCAAACAGCGCATTCACCGCCATACCGGTTACATAGTCCTGCAGATCAGGATTAACCTTGTTGAAAGTAGTTGGCAGTTTGTTATACGATGTCACGATATCTCCGTAATATTTGGTTGCACTGGTGCTGTCAAGATTACTTTTTATCACAGGAGAAAAAGCAGCTTTCAGCTGGTCAGTGGTTTTACCTTTGAAATATTCAGTAGCTGCATTGTTGCCACCGGAAACCAGTTTCAGTGCATCCTGGATACTCATTTCCTTGATCGCATTTACGAAGATAGGAGCAGCAGAACCTACAGCTGATTCCGCAGCACGGTTAATAGACAGGATCGCTTTATCCACCTGGCTGCCCAATCCTACAGAGCGAAGGGTATTACCGATCTTCACCGCATCAGGAGGTAATAAGAGTTTATATATTTCGTTTCCGAAAAAGCCATCTTTTTTGTTCAGGGAAGCAATACCGTTAGCCACGCCTTTAGACAGGGCTTCTTTAATGGCGTTACCTGCTTCACCCTGGGTAATATTAGCCCCGGACGTTTTAGATACAGCAGAATTGGCAGCATCTCCCAGTTTCTTCAGCAACTGGGCCTGCGATGCCGGCAGGAAGGCTACACTGGATAATAACAATAGACACAGTTTCTTGTACATAGATTGATGTTGTGGTTTGATATGCAAAATAGTAACAATATTTAAGATACGTTGATATAAAGTTAGAACAAAAAGAACCCCGGAAGTTTAACGGAGGGACGAACGGTAATACTGAAAATATTGCCGGCTACTCGTGTATGGCCAGTAATGGAATATGTGTATGGAATGCCAGCTGGGCCGTACGGCTCCGTTTAAATATCCCTTCAAACAACCCATGTTTCCGGGGAATGGTGAGAATGATATCTGCGTTCTCCTTGTCCGCAAACTCCATAATACCCTGTACCACATTACTATGGTCCACAAAATGGTATTTAGGATGATATCCCTCCAGTAGAGTATCCAACAGCAGACTAGCCTCGGAGGTACCGGCACTCAGTCCTTTACCTTCCCTATCGATATTCAGCACGTGTAATTCAGCCTGAAAAACATTCAGCAAGCGTTTCAGCGGATAAACAGGCGTACCTGTTCCCACTTTTTTGAAGTCGCAGGCAAACACGATCTTGTTAATGGGCTTAAATGTTGCTCCCGAAGGCACGATAAGCACGGGACAAGTCGTATGTTTCACCACATCTATCGTATTGGAACCGATCAGGATCTCTTCCAGCTGATTTCCCCCGGTGGTCCCCATTACGATTAGGTCTGCCTGTTCCTCCTTACTGAGGGCATCTGCATGGGCTGCCAGAAGCGTATTATCCGCCCGGTAGTCCAGTGTTACGCCCTCCGGCAATTCTGCCAGGAGATCCTTTTTCATACGTTCCAGGCCTTCCAGGCTGGCTTCTTTTAACTCATTGGGATCTACCATGGGAAGTGAGGTCGGAACATCCGGGATAGGTACTATCAGCTCATATGCATGAAAAAGTACGATCCTGGTTGTGCCCATCTGATGTGCCAGTCCCAGGGCATAACGGGCTGCATTATAAGCAGTGGCGGAAAAATCGGTTGGTACAATGATGGTTTTCATCCTGTGTTGTTTTAGTAATTGATGAAATCCCGGTAGGGGGCTTATGTGTAATGAAAATTTGGTGCCAATTCCATGTTTCGTTCATTTACCCCTTAAATCGACTATTTTTGCACTCCATTATTGTAATCAGTACTACATGACACCATTATCTGAGCAAGAGATCATACGCAGGGAGAAACTGCAGGAACTGGAGAAATTGGGCATCAACCCTTATCCGGCGGAAGAATATCCTGTTAATAATACAGCGGCTAATATCAAGGCGCTGTATTCGGAAGAGACCAAGGACCAGTTCCAGGATGTATGCCTGGCTGGCCGTATCATGAGGTCACGTGATATGGGAAAGGCGGCTTTCGTGTCGATCCAGGACCATACCACGCAGATCCAGTTATATATCCGTCGCGACGATATCTGCAACGGCGAGGACAAGACCATGTTCGATACCGTTTTCAAAAAACTGCTCGACCTGGGAGATATTATTGGTGTGAAAGGTTATGCTTTCATTACCAAAACCGGGGAATTATCTATACATGTGACAAAATTGGACTTCCTCGCGAAATCTCTTCGCCCTTTACCGGCTGTTCGTGAAAAGGAAGGAGAGGTGTTTGACGCAGTGACCGATCCGGAGTTCAAATACCGTCAGCGTTATGTAGACCTGATCGTAAATCCGCAGGTGAAGGATGTGTTCATCAAACGCACCCTGATCATGAAAACGATCCGCGATTTCTATAATGACCTGGGCTACCTGGAGGTGGAAACGCCTATCCTGCAGCCTATTCCTGGTGGTGCAGCGGCCCGTCCGTTCAAAACACACCACAATGCGCTGGACATTCCGCTGTACCTGCGTATTGCCAATGAACTGTATCTCAAACGCCTGATCGTAGGTGGTTTTGAAGGGGTATATGAATTTGCGAAAGACTTCCGTAACGAGGGTATGGACCGTACCCACAACCCGGAATTCACCGTAATGGAAATGTACGCCGCATATAAAGACTATGAATGGATGATGCGTACCACAGAAACACTGCTGGAAAAGATCGCAGTAGCCCTTCATGGTACGACAGAGGTGCAGGTAGGTGAGAAAACTATCAACTTTAAAGCGCCTTTCCGTCGTCTCAGTATGTATGACGCTATCCTGGAGCATACCGGTATCGACGTATCCAATATGGATGAAGAGCAGCTGCGTGCTACCTGCAATAAGCTGGGCATCCATGTTAAACCTAGCATGGGTAAAGGCAAGCTGATTGACGAGATCTTCGGTGAGAAATGTGAAGGCCACTACGTACAGCCGACCTTCATCATCGATTATCCGGTGGAAATGAGCCCGCTGACCAAGAAACACCGTAGCAAACCAGGACTGGTAGAACGTTTTGAGCTCATGGTGAACGGTAAGGAACTGGCCAACGCCTATAGCGAGCTGAATGACCCGATCGATCAGCGCGCACGTTTCGAAGAGCAGGTACAGCTCATGGAACGCGGTGACGATGAGGCAATGTATATTGACTATGACTTCCTCCGCGCCCTGGAATATGGTATGCCGCCTACCTCCGGTATCGGTATCGGTATTGACCGTCTGACCATGATCATGACCAATCAGCCTTCCATCCAGGACGTGCTGTTCTTCCCGCAAATGAAACCAGAGAAGATGGCGTAATATTTATTTTTCCTTCGGAAAGATCTGAGCCGGGCTACCCAGCTCCCCATCATATTTAAGCAACGGGCGTATCATTGAGATACGCCCGTTTTGTATTAGCTCTCCGCCCGATCCTCATTATTCAATACCCAACCATTTCCCCCTACATTTGTTAAAAAACCAAAACCTCATGAAAACAATCATTCCTACCAGGGTCGCTGTTATCCTGTACGCCATTGTGATGGGGCTCTTCGGCACTATCCATTTTGTACACGCGAATATTATGGCAGCGGCAGTCCCCATTCCCGGCGGCAAAACCTGGGTGTACATTACCGGCCTGGGATTAATCCTGGCGGCTATCTCCTTTATTATTAACGTGATGGTAAAACTGGCAGGATATCTCCTGGCACTTTTCCTGCTGATCGTTATAGTGACGGTGCATATTCCACATGCCACGGAAGACCTCCCCTCGCTGACTATGTTACTGAAAGATGTGGCGCTGATGGCAGGGGCCATCATGATAGCCAATACCGGGAAATAATGTCCGGTGCTCCATTCATCCGTAATTTCAGGTTGAGCGTTTCTTTATTTGATTACTTTAGCTCTTTTTACGAAAAGTATTACAACAAGAGCTAAACACATGCGTACAACACGTTACGGGGCAGTCTGTTATACAGCACTGAGCCTTCTCGGTACCAGTCTGCAGGCACAGGACAAAAAAGACCTGTCTTTCCGCCAGATCTTCAAAGGAGAAGCGACCGGCCTTTATCAACCATTACCAGCCATCAGAGGATGGGCTGATGACACCCATTATATTGAATACCGGACCGCAGGCGGCGCATCAAAGGCCTGGAAGGTAGATGCAGTCACCGGCAAGGCAGCGCCTTATGCAACGCCTCCTGAAGGAGCTAGCGTAACCGTTCGTAAAAACGACATTATCTATACGGCTGCCGAAGGCACTGAAACACAACTGACCAGCGATACCGCCCAGGAAAGGAACCCTACACTTTCTCCCGACGGAAAATATGTAGCCTTTACCCGCGCAAACGACCTCTATAGCATCGAGATCGCCACTAAAAAAGAGATCCGTTATACCACAGACGGCTCTGATGTAGTTTACAATGGTTGGGCCTCCTGGGTATATTATGAAGAGATCCTGGGACGCGCCTCTAAATACCGCGCTTTCTGGTGGAGCCCGGATAGCCGTTACCTGGCTTACATGCATTTCGACGACTCCAAGGTACCTGTCTTCCCCATCTACAGTGAAAAGGGACAGCACGGCTACCTGGAAAACACCCGCTACCCTAAAGCCGGTGACACCAACCCTGCCGTGAAAATAGGTACTGTACCGGTAGTAGGTGGCAAGACATTATGGGCTGACTTCAATGAAAATGAAGACCAATACTTCGGCGCCCCTTTCTTCACACCTGAAGGACGCCTCTGGGTACAATGGATGCCCCGTGGACAGGATAACCTCAAAATTTACGAGATCAATCCTGAAAACGGTCAGAAAAAAGAGATCTATAGTGAAAAGCAGGCTACCTGGGTCGACTGGTTCGACAATATTCCCTTCCTGACCGGCGGCAAAGGTTTCATCCTGAAAAGCGACAAAACGGGCTGGTCACACCTTTACTGGCTCAATATGGACGGCTCTCTGAACAAACAGCTCACATCGGGTAACTGGACAGTAAAAGGCATCGACGCCATCGACAATAAACAAGGCATCATCTACTTCACGGCACGCAAAGAAGCGTCTCCCCGTACAGACCTGTACCGGGTAAGTATGAAAACAGGCGCTATTACCCGGCTCACCTTCGGCGACTATTTCCATGCTGTAGATGCCAGCCCTAACGGCAGCTACTTCGTAACCACTTACTCAAACCTGTCTACTCCGCCCAGAATGGCGTTACTGAACAATAAAGGAAAATTAGTAAGGGAACTGGGCGATGCTAAAGGCAGTCAGTTCGGTCAATACAACCTGGCGGCCACCAAACTGCAATACTACAAGACACGTGACGGGCTGGAGCTTCCTATGACCATCACCATGCCCTTGAACATGCAACCAGGCAAAAAATATCCTGTACTGATCAGCATATATGGTGGTCCTGACGCCGGTACTGTATATGACAACTGGAAGATGCCGCTCAGTACCCAATGGTGGGCAGAAGAAGGCGTGATCCAGGTAGCGATCGACAACCGGAGTTCCGGTCAGCTGGGCAAAATGGGGATGAACTACATCCATCGTCAGGTAGGTAAGCATGAAATCGAGGACTATATGGATGCCGCCAGATGGTTAAGAGCACAACCCTGGACGGATACTACCAAAGTCTGCATGACAGGCGGCAGCTTCGGCGGTTATATGACCTGTATGGCGCTGACTTATGGTGCTGACGTCTTCACTCATGGTATGGCGAACTTCGCTGTAACTGACTGGCAGCTGTATGATAGCCATTACACCGAGCGTTACATGGATACTCCGCAGGAAAATCCCGACGGTTATCGCATTACCTCTCCGCTGACGTATGCCGACCGTTATAAAGGGCTTATCCGCATCGTTCATGGCACTATGGATGACAATGTGCATATGCAGAACAGTATCCAACTGGTTGACAAGCTCGAGAACCTGGGTAAACATTTCGAGTTCATGGTGTACCCTGGTGAGCGTCATGGCTGGCGGACCAGCGTTAAGAACAGGCATAGCGACAATGAAATGTATCGTTTCATTTATGCCAACCTGCTGGAGCGTCCTTTTCCGAAGGAATTTGAGCAGTAATAGCCTCTTTATATTTTCAGGCCGGTTAGCGAACGCTGACCGGCTTTTTTTTACCACTAAGTTTGGCTAATAGCCGCCTGTTGGCATTGTCAGGAATATTTGGCTGCTTCGGCTTCAGGTGGGTCCCTGGCTGTGGTTCTTTGAAGCTTCCTTATCATTTAGCTTTGGGAGACGTATAGGCTTTGGTTTATCCATTAACCCCCTATCGGTCGCATCGGCATGCTTCAAACAACCAAGGCCAGGAACTCCACCTGAGCCTCCGCTGCCTGGAGCTCTTATTGTTGTCAAGAGAAGTTGCTTTGGGGGACAGATTCTCCGGTTCATTCCAGCAATCATAGGCCCAATAATGTGGAGGGGCTAAGTCTGGCGAACATATTTGTCCGGCCCAAAAGGACAATATCTATTGATTATCAGCCCAGAAAAAGCCAGGTAGCACATAGCACATTTTGTAATAGGGGATCAGATACTATATCTGCCTTTTTAATAGGAGAAAATTATGCTTATGGGTAGCCAGGAAAGGTGCAGGTGGAGATACTGGCCTAAGTTGTTTGAAGCGCGCTCATACGATTGAAAGGGGTTTAATACCGATCCCAAGCCCCTACGATTCCAAATGCTTAATAGCACGCAGCTTCAAAGAACTCAGCCAGTATCCCACCGCAACCTTTCCAGCGAACTTTAATAAAGGATTTACTATACCATATGATAGGCAATAATATGGAAGGGGGCTCCCCATCCTCAAGGCTATAATACCAGAGCACGTCAACAAATAACTAAAAGATCCCGTGAACATATGAATTTCCCGGTTTAACGTAAACCGACCAAGCTGGTGCTTTCCGGTGAACGTATCGATTTCCGGTTTAATCGCAGGAAACGAATAAGCTACCTACCAGCTCGCAGATAATACTATTTATAAAGGTGAAAGGCTGAAAACCGGGGTTCGTAGAGAAGATTGGGGAGTTTTGGGAGTTTCAGAAAAAAGAAACGGGGCTGCAAGACTACAGCCCCGAAAAATTTTAACCATATCTTTATTGAAAAACCTGTACCAAAGGTGCGCGTATTTTGCATACACACAAAGGGCATTCTAGTGAATGCTATATTTTACTTGGGGAACGTATCGAAAAAGAAGGTAAACGTATAAGGATAAGTAGGGAAAAAAATACCCAATTTACTGGGCCGTCTTGATAAGTATAATTGAAGATCAGTCGATTGAGATAAATAGGAGGGAAATGCTGCAAACCAGCTCTAAAAATAGAAGGGCGGTAAGAATACCGCCCTTGTAATAATTTTAACCATATCCTATGAAAAACCTGAACCAAAGATATAGCAGGCCCCCATGTCTTTACATCCTATTTCCGTGAACGTTATAAAATAGTTCGTAAAACAGTATGTTTGGATAGGTCAGCAATCATATGCTAAATAATATCATATTATATTAAATTTAAATTGTAATATTTACTTACTCGATAGCGAATATACTATCAACAAGTTAGGTTTTTAGCCAATTTTGAGGCCATTTGCGACCGTTCTGTCCGGCTTTAACAAAACGATCTCCTTGTCAACGCCAACTACCCCCAATACCAGGCATTCAGAGAAAAAATTGGCTATCTGCTTTACAGGAAAGTTTACAACTGCTACAACCTGTTTACCGATCAGCTCCTCCTGCTGGTATAACTTCGTGATTTGAGCAGACGAACGCTTAATTCCTAATTCAGGTCCAAAGTCCACCATTAGCTGGTAAGCCGGATTTTTAGCCTTCGGGAAATCAGCAACCGCCGTAACCGTACCCACCCGGATCTCTACTTTCTCAAAATCTGCCCAGTTGATCGTCTCCATATCACACTTAAAATAGTGACGCTTAAATTAGTAAAAAAAGAAAAGTAAACCTAGCTCGACAATGCATTTATTTTGATAAGTGTCATTAAACCAGTACCTAACGCTCGTCCAACGCTTAAGATTGGGTAGATGGACGCTTACCATACCCTTTTTCAGATAACCTTTTGTTTTTATATCAGGAAAAAACCTGCTATCTCCACATACTGAATGGCATGGTTCTTGCGTTTTTATAGGGACAAAATTTTAGGTTAAAAATAGGTTAAAGCGAAACGGCCCGACATTGCATATGCGATGTCGGGCCGTTCTCGTTGTGGCCATAAACCACTTGATATTGTTATTGCATCATTGTGCTGTCCTGTATAACAAAAGGACCGCTAGGATGCAGGATCGTATAGTTACTAAAGTCCTGGTTCGACTCCAGTCCGGTTCCATAAAGGGTGTCAGTTACTGTACTGATACGTACTGGCTTGTTAGACAAGAACTTCTGTAATTTAGGGTCCCAGTTCAGTTCTTCACAATCCAGTCTTTCACCCTTTTTATTGATCACTACCACGTGATCTCTCAGAAAGATGGTCGCATCGTTCTCAAAATACTTTCCATATCTGGCGGTAAGGGTACTTTCCACCGTCAGGCTGTCGTTGTAGAAAAGCACTTTGAGCCCTTTACTAAACTCTACATATACGGGAGGCTTCAGATGCCTGAGCATCACGGGCGCAGTCAGTTTCGCTTTTACACGTCCTGTCTGGCTGTACATAGACTCTATATCTTTTCCCTCCTCAACAGCCGTCGTTTTTTTGTCAAGGTTCATGACGGCATTGATATCATTTTCACAGGATACCATTGCCAGAAGAGAGAAAACAAACGCTATCCGCGCTATAATTCTGTTCATATTAGTGATTGATAGAAGCCAGTACAGGCTTTTCGGCCCCAAATGTAGGTAATCCCCGGGAAAAGAGGAACCGGGTAGCCTAACACCCCTGTTTAGATATCGCCCGCAGTCAGATTTCTAAAATGTCCGTTCAGCTTTACCCTGTCCTTTAACCTTTCCATCTCAGCCATTAAAGGAATGACTTTCAGTAAGTGTCGCTTCAGGTACTCCAGTCGTTGCAGTTCCTGGAACAAGTGGAGCATCTCGTATTCCTCATGGAGCGATAAGCCGGCATGGTGAGCAATATCGTAGGCCATCAGTTCCTCATCTGGCTTTTTAAAGGCTTTATTGACCTGTAAGATGTGATGCAACTCTCTCAATGCATGTAATACCTGAGTATGTAAGCGGCTGTTACTATTAAAATGATTTTCAGGGTAAGAGACAATTGCTCCGGTGAACATCTTATCGGGAATACTCCTGATCACCTCAAGCACCCTGAATACTTTGATGCCACGGGTCACTACATCCATCTCACCGTTGTCGTAGGTTTTTTCCACTCTCACAATTTCTACCAGCGTACCATACTCCACTATCTTTTTATCTATTACCGCCGGAATGCCGAACGGTTTATTCTCAGCAATACAATCTCTGATGAGCTGTTTATACCGTGGCTCAAAAATGTGCAGATTCAACTGTTCATCCGGGTAAACCACAACGCCAAGGGGAAATATTGGAATGAAATTCGTCATATAGCCTAAATTATAGAATTAGTCGTTACCAATGAAATATATAAGGATGTTCTCTATATTTGCCCGATACACTGAAACGAGCCTGACAGGACGATAAAGTCCTTTCAGCTTCAAATCTAAATGTTATCCATGCGGCAAATATTGTTTGATTGCGAGAAAATGAAATATGCCAATACCGGACTTTTTGAGTATTGCAAACAGTTCGGTCATGCACTGCTTCGCAACAAAGCTGAAGAAGAACAAGTAATATTTTATGTACCGGCAAAATATGAAGGCTTTTTTGGTACGCAGGAACAGTATATCATCAACAGAAAACTGCATCGCTGGCTAATGCCTTCTTTCCCTCAGGTGAATATATGGCATACGTCTTTTCAATCTTCCTATTTCCGCCCTTCTAACAAAAACACCCGGCACGTATTAACAATACACGATCTTAACGTCATTCACCAGGAATCAACATCTCCAACTAAGAGAGATTCCGTCTTAAAAAAGATCCAACGGAACATAAACCGTGCAGATCACGTCGTCTGCATTTCCCGGTTTGTTCTTGAAGACGTTAAACAACATCTTGATCTTCGCAACAAACCTGCCAGTGTAATTTATAATGGTGGGACGCTGGAAACTTATCCGGACTTTGACAGTCCTGTATACCGGCCTCAACGTCCTTTTATTTTTGCCATCGGCAGTATAGATACAAAGAAGAATTTCCATGTGCTACCGCCTTTACTGCAGGATAACGATTATGAACTGATCATTGCCGGTCCTGTTTTTGACGAAGCATATAAAGAGAAGATCATGGCTACTGCTGAGCAGTACCACGTGGCAGACCGCGTGAAGGTATTGGGTATTATCTCCAACCAGGAAAGATACTGGTACTATCACCGTTGTGTGGCCTTTGGATTTCCGTCGCTGGCGGAAGGTTTCGGCCTGCCTGTCGTAGAAGCGTTGAGTGAAGGCAAACCCTGCTTCCTCTCTGATAAGACAAGTTTACCGGAAGTGGGTGGCCCCTTATGCTATTACTTCCGCGACTTCGCCGCTGATCATATGCAGCAGGTCTTTAAAGAAGGAATGCAACATTTCAATAACACACAACCGGTAAGTGCGATGAAGGAACGGGCAGCTTCACTGACTATCGATCATACAGCAAAAAATTACTTACAGATCTATCGTGGTCTATACTAACTTATTTCATTCTTATGCATCGCATCGGTTTAGACTTAGAGAAATTAAAATATCCTCATAATGGTCTGTACACCTTCTGTATACAGCTTGGCCAACGCCTGTTGCAATTCAGAGCGGACGACGAACAACTAAGCTACTATCTGCCCGGTGGCTTCAATGACTTTAAAGGCGATTTCAAAAAGATCCCTTACAAATGGTACGACCGCTATTTCTTCAATCCATCAGAAATGGACGTATGGCATTCTGTACATCAGACAGGCAACGTGTGGCCCCGCAAGAAAGCAAAGAAGACTATCGTAACCATTCATGACCTCAACTTTCTCTTTGAACCGAACAAAGGTAAACGCGAGAAAAGCAAGTCGCTGGAAACGATACAACAGCAGGTAGACGAAACAGATCATATCGTTGCGATCTCCCAATTTACACTGAACACTATACAGGAATATATTAAGCTGCCTAAAAGCAAATGCAGTATCATACACCAGGGCTCTGAAATAAAAGAGTTCCCTGGCTTTGACGCCCCGCAGTACAGACCTGCAGCGCCATTCCTGTTCTCTATCGGCATGATCCTGCCGAAGAAGAACTTTCATGTATTACCAAGACTGCTGGAGCACAATGACTATGAATTATTGATCGCCGGAAAAACACAGGGCGATTACTTCAAGAGGATAGAAGAAGAAGCCGCAAAATTTGGCGTAAGCTCTCGTGTCAAATTACTAGGTAGTATCACTGACGAAGAAAAATACTGGTACTATAAAAACTGTAATGCTTTTATGTTCCCGTCTGTTGCAGAAGGTTTCGGAGCGCCTGTTGTAGAGGCGATGCATTTCGGGAAACCAGTTTTCCTGTCAGACAAAACCAGCTTACCGGAAATAGGGGGAGATGCAGCTTATTATTTTAAGCAGTTCGATAACGAACATATGCGGCAGGTATTTGAACAAGGATTGACGCATTATGCAGCGAATAATCCCGCTGACAGGATAAAACAGCATGCTGAGAAATTCAGCTGGGATACTAACGCGAGAGAGTATATGAAATTATACAGGAGCCTGTACTAATAGCATATTCATCAGGGATCATAATCGGGTAGTAATGTTACACCTTTTCCGATTCCTGATTTAAATTACCTTGTAATTCCTGTAATCGAATAAACGTTTTCCAGTCTTCTTTTCTACCCAATACAGGATACTGTCTTTAAAAGAAAATTTCTTCCGGCTGATATCATGAGAGAACTGCCAGTTCTTCTTATTGATCCGTTCCTGCATTACTCCGGGATGGGTACCTTTGAAAGGCGCCAGTGAGTCTACTTCACCATAGTCGAATTGTGCAATAGGCACGCGATTGCTGACCAGTTCTTCGTTAGTGCCGTGATATAGCTGAAAAGAGTTGTTCAGTTTTTTTGCCTGCGTTGCAGGATCTTTTACCCATCCATAATGGTACATACTGGCATTCACACGCTTTACATGCAGTTTCTGCCCTTCCTTTCTAAACCCCTGTGCATCGCGGTAAGAAGAGATCCGCTTATCGTTACGGATCACTCTGATCTCATGCTGATACCAGGTACGGGAATCACCTACGTAGTCATAACTGCCGAAGAAGTGCATATACTTAAATAGCAATCCTTCTACGCGTTTGTCGTCCAGATGTTCCTGCATGGCTGCACGAATAGCAGGGTAATCCTGTTCATGTACCACTTCATCCGCCTGTATATAGAAAGCCCAGTCCGCATCGGGGCTTACGTGTGCAAATGCCTTATCTGTCTCTACTGCAAGGATAGTACCTCCTTCTTTGAGAGAATCATCCCATACAGAATGTGTGATCTTTATTTTAGGAGAGCCGATAGACTGGATCAGTTCAAGAGTACCATCTTCACTGTTACCTACACTTACAATCACTTCATCGCAGAGCGGCAGGATTGAATTGATCGCTGCAACTACCGGATAATCATACTTTACTGCATTTCGGACAAAAGTGAACCCTGATACCTTCATATAAGAGATATAATGTTTGCGAAGATATATAATCAATAATGAATTACGTAATTTAGATGCATGCATCAGCCCCTCTTAGCATCCTTACTGAACAAAGACGTCAAGGCCCTTGCAAGGTGTATTTCACTCGTTGAAAATGAAGCTGCCGGCTACGAACAGTTGCTGGAATCACTTCCAACAGGTAGCAATACTAAAGTGATAGGCATTACCGGTCCGCCGGGCGCCGGCAAAAGTACGCTTGTAAATGCCCTCATAACTTTCCTTTTGGGCAACAACAAACGGATCGCTATCATTGCTGTCGATCCTTCTTCCCCATTCAACTATGGCGCTTTGTTAGGCGACCGTATCCGCATGGGGCAGCACTTTGACAATCAACAGGTATTTATCCGTTCTATGGCCAGCAGAGGGGCACTGGGTGGCTTAAGCCCGAAGATCATAGAGGTAAGTGATCTGATAAAAGCAGCCGGATTTGATTATCTTTTTATTGAAACGGTAGGTGTGGGACAGAGCGAAGTGGAAATTGCCGGTATTGCCGATACAACTGTGGTTGTGGTAGTGCCCGAAGCAGGAGATGAGATACAAACTATGAAAGCAGGGCTCATGGAGATTGCAGACGTCTTCGTGGTCAATAAAGCTGACCGGGATAATGCAGATGAGTTTGTGAAGAATCTCAGGTTGCTGGCACATACCCGCCAGAAAGAAAACTGGGAGATCCCTGTGTTAAAAACGATCGCTACCAGAGAAGAAGGCCTCACCGCACTTGTTAATGCGATAACCAGTCATCAGCAACAGGTGCATGCTAACAGCCAGCACCATGCTTTCTTACTGGCAGAAAAGGCCTACCAGTTATTACAGCACCGCCGCATGAAAGATGTTAACCGCCGTGCACTACAGCAGCAAATATCGCAGGAAATGGCAACCGCCGGATTTAACCTCTACCGGTTTGTAAATAGTTACTAGCCCCCCGCAGATTATGTATCTTTGCATTCGTGTTAAGGTACCCTCCATACCGTATTTCCATCGCATATGCCGTATTTCACTACGCTTCCGGCAGTGATGAATCCTGGACGACAATGTAATGTCTTCCAGTAACGATCCTATTATAATAACGAACGTAACGCACACTTCCATATTAAACTCATTATCATGGCCTGGTTATTCCTGGTTATCGGCGGATTATTTGAAATCGGCTTTACCATCTCACTAAAATATTCTGAGAACTTTTCAAGGCTCTGGCCTTCCATTAGTTTCTTTGCCTGTATCTCGCTTAGTTTTCTATTCCTGAACAAAGCAATCACTAATGGCCTTCCCATTGGTACATCGTATGCAGTATGGACTGGTATTGGCGCTGCCGGTACCGCTATTGCAGGAATGTTGCTATTCAAGGAACCAGCTGCTTTCTGGCGCCTGTTTTTCCTCTTTATGCTGATAGCATCTATTGTAGGATTGAAGGTTGTCGCAGAATAATGCAAGACAAGCAGGAGTCATTAATTAACGGATTCAGGAGATCTTTTCAGGTAGCACAGTCGGCTGTGCTACCTTCTTTTTTGCCAGCAGGAATACCACCATGTAGGCCGCTGTACAGGCGCAGATAACCGGTAACAATGCATTCGTAACATGGGTGGTTTCTATCGCGAAAAAGACAGCTGCGGGCAGTACACGGTTCCCGCCGGCAAACATGGCTGTCATACCTGCCAGTGCAGCAACTGCGTAATTCAGTTGTACCGCTGGGAAAGTAAATTGCAGCAGGAACGTGATGAACAAGCCCAGTGCTCCTCCTGCAACCAGCAACGGCGCAATAGTACCTCCTGGAATACCGCTACCCGCAGCAATACTCATCAGTAATAATTTTCCTATTGCCATCACAACGAGGAATTGTAACGTCACCTGCCCTAAAAGCAGACTGTCTATATGTTCATAACCCGCTCCCAGGACCTCAGGTGAAAAATATCCTATTATACCGATCACGATGGCCGCTATAACGGGCCACCACAATTTATCGAAGGGAAGTTTACCAAACAGGTTGACCATCCCGGTCATCATTTTTTTTGCAAGAATGGCTACCAGCCCTACCAGTAATCCTGTTACAGTATATCCCAGCAAAGCCGGTACACCTGCCATCGTCACTTCAGGCATCATAAATACCGGGTTACTGCCTCTCAGCAGATAATGCAGCAACATCCCGGTCCCTCCACCCAATATCACGGCGGTTATACCTATCCAGGTCAGTTCAATCCATAGTAATTCTATGATCAGGGCTATCGCAGCCAGGGGGCTTCCGAAAAGGAAAGCGATACCTCCCGCCATAGCGGCTGCAACAATGATATGCTTCTCCCTGGCACCGCCATTTTTTAACTTGGAGGCTGTTACAGCAGGCAGGTCAGCAATTGCACCTTCAAGCCCTAAGGGAATACCTATGTTAATAGAAATGATACTGCGGAGGGGTCTTAATACTGATGAAAGTTTCTCACCGCAATAGCGCAAGACGACAGCAATAATCAGGGTGATGATAATGGGTATCAGCAGGGTCATCAGGTCATGCTCGTCATGGTCTTTCGACATACCTGGCAGCCCGCTGTAAGCATTGAACATATCCATAACAGCCATTAGTCCTTCGGTAAGCATAGCGATCGCTGCTGCGGCTATTACAGACAGGCAAAGCACAAGCGGAATTGTTCTTCCGGATAACGTATTTACAGGAAGGGATCTTTCCGTATTTACAGGTATAGAGACTGGAATGCCTCCTCTGATAAATAACTGGAAAATGCTTTTCATGGCTGCTTCAATTTTAAACGCTCAATTTACATATTCCGGTCAAGGAATAAATACCGTATAATTATCGTACGGCTTTGTTAACTGGAAGTTAATGTAATGCGCTACTATAATCATACTTTAAGCAAAGTATTAATTTATTATTTAGTGATATAAAAAAGTTTAGTGTTATTCTCTCCTCATCCGCTTATCCGTTTTAGCTCCGGTCAATAAGATGTTAAATATTTCGGGCTGTTTTTCCCCATCCCTACTTTTGTGTCTACCTGATCCATTTATTGATTCTATATTCTATGACCTTAAACTGAAACACACTACTATGGACGTTGCTATCTTTGACACCTACGTGAAGCGTCGTGAAGGCGGTTATATGCACTTCGATATCATTGTATCTGCCGATACCAATTATGAGAATGTACTCACTTTCGGAAACGCATATCTCAAGTCTAAATCTATCGAAAAACAATCTGTTTCCTCCAGGGACTGCCGGTTTTGCCATGTGCAGGAAGTGATTCCCGTATGGGAACAAAACATCCGGCAACAGGGCTACCACATTTATGAAATGGAAGGTTGCAGGTAACAAATATTTCCTAAACCGTATCCAAGTAAGATCAAAAAAGGAGGTCTGGTATAAAACCAGACCTCCTTATCAATTATATCTTAACTTAAGAAGTTATACGCTATGCTTCACGGCTATTCCTCCAATGCCTGAAAACCATGATACCAATGATCACCAGCGGCGTAGCTGCCAGCATCAGTATACCATTGTTCAGTCCCTTGGCAGGGCCTTCTCCCAGCTGTTGAGCTGTTTTAGTACAGAGTGAGCATTGAGCCATTGCCTGTACGCTGAAGCATAATATGATGACTAATAACTGAACTATCTTTTTCATACATCAAATTTAAGCATTCCTCTTATTTTTACCGTTACCAACCATCAATAGTAAGGTGATATCATCACATACACGATCACACCTGTTACCGCCACATAGAACCATATCGGCCAGGTCCAACGTGCTATCTTCTTATGCTTTTCAAAATTCGACTGGAAGCCGCGCAGCAGTGTAAACAACACTAAAGGCACAATAATGATCGCCAGCAAAATGTGCGTCAGCAAAATGAAATAATAGATATATGCACTACCGCCCACCATCGCTTTCTCTGCAGCATCTACAACCTGATCATGGTTGATATCGCCGTACTTTGTACTCTCTGTAAAGAAGTGATATGTTACATAAGAGAGCAGGAACAATCCAGACAACGCAACGGCTATCAGGTTCGTCGTTTTATGCGCTTTGATATGTCCTCTGCGAATAAAGAACAAACTGGCCAGCAGCAGCACTGCGGTAGTTGAATTCAATATTGCATGGAAGAGGGGAAGTATCTGCACATTGAAACCCGCCTGCATATGCGGACGTGGCAGGTAAAACAAGATTGCCACCAGCACCGGTATCACTATTGAAACAATAGCAATCGGAAGGTTAAGATTTTTACTCTTGATATCCATAGCTGTATTTAGGGCGTTGTGGTACCCCGTTTACTATTCTGTTGTTGAAAAAAGCCGTTTCAATAATCCCGGTCTGTGTTTGTCTTTTTCCAGGTGCAGTACTGCAATATCGTTTGCACATCTGCGCACTGCATTAGAATCCAATCCGTCATAATATCCACGGATGTGATGATCTTTATCCAGTAACACCAGTTTCTCCGTATGAATGAAGTCATCTGGTCCACCATCTCCCTGTGTCACGCTCACAAACACCTCGTTCCTCGCCCAATCGTAGATCTCTTTTTTATCACCGGTCACCAACCACCAGTTGTCGGGGTTGATCCCTTTTTTTACACCGTACATGCGAAGCTGTTCGGAAGAGTCCCTTTCAGGATCGACCGTTATTGAAACCAACTGTAATAAAGTGTCGTTTTTAACGTACGCCTGCTGCACTTTTTCGAGATTAGCCATCATCTTTGGACAGATGCTGGGGCAGGAGGTGAAGAAAAAATTCACCAGTATCACCTTATTAGGCAAGTCTTTCAGGCTTACCTGCTGGCCCATCTGGTTGGTGAGTGCAAAGTCTTTGACCACATGAAAAGTAGTGTCGTATGTAATAGTACCGTTCTTGTCTATTGTATCAACCTTTTCAGGGATATAATAACGGGGGATGGGTACAACATCCTTACCATAATGATCTACTATCAGGTAACCCGTTAGCGGCACTAATATTGCCAGCATCAATCCTAAAAGTCCTTTCCTGGTAATGGCCTGAAGTTTTAAATTGTCAGATAAAAATTACGCTTTACAAATACTGCCAAACGAATGGGACAGCACCTGTAAAGCGTAACATATAATGTAGGTTATTTTTAGTGATGTGCCGGCTCGTTGGTAACATGTGTAGGCGGAGCTACAGCTGTACCGGGAGACAGGTTCTTACGCATGTTCTTCCAGGAATCACCATCTGCCAGGAAGGCAATGATGAACCAAACGAACAGCAACAAAGGCATCAGAACGGTCATAATCAGGTTTCTGATCTCATGACGTAAGTGCATGAATTCAGCAACGATAAAGAACGCCTTCACAAGTGTCAGTGTAACGAAGATACCATTCAGCGCCCATCTTGCCATGAAGTCATATTCCAGATAAAGGAATGCCAGACCTACTTCAAAAACGGTGATCGCTAATAATATCCAGAACGTCTTCCAGATGGATTTGGTGGAAGAATCGTGTGCATGCTCTTCGTGCGCTGCTCCTGTATGTGTATGTTCCATTAGTTTTTTCTTTTTAAAATTCCAGATTACAAATACTTACCGGTCTTCGATCACAGCAGATAGAAACAAGTGAATACGAATACCCATACCAGGTCTACAAAGTGCCAGTATAAACCAACCTTTTCAACCATTTCATAATGACCTCTTTCTTCATACGTACCTTTCAGCACATTGGCCAGGATGATAATGTTCAGTACAACACCGGAAGTTACGTGCAAACCGTGGAAACCAGTGATGGTAAAGAAGAAGTTAGTGAAGTTAGTAGAAGCAACAGTTCCGTCAGCATTCAGGAAAGGATTGCGTCCCCACCATGCGCCGGAATGATACAAGTGCGTCCATTCCCATGCCTGACAGGACAGGAAGGCGATACCACCAAGTATAGTCCAGGCCATCCACTTAATAACAGCCTTACGATCTCTCATATGGCCAGCGTGTACAGCCAATACCATTGTCACAGAACTCATGATCAGGATGAAGGTCATCAAGCTCACAAATACCAGTGGTAGATTAGTATGTCCCATACCTGGGAAAGCGTGGAACACCTCATTGGGATCAGGCCAGGAAGTGCTCATGAAGCGGATCGTACCGTATGATATCAGCAATGCTCCAAAAGTAAAGGCATCTGACATCAGGAAGTACCACATCATCAACTTTCCGTAGCTAATATTAAAAGGAGAATGTCCCCCGGACCACCATTTTTTCTTCGCTGTAACTGCTGTATCCATTGTTTGTTTTGTAATTAATTTTTAGAAAGTTTATCTGGCAATACTCAGAAATATCAACAGGTAAATCCATAACGCGTCCACAAAATGCCAATATGTGGCGGCTACTTCTATCGGAACGGCGCTGTAAGTACGTACCCTTGTGCGGAAGGCCCTGCCAAACATGATCAGCAGTGCTACAACACCACCTAATACGTGCAACAGGTGTACACTTACTATTACATAAATGAAGGATACAGATGCCGGCCCGTTTAACGGAAGCCCCATATCGTTCATCTGTTTGAAACCGATCCACTGACACACTGCAAAAGCCACTCCCAGAATTGCGGTCAGCGTGATCAGCTGTTTGTACCGCTGCATGTTCCTGTTACGGAACTGCTTTACCGCCATCTGAATGGTTGCACTGCTTGTCAGGATGACTGCAGTAGAGATCCAAAAGATAACCGGTAACTGGAAGGTGAACCAGTTTGCCTGCGCACGCTTTACTACATATGCACTTGTAAACCCAATGAACATCATGGTAATGCTACCCATAGCAATCCATAGGGAATATTTATGCGGATGTATTTTCTTTCGTTGTAAGCTCATTGCGTCCATCACTCCTTGTTTCAAAAAATTGATTATCCGATCTTATCAAACAGTAATGCAAACTGCATGATCATCAGATAAATATATGAACCAAACATCAACTTTCTCGCAGCCGGCACATCACATTTTCTGTACAGGTTTACAGCGCGGTACAGGAAGAACAATGTTACCAGCAACACTACGATCGCAGAAACCGGGCCACTGATATGCAGGTAATAAGGTAATAAACCTGCGGGAATTAATATCAGTGTGTAAAGTACTGCCTGTAAGGCGATCAGTTTGTTAGGTTCTCCTCCGGCAGGTAACAATTTGAAACCAGCCCTTGCGTAGTCCTTGTGTCCTATCCAGGCAATAGCCCAGAAGTGAGGGAACTGCCACAGGAACTGGATAGCAAATAATGCCCATCCGCCTTCACCTATCGCATCTGCACCTCCGGCCCATCCGATGAGCAGCGGTAGCGCACCTGGCACAGCCCCCACCAGCACCGCCAGTGAGTTCCATTTTTTCCATGGTGTGTATACAAAACCGTATAACACCAGGGACAACAGGCTCAGACCTGCACACAGCAGATTAAAGCCCAGCGCCAGGATCACCAGTCCGGATACGCCTGTTACAATTGCCAGTATAATGGCTTCTGTTTCAGACATCCGGCCGGAAGGTAAAGGGCGTACGGCTGTACGCGCCATCAGCTTATCCGTTTCTCTTTCCAGTAGTTGATTAATCGTGTTGGCCGCGCCAGACACCAATAATCCACCTGCAAATAATGTAAGAACTTTTATGAGATTAAACCCAACTCCCGGCACCAGCAGATATCCCACTACACTTGAAAACACAACCATGATAGTGAGATTAAACTTCATTAACTGAGAATAATCTTTCACCTTACTGGCTACTGCATACGATGTCGACAATTTTATCGAGTTTTCTCTTATCATTTTTCAGCCCATGTCTACAGGCAGATGCCTGTAGCTTGCCCAAAATTCAAACTTATTAATGACTTTCTTTCTCTTCGTCTGGTGACAATGGTACAGTTTGCGGTATGAAATCCTTACCATTTTTGCTGTAGTCATATGGCCAACGATATACTTCAGGAATTTCACCAACCCAGTTACCATGACCAGGATTGATTGGTGTAGTCCATTCCAGCGTTGTTGAGTCCCATGGGTTAGTAGTTGTAACTTTTCTACCCTTGAAGATGCTATAAAAGAAGTTGCACACGAACATCAGCTGAGCAGCGAATACTACGATAACGACTACGCTGATGAAGTGGTTCAGGTCATTGAACTGTTTGAAAGATTCCCAGCTGGAGTAATCGTAGTACCTTCTTGGCATACCCGCCATACCTTCATAGTGCATAGGCCAGAAGATCAGGTAAGCACCGATCAGCGTGATCCAGAAGTGAATATAAGCTATCGTATTATTCAGGTAACGGCCAAACAGCTTTGGATACCAGTGGTATACACCAGCAAACGTACCGAAGAATGCAGACACACCCATTACAATGTGGAAGTGCGCAATTACGAAATATGTATCGTGCAGGTGAATATCGATAGAGGAGTTACCCAGCCAGATACCTGTCAGACCGCCGGAGATAAACGTGCTCACGAAACCGATAGAGAACAGCATACCAGGCGTAAAGCGCAGGTTACCTCTCCAGATGGTCGTGATCCAGTTAAACACCTTGATGGCAGATGGTACGGCGATCAGCAATGTTAACAGTACGAAGAATGCACCCAGGAATGGATTCAGACCAGTAACGAACATATGGTGCGCCCATACGAGGAACGCCAGGATAACGATCGCAAACATTGAACCCACCATTGCGAGGTAACCGAAGATCGGCTTGCGGGAGTTAACCGCCAGGATTTCAGACACCATACCCATCGCAGGCAGGATAATGATATATACCTCAGGGTGACCGAGGAACCAGAATAAGTGCTGGTATAGAATAGCGCTACCGCCTTCATTAGACAGTGCTTTACCGGCAACGAACAGTTCGCTCAGGTAGAAGCTGGTACCGCCATGACGATCAAACAGCAACAGGATAAAACCAGATAATAATACAGGGAAGGAAAGTACACCCAGTACGGCAGTGAAGAAGAAGCTCCAGATAGTCAGTGGCATCTTCGTCATGGTCATACCTTTTGTACGCATATTCAGGATCGTGGAGATGTAGTTCAGACCACCCAGCAGCTGCGAAACAACGAACAGCGCCATACTGATCAACCATAAGTCCATACCTATCTTAGAACCGATTGAAGCATCACCCAATGCACTCAGTGGAGGATAAGCCGTCCAACCACCGGAAGCAGGACCTGTCTGTACGAACAGGGATGACATCATCACTACGCTGGCCAGGAAGAAGGCCCAGTAGCTCATACAGTTCATCAGGGGAGAAGCCATATCGCGGGCGCCTACCTGCAGAGGGATCAGCAGGTTGGAGAAAGTACCGCTCAAACCGGCTGTTAATACGAAGAATACCAATATGGTACCATGCATGGTTACCAATGCATAGTAAGCCTCAGGAGTAATACGTCCACCTTTAGCCCAATGGCCCAGGATGCTTTCCAACCAAGGGAAAGTAGCATCCGGAAAACCCAGTTGCAAACGGAACAGTACAGAGAAGAAAGCACCTATGATTGCCCAGATGATACCGGTAATCAGAAACTGCTTGGCAATGGTTTTATGGTCCAGGCTAAAAACATACTTCGAAATGAAGTTGCCTTCATGGTGGTGATCATGACCATCGTGATCGTGATCGTGCGCATGTGCGCCATGAATTACCTCCTGACTGTGCAATGTTGCTTCGTTACTCATAATCGGTTCTATTTATATAAAACTGTCATCGGGGAGTACCGCTACCAGTTTATCTTATAATTTAAAAATACCTGCGTCTATTAATATTAATCTCTTCTGCTAAACAAATTTAGTGTTTAGCCTCATTAACTGCTACCACTTTTTCCTGGTGTGCAGTATCTGCTGCCGGAGTTTCTGCTGTTGGAGTAGCAGGTGCCGCAGCCGGAGCCGGGTGAGCTACTGCATACTGAGCCACTTGTTTAGCTGCCCATGCATCATATTCCGCCTGTGTCTCTACCACGATATTTGCTTTCATGGAATAGTGACCAGCGCCACACATCTGATCGCAGGAGATCTCATAAACGAAATCAGGATTACCTGTCTTTTCCCTCATCTTAGCAGTGGTAACATCCGGAGTGAACCACAGGGTAGTAGGAATACCAGGAACGGCATCCATCTTCATACGGAAGTGAGACAGACCAACGTCATGGATCACATCACGGGAGCCGATGATCAATTTTACAGGTTTGTTAACTACCAGGTGCATTTCTGTAGCCATGTAGTCATCCTTATTCAGCTGATCTTCCCAATCCTGACCCACAGGATTGTTAGCGTCGTTGATATTTTTAAAGAACTTACGGCCTAGCTGACCATCTTTACCCGGGTAACGGATCAGCCAGTTAAACTGCTTACCGGTGATTTCAACTACCATCGCATCTTTCGGTGCGTCCGAAGTGATACGGAACCAGTGTCTTAAACCGAAGGCTACCAGGATAGTGAGCGCGATGGCCGGAATAACCGTCCATATCAGCTCCAGCTTATTGTTATGAGGGAAGTAAAAGGCCTGACGTCCTTCTTTCTCCTGATATTTGAATGCGAACCAAAACAGTAAGATCTGAGTGATCACAAATACGATACCTGTGATGATCAGGGTTGTCATGATCATCTGATCAATTCCTCTACCCTGTTCAGAGGCCGCCTCCATAATGATCTTACTCTTCAGGATGTCGTTACAGTAATACACACCCACCAGGCCCAGTATAAGGAAGATGATCAACAAGAAACCATTCACACGGTTAGTTTGCTGACGTGCTTTCTTTTCACCCTTCAATATAGACACATACTCGCTGGCCTTCGCAATCTGGAAGATGACTACGAATATGAGCACAACAACTAAGACTGCTAAATATCCTGACATTGCTATTTGAAATAATTAAGTTATCTAATGCTTTTCGTTATTACCTATCACTGCTGGCTGTTACACCAGTGTCTCCATTACATGCTCGATGATCAGGTATGGTGTACAATACTTTCTTTGAGATAAGGATGATTTTTTGGAACCAGCGGAGCCTTTGCCAGGTTGTTGATTACCAGGAATATGATCACACCTACGAAACCAAGACCGAGACCTGCTTCGTACCAAGGGAACACCAGGTGTCCGTAAGTACCAGGACCTACCATCTGCCAGAAATCCAGCCAGTGACCAAAGATGATCAGGATAGAGATGAACACCATGGAAGAGTAGTTACGTTTGGTATCGCGTTTCATCAGATACAGTAACGGAGCGATGAAGTTGATCAGCAGATTCAGGAAGAAGATAGGTCTCCACTCTCCCCAAACACGTGGTTGGAAGTAGGCTGTTTCTTCAGGCATGTTAGCATACCAGATCAGCATGTACTGGGAGAACCACAGGTATGTCCAGAAAATACTGAAGGCGAAGGCTAATTTACCCATGTCATGCAGGTGCTCTTCATTTACCATTGGCAGGTAACCATTACGTTTCAGGTGAACCAGGAACAGAATGATCAGAGATATACCAGATACCCAGGTGCTTGCGAAAGTATACCAGCTATACATGGTTGAATACCAGTGAGAATCGATACTCATCAGCCACAACCATGGAGTGGTAGAACCAACACTCAATGTATAGATTACGATAAAACCACCGCACCATACTGTATTTCTCCAGATGATACGACGACCTGTTGCTGCGCTCAAGTCCCATCCATCTTCTTCGATGGACATGTTACGCAGCTTTATTGTAAAGAGTACCCAAAGGCCAATTGTTACCAATGTGAAACCTGTGAACATTCCTTTATTTAAAAAGGCTGATTTCCAGCTTAATACTTTGTCCTCATGAACATGATGTGCATTTAGCCAGTGGTAGATATGATCGTTTCCACCGAACACGATGATCATGAGTATGAGGAACAGGATGCCACCTAATACAGGCACTGCCATTGAAATCGCTTCCGGTACACGACGGAAACCGATCTGCCATCCGCCATGCGCCAGGGTAGTTGCACCAATAAAGAAGGTACTGGCTAAAGCTATCAGCAAAAAGAATGAACTATTCTGGAGAAGCCCGGCCCAGAGACGTGCGGAGCCATGCTCACCATGAAATGCAAAAATTCCGATCAACAAAGTCAGCAAGCCAATGCCCATTAACACGAAGCTGGTCTTTTTTAATCTTGCCGGTACTACAAATTGGTCCTTCATTACTGTATATTAAAATACTTGATTGAATGCTAGTTTATCTTAATGTTTCGCTGTTGAATCCTGTGCCGCTGGCGCTGTTGCTGCTGTTGCAGCAGGAGCCGCCTTGGTTGAATCACTAGCCAGGACGGAGGATGCATTAGCGCCACCGTTCTGTATGCTACGCACATACGCAGCTATTTTCCAACGCTGCTCTCTATCCAACTGGCTGGCGTAACTACCCATAGCATTGAAACCATAGGTCATTACGTGGAACAGACGTCCTTCTGTATAGCTGGCCTTAGCACCGCTCGCCAGGTTAGCAGGAGCAGCAACGTAAGGACCTTTACCGTCATTGTACAGAGGGCCGTTACCGTCCGCCTTAGTACCATGACAGATACCACAATAAATATTAAATAAACGTTTTCCTTCCTCCAGATCCGCTTTAGTGAGAATCAGTGGATTTTTTACTGCATTAGCCAGTGCGGTATCTGCCGCTTTCAGATGGTAAGGCAGCAGCTCTCCTCTTTTAACTGTTCCTTCTACTGGCTTCATTGTAGAAAGACGCTCACTATAGAACTCGTAGGCACGGGATTCAAACATGTCCGGCATGTAATGAGAGCCGGGTTTCCTGTTGTTCTTTCCGCATGCCGATAACAAAGCTCCACTTACCAAAGCAGCCGCGATCAATATGTTGGAAGTCCTTTTCATCTGTATATTATAATTCAAGCTTATGTTCTGTGTGCTCCTTCCGGGAAGATCTCTTCTCCGGAAAGTTTTAAATTCTGAGTTTATGCATTTACAGCTTCTACCCGCTTAGTCTCAAACACGCGGTCGTCTTTGGCAAAACTGCCATACCACCAACCTGTTTCAGCACGCTGCTCGTTGATCTGCTGTCCGCCAATACTTGCGAGGAAGCTTTTCAGCTCTTCAGCATTGGTCTTTGGAGTAACTTCTATCGCCATTACAAACAGATCGTCTGTCTGACGGGGATGGAAGATATGCTTCTTTACAAAAGGAGCCAGCTGACACAGGTAGCAGAATGTAAGCACCATACCAACTGCAGAGAACAATACCGTTAACTCGAAAGTGATAGGAATGAACGCTGGCAGCGGAAAGTGTGGCTTACCACCTATATTCATTGGCCAGTCAGAGTTAAATACCCAACTCATGCAGGATAATGCCGTAGTAGTACCGGTGATACCGTATATGAAGCCGGCAGTATGCAGGCTGGTTTCCCGCAGACCTAATGCGTGGTCAAGACCATGCACCGGAAAAGGAGTGTACACATCGTGAATCTTGTAACCCGCAGTTCTTACTTTTTTCACTGCCGGAAACAACACCGCCTCATCACTAAAACTTGCTACAACAAAATTTTTAACCGCCATATGTTTAAAAAATTCTTAGTCTAAAAAACAAAATCCAGATCTCTTTACATGCCCGGTGCGTACCGGTGTAAGATTAATTATGTGCATGCGCTACAGCACCGTGTGTATCATGATGATGATCATCATGGTGGTGTAAACCTGCTTCAAATTGTTCAGCAGGCTGCTGCTCATATTTCTCCATGTCCTTCTTGAAGCTTTCGCCTGAAGTTTTCAATACAGCCTTGATTTCCGCTACTGCGATAACAGGGAAGTATTTGGCGAACAGGAAGAAACAGGTAAAGAACAATCCGAAAGTACCCATGTAGAAACCAACTTCCGGCCAGGATGGACGATAGTAAGCCCAGCTGGATGGGAGGTAGTCACGATACAGGGAAGTACAGATGATCACGAAACGCTCGAACCACATACCGATGTTCACAATGATAGACATCACGAATGTTACAGCTACGTTCCTTCTCATTTTTCTGAACCAGAACACCTGTGGAGTGATTACGTTACAGGTCATCATGATCCAGTAAGACCAACCCAGCGGACCAGCTGCACGGTATTTATAGAATGTAGCAAATTCATAAGGAACTGCTGCATACCATGCCATGAACAACTCAGTCAGATAAGCACAACCTACAACGGAACCTGTCAGTACAATTACCTTGTTCATAGCCTCCATGTGGCCCAGAGTAATGTATTCTTCCAGCTTTAATATTTTACGTACGATGATCAGCAGTGTCTGTACCATTGCGAATCCGGAGAAGATCGCACCCGCCACGAAGTAAGGAGGGAAGATGGTAGTATGCCAACCAGGAATTACAGAGGTAGCGAAGTCAAAAGATACGATGGTGTGTACGGAGAGTACCAGTGGTGTAGATAAACCCGCCAGTACCAGCGACAGTGATTCATGACGTTGCCAGTGTTTGGTAGAACCAGTCCAGCCGAAAGAAGCGATACCATATAATAACTTACGCAGTTTGGTTTTAGCCCTGTCACGTACTGTCGCGAAGTCAGGGATCAGACCGGAGTACCAGAACAGGAGAGATACTGTGAAGTAAGTAGAGATCGCGAACACGTCCCACAACAATGGGGAGTTGAAGTTCACCCACAGTGGTCCACGGGTGTTAGGATAAGGCAATACGAAGAAGGCCATCCATACACGACCCATGTGGAAAATCGGGAACTGACCGGCGCACATTACCGCAAAGATGGTCATGGCTTCAGCCGCACGGTTCACACCTGTACGCCAACCCTGGCGGAACAGCATGAGGATGGCGGAGATCAGCGTACCGGCGTGACCGATACCTACCCACCATACGAAGTTAGTGATGTCCCAACCCCAACCGATGGTTTTATTCAGGTTCCACACACCTGTACCATAATAAACTTCCCAGGTTACGGAGAAGATACCGAATGCAAGTAATATCAAGGATATTGAAAAGCCCACATACCACAACATACCAGGCTTGGCTTCAATCGGGCTGATGATATCTTCTGTTACCTGGTGGTAATCTTTCACCCCATCAACTAATGGTTCTCTTAGTGTGGATTCGTACTTTAAATGCATAATTCTTTAAGCTTTTACCCCTAACCTGCACCTGGATGCAGAATAAGGAGCTTTAATTGTTCTAAACTTAAATTATCTCCTGTTAATCTTTCAATCTAATCAGCTCAACCCTTGCTTACGCTTCGTGTTTTGCTGCTGCTTCATGATGAGCTTCTTCATGCTCCTTTACCTTTGGCTCAGCAGCTTTGTTTCTGATCTTAGCCAGGTAATTCACAGATGGCAGTGTGTGGGTTTCTTCCAGCACGTAGTACAGCCTGTCTGTCTGTTCTTCATTACGCAGTTTTGCAATGCGGCTTTCTTTATCGTTGATGTTACCGAATACGATAGCATCAGCAGCACAAGCTACCTGACAAGCAGTCTTAGCTTCACCATCTTTCATCGGACGGCCGGCTTTCTTAGCAGTCAGTTTAGCATCCTGTAAACGCTGAACACAGAAAGAACATTTTTCCATTACACCACGGCTACGAACCACTACATCAGGGTTCAGCACCATACGTGTCAGGTTGTCGTTCATACCTGCTACATCATACAGGTTATTTTCGAAGCTGTCCGCACCATTCCAGTCTCTCCAGTTGAAGCGACGAACTTTATATGGACAGTTGTTTGCGCAATAACGGGTACCGATACAACGGTTATAAGCCATCTGGTTGATACCTTCAGAGCTATGGTTGGTTGCAGCTACCGGACAAACGTTCTCACACGGAGCGTTATCACAGTGCTGGCACAACATAGGCTGGAACACTACTTCCGGATTGTTCTCGTCACCACTGAAGTAACGGTCAATACGCAGCCAGTGCATTTCGTGTGCCTTGATCACCTGCTCTTTACCAACTACTGATACGTTGTTTTCAGCCTGACATGCAATAGTACATGCACCGCAACCGAAACAGGTGTTCAGGTCGATAGACATACCCCATTTAATACCCTGGTACTGGTGTACATCAGGATAAAGGGTACCGTCTTTACGGAAGTCCGCACCATATTTTTCCAACTCCTTACGGTCTTCGTTCACCTCTTTAGGGTTCTTGATGAACTCTTCCAGGGTTGTTTCTTTGACGATAGGACGGCCTTCGTAGCTGTTGTGTGTTTGAGTAACACCTATATGAGCCTTTTCTGAAGTTCCTTCTACAGTTGCATCAGAAGAGAAATAATCGAAAGTCTGACCGTTATAGCTTACAAGCGGATAGGCATTCTTACCTACGCCTGCTGCAGCTTTACCGGCATTGTTGTTACGTCCGTAACCAAGTGCGATCGCAACTACTTCAGGATGAATACCAGGCAGGATCAGCAGTGGCAGAGACATTTCCTTGCCATTTGCTTTGATCTTCAGTACAGTCCTGTCGCTATTGATTTCGTAGTCGTCACCCAGTTCAGTATGGAACGTTTTAGCCAGGGTGTTGGAAATAACTGCGTAGTTATCCCAGGTAGCGCGGGTGATCGGGTCTGGCATTTCCTGCAGCCATGGGTTGTTGGCTTCTTTACCATTACCGATTGATACTTTTTCATACAGTACCAGTTCCAGCTTACCGCCTTTCTTAGCACTGTTGATCTTGGCAGCAGCAGCGGCAACGTCACCTGCAAAGGCAGCACCAGCTAAAGCAGGAGCAGATGCAGGTTCGATAATACCATCCTGTAACGTTTTGTCCCACGCTTCCTGGCTGCCCAGTTTCGCGATCCATTCGTTCTTCAGGAAATCTTCCCAGGTAGTAGCGTTTCCGCTCCAGGCCAGCAGGGTTGATTCAAACGCACGTGTTTTGAACAGCGGCGCAATGGTAGGTTGTATAAAACTGAAATATCCGGTACGGCCTTCAGCATCTCCCCAGCTTTCCAGGAAGTGATGAGCAGGCGCCGCATATTTGAACAGTTCAGAAGTTTCGTCTTTACGATCGTTGAAAGTAACGGTCAGTTTCGCCTGCTTAACACCGGAAATGAATTTCGCGGCATCATAGTAATCATAAGCAGGGTTCACACCGTATACGAATAAACCACCGATGCTACCAGCGTTCAGGTCAGTTACCAGCTGCGCCATTTCGCTGTCGATACCCTGACGGTAGCCGACATTGGAAGCCCAGTCGATAGTAGTGCCATTCGCGCCGATCTGGCTGTTGATGGCATTTACGATGATCTGTACGTTTACATCATTGGAACCGCTAACAACCAGTGCTTTACCCTGGCTGTCTTTCAGCGCTTTCGCAGCTTTCTCGATACCTTCAGCTACGCGTTTGTCAGCGATAGCAGGTTTGCTTACTGCACCACCTACTGCGCTCAGCAGGGCCAGTGCGATTGCACCGGTTTCCGAAGGTTTGTGTGTATATCTTTCATCAGCGTTAGCACCGGTAACACTTACCATGCTTTCGAAGTGGAAATGCTTGCTCATTTCCGGCTTTTTCTGATCGATCTTACGAGTTGCACCGTACCCTTTTGAATACTCTACAGGGTTCAGCCAGGTACCCAGGAAATCTGCACCAAGACTCACAATGGTCTTTGCACTTTCGAAGTGGTAAACAGGCAGTGCTCTTTTTCCGTAAGAAGCTTCGTTAGCGAGCAGCATACCGGAGTAGGATACTGCATCGTATGTTACGTGACGGAAGCCAGGATATTTTGCCTGGAAACCGGCAATCACTTTCTTGGTAGAAGGGCTGATAATAGTAGAGGTCAGTAATACGATAGGAGCGCTGCCCAGGCCAGCCAGAGCGGCTGCTACCTGTTTGTCCAGTTCTCCCCAGGTCGTTTCCGCACCGTTGATGGTCGGGAAACGCAGACGTGCTGAATCGTACAGGCTCAATACAGCACCTTGTACTCTTGCAGTGGACGCGCTACCTGTCACGGAAGACATTTCGTTACCATCAATTTTGATAGGACGACCTTCACGTGTTTTTACAACAACAGGCAGATATTCTCCGTCTACTGCGTAAGTGGAAGCGTAATAGTTAGGAACGCCGGGGGTGATCTCTTCCGGCTTATTTACATAAGGTATTGCTTTTTTAATAGGCGTTTCGCAACTAGCCGCGATTGTAGCAGCAGCAGTTGTGAAACCGAGGTATTTCAGGAAGTCCCTGCGCGGGGTAGTAGCATTCAACAGGCTTTCACTCTCCTCAAAAGGCAAATCCTCTCTAAATTCGTTATTCACAATCTCCTGATGTTCCTTGGTATTGTGCAACTCCTCCAAGCCTTTCCAATACTTTTTTTGCTCCATGTTATTTATACTAACGAGTTACGGATTATGTTTAAGACTTATGAAGTCCGACGTTTGAAGTATGGCATTCCGGCATAACGATTTGACCTTCGCTAACAACCCCAGCTTCCTTCACCCGATTTGCTTCATCTAGTTATTAATAGTGACATTTCTGACATTCAGTACCACCTACCATTTCAACGGTAACACTGTCGATCTTACCTTCTTTTACCTGCTGGTGGAACTGTTCAAAAATGCTGTAGTATTTATTATCTGCGAACTGTACTTTGGTTGTACGGTGACAGTTTACACACCATCCCATTGACAATTCTGCGAACTGATGAACCTCATCCATTTCAGTGATCGCACCGTGACAGGTCTGACACTGTTGTTTACCAGCTACTACGTGTTGAGAGTGGTTGAAGTAAACGTGGTCAGGCAGGTTGTGGATCTTTGTCCACTCGATCGGCTTACCAGGTCTGGTATATGTCTTGCTTTCTTTATCGAAACCTACCGCATCAAATAATTTCTGGATCTCAGCACTACCATTTACTTTCTTACCTTCTGCAGTGAAGAGCGCGGGACCATTATAATCAGTGATGGTCTTGTGACAGTTCATACAGATATTTTCAGAAGGGATCATGGCATGCTTACTCTTCTCAGCACCCGCGTGGCAATACAGACAGTTGATCTGGTTGATACCGGCGTGTACTTTGTGGGAGTAGAAGATCGGTTGTTCAGGCATGTAATCTTTCTGACGGCCCAGACCGATCGCACCGTTGATGGTTAAGTAACCACCCACAACGAACAGGATCAGGATAGTCAGAGCGATGTAAGCTTTGTTCTTATAGAAAGGAACAGGCTCAGAAACCGCCAGGCCATCTTTATCAGCAGCCAGTTTGTTCAGGTTACTGTTGATCTGCATCAGGATCAGCGCTACAACCGCCAGGATCAGGGTAATGATACCGAACAGCAGGCTGTTGTTACCACCATCTTCATCACCACCTTTAGTTCCGGTAGGACCATCGCCCTTTGTAGTTACATCAACCTTGCTTTCTGCTTCAATGTAACCCAGGATATCATCGATATCTGCATCGGAGAAAGAAGGGAAACCAGGCATTGCCTGCTTGCCATATTCGTTGAACAAGTTAACAGCATACGGGTCACCTGCAGCGATTACGGAGCCGGAATTATGAATCCATTGGTGCAATAATTTCTTATCAGACCAACGTTCCTCCACACCCTTCAGTGCAGGACCAGTAACTTTCTTGTGAACATTATGGCAGCTGGCGCAATTCTGCTGAAACAATGCTTTACCCTTGGCAGGATCTGCGGCCCTTACGGATAAGGACGCGATCAATGCAACGCATAGGACAAGAACACTCACAAAATGCTTGCGCATAAGAATGGAAACACGACGATACACAGCCTATTTAGTTTAGATTTGACCTTAAGTTTCTTTAAAAGTGCTCACAAAAATAAGACACAATGTTGACAATTTATCAACAATTATAAAAAATTCTTACTTGCTTCACTAATTCCTTTTCCCTATATAGAACGCGGTAAAGCGGGTAATCATCAATGCGTTTTGCATGAAAAAAAACATGATAAAAGTCATATTTCAGCACAACCTTATTCCGGATTCAACGATTTGATTATATATATTATGGCGTGCCCTTTTGAATGGTATTATTTTTGTTCCGGCTGTTGTTTTTTTAACTCCCCTCTGGCTTACAGGTTTCCATAAATAACCCCCTTCGCGCCAGGAATGTTCAAATACGCTTATAAATAAGACCAATTAGTTACTTTTGCGCCGTCTTTAATAAACTGTTATTTTGAAAAATATAGCCATCTTCGCCTCGGGAGCAGGTAGTAACGCACAAAAAATAATTGACCACTTCCGCCACTCCACCCTTGCCAGGGTATCTATGATACTATGCAACAAACCGGAAGCCGGTGTGCTGAAGATAGCCGAAAAAGAAGGCATTCCGTCCGTATTGATAGAAAAAGAACTGTTTTTCCGTACAGATCATTATATAACGATGTTACGACAGGCAGAAATTGACCTGATCGTTCTTGCCGGTTTCCTTTGGAAAGTACCTGTTAATCTGGTACAGGCGTTCCCGGACCGCATAGTTAATATACACCCGGCCCTGTTACCGAAATATGGCGGTAAAGGGATGTACGGTAGCTTCGTACATGAAGCAGTGATCCTCGCCAAAGAAACAGAAAGCGGCATTACCATCCACTTCGTCAACGAAAAATATGACGATGGCGCAACCATCCTCCAGGAACGTTGTACCATCACTCCCGATGATACCCCCGAGACACTCGCAGCCAAAATTCATCTGCTTGAACATCAGTGGTATCCGGTAATTGTGGAACGATTATTGACCTCTTAATAACGGCTTTCAGCTCAGCTGTAGGCTTCCCCTTATGAACCTGCAACCTCCGGCTGACTGCTGCCGCCAAATGCAGACAACTATATGAAACGACCACTGCTTGTTATTTGCCTGTTGTGCCTTAGTGTAATAACTGTCTTGGCACAGGAGAAAAGTCCCTTTCGCAGATCTACCTATATTAAGGTAAATCCCGCCCGCCTGATCAATGAACTGGAAGTCACCATAGAACAGGAACTCTCCGAAAAAGTAAGCATTGAACTGGGCATAAGTGGTATCTATACCGACTACCCCGACTACATCCTGGCAAAGAAAATAGACATCGGTCAGAAAAAGCCCGATATCAGCACCGAACAGTTTGTAGACGGTAGAGGCCTCGGTTTCAGCGCCAGTTTACGCTGGTACCTCGTTTCTCAACAAGACGGTATGTTCCGCGCCCAGGGTACCTACTTTCAACCCGTATTATTATATAAGAAGGTATTCTACCCCAACGACGAGGTGACTATTAACAATGGCGCCTACCAGAATACCGGCGATAAAGACGTTTACGCCCTCCAATTCCTCCTCGGCCGCCAGATCAGGAAGGATAAGTTCATCCTCGACCCCTACGTAGGACTGGGCGTTCGCATGAAAGTATATGACTATAATAACTTCAGAGACAACAACGGAGTAGCCGACTCCAACGACGGAAGACTGATCAGCGTGTTCCCAAGCCTTCACATCGGTATTAAAATTGGCCTTAAGATGTAAAAAAACAAGTGCCGCACCTTGACGGCACAGCACATTGTTTACCCTTATCTATGTATGCGTAAAACCTTATCAGTATGGGTTTACCAGCAGGAAGAGACTGACTTCAAAACAAAGATACGGTTTTTATGCAACAAAGTTGCATAAGTGTATTTAGCTAATTGTGTACTACCTTTGTCCTGTAAAACGACTGGCATTATGTCTAAAAAGAATGTGTTCTATATAATATTCTTCGCATTACTGAGCATCGCCTTTCTCGGATACTCAGGCTACGTGATCAAAGAAGAGAAAGGCAGCTTCTTCGGAAAAGAGAAATTACCGGTATTGGGCACCAATGGCCATATCGTTGGCGGCTTCTCTTTCACTAACCAGGAAGGGAAAACCATCACCAGTAAAGACGTCGAAGGGAAAGTATATGTAGCGGAATACTTTTTCACCACCTGTACCGGCATCTGTCCGAAGATGAATGCCAATATGGTCAAGGTATACGCTACTTATAAAAATGAGCCGCGTTTCCGTATACTGTCACATACCGTGGACCCTGAAACCGACAGCATCCCGGTACTGAAGCAATATGCGGAAGAACATGGCGCCGATCCGCAGAACTGGTGGTTCCTGACCGGAAGCAAAAAAGATCTGTATAAATTAGCCAGAGCAGGATACCTGGTGGACGATGGTACCTATACCGGCGATGAAGATTTCGTACACACCCAGTGGTTTGCCCTGGTAGACGGAGAAGGGCGTATAAGAGGACTGTATGAAGGAACAAAAAAACCTGACGTAGACAAGCTCATTACTGACATATCTCAGTTGTTGAAGGAAGAAAATTAACGCAGTATATTTTATCATGAGCAACAAGAACAAAGCAAGTATTACTGAACTGCTCCGAGCCAGTAAGCTCAGCATAACAGATACCCGTGTGAAGATATTGGAGCTGTTCATGAACAGCAATGGCGCCCTTGAACATAGCAGCTTTGAGAAGCTGGCCGGTCAAACCTTTGACCGTGTTACAGTGTACCGCACCTTACAAACATTTCTTGACAAAGGGATCATTCACAGTATCCCGACTACAGATACTTCTATCCGTTATGCGCTCTGCAAATCGGATTGCTCGGAACATGATCATCACGACCACCACGTTCATTTCAAATGTGAAGAATGTGGCACTACTACCTGCCTCGAAGATACTGATGTGCCAGAGATCCACCTGCCGAAAGGATATGCCATGCATAATGTGGATGTAGTGGTAAGCGGGGTATGTAAACAATGTAAATAATTACAAAAAAGGCGAAGGCATTGAAATGCAGCGGATATTTCTACTGCATCTCAATGCCTTCGTCTTTATTTATGATCAGCTGATCTTTTCTATCTCCTCCTGTACGAATTCCGCCAGCTCTTTTACATAGGCTGGAGAGAAATCGAACCTGATGCCTGCCGCTTTATACAGTTCCGGCAGGGTACGGGTACTTCCCAGGCTCAACGCACTTACATAGTTGTCCAGCGCCTGTTGTTTATTCTCCCTGTATTGTTTCCACATCGCGATCGCTCCTAATTGTGCAATACCATACTCTATGTAATAGAAAGGTACTTCAAACAGATGGAGCTGCCGCTGCCAGCCGATAGATCTGTAAGATTCCCAACCGGCCCAGTCAACTACCCCCGTAGAGAACTCGTCCTGTATCCTGTTCCAGCCTGCAGTACGTTCTTCTACAGTATGCTGCGGGTTTTCATATACCCAGTGCTGGAACTTATCGATCGTTGCGATCCATGGGAAGATGATGATCGCACGTTCCAGCTGTTGTAGCTTCGCCCTGCGCAGTTCCTCTTCATTGCTGAAAAAGATATTCCAGGAATCCATGGTGAACAGTTCCATACTCATACTGGCCACTTCAGCTATTTCCATCGGGTACTCCTTAAAAGCACTGAGAGACAGGTCATGACTCAGGAAGGAATGCACCGCATGTCCCCCTTCGTGTACCATAGTGGTCAAGTCTTTCATCTGCCCGGCCGCGTTCATAAAAATGAACGGTACACCCGTTTCCGCCAGCGGACAATTATAACCTCCAGGAGCTTTACCAATACGGCTGTCCAGGTCAAGACGCCCCATTTTCTGCATCACACGCAGGCAATTTCCGAAGAATGGTCCCAGTTCGTCAAAGCACTCAATTGCCTTATTCACCAGTTCCTCCCCGGTCTTGAAAGGCTCCAGCGGCTTGATCCCTGCTGGTTCCGCCTCTGTATCCCAGGGCTTCAGTACGTCCAGGCCCAGTTTCTTACGCTGTTTCTCCTGTAACTTCTTTACCAGTGGCAGGATATGCTCTTTTACAGCCGTGTGGAACTGGAAACAATCTTCTTTCGTATAGTCAAACCGGCCCAGGTCTTCAAACTTATAATCGCGGTAATTTTCAAACCCGGCATTTTTTGCTACCTGGTCCCTTTTCTGAACAAGCGCAGTGTAAAGCTTGTCAAAAGCGTCTTTATCTTCCAGACGGCGGTTAGCCATTTTAGTAAACACATCTTCTCTCAACGCGCGATCGCTGTTTTCCAGGAACCGGGCAGCCTGCTGCAGGGTATATTCCTGGCCGTTTACAGTGATAGTCATTTTACCGGCAATGGTGCCGTATTGTTGCGACTGGACACTCAGTTCAGCCAGTATCGGCACATTTTCCTCACGGAAAAGCTTTACCTGTTTCCGCACATTGCGCAGATAGGTAGCATATAACTCCTGGTCCAGGCCCTTCAGCCATTCACTGGCGAGTAACTTTTTATTCAGCGCATCCGCATAGGGTTGCAGTTTAGGCTGGATCTCCATGCAGAAGTAAGCAAATGCTTCCTCGAGCGATTTGTCTGTCGTGTCACAAGTCATGCGTATTTGTCGCCAGCAGGCATCTTCACTAATGACAGCCTCCAGTTCACTGATATCTTTCAGCCATTGTTCCAGGGCCGCCTCACTGCCTAACGCCCGTTGTTGCAGCTCCTCGAAATAGGGCTGCAAACCCTCCCACGTAGTTACCGTGAAGTTCTCCGGCAACAGCTTACGTGGCTGTTTCTCAATATTTGCGTCTAAAGTCTTCATTCTACTAAAATAAGAAATTATGCGCCAATGTCATGAGACACCTGATCAATCATCCTTGATCAAAGGATCAAAAGGCTTCTGATGTTAGCGAATTCTAACTAATTACTCATAAACAACCTGTAATTAACCCGTATATAAGCCATATATAACCCATACCTCTTAGATATGGGTTATATATGGCTTATATACGGGTTATATATGGGTTATATATGGGTTATATATGGGTTATCTCAGCTAAAGCACTACTATAGCGCCTTTACAAAGCTAAAGTCAAATACTTACTATATAGATCGTTAATTAAGACCTATATACAGATGTACATAATATTAAATAATGTGATTTTTCATTAAAAGGCGGGGGAGTGGAAAAAGGGGCGGATAGGGACATAAAAAAGCCAGACGCCGTATGTCTCTACACGCAGCGTCTGGCATTATAAGCTGAGAATACCAACTATTCTTCTGTCTTCTTTTTCTTAGGAGCAGCCTTCTTCTTAGGAGCTTCTTCCCCTTCAGCAGCTGGTGCTTCTTCTTTTTTAGGTTTAGCAGCTTTTTTTGCTGGCTTTTCTACCGGAGCTTCTTCGGTTGCTACCTCTTCAGCGTCTTCTTTAGCGGCCGCTTTTTTAGGTTTAGCAGCTTTCTTAGCAGGCTTTTCTGCTACTTCTGCATCCGGAGCGGGTGTTGCTTCAGCAGTAAGAGCAGCGCCTTCCTGACCTTCTTCGGCTACTTCGTCGAATTTCAGGAGATCATTACTCTTGAGGATGGCATACCATTTTACCATCTTCTTCATATCGCTTACGTAAACCCTTTCTTCATCGAAAGTAGGGAACACGCTTTTAAAGTAAGACTTGATAGCATTATTGTCAGCCTTGGTGTCAACCGGGGCTGTTTTAGCTTCCTGATCCTGCATGGCCTTAAATACTTCAGCCAGGTTAACATTATCTCCGGTAGTAAATACTTCAATACTTTCCAGCGGAGTAAAGTTATGGACACGGGAGCTTACAAATTTTGTGCTCTTGTCTTCCAGAGATCTTACTATAGCGCCATCCTGTTTGCTGGCAATCAATTGAAACAAACCACCCAAACCGGTTACTGCAACTATTTCTCTATACTGCATGTTCAAATTTTTAAGAAGCGCAAATATAAAAAATCGTTTCTATCCGACAAATTGGAATAAGGCTGTTGAGCTAATATTATTAATAATTGATCTGATCAACCTTATTTTTTGACGTAATCAACTAATTTATACCTTTTCCCAATACTATAGGCAATTTCCAATGGCTGACGGCTCCATCCGTCCTAAAAGCCTCCGCAAAGATGATATATATTCCTGTTACCAGCCCGCGGTTGGACTCGCCCCGGCCATCCCAGGTCATATACCCCGAGGCCGGCAATAACGTGTTTTTTTCCAGGTACCTTACCGGCCTGCCCTCTGCATCAAAAATCGTGACATTTATTATATAACCCGGCGCCGGAAAATTATATCTGACAATGGCAAGATCTTCCCGACCATCATTATCCGGGGAGAAAATAGCAGGTTGCACCGTCAGGCTGCCCGGGAGGGTTACACCAGGCAGTTGCTGAGAATTACGGTAACCCGGGGTCGCATATTTCACGGTTGTCGCTGCGGAATGCCAGTTATACTTGTCTTGAGTACGCCCGTCTGCCTGCAGGCGCTCCAGGGAAACACCCCGGGTATTGTCAGCTATGCCGACATGCATACCATCGGAATAATGCAGCTCATCCAATATCCGGCCACCTTCGTTCAGGAGCACGACTCTTCCCTCTCCGTTCATCAGCGCCGGCAGGTTTGTCTTATATAGGTTGCGTGGCTGGGGGCAATCGTAATACATGCATAAGGCCAGAACATCTGTAGTAAAGGCGCCATAAGCTCCGGGAAGTAGTAACGAATGTTGCCCGCCAAGCGGGGTAAGATCATCAAGCACCCCATCCTCCTTTCGTTTTGCCAGGTACAACCGGGATAAGTCTACGGCCTTCCTGCTTCGGTTATAGATCTCAATGAATTCCGGCACACCGGAGGCAGGGTCGTATAGTATTTCATTGATCACGATGTCAAAACTGTCGGCAGTATTAACCCGGGCAAAGGTTATATCACCGTTGGTCGTTACTTCCTGCCCCGTACAGTCCTGTAGGCCGGATATATTCACGGTGTAAACCGTGTCTTGCAACAAGGGGGTTGTCAAACGGAGTGATATATTATTATACAAAGGGGGATCGGCTGTGATGCCGGCTACCGGTAGTGGCGGATTAAATTCAAAATGCACTGGTTCTATTATGGTAAGGCTATCCATTATTCCCGAGAACGAGAGCAGAAGCGTGGTACTGTCGGACGGAAAGGCCTTCAACAGTGATACCGGAGGGGGCATTGTACCTGTACCTGCTATACTATTTGATTGGCCTGGAGTGCCTCCCTGCGTAGCTGTAGACGGTTTCCAGTTACTGCTTCCTGCGCAGGGCCAGTTGACGTCTGTCATTTCAAGGCTCCAGCCTCCTCTTGCCTTCACCGGGTTATTATACCAGCTACGATCATATCCAACAGCATGGACCGGCAAGCCCTCGTCATTGCGAAGTGTGATAATGTCACTATCGCCCGGAGCAGGGAAACTGCCAATGCCCAATATTGGAATATCATCAGGGAATAGGGCAGTGCTTCCCTTATCGCAAAGCACCAACAGCTGACCTGATCTGAGAAGATAAGCGGGTATTATGGCCTCCCGGCTGCTATTCCCGATCCGCCAGCCTTTCAGCTGTAAGGCATAGGGACTGTTATTCTTAAGTTCTACAAACCTGGCAGGTAGTAGCCCGGCAGAAGGTAATGCCCTCGGCAGGAATTCATGTATCAGTACATCATAACCACTGCTGCTGTAATATAGAAAGGAGATATTGACAGGCTCCATGACATTCCCCGAAAGATCTTTTACGCCGCTGATGAACAAACGGCAACTATCGCCGTTAGGAAAGGCCTGCGGAAATCTTACATGAACACAGGAAGGCAAACTGCTGTCCTGCCAGATGCTATCGGCAGTGTTACCGGGAACAGATAAGCGGAAATATTCTGCGAGGGAAAGTGCCGTGCTGTCGGGCGGCTCGCTGAAACATAATGTGAGTGTCCGGTTGTCATTCAGCTGCCAGGATGTTAATGTGGGTGATGTTGTATCTTTTATTAACGGTGAAACCAGTACATCATCAAAATAGTGACGCCTGAAGAATGAAGCGGTTGACTGCCGTATAGCAAAGCCCATGAAATACGAAGTATTGTAGATATGATCACTGGCAGTGCCTTCGCGAACGTATGCTGTGCCATCGGCCTGTTCGTCTATCCACAGTTCCCATTCATTCTCCGTCCTGGTTACTTTGATCTTCAGTTTAGTTGATGTATGGTTCGTGATCCCGTCGCGGCCGTCTATCAGCATGACTGGCTGCGCATTGCCATCTTTCCGGTACAGGCATACCTCGTCTTTCGTGTTCCCTATGCGTACAAAATACCCTCTGACACCCGTCCCCAGCAGGTTTGCACTATCGGCGGTCAGAAAGACGTCTACATAATTAAGGGAGGAAGTGTTGAAATCCAGCTGCAGCCACCATTCCCATATTGCATTATGGGCGACGGAAGAAGGTGTTGCAATATGGAAACTACTGCTTTGCTGCTGTAAGTGGCTCCGCAAACGGCCTGATTGTATCTGCCAGGCAGTATCAGTACCTTTCCAGGACTCCGCATCATTAATACTATGATAATCAAAATGTTCGCTCACTTGTGCGAATGAGGAAGAGGCCTGCAACAGCAGGCATGCACAAACAATGGAAATACGCATGTCTAAAAAAGTAGGTTGGTTTAGCCAGAAATTTAGTGATTTTCTATGATTCTGGCGTATACATTGAAAACCGCGCAGGTTGTGTTAAATTTGCATTTCCAAAAATTTAAAATGTAAAAACAATGAAAGTTGCCGTAGTAGGAGCTACCGGGCTGGTAGGCTCAAAAATGTTACAAGTATTGACCGAAAGAAATTTTCCGGTTACAGAACTGATTCCCGTGGCTTCTGAGAAGTCCGTTGGTA
>CABHOY010000061.1 GCA_902168105.1 uncultured Flavihumibacter sp.
CTTTTTTCACTACTGCCCTTACATTTTCCCCTTTCTTGAAATAATCGGTAGGAATTTGTTCAGATTTAGGTAAAATTAACTCATTCCTTTCATCATCAAGCAATAAAACTTCTTTTTTCCATACCTGGTAAACTTCACCCGTTACAATTTCACCTACACGATCAGCATATTTCTTTACAAGAATGTTCTTTTTAAGGTCGCCGATACGGGCGGAAAGGGTCTGCTTTGCAGCCAGGATGGCCCTGCGGCCAAAGTCCATAATCTCCACTTCCTCGTAAAGGTCTTCTCCTACCTGATAATCTGGTTCAACTAGAATGGCTTCCGAATAAGCAATCTGGGCATTATCATCCTCCACCTCACCGTCTGTAACGATGGTACGGCGGCGTAAAATTTCCAGGTCACCTTTCTCAGTATTTACAATCACGTCAAAGTTCTCATCAGAGCCATACTTTTTACGGAGAAGAGTTTTGAACACATCTTCCAACACTTTCATCAACGTAGGGCGGTCAATGTTCTCCGCTTCTTTAAACTCCGTGAATGACTCAATCAGGTTAATACTAGCCATGTTTCGGTTATATTATTATATTTTAAAACACGATGCACACCTTCGTGTGCTTGATTTCATTTAAATTTATTTCAGTAATTTTTTTCTCTTTCTTTTTACCGGCCAGTTCCTCTATCGTCACCTTCTCCTCCGTTATGGACAGCAGGGTTCCTTCTTTTTCGGAATCATCCAATAAAGTAACTGCTATCTTTCTACCTATGTTCTTAACATATTGACGGTGAAGTTTCAGAGGTTCGTCCAGTCCGGGAGAGGATACTTCCAGGGAAAAATCGTTGTCGGGGAACAAATTGGCGCCTTCCAGCCTGGTATACAGGTTCCGGTTAAATGCGACCAGTTTATCGACCGGTACACCATTATCCCCGTCTACAAAGAGTTTTACGTTATTCGTGGGTTTTATCCGCACATCTACTACGAAATATTCCGGATAAGGGGCAAGCATTTCTGCTGCCATGTCCCGGATGTTTATTATCACTTGTTCATTTGCCATAAAAAAACGAGAAGGGGACCGCTCAGTCCCCTTCGTTAGTATCATTTTCCTATGCAAAATTAGGATTTTATTTTGATCCAAGAACATTTTCTTTAACTTGTATGAAATAATTTCACGAAAGAAAACGCCCTGTACACATAGATTTAGAAAAATAATAATAACTACGCCCCCTTAGTATGAAGCATGCAAATTAAAGCATACATACAACGTATTAATATAGAGTTGATCATGTGGCCGACAGCCCTGTTACTCTTATTTTTTATGGATCCCGGTCCACACAACGGTGAAAGTTTCTGCCTGCTCAAAAGAATGAATATACCCTGGTGTCCCGGATGTGGCCTCGGTCATTCTATTAATTTTTTATTACATGGAGAGTGGAAGGCGGCTCTAAAAAGTCATCCCCTTGGTCCATTCGCCTTAATAATATTAACATACCGGACTTTTCAACTTGCCAAACTGCAATGGCAATCTTTTGCAGATCTTAAAATCACTATACATGACTGATCACGCATTCGCCACATTACCCGGCATTGAACAGGAAGAACTGTTATGGCTGCAGGAACTCACCCGCGATTACTCCATTGAAACCCGTCAGCGTTTTCTGGCTATTTACCAGGGACGAAGAAAAGATCCCCAGGTCGTGCTCATCTGCTGTCTCATCGGTTTGATCGGCCCCGCAGGCATTCATCGTTTCCTTCTCAATCAGATCGGTATGGGTATATTATATATTTTAACACTGGGTCTTTGCCTGGTAGGTACTATTGTTGACGCAATCAACTACCGCCGGCTGGCCTGGGAATACAATAAAAAGGCTGCGCTCGAAAGTGCCGCTTTATTAGGTCTTTAATCAGGCTAATCTGCTTCCACGGCTGTTAAAGAAAACCTAAAGACTTTTTTTTCTCTGGCCTGAAAGCAGATTAACTGCTACATTTGTTACATGATACTGAAATACGCATTTTTAGCATTTGTATTCTGGTTGCTTTACAAACTCGTATTTGACTTCATTGTACCTGTGTACCAATCTACTAAACACGTACGCAGACAAATGGGAGATATTCAGGAACATCTCCGTCGTCAATACCAGCAACAGGAACAAGCACAAAGACAAACAGCGCAGGCACAACAGCAGGGAACAGCTCCTAAAAAAGCCGACAAAGGAGATTATTTGGATTTTGAAGAAATCAAATAGTCTTCGTCGTTATTTGAAGATATCGGCCATCGTTTTAGGTGGCAGGAGATGTATTGTTTGTATGCCAACTGCTTTGGCGCCTTCAACATTGGGAAGTGTGTCATCTATAAATAAGGTCTCAACAGGATCCAGACCATTCTCATCCAGCACAAACTGATACGCCTCTTTCTCAGGCTTGCGTAACCCGATCAGGTGTGAATAATAAGCTTTATCAAAAAATGACGCCAGCGAAGGGATACCCCTGCTGTCCTGTAATATTTTATTAAAGGCCTGTAGGTGAATGGCGTTGGTGTTACTTAAAAGATATAATCCGTAATGCTGCCTTAGCTGCTGTAATATTTGCAGCCGGCGTAACGGAAAGTCCAGCAACATTGCATTCCATGCGTCAGTGATCTGCTGGTGGGTGGTTCCTGGTGCTGTATGCTGCTGCATCTCATTCAGAAAAACTTCAGGCTCGATCTTGCCTGTTTCCAGATCGTCAAACAAAGTGGTCAACGAAAACTGGTTGTATAAACTGGTGAACTCTTTTACCCCGAGCTCCTCGAATGCCTTGTAAGTCAGCTGGTAATTGAGATTTATAATAACTCCGCCCAGATCAAAGATGATGTGTTTAATTCCTTTCATATGGTGAACTGCTGAATGAGAAAGTGCAAATTTATATGTCCAAAATAAAAAAATCTGAAATGATTGGATAATTGAATAAAAAATAATTAATTTTGCCGTCCCCTGAAAAGGGAACCCACGAGAAAGTTTCAAAATATTCGTTCTGTAAAGAACAGGTCCTATAGCTCAGTTGGTTAGAGCACCTGACTCATAATCAGGGGGTCCCTGGATCATGCCCAGGTGGGACCACAAGATAGAAAAGGCTTTCAGCTGATCGGCTGAAAGCTTTTTTTATGCTTACCTAACAAATTCCCTAACATCGGTTCTAATTCCATACCACGAAATATACCAATAGCCGTAAAAGTTATCTGTCCCGAAGCGGCCGCATTCTGCACGCTGGTCGACAAAGGTCATCTCCACAAAGAAATGCATGAGATCAAAGATGACAATGGTTTATCAATATATCCAGGAATTTCCTAAGTTCTCCCTGATAAGGGAGGAACGCTACCCACACAAATAAATGTTGTATGGATCTGATATTTGAAATACTCATTCCTGCTGGTACTCATATCTCTGGGCTCACATTCAGGGAGCCTATTTTCGAGTGGCAGGGAGAAAAATACCCGCAGGGACCACCTGAAGCTGATTTCGGCTCAAACTACAAACTTGTTTATAGCCCGGTAACCAACTTTGTACAGCGTAATCTTCCGGCTACGTCTACATCCACTGACTGGCAGTGTATCAGCGTAATGGGGCCCGGATTAGACATCTATGCCAGAAAACTATGGATGAATGCACCCGATGATGAAGTGCCGGAAGATCCCGAAGAAGCGCAGTATACAACGAGAGACCTGTTGCAAACAATGTGTGCCGGCAACAAATGGATTGTCGTTATCGATAAGGATGAGCCATTCGAAGTAATATCTTCAGGAACCCTGACACAGATAATAACAAATCTGGCCGGCGTGATAAAAGGAGATATAGATGGAAAAGGATTTTTGATCTGTGGAGAAGGCAGTGACCTTGTGTGTTTTTAGCATGGCCTGCAGGATATGTTTCTTTGTACACAATTGCAGATCATACGGGCAAATACAACCACCCCTATTACATAATAAATTAATTATAAGTATTGAGATTGTGGATTATTTTTAAGGAAATTCAAATTCAATCTCTATGCCCTACATCCAGATTTGTAAAACACCGCTAACCCGTTTCTCTGCGTGTTTTATATTCACCTTTTTGTTCGTTTTAAATACATTTTCGCAACCCGTCATTTCCCGTTTTGAGCCCATCGCCGCTGCAAAAGGAGAAATTGTAAAAATTTATGGCCAGGGATTTTCTGGTGTCAACAGGGTGGAATTCGGTTATGTTCCTGCCGCCTCTTTTCAGGTCATTAATGACACATGCATTTCAGCAACATTAGGCACAGGTAATTCAGGTGCCGTAATTGTCAGCAACCCTATTGATGCAGCACAAGCATGGGGATTTACCTTTAAGCAGAATCCGCCGCAATTTCTTCTTACTATGCCCATAAATCCCAGGGCAGGTGATAAGGTAGCCCTGTTGGGGAAAAACTTTTCAAATGCGACGATCCAGGCAGACTGCCTACCTATTTATCCGACGAGTATCAGCGACGAACGAATTGAAGTGCAAACGTCAGCTACCTGTCGGAATCCCATTTTAAGGGTTTATATTACTACGCCCGGTGGATCGACTGTTGCAACTATCCGGATGGATACTTCTGCCCTGCCTGCTGTTTCTGCTATGACACCCATAGTTGGTGGAAACGGTACCGTAGTCACGATTGCCGGGGAGAATTTGCAGAATGTTGGCAATGTTAGCTTCACTAACCTTATTTATGGAAAAGTGTCAGTTCCATTCACTTTAGAAAGTCCTAACAGGATCACTGTAAGGATAAATAATAACACAAACTGGGGTAAACTTACCCTCACAAGTAAGAGTGGGTATGTACAGGTACTGAAGTTTAACTACTCTTATCCGGGAGCGAAACCAGAGATTGCTTCTGTTTCAGTCAATGGCAACATTGTACGCGGCAAAGTTTTGACAATCGCAGGATCCAATCTCGGTACTACAAAGAAAGTAATGCTCGGTGGTGATACAGCTGCCAGCTTCACAGTGGTCGATGAGTCAAAAGTGCTGGCGACTGTGGGAAGAACTAAAAATTTCACGGGATCTATATCTGTGCACACTGATTATGGAGACTCCTATTCCGGTGGATTACCGGTGACGCCAGCAAGTGCTTTCCCCCGGTTCATCAGGCCTATCTATGGCTTGACAGGAGACACCATCTCTGTATTTGGTGAGGACATGGATTACACCGCAGAAGTGCAATTCGGAGGAACTCCGGTGGCAGGTTATATTCCGGTTGATGATAAACAAATAAAGGTTATAGTTGGAAATGGTTCAACAGGAGTACCAAAAGTTATTTCTCAGAGCGGAGCATCCATACAGCTTACAGCTTCCTTCACTTATTTATCTTCGTATATACCAAAGATCACTTCGTTCTCGCCTTCATCAGGCAGTTTAAATGATCTTGTTTATCTCAATGGTAATGCCCTGCAGTATGCAACATCCGTATCAATTGGCGGAGCGCCGGCTCAATTCCTGAGTGTGCAACAGGACGGCACTTCCATATTGCTTAGAGTAGGAAAAGGAAATAGCGCTAATGATACTATTATTGTGCAAACCAAATATGGGGCTGATACTATCACCGGCTTCCAGGTACTGAACCTTCCGAAGGCTAACGCTATCACGCCGGCTACAGCACATAGAGGTGATACGGTTACAATCTTTGGCTCTATACTGACAGGCGTTAATGAGGTTAAAATTGGAAATACGCCGGTGTCCTCTTTCCAGGTGCTTAATGACTCTACTATTAACGCCGTGATAGGCCATGACAATGACGGTAAGGTATCTTTGACGGCGCCCGCAGGTACCGATTCTACCTCAAACGTATACTTTACGCTGTTGCCAGATGTTCCGGTGCTGCCAGTAGTGAATTCCGTTACACCCTCTCAGGCAATGACGGGAGAAACGGTGATGATCAGCGGCAGCGGACTTGAAGAAACTCAAAGTGTGAGTTTTGGAAGTAAGGCAGCGGCCTCATTTATCGTAGTTTCTGACACACAGATCAACGCTGTGGTTGATAGTGGTGCTACCGGTAAGGTCACTGTTGTGACAATTTACGGTGTTGATAGCAGTGCATCTTTCACATATCTGCAACCCATGTCTCAAATAACAGGATTTAATTCTGCGATTGCCAGAGTGGGTGATACCGATGCAGGACGGGTCGAGACTATTGCAATATATCCTAACCCGGCGACCAATTATACTGTCGTAAAACATCGGGCTACTTCCCGGAGTGCTAAGTTGAAGCTGTATAATATGGAAGGTAAGCTGGTACGTATCCAGCCCGTGAAGCCAGGAGATGTTCAAACAACTGTCCACTTAAACGGTCTGCCTTTAGGTATATATAAGATGGTTTGGTCAGATGGTATTGATACCACTTCGTCGAGTGTGCTTCTACAATAATCTATTATAAGTTAGGAAGACGTTCTCCTGCTGGAAAACAGAAAAGCCTTGCCGGTAATTACCGGTAAGGCTTTTCTGTTTTCCAGCAGGTATTATCTTTCCTTGTTAACCGAATATATTAAGCTACTATTTCATCCGTACAACCAGTTTAAATAGCCCATTCCCCCCTATTCGGGAAATCTGGATAACATATCGGGAAAGGCTGGCATTGCTTCAGCAATACATACCAGATAGTTTTGCATGCTGGTCCGGAATATAATGTAGCAAATCAAAAGACGAATTTATGAGCGCCAGCCGGACCTTCTTCGAAAGCAGTTCGAAAAGCACTTTTGTAATGACCAGCTGTGCTAAAGCTGGTGGTACAATCGGGGCTGCTGTTAAAAAAGACAGGTGTTATGAATTTACTCTTCGTAGAACGAGGTACTAATGGATTGTTTTCAGTAAGAACAGGGGACAGTGACCTAAAAGGGGAAGGCGTACCCAAAGCAGGTGCGATCAATACTATTGTTTTCAACCGGTATGAAGACCAAAAGGCTACTATTGATCAGGTGCCTTATAACTTTCCGGCAAATTCGATCCTGCCCCTGGTAGCCAACCAGCACTTTGCATTTGAACGGCCCGAAGAACTCGTGGCCTGGCAGTTTAACAGAGATTTCTACTGTATCGTAGATCATGATGTCGAAGTAGGTTGCGCAGGATTCCTTTTCTACGGTATCCGCCACCCTTTGTTCGTACGCTTGTCACAGCAGGAGATAGACCAGATCGCTCTTATAGAAAAACTGAGCATAGAAGAGCTGGAAAGCAAAGACAGTATGCAGGCAGAGATGTTGCGCATATTGCTGAAGCGCCTGATCATTATTGTAACCCGTATCGCTAAAAAGCAGACGGAAGGTTATAGCAAACTGACAGAAGATAAAATGAGCGTTGTGCGCATGTTTAATTTGCTGCTGGAAGATAATTTTAAGACGCAGCATAATGTGCAGTTTTATGCTAACGCGTTAAATAAATCGCCAAAAACATTGGCTAACCTTTTCGGCATTTTTAATTATCCCGCCCCTTCTAAACTGATCCAACGCAGGATTATTTTAGAAGCAAAGCGTTATCTCTTTTATACAGACAAATCAGCTAAAGAAATTGCGTACCTGTTAGGGTTTTCCAATCCCGCACACTTTAGCCGGTTTTTCAAACTGTATAGTGGTAATAGCATTTCTGACTTCAGAGGACAGCGGGTAGAATGATATTTATTCATCGTGTTATAATGAACAGTTATGCATACGTTCTGTATACCAACAAAAGAAGATGTCTCTCCATTGAATAAAAAATACTTCGACTACTTTAATGACAAGTTAGGAATAATGCCTAACCTGTATGCTATGCTTGCCCTATCTGATACAGGACTGGATTCCTATGTGCAGCTGCAGTCCAGAAAGCAACTGTTGACAATAGAAGAAAAAGAAGTGATCAGCCTTGTGGTCGGTGCTTTTAATGAATCAGCATATTGCCTGCAGGCACATGCTATGATTGCGAGACTCAATGGTTTCAATGAACAACAGATGGCTGAGATAAAAACGGGTACAGCTGCGTTTGATCCAAAATATGATACGCTCGCCCGGCTTACATATAGCATGGTGCTTAACAAATGTAAGCCGGAGGAATCAACGCTGGACCAATTCTTCGCAATGGGTTATACTAATACCCATCTTGTAGATGTCGTATTGTGTATAGGCGCGAATATGATCTCTAACATGCTGACGCGCACGATGAATGTACCGTTAGATAATCCCCCTGAAATTTCAATCTGATTGCACCTCTCATCATTCGGGCAATTTAGATAAGTCTTCGGGAAGTGCCGGTATTTACCAGGGTTTCAGGACATAGTAGTTTTACAGTGTTGTAAAGTAATGGGTAAAAAGATGATGTGTGATATTGAAACAACACACTCATTTCAAAAATCACTTGATAAAACGAAAGTCATGAAAAAGGTAATTGGAATATTGGTTTTGGCATTGGTATTCGTAACCGGGGTGTCAGCACAACAAACAACGGAGGTACGCAAGAAGGAATACAATGTGGACAAGTCTGGGGTAGCGCTACAGGGGTACGATCCTGTCGCATATTTCATTGATCATAAACCGGTGGAAGGCAAGAGCGATATCGCCACTGTTTATAATGGCATCACATACCGTTTTGCATCTGAAGAGCACAGACAAACATTTAAAACGAGTCCCGCAAAATATGAACCTCAGTATGGCGGTTGGTGCGCATATGCAATGGGCGCTACCGGAGAGAAAGTAGAGATCAACCCTAAAACATTCAAGATCGTGGATGGTAAGCTGTTTGTTTTTTATAACAAGTACTTCAATAACACGCTGGTAAAATGGAATGAGGACGAACCCCATTTAAAAAATAGTGCAGATAACAACTGGACAAAGTTTGTCAAATAATCCATAACAACGTAAAACACACAAATGAGAAATCTGATCATCGCAGCATGCGTATTATTCCTCGCAGCATGCGGAGCAAACAAAACAAACACACAGAAAGAAATTTTTACGCCCGATGGTAAGGCTATTAAAGGGTATGACCCCGTTGCTTTTTTTAAAGAGCAGAAAGCTGTAAAGGGTAAAGAAGAGTTGTCCTATACATGGAAAGAGGCACAATGGCTTTTCGCTTCGAAAGAGAACCTCGATAGCTTCCAGGCCAATCCGGAACATTATGCACCACAGTATGGCGGGTATTGTGCCTATGGTACAGCTCACGGACATAAAGCGCCTACTGAAACTGATACCTGGACGATCGTAAACAATAAACTATACTTCAATTATGATGCTAAGGTCAAAGAGAGTTGGATGAAAGATCAGCCGGGCTTTATTGAAAAAGCAGATAAGGAATGGGTGAACATAAAAGATAAAGAGTAAATCATCAACAACTAAAAAGAAGTGATATGATCAAAGTTGTTATTCTCTGGGTACTGCGGCTGATCGCTGCTATTATTATGTTGCAGACGCTATTCTTCAAGTTTACTGCGGCTCCTGAATCAGTTTATATCTTCTCTACCTTGGGAATTGAGCCCTGGGGACGGATTGGTATAGGGGTTCTTGAACTGACTGCCTCCCTCCTGATTCTGTATCCACGTACGACTGGCTTCGGTGCTACATTGGCTACAGGATTAATGGGTGGTGCGATACTCTCCCATCTGACTAAACTGGGTATTGTTGTTCAGGACGACGGCGGATTGCTTTTCATGTATGCTTTACTGGTATTTATAAGCAGCGGTGTTTTGGCGTTGGTATACAGAGCGCAGGTGCTTCATTTGCTTTTTAAGCCCAAATCTACTGCGTTATGACAACGGCTGTATCACAAGTAACGATACCTCTGGCGGGACTGCTACTGCAAATGCAGGACCTGCTGGAGGAACTCACAGACGAACAATATGTGCAGCAGATAAAAGTGCTTTCCAATGCTACATTGGGACAACATACAAGACACATTATAGAGTTCTTCCTGGAGTTGAATACCGGTTATGTCACGGGAAAGGTGAACTACGATAAAAGAAAGCGGGATTACAGGATAGAGACCGGCAGGGCCTGCGCCATTCGCAGTTTGACAACAGTGATATCACTACTGGATAAGGAGAATAAGGCGCTCACACTAACGGTCGATTATAGTAACGACAATGAGGAACTGGGATCAGTGCAAACAAACTATAGTCGTGAATTGGTCTATAACCTGGAGCATACCGTTCACCATATGGCCTTATTAAGAATTGGAGTTAACGCGGTGTCAACAATCGTCCTGCCGGAAGAATTCGGCGTTGCTATTTCAACTTTAAAACACAGGAGCGCATGTGTACAGTGACCTTCATACCAACAGCAGCAGGTATTCATCTTACATCCAATAGGGACGAGCAGGTAGCTAGGGGCCGTGCAATTGATCCTGACTATTTCCCGGGGAACGGCTATACACTGATCTTTCCGAAAGACCCCGATGCCGGTGGTAGCTGGATCGCGCTTAAAGATAACGGAGATGCTCTGGTGCTGTTGAATGGGGCTTTTATAAAACATTTGCATAAGCCACCATACAGAAGGAGTCGCGGACTGGTTTTATTGGATGTTATAAAAGCGGCAGATCCCGGACAAGCGTTTAATGAAATTGATCTTGAAGGAATAGAGCCATTTACATTGGTACTTTTTATCAAAGGAGCGCTATGGGAGTGCCGCTGGGATGGTTTTAAAAAACACCGCTTGCCACTGGATGCCGGAACAGCGTATATATGGTCGTCTGTCACTTTGTACGATGATGGCGAAACCGTGGAGAGGCGGCAATGGTTTCGCGATTGGCTGAATCAAAGGAATGATCAGATTAATACCGAAGAGATATTTTCTTTCCATCAGTATGCAGGGAAAGGCGATGTAAGAAATAGCCTGGTCATGAACCGGGATGATAAGGTGCGTACGGTCAGTATCACATCGATCTTTGTAAGTGACAATCAGTTACGGATGCGCCACAGGGACCTGCTATCTGGCGCTGATACAGAGAGGTCCTTTGGCCGCAACAAGGTATCGCGTGCTGAATCGAAAACGAGTAAGTGGATGCCTGCGGTACGTCGTGCCATCATTAGAGCGAGGCATTGGGAATATTGGCCGTCTTACATGATCTATGGGCCAATATATTTTTACTGGTTATGGTTAAGTATAAAAGCCCGCTCTTTCTTTTTTTTCAGTGCTGCTAATCCTGGTATTAAGAATGCCGGATTTGCACAGGAGCGAAAGAGCGATATCTATAAATTGATCCCGCAACAGTATTATCCGCAAACACAATTTTATGATGCAAGCGCAGTTCCGGATGTTGTGATCAGGCGACTTGAAAAAAGGGGAATGACTTTTCCGCTGATAGCGAAACCGGATATGGGAGAGCGCGGCGTGCAGGTAAAACTGCTGGATACAGTAGCAGATCTGGAAAACTATTGCCGTCTTAGTGAGGTGGACTTTATCGTGCAGGAATACATTAATTACGAACTGGAGGCTGGCATTTTCTATTACCGGATTCCCGGAGAGCGGAGCGGGCATATTTCCGGTATCGTGGGGAAAGAATTTCTCTCTGTTACAGGAGATGGAACATCAACGATAGCGATGCTGCTTGAAAAACAAGATAGGGCATTATTACAGCTCCCTTCTCTCCGGCAAACCCAGGGTAAAGCACTCGATGTAATACTGAAGGCCGGCATCAGGCAGGTAATAGTGCCGTATGGTAATCATAGCCGTGGGACCTTATTTGTCGATTTGAGCGACAGGATCAATGACTCATTGACAAGTGTGATAGACACCGTTTGCAAACAGATACCCGGGTTTTACTATGGCCGCTTAGATATAAAATTCAAAAGCTGGGAAGCACTGAATAACGGGACCGGCTTTTCTATTATAGAATTAAATGGGGCGGGCAGTGAGCCTACGCATATTTATGATCCTTCTCATTCACTATTTTTTGCGTGGGAAGAAGTGTGCCGGCATTGGGATTTATTATACCGTATCAGTAAGCTGAATGCAAAGAGGAAAGGGCTTTCCCTGATGAACATTACAGAGGGAATGAAAATGTTGCAAAACCACACGCGTCATTTAAAACAAGTCAGGCAGCTATGAAACAGTATATGAGACTTATTGCCTGGGCGATGATCATCAGTTTTGCCGGTTCATTGCCACTGGGTACACTGAACCTGACTGTCGCCAATTTCAGTTTTACAGATGATCTGCCGGGAGCAACGATGTTCTCTGTAGCAGCCATCTTTATAGAAATGCTCCTGGTGCGTATTGCATTGATGGCGGTGCAGCAGCTTGAAAAATTAAAACGGTTGGTATTGTATTTTAACCTGATCGCGGGGGGGGTATTATTGTTGCTCGCGTTTAATAGCCTGATGGCCGCATGGCAGAAGCTGGAATTCCGCGCGGAATTGCCTTTCACTGGCTTGCATCCCTTTGTACTTGGACTGTTGTTGAGTATTATCAATCCCCTGCATGTACCATTCTGGATAGGATGGACTGCTGTGTTAAAGTCTAAGAATGTATTGGATGACAGCGATGCTTCACAGAATTTTTATGTTTTAGCGATCGGGCTGGGTACTACAATGGCCTTTGGATTATATGCGCTTGCAGGCCGCTTTTTGATCGACCATCTATTGCTGCAGCATGTACTGTTGAACTGGATCGTGGGTATAACATTGCTGGTAACAGCACTTGCACAGCTCTATAAGGCGTTTTTCGTACAACCGGCTCCTGTATTTACAAGGGGTAGCGGTCTAAATGAGTAAACTGTTCAGTTACTTTGTCTGACAATTATTGCCACTGCTTGTAAGAATAGCAGGCTTGTTATTGCGAAAATCTGATGGTGCAAATGATGCCAGCTTTTTAAAGAACGCACTGAAATGTGCGGCATCTGCAAAACCGAGATCATAGGCTATTTCTTTCGAAGATTTGTCCGTATATATTAACAGCCGTTTTGCCTCAAGCAGGACCCTGTCTTGTATAATAGCTAATGGTGATTTGTCATTGTACAACGCGAACAGATTGGCAAGGGTTTTAGGGGAGCGGTTCAGTTGATCTGCATAAAACTTGACACGGTGCTCAACCTTGTAGTTCTTTTCCACTAGCAGATTGTATTGGCGGACGATGCTCAGCTTTGATTCGGGCAGTGCTTCTTCATTAAGGAATTGCTCCTTTGCCAGGCGGGTAATGATAATGATCAGTCTTTTCAGGAGCATTTGCAGCATGTCCTGCTGAATATTGTCTACGGTCTCAAACTCGTCCAGGAAGACCTTTAACAGCAGGTCAATTTTATACTGCATTACATTATTCAGCTCAATGAACATCATATCCCGGGAGCCATAAAAAAGAAAGCCTACACAACTTACTTCCTTGTCATGGTCTACAATGCAATAAAACGGGCGGTTGAACTGCCATGCAACAATACACTCGGGGTTTGCGAACTGGAAGGTTTGATTAACCATCAGGCAGAGTATGGTGTTGTTCGGGAACTCATATTTTACGCCGTCAATTAATACAGCCTGCGACTCGCCTCTGTTCCAGGCAATGGTCAGCAACTTTTCCTTCCGGTCTTTGCCATAGAAATACCGGTCAAATTCTGCCTCGTCCAATATTAGCCTGCATTCACCCGAAGTCTTATTGTTTTTATACGCTAACCTCATGGTAATATGAACACATTTTTAAATTCAAATGTTGTAATGCGTCTCAGCATATGATCGTCTGTAAAATAAGGAAGTACCACGTTTTAAAACGCAGTACTTCCTTATTTTACAGACGATTATTTTTAAACGGTAAATCTGGCTTATTTGGTGTTGTAAACTGCTTTCAGGTATTCGGCAACGCTACCTCCTTTCCTCCCGGTCAGCTTTTCCAGATCAGCGCTGACGTTGGCAAATTCGCCTTCTTTAGCCGCTCCGCTGAATCCTGCGAAGATCCCGATGTATTCTGATGGTACGCCCGCTTTGGTCAGTGCTGCTGTAAACTCTTCAGATGTTGGTGATACATGGGAGATCTGCTTGCCTGTAATAGCCGACAGCGTGGCAGCAATATCAGCATAAGATATGGCCTCCGGTCCTGTCAGTTCATAACTACGGTTCTCATGGCCCTCTCCTGTCAGCACTTCCACTCCTGCTTCTGCAAGGTCGGCACGCAGAACGAATGCCGTCTTACCCTCGCCGGTGGGCAGATAGATGGTGCCGGTTTCCAGGACCTTATCTCCTATGAACATTGGTATGACTTCAGCGTACAGCCCGTGTTGCAGGATGGTATATTTCAACCCCGATGATTTTAATAACTTTTCAACCAACAGGTGTGTCGTGGCCACTAAATGGATGGGGGATGTGGCTGTTTCGTTCTTCCGCTGGAAACTGGTGTAGACCACATGTCCTACTTTTGTTTCTATTGCTGCGTTCACTACATTTTCATGCTGTGGCCCCCTGTTAACAACATCATTGCCCGATACGAAGTAAAGCTTGTCAATGCCTTTAAAAGCGGCTACGAGGGATGCTTTGTCATCATAGCTGCCTATAGCCACCTCAACGCCTGACTGTTTGAACGGTACTGCTTTCGCTTCGTCACGCACTAAAACTTTTACATTGGATGCAGGTACTTTGGTGAGTAATTTTTCTAAAACAATACGACCAAGGTGTCCTGTTACGCCTGTTACTAATATTTTGCCCATTTTTCTTTAATTTACTGTATTGGTTACTAAATTACCTTTAGTTACTTTTGGTAAGTCAAAGGTACTGTGCTGCCTGATCGCTGACAAGAAGGCACCGCGCGGTTTGATTGTTACGCCGAAGTAACTATTATTGAATATCAATAGGTTGAGATGAGAAAAAACTTAAAAAAATATGGTGCTACCCCCGGGGGATGTGCAGTCAGGAATGTATTAGACCGTTTGGGTGACAAATGGTCCATGCTGGTCATTATCATTCTGGGAGAGCAAGGCACGATGCGGTTTAATCAATTGCATCATGAGATAGGTGATATTTCCCAGAAGATGCTGACCGTCACACTCAAGACGCTGGAAGCGGATGGATTATTGACCCGTAAGGTGTACGCGGAGATCCCACCTAAGGTAGAATATACGCTGACAGAACGGGGAACCACCCTTTTACCACATCTCGAAGGTCTGGGAGAATGGGCTACGACCCATATGCAGGGCATCTATGCATCCCGTGAACAATATGCAACCGGGGCCTAGTAGTGGAGGGACTTCTAATTAATGCTATCTTTACAGATAGTTTTAATTGATTTTAATGCAAAACAACAGCAGGTTTATTGCCATTGAAGGACTGGATGGAGCGGGTAAATCTACCCAGATCGCTTTACTGACAGAATATTTCAATAAGCAGGGCATAGAAACAAGGTTCGTACATTTTCCTATCGTACAGGAGGGCATATTCGGAGCATTGATAGCGAGGTTCCTGAGAGGAGAATTTGGAGATGTAAAGAGCGTACATCCGCAGTTGGTGGCGCTGTTATTTGCAGAAGACAGAAAAGCGTTTGCACACAATATCAGCGAATGGCTGGCCAGCGGATATGTAGTACTGGTAGATCGGTATGTACTATCCAATATCGCCTTCCAGTGCGCGAAGTTGCACACAGAAGAAGAGAAAAGAGAGTTGCGTGAATGGATCAATATGTTTGAATATGAGTACAACCGTATTCCTCAGCCTGATCTTTCTGTGTACCTCGATGTACCTTTCTCTCATACAGAGAAGGCATTGACAGAAAGACGTTCAGGAGAGGAAAGGAAATACCTGAACGGAAAGGAGGATATCCACGAAAAGGACTTCTCGTTACAGCTGGCGGTAAAACGTGAGTATGAAATATTAGCAGACACAGACCCATCTGTCACGAAGATCATTTGTTATGACAGTGACCAGAAGATGAAGTCTATCGCCGACATCCATGCAACTATTATACATAACATCATAAAATAATTAGTTTATGTCTATAACATCCGATGCAGAGCTTTTAGGTATGCAGGCAGTGAGTGAAGCTGTTGGTATTACATTAAGAAAGATGAGGGAATATGCTAGTCCCGGTATGTCAGCGAAAGAGTTGGATGAATATGGAGGCCGGTTGCTGAATGAAATGGGTGCTAAGTCTGCACCAAAGTTGACCTACGGTTTTCCCGGCTGGACCTGTATCAGTCTGAATAATGAAGTAGCACACGGCATCCCCACTGAAAACAAAATACTTAAAGACGGTGATCTGATCAACATAGATGTATCTGCAGAACTGAATGGTTTCTGGGGAGACAACGGCGGTTCATTTGTGTTGGGAAACGATATCAACAATCATAAACCGTTGGTGGATGCTTCAAAGCTGATATTACAGAAAGCCATCAGGGAAATCAGAGGCGGAGTAAAGATCGCGGATATTGGCCATCTCATTGAAACAACAGCAAAGAAGATGGGCTATAGGGTCATCAAAAACCTGGTAGGCCATGGTGTAGGCAGAAGTCTGCATGAAGAGCCTAAAGAGATCCCTAACTACTATGATCGTATGAACAAGAACCGTTTCCGGAAGAATAGTGTTGTGGCCATTGAAACGTTCATTTCTACGAAAGCGTCTTACGCTTATGATATGGGAGACGGCTGGACGTTGGTAACCAGCGATGGCAGTTTTGTAGCACAGCATGAGCATACTATCATTGTAACAGACGGACAGCCGGTGATCCTGACGGCATCCAACCAGATATGGGAATAAATAGTTTTCTGAATAAAAAAAGAGAGGGCCTCGTTCTAAAACGAGGCCCTCTTCTTTATTATGGCAAGATATGATTTTAAGATCCGTAACCGTCATTCTGAGGTCTCAGATTCGGGTTATTACGTATTTCCTGTATTGGCAATGGGAACAGCAGGTGTTTTGCTTCCAGAGCCTTACCGGAGTTTTTGTTAACGTGTCCTTCAAAGTTATCGAAGCCATTATTGTCTTCGTTGTATACTTTTCTCAGACGAACCATGTCAAACCAGGTGATACCTTCATAAGAGAACTCATGCCAGCGTTCGCGCCATACTGCTTCTTCGAATGTTGTCTTTGTAAGACCAGATAAAATGGGAAGGTTAGCCCTTGTGCGTACGCGGTTCAGCGCATCGTAAGCAGCAGTATTAGGATTATCATCTGCCTGATTCTGTGCTTCTGCATAGATCAGCAGTGTTTCGGCGAAGCGGATATTCATGATGTTCAGGTTACTTCTACCAGTACCAGCAGTACCTGGTTTACCATGAGCAGCTACGTCGAAATGTTTGAAGATGTATGGTCTGTCCAATGTGAACGGATCGCCTTTGCCATCTACAAAATACGAAGTAAAGAAGAACTGCCTGTCGTCTGTACGCTTATCTGTTGGCTCAAACTTTTTATATGAGTTATAGAAAGACGAGGTGGGTATAGAGCTACCCACACCACTACCCATAGCAGAGATATTCTTTGCCAGGGAGTTGTTTGGCAGCATCAGTGACTGCATCGGGTTTTGCTCGATATCGGCAAGGTATTGCACCTGGAACAGATGTTCCACCTTGTTGTTGGTATTTACATCGTGCAACTGATCGTAGGTACCCAGAGCAATTCCACTTGCAGCGCCCGCGGCATAATCAATTACCTCTTTGGCTTTGTCTGCAGCCAGTTTGTAATATTCTTTTCCTTTGCTCAGCGGATAACCAGCCATAGTCAGATATACTTTTGCCAGTTCCGTTTTGATAGCTGCGAGCCCTACCCTGCCGGATGCGTCTGTCCAGGGAAGACCTGATTCTTCCGCCATTTTCAGATCGGCGACGATCTGGTTATATACACTGTCTATGCTTGTACGCGTAGGATAAAAATCCGGAGATTCGGGTGTTTGTGGCTTCGTTATTAAAGGAGCACTACCCCACAGCCTTACAATATAAAAGTAAGACCATGCACGCATGAAAGCTGCTTCACCTAATGTTCTTTTCTTTTGTGCTTCATCCATAGGGTTGATGCCAGGGATCTTTTCAAGTGCGAGGTTCGCCTGTGCAATTACCCTATAGGCGCCAGTCCAGAATTGTCTTACATGGAGATTGTCTCCATCGTATACAAGGCCCAGCAGGTTATTCAGATCGGAGTTCTGAGACGTAGCTGTGGCGGCAGTACCAGTAGGCGCATCCAGCATCTGGAAGTTGGCGGAAAATATACCGGCGCCGCTACCGATGAAACGGGCGCGTGCGTAAGCAGCATATACCGCTGCATCAGCATGTTCCGGTATAGTGTAATAACTGTCGGGCGACAGGTTGGAAGGGTCCTGTTCGTCCAGGAAGTTGGAGCAACCGGTCATAAACAGGCTGCTTCCAATCAATATGCTAAGCGCGGATTTTTTAATGTAGTTCTTCATGAGCATCTCTTTTTCTGATGAATGTTAAGTTTGATTAGAAAGCAACGTTTGCACCAAGCTGGAACGTAGTTGGCTTCGGATAATCAAAGAATGTTTGGCCCTGTGCAAATGGCTGTGGGTAAGTGCTTACCTCAGGATCGTTACCAGTGAACTTAGTAACAAGGAAGAAGTTCTGTACGGAAGCATATACTCTCAGTTTGCTGAGATGCAGGCGTTTCAGTTTTTCTGCAGAGAAGTTGTAACCGAGTGCCAGGTTCTTACCACGGAGGAAGGAACCATCTTCTACCCAACGGGTGTCTACGTTTGTAACGTAACCAGCATCAGGATGACGTGGAGCTGCTATATCAGTATTCTGATGATCTGGTGTCCAGTAGTTCAACACTGAACTGAAGCTGTTAGCCAGACCAGTACGGTCTTCACCGGAGTGGTGAGTCATGTTCAGTACATCGTTACCATAAACGAACTGCAATTCAAGCGTCAGGTCAATGTTTTTGTACTTGAAGGTGTTGAAGAAACCGCCCCATCCATCAGGGTTACCATTACCAATGATCTGACGGTCAGCATCAGTGATGGCATGATCGCCGTTTTTATCAAGATATTTGATATCACCTGGGAGGATTGGTTTACCACCACGGTAGTCTTTAAACAGCGCCGCTTCAGCAGCATCTTTTGTAGACCAGGTACCTTCGCGTACAAGACCCCAGAATGACCCTACTGATTCACCTACACGGATGATGTTTGTCTGGTTGGTGAAGTTAGGACCACCTACGCCGTAGATATCGGCAGGAGTTGCTAACGCCAGTACTTTATTCTTGTTGAAAGAGATGTTGAAAGTTGTTGACCAGGAGAAGTTCTTAGTCTCGATATTCACTGTGTTTATACCGATTTCCAGACCCTTGTTTTCCAGCGCACCGATGTTTTTGCTGATAATGGTGTAACCACTGGTAGTTGGTACAGGAGCGTCCAACAACATATCTGTGGTTTTCCTGTAATAAACGTCGGCTTCCAGGGAGATCCTGTTCTTTATCAGGCCTAATTCTACACCAAAATCATACTGAGCAGTTTTTTCCCATTTCAGGTCCGGATTAGGTAGCCTGCTGGTACCTACACCCTGTACTTTCTGGCCATTCAGCGGGAAAGCGTAATCATTACTTGCTGTCAATAAGGACAGAGAGCTATAAGGCGGTATTTCAGAGTTACCTGTCAGACCGAAACTCGTACGCAGTTTTAATGTAGAGATGGTCGGATTGTTTTTCAGGAATGGTTCTTCAGATGCACGCCATGCCAACGCTGCGGAAGGGAAGAATGCATATTTGTTATTAGGACCGAACTTGGAAGATCCATCCACACGACCAGTGAAGGTAACGAGGTACTTATCTTTAAAGCCATAGTTTACACGACCAAAGTAAGAGTTGAATGCAAAACCGAGTTTACGAGAGCCTGCACCGGATGAAGGGATCAGACCACCGGAACCGATACTGTTGGTTTCCAGGTAATCGGTAGAGAAGTTCTCGCCACGTACGTTGAAACCATAGAAGTTATCTTCCTGCCAACCCACACCCGCTAACGCGTTAATGGAGTGTACTTTGTTGAAACGTTTGTTATAGGTCAGGTAGTTTTCAAAAGACCAGTATGTTTCCCTGTCGTTAGCCACGATCGCGATACCTTTCTGGGTAGCGGAAATGTCTATCAGGTTACGTCCGTTCCATTCGTTACGACCGCGGGTCACTACGTTAGCACCCACCACACTGCGGAATTCCAGACCTTTAGCCAGGGTAATGGTAGCATACGCGTTACCCAGTACGTTCTGTGTCTGAAGGATATATTTACGGTCAGTCAGGATGTGTACAGGATTTGAACCACCTTCTGCACCAGGATAAAGTTTGTTGTTAGAGAAAGTACCATTTGGCATTGTAACCGGTAGGAAAGGCAGCGCCTCAGTGATCATACGTACTGAGTTCAGACCACCGGTACCGATATCTACCAGGTTTTCATTCTGGCTGGTGTAACCTAATGATCCACCTACTTTCAGCCATGATTTCATCTGGCTATCGAAGGTGAAACGTGCAGAATATCTTTTCAGGTAAGAGTTAAGCAGCAAGCCTTCGTCATCCCTGTAACCCAGGAACAAGCCAAACTGGCTGTTTTCATCACCACCTGTAAAGCCTAACTGGTGGCTATGAGATACTTTATGTTGTACTGACTCTTTAAGCCAGTCTGTATCATATTTCGGATTGCCATTAGCATCAAACAGATCAGGATTAGTTCTCTTTAATTTCGGCTCTTTTGATACATAGTTACCCAGCGCCCATCCAGCCGGATCATAAATCTCTGCGTTTTTCCATGCCAGGTCTTCTACCTGCATGTACTCTTTTGCATTGAGCATGTGAACGCGGTTAGGTCCGATGGTGTTGTAAGCCAGACCTACATCATACGTTACACGGCTACCGCTGGCATTACCTCTTTTGGTAGAAACCAGGATCACACCATTCGCACCTCTTGCTCCATAGATCGCAGTAGAGGATGCGTCTTTCAGTACCTCTACCGATGCTATTTCATTCGGGTTTAAGAAGTCGATTGCGTTGCTGCTCTGTGTTTGTGAACCTACCGGAATTACCACCCCGTCAATTACATACAACGGGTTGTTGGTAGTGTTGATAGAGCTGAAACCGCGGATACGTATGTTGGTTTGACCACCCGGACGACCGGAGTTGGTATTTACCTGTACACCGGGGATCCTGCCTGCCAGCGCCTGGTTTACAGATGCTGCGGGCCTTTCTTCCAGCTGTGCGGTTTTAACAGATGCTACGGCGCCAGTCAGATCTGAACGTCTTGTGGTACCATAACCTACTACTACTACGTCCTGTAAAGATTTTACGTCAGAGGACATGCTGACGTTAATGTTGGAGGCGCCATTAACCACCTTCTCCTGGCTCAGATAGCCAATGAAAGAAAACACAAGCGTGCTGCCGGAAGCTACATCTATACTATAGGTACCGTCTGGTTTGGTTTGTGTTCCGCTACTTGAACCTTTAATTTGTACAGATACACCAGGGAGAGGGGAATTATCCCTGTTGTCAAGGACCCGGCCGGTAATTTTCCGGCTCTGTGAGAAACCGTGCAGCGTCATCAGCAATGCTAATGTTCCTTGCACAGCAATTCTCATGAAACGTGTGAATTTAGAACTCATATTCTGGAGGTTTTAGATAAAAGATTATAGGTCTGCAAGCATTCGATTGCAGTCACGACAACAAGTACAGTTCACTAATTGCATTACATCATTATTTTACGTGGCGCTGTAATGAAAAATAGAAAATAAATAAAATGCTGATTGTTTATCCTGTGGATAAGAAATAGCTACGAGTAAATAATTAATGACGAATGATTCAAATAACGTTATACGGAATTATGTTTTAGTTCAATAGTTCTAGTTTTATAATATCGATTTCGGCTTTTTAAAATATAGTAACTCCGGATTAAAAGTATAATATTTTTTAAGTAAAGTAAAACGTTTTTGCAAAAAAGTTTTGGAAGGCGTAAATCTGCTATGGTGGGGACTAGTAGCGGTATTTCGAGGATTTCGGTTCAAAACTGAAAACTGATAGGATATTGACCAAAACAGGAAAGTATTATTTTGGCATACTTTCCTGTTTGAGGTGCATTTTTTGATAAAATAGTATTTCTTTTCTATTTGACTTCGAAAATATAAAACTGAGTCTCTTCTCTTTGATCAAAATTATTATCAACCACAAAAATAAGCGTCTTGTGTCCATTTGGTAGATCAGGACCGAAAGTCATTCCCTCCACATTGTCAACAAACGTATCCAGCCCATCAAAATTGAAGAGCAATGTCTTTCGCACGGGTGCTAATTGTTTCGCTCCCTGCAATGAATTAATGGTGGAAATATTTGTAGCATTTTGAAGATTAACCTTAAATACACGGATGGCGTTATTTTTTACACCCATTGAAAAGGAGCGCTCCATTACCAGCAACTGCGATTCAGAAAGCACAAGTATGTCAGAAATGCCGTTCACATGAAAGGCTGTATCCGGTATAGAGGCATGTGCAACAGGTTCCAGTTTATAAGCATACTGTGCTGCCGGTGTGCCACCAGGCATTCTATATTTAATAATACGCACATAAGCAGTCGTGTCTTTCAGGCCGGCCCGCGGACCGTCTTCATAGCGGGGCTCTTCCAGGCTCATGAACATATGCCGGCCATCAGGCGTAAATCCAAGCCCTTCAAATACGCCATTGCGTCTTGGCCCGTTCTCAGTGGCATGCATATGGAATTGCTCCGGTAAAGGATAACTACTGATATAGCGCCCACTACTGTCAGTTTCAAATACCCCGGGGTCGTTAATAATATTGCCTTGTGAGGACAGTATCCGTTCCCCCTCACTGCTCCATACTAAATGGCCAGTATGAGGATTGTAACGCATAGCTTCAGGATCCGGCACGATGCTTTTTGTTGCTGGATATACATTTCCGTCAGGCATTCTTAAATAGGTAACACCCGTGAACCGGACACTGTCTTTATCAAAGTTACCTACAGGTACCTGCGCGGTGTAAAACCTTGCCGGTTGTCTTTCTGATCGATCGTCACAGATGAGGTAATACACCTTCCGGGCGCTGTCATAATCAATGCCTGAAAGTCCGCCAACGGTCGTGCCATTAAAAGGCATGTTGTATGGAACGATGTATTTATGTAGTAACGTCAGGGAGTTAATAACAGGAGTCGTTGTATCTTTAACATTAGTATTATGCATAGTGGCGCAACCACCTAACAATATACCAAGCAGCATATATCGTCTCATAATTGAAGCATGGTTTTATGAGACACAAAAGTAGTAAATGAAAGCAAGTGACCCTCCCACCTGAAACGGGGAGGGTCGCCTTGTATGACACAACTTGCTTGTGGTTACACCACCACACGATCTGAGGCGATGAAAATACTATGGTTTAATAAACATACCTGCTATAGCCAACACCTGTTCTTCAGTCAGAAATTCATCGAAAGCTTCTGTAGCATCTTCTTTTGATATGTCGGTCGCTATACCGGTGATCGTTATTGTGGCCTGGACATCATTATCTTCACCTGCGTAAACGGGTTGAATAGCAGGAACGTCATTATCAGCGTTTGTGATCCATGGCTTCAGCGCCGGTTGCAGCGCTCCGGGAAGGTTTCTGCGCATGTAACGTAAGTGTGCCGCATGACGGGCTTCAACAGAATGGATCCTTAAGGCAACAGTAAGCACATCCGGATTCTCCTGCAACACTGTCGCCTTGCCTTTATAAGCCCTTACGCCCGTGTCTTCAAATGCCTGTGCTACGATCAGTAAAGTAGGATAGTCATTGAAAGGATCAAGTCCTATACCGCCGGAGAAATCAAAAGTGGGCTTGGCTACAGGCGTGCCTCCTGCCTCGGTGATGGCCGCTTTAAGAAGCGCCACATGGGCCGCTTCATGATTGGCAATAGTAGTAAATGCGCCCCGCGATGCATCGGTGGGAAACAATCCTGGCTTTGCAATAGCAGTTGTATAAAATTCAGATTCAAGATATTCCAGTTTCAACGCATAGTTAAGCACACCTAACACATCTGCCGGTGCGCGCCCGTAAGCCTTTTTGAATATACCACCGAGCGCCATGGGGATAGCTGATAATGCCAGTACACGTCCTATATTTCTGAATTGCTTCATGGCATCTCTTCGCGTATCAAGGCGCTGATATATTTCCGGATCTGTTTTTTCTATTACAGAAAAAATGTTTTGCAGATTCATAGTGATCAGATTTAACGGTTGAAGAATTAGTCTGCGGTTACTTCGGCAGCGTATTGATATTGATAGGTGTCTTGATATAGACACCTGCCGCAGCAAATACTTCCGTAGGTGATTTTACAAAATCAAGACCCTGTGCATCTGCATCCGACGCAAAAGTGCCATTACTGATAAGGTCCCTGATAAGCGCAGCATGCCGTGCTTCTACAGAAACTATCTTACCTGCTAATACGAGATAGTCAGCCTTGTCGATGAATTGTCCGGCGCCATTGTAAGCCGCTACGCCCAGGTCTTCAAACGTTTTGGCGACAGCAAGCACCTTATCTCTGCTGGTGAAATCAATCGTTGAGAAATCTACAGCAAGGTCCTGTATAGCACTGCCTCCAAGCGCCTTGCGAAAGAATTCACGATGTGCAATTTCATGATTGCGTATATCAGTGAAGAAATCCCTTTCAACATCTGAAATACCTGCATAAGGTGTAGTTAGAACCTGTATATAAAATGCAGCCTCCAGTTGTTCCAGTGCGAACGCATAGTTTAATACCGACGTATCGCCGTTACCAAAATTGACACCGGCGCCATCATCATCATCACTACTGCAGCCAGCCAGTGATCCGACGCCAAGTATAGCAGTGCCCATACCTGCATATTTAAGAAAAGTACGGCGGTGCACGTTAGGCATGGCAATACCATTCTCCTGACCATTGCTGGTCACAGAGCGGGGTCTCCGTGTGAACATAAATTGAAATTTTGAGTGAATGAATTTTACGCCGACTGATATCAGTAGAAACAACGCGCTAGCTGGAAACACAAGTAGTACTTGGGATTATCACTGGTGCTTCTGATAAGGATATACGGGGGTTACAACTATCTGGTTTTAAAAACGAAAATTAATAACTATTGTATAGCATGCTGTAAACTGTGCGGAGCTTAATAAAAAAAATAAGGTAATCAATCACACCAAGATGACGTTTGCATCATTTGTTATGATTGATTACCTTTTCACACAATGGAGTTCGGTTGCCTGGCCTACACAGCCCTGCCGCGTATAATATTTATAAGAATAGCAATAATAGCTAATACCAACAGTACGTGAATCAAACTGCCGGCGGAGTAAACAAACGCACCGAGAATCCATCCGATAATTAGGATCACTGCGATCAAATAAAGTAAGCCGTTCATGTCATAAAGATTTGGTTACATAAAGAAGTAAAAAATCTATGCCAGATAGTGTTAATTGAAGCAGATCATACGTATATTCAGTATTTATAAGGGTTACAGCGCATTCTTCCCTTTCCTGAGTAATAGGTAATAGTGTTTTTAGAACGCTTTTTTTTGTGGAGTGTATTCCCCAGCAAGGGCAAAATCCCCGTCAAATAATACGCTGTAACCTGCCACCACGCTAGCCTGAAGTGCAAGCGCAGAAAGTGGTCGTATTTTTGACTTATTGCAGATATAACCATAATTGAATTAATCTAAAATTTACTATCATGCAACTCAATGAAAAATTGCTGGAAGCCCTGAGTGATCTGGTCAGGATCAATCAAGATCGTGTGGAAGGATATATAAAAGCAATAGAATTGACAGAAGATACCGACCTGAAGGCTTTGTTCCAACGAATGTCAGATGAAAGCCGTACTTATATCGACCAGTTGAATAACGTATTGTTGGAAAGTGGTGGAGACGTAGGACAGGGTTCTTCTATGTCTGGAAAGATCTACCGGACCTGGATGGCGGTAAAAGCAACCTTCTCCGGACACGACCGCCAGTCTATCCTGTCTTCCTGCGAATATGCAGAAGACGCGGCACAGAGGACTTATGAAGACGTATTGCGCTCAAGTATCCCCATGCCTTACAGCATCCGGGAACTGGTCGCTAATCAGAAGGGAGCGCTTAGAAGCTCTCACGATACCGTAAAAACGTACAGGGATCTTGAAAAGATCCCCCATTGATGAGATGTGTTCATTTTGAGAACCGCTGTTCTTTTTGTTCATAATAGAGCTGAACGCGGTTGTTCACTATGTGCAGCTTACATTTGAAATGTAAGATTAAGCTGCTACTTATCTCTATAAGTAACATTTCAGTAATGGATTTAGGTAAATTTACAGCCCCGTCGGATGCGGGGCTGTTCTTTTTTTAATATCCCTGTGTCCCAGGCTCACTGATAGCCTGCATCCCAATCCTTCCATACCGGCTCATATCCCTGAGTACGCAACATACCACTGATACTGGCCGGACTACGCTCATCCGATATCTCAAATTGCTCCAGGGAAGACAGATCGGAAGCATATCCTCCCGGATTGGTCTTCGAGCCCGCACTAAGCGCCGTAATACCCAGTTTGATCACATTGTCCCTGAAACGGGGTGTTTCTCTTGTGGAAAGGCTTAGTTCTATCTCCTGGTCCAGTAACCGGTAAGCACAGATCAGCTGCACCAGCTCCCGGTCGTTCATTTCCACTTTCGGAGGTAAACCGCCTGAACAAGGACGTAACCGTGGGAAGGAAATACTGTATTTAGTTTGCCAATAGGTCTTTTCCAGGTACCGGAGATGTAATGCGGTGAAAAAGCTGTCGGTACGCCAGTCTTCCAGCCCTATCAGTACCCCCAATCCTATTTTGTGGATACCTGCCCTACCCAACCGGTCTGGTGTGTCCAGACGGTACTCAAAATTGGATTTACGCCCCTTGGGATGATGCAGTTTATAGTCTGCCTGATGGTAGGTTTCCTGGTAAACCAGGACCGCATGCAGTCCATGAGGGATCAATGCTGCATAATCTGCCTCATCCATAGGCTGTACCTCCATGGATATGTTGGAAAAGTGTGGCCGTATCACTTCGAGCGCCTCACGGAAGTAATCCGTACCTACCGTTTGGTTGGCCTCGCCTGTTACCAGCAGCACATGATCATATCCCATGGCTTTGATAACGGCTACCTCGCGGAGTATCTCTTCCTTGTTCAGTGTTTTCCGCGCAATCTTGTTATCCAGGCTGAAACCACAATAAGTACAGATATTCTGGCACTCATTACTGAGGTACAGCGGGATGTATAACTGCATGGTATTACCGAACCGCTGCTGCGTAAGCTGGCGGCTTAGCTGTGCCATTTGTTCAAGATAGGGCGCCGCTGCCGGAGATATCAATGCCTTGAAGTCTTCCAGGGTGCGTTTGCTGCTATGTAACGCAGCTTCCACATCACGGGCAGTCTTCGCATAGATACCGGCTTTTACGTCATCCCAGTTATATTGGTCAAAGATGTCTTTGAAACCTGACATAATACTTGTTTTAAACTTCATCAAGAAAGCCGATCAGCGGACTGGAAGCCACTGCCTGCCGCTGTACGGAAGGCAATCCGGCTTCATATGCCTGTCTGCCGGCTATTACTGCCTGTCTGAATGCCTGCGCCATCATGACCGGGTCTTTGGCTACGGCGATAGCGGTGTTGACCAAAACGGCATCCGCTCCTATTTCCATCGCTTTTGCTGCATCTGAAGGGCTGCCGATACCAGCATCCACAACTACAGGTACATTACTCTGTTCAATGATGATCTCCAGGAAATCTATTGTCCGCAATCCCTTATTGCTGCCTATAGGGGCTCCTAAGGGCATAACGGCGGCAGTGCCAACTTCTTCCAGTCTCTTACAAAGCACAGGGTCTGCATGCACATATGGCAATACAATAAAGCCCAGTTTTACCAGTTCTTCCGCTGCCTTTAATGTCTCTATCGGGTCGGGCAAAAGGTAGCGCGGGTCTGGATGTATTTCCAGTTTCAGCCAGTTCGTTTCAAGTGCTTCCCGGGCCAGTTGTGCCGCGTATACAGCTTCCTTTGCCGTTCTCACTCCCGAAGTATTAGGTAGTAATTTTAGCTGCGGATGATGTACGTGCTGCAACATATCGTCCGATCCATTGTGTACGTCCACCCTTTTGAGCGCCACGGTCACAAGCTCTGAACCCGAGGCCAGCAATGCTTCCTCCATGACAGGCAGCGAGGCAAACTTGCCTGTACCGGTAAACAGGCGGGAAGAAAAAGAATGGCCGGCTATTACAAGTGGTGTCATGTTGTAAGAAATGATACGGTTTGAAATTTATTTGCTGCATGCGTGATCAGACCACTTACGGCTATACCGTGAACGCCTGCCTGTTTCAATGCCGGTACATCTTCCGAAAGTATGCCTCCGATGGAGATGACAGGAATATGAATGCCCATATTTCTGAGCGATTCCATGATGCCGGCAATGCCTTCCAGTCCCAGAATGGGGCTGAGCTTTTCTTTGGTGGTAGTGAAGCGGTAAGGCCCCAGACCCACATAGTCAGCTCCGTCCTTTACATGAACAAGGATGTCTTCTAAAGTATTGGCTGTGCCGCCAATAATAAACGAATCTCCGAGAATGGCCCTGGCGCTGGCGACGGTCATATCCTGCTTGCCGACATGTACGCCATGCGCGCCGACTGTCCTGGCAATATGCGGATGGTCATTGATGATCAGGGTAGCGTTGTACCGTGAGCAGATGGCCTTTGCTGCAAGTGCGCCGGACAGGATATTGTCTTCAGATTCATTCTTGATACGGAGTTGTATCCATCTGCAACCGGCCTCACAGGCCGCCAGGATATTATCCAGGTGGGAGGCCGTTGCTGTTTGTTGTGATATATAATGCAATGAGCTGATCATGTGATATGATAACCTAAGAGTGATGAATGACTGGCCAGGAACTTTTCAGTATACAGTTTAGCCGTTATGCAGGCGGTCGGCAATGAACTTCCCGCCGCTAATTGTGCTGTAATAGCGGCACTAAGCACACAGCCTGAACCATGTTTGGGAAAGACGTTTTCGTTGCCGGCAGGGATGTCGAGAATATTGACCGTGTCAGTATATAAACTATCCACGCCCGGTCTCTCCTGCCGGTGACCTCCTTTCAGCAACACTGCGCAATAGGCAGCCAGTGTAGTAGCTGCGTTATGGCCTTCTTCTTCGCCGCTCAGTAACAGCGCTTCCTGGTAGTTCGGTGTTAGCAGGTATACTTGCTCCAATACCTTTTTCCATACAGACAGTTGTGCTGTATCATGAAAGGAATATCCGGCGCTTGCTTTCAGTACCGGGTCCAGTATGATACGGATGTGGGGCCGTATAGCCTTAACAACCTGTATCACCTCCAGTATGGTAGCTGCGTCCTTCAGGATACCGATCTTGCAATAGGCCACCGGATATGTTTCCAGTAAGGGTGCTGCCTGTGCAATGATCTGCTCTGCCGATTGCCATTCCACTGAAAGGAAGCGGGATTCTGTCTGAACGGTAAGTGCTGTACAAACGCCCAGGCCATAAGTGCCGAGCGCCTCAAAAGTTTTTATGTCTGCCAGCAGGCCTGCTCCACCGGATGGGTCCAGGCCGGCGATACTCATGACATATGGCCGTCTGTTCTCCATATATCCCTGATGCGGCGGAAGTTGCTGACTGCAATAGCAGGTTCCTGCCAGATGGCGCCCAAGAGGGCAATCCCGTCAAACTGCATGTTGCGGGCCTTTGCTGCTGTGGTATGATCAATCCCACCCAGTGCCAGTACCTGACCATTATAGCCGTCTTTGAAAAGGCGGAAACCCTCTTTGAACATGCTGTTGTGCCCTGGTTTGGAAATGCTGTCAAACACGGGGGCAAGTAGCAGCTGGTCCCATTCATCGCTGGCTACCTGTAAGGTTTCGGCGGCATGAATGCTGGTACTGAGCCGCCATCCTCTTTGCCGGTAACCGGTGATCTGCTCTCCCGTTATAAGCCCCCGGCCTAATTCATTGAAGTGCACACCTTGCAGATGGTACTTTTCACAAAGTGAAGGATGGCCGGATATCATGAGTTTACTGTAACAGGAAGGATCGGCCTCCTGTAACAGCTGTTCATAATCCGTTTCGGACCATCCCGGTTTGCGTACCAGGATGCTGTCTGCACCTTCAGCGAGCAGTAGCTGCCAATAGCTGGTTTCTTCCGGTAGGAATGTACTGTGTGTGATGATCTGTATCATGCGTAATTAGAAGTAAACTTCTCCCCCTTGTTCTTTAAAGGCATGTGCCTGTGCTGTCATTCCGGACTCCAATGCTAATGTTTCATCTATCTGCTGAGTGGCAGCATAGTCCCGCACTTCCTGTGTAATTTTCATGGAGCAAAAATGAGGCCCGCACATAGAACAGAAGTGTGCGATCTTGGCGCCTTCTGCTGGCAGTGTCTCATCATGATAGGAACGGGCTGTTTCAGGATCAAGGGAAAGATTGAACTGATCTTCCCAACGGAACTCAAAACGGGCCTTGCTCAGCGCATTGTCCCTGTGTTGTGCTCCCGGATGACCTTTTGCCAGGTCTGCCGCGTGAGCCGCAATTTTATACGTAATAACGCCTTGCCTTACATCTTCCTTATTGGGGAGACCCAGGTGCTCTTTGGGTGTCACATAACACAACATGGCAGTACCGAACCAACCGATCATAGCAGCGCCGATAGCGGAAGTGATATGATCGTAACCCGGTGCGATATCTGTAGTTAATGGTCCGAGGGTATAGAACGGCGCTTCCTTACAATGTTCGAGCTGTTTATCCATGTTCGCCTTGATCAGGTGCATCGGCACATGACCCGGCCCTTCGATCATGGTCTGCACGTCATGTTTCCATGCAATATTGGTTAGTTCTCCCAGTGTTTCCAGTTCTGCAAATTGTGCAGCGTCATTTGCATCTGCAATGCTACCCGGACGAAGACCATCGCCCAGAGAGAAGGCTACGTCATATGCTTTCATGATCTCGCAGATCTCTTCGAAGTTGGTATACAGGAAGTTCTCTTTGTGATGTGCGAGGCACCATTTCGCCAATATTGATCCTCCACGGGATACGATACCGGTAGTACGTTTCGCGGTAAGCGGTACATAACGTAGTAATACGCCGGCGTGAATAGTGAAATAGTCTACACCCTGCTCCGCCTGTTCTATCAATGTATCCCGGAAGATGTCCCATGTCAGTTCTTCTGCCTTGCCGTTCACTTTTTCAAGCGCCTGGTAAATAGGAACAGTACCAATGGGAACGGGTGAATTACGGATGATCCATTCTCTTGTTTCATGTATGTTCTTACCGGTGCTTAAGTCCATGATGGTATCGGCTCCCCAGCGACATGCCCATACCGCTTTTTCTACTTCTTCTTCTATACTGGAGCTGACGGCGGAGTTGCCAATATTAGCATTGATCTTCACCAGGAAATTGCGGCCGATGATCATAGGCTCACTCTCAGGATGATTGATGTTATTGGGAATGATAGCGCGGCCTGCAGCTATTTCATCTCTTACAAATTCAGGTGTAATGAATTTTACCGGCGTATTGGCGCCGAATGACTGACCCTTATGTTGTTGCCAGAGGGCGTTATTTTCCTGGAATAATTTATCTACGCACTGGTTCTCACGGGTAGCTATATACTCCATTTCCCGTGTGATGATGCCTTTTTTTGCATAATGCATCTGCGATACATTATGACCCGCCTTCGCTTTCATAGGAGAATGCTGGTAGGAGAAACGCAGCGAATCAAGACGGTTATCTGCCAGTCTTTCCTTCCCGTAAGCAGAAGTGATACCAGGCAGCTGTTCAACATCCTGACGATCTTTGATCCAGCTTTCACGTAGCCTGGGAATGCCATTACGCACGTCAATGTCAATATTAGGATCAGTGTACGGGCCACTGGTGTCATAGATCACAACGGATGAATTAGGAACTTCTTCGCCCTTACTGCCATGGAGGCGTGTAGGTGTCAATGTGATCTCTCTCATGGCGACGCCATCTACATAGATCTTTCTGGATGCCGGGAAAGGCGTGCGGGAAATTGAATGCATAATAAAATGATTAAATCAGGATTTGAGAATAGAGAATGCAACACATAGGGACACACCACGGCCTCACGGCTATGCGCGTATCATTGATGTTGTATACCGGTAATTGAATGGTTATCCGCCCTGCGTAGCGCGGATGATGGTGACCTTATCTGCTGTTTGTAATAGTTGTTCCTGCCAGGAGGCTTTCGGTATGACCTGGCTGTTAATGGCGATAGCTACGCCCTTTTCTGAGGAAAGTTGAATAAACTGTAAGAGGGCAGCAACAGTGGTTCCTGGCTGCACCGCATAAAGTTTATTGTTTACAAGCACTTCCATGTTTGCAAGGAATTAAAGTGAACAATAAACTTTAAGGATGGAAAGATGAAGAAGAGTTCAGCTACTTTTCCCTACGGCAGTATGAGCTGCGTCAGGTACTGAGGGTTTCATCTCAGCTTCCAGGCTGTAAACAACCGGGAAACACCCCTAAAGTGCCTTAAAGGTAGTTAAATTTGTTAAACTACTATTGCTATCTTTGAAGCTATGAAAAAATGTCTGGTCGTCTCAGTGATCTGTACTGTTATTATCACAGCATGTCAACAGCCTTCTCCGTCTTCGAAAACCGTTACGGCAGAAGACAGCAGTTTGATTGATGTGAAGGATACAGTTACTCCTGAAACGATCCCCGATTCTGTAACACTGGTGAAAGCAGACACGGTTTCATATACCGAAGACCAGTTGCTCGGAAGATGGTTGCAGCCGGTACCGGGAGTGGATAAGGCCACCCAGGGGTTTCAGCTGAAGAAAAAAGGAGTTATTACTTCAATTAATACTTACTCAATGGTATACGACAAGTGGAGTGTTTCGCATGACACGCTACTGTTATGGAGCCACGCAGAGGGGGGGCAGCAGAAAGATTCTGCCGCTGTCATAGACACTACGCTTATCAAGGCGCTAACAGATTCTACGTTAGTGTTGTTTCCCATCAAAGCCGCAGAGGGATACCTCGAAGAATACAAAAAGGTCAAAGGTAAAAAGAGATAGTTCCTTCCCATAGTCTACAGGCAACAGACAACTGCGATACATTGCCTGTTACCTGCATGGCAGACTATAGTTTGTCATGAACTAACTAATTATACATTTGCCACAAAGCCACTGCACAGGCTACAACTGCCATAAAAATACCGGCTGTAGCTACCTGTGTGTCGTCAATGTTTTTGTGGGCCTTTATTACGGAAAGTCCGCCCAGAACAATAGCTGCTATCCCAAGCACCAAAGCGGTGGTAGGATTCCTTGCTACGAAGGCGTATACTGCAGCAAATATACCTGCAAACATGGAAACGAAGCAGGCGATCTTAGTGGGAGTGGACGTGGTGTGCTGTTGCATATAGATATCAATTAGAATGATGATAAAAAGTTCATAACCTGTTTATTGCTTTCGTTCTTCCCAGGGTACTTTTAATAATGTCCCTATCTCCTGGTAATGGGATTCCTGGTATTCATCCAGTCCGTAGCGTAGCCGCGTTACATCATTTACCACCACAAACGTGCCGAAGAGGCGGTCCCAGAATGAAAAGATGTTCGCGTAGTTGGAGTCAGTTTCGGGCTGGTAATGGCTGTGATGCACCTTATGCATGTCAGGCGATACAATGATCCAGCTAAGGGCGGTGTCCAGCCATTTGGGTAAATGGATATTAGCGTGATTAAACTGAGACATAAAAGCCGAGATGGTCTGGTATAGCATAACCATCCAGATAGGAACGCCCATGGAAACAATGGTCAGTAAAAGGGCTACTACCCGGAATACAGACTCAACCGGATGATGTCGCAAAGCTGTAGTGGTGTCTACCGCTGTATCGATATGATGGATCTTGTGGAAGTGCCACATCCAGGCAATTTTATGCTGGATCAGGTGGACGAGGTAAGCGCCTATAAGATCCATCATCATAATAGCCAGCAGGCAATGGAACCATACCGGCAATCCAAAGAGGTATAACAGTCCGAAATGTACTTTCGCCGTCCATTCGGAAGCGATGACGATCATGAATGCAAAACCAAAATTAACAATGGCGGTAGTGAGGGTAAAGAACAGGTTTGTGCCTGCATGCCGGTAACGGTTCCCCTTAAATGAAAGACGGGGTATAGCGCCTTCTATCATCCAAAGAAGTAACAGTCCGCCTACAAGAATAGCGGTACGATACCAGGAAGGAATATTATTAAAAAATTCTTCCATACGGGAATAAAATTTAGGGCTTGGCGGGTACCAGCCTTGATCAATTTATTGTGAAATAGTGGTCATCAAACTGGGGCAAATCAATCGCTTACTGTCCTTTTATTTGCTATTAATTTACGAACTTTTTAAATAATAATTCTTTTGAAAGTGGCTGTGGGCAAAGAAAAAAGCAATCTCCTTGTGAGAGATTGCTTTACAAATAAATATAAGTTATTAGTTGTTTGTAGAACTAATTAGTTATTCAACATGAGCGGCATTACCAGCATCAGCAGGTCTTCATTTTCTTCTTTTTCAGAAGGTCTTAAGATACCGGCTTTAGTTGGTGTAGACAACTCGATAGTGATCTCATCTCCTTCTGCTGCGTTCAGCATTTCAATGAGGAACTTCGCATTGAAAGCAATTTGCATATCATCGCCGGTGTACTGGCAACTCATGCGTTCGTTACCTTCAAAAGAGAAGTCAACGTCCTGTGCAGAGAGCTGGAGTTCGCTGCCTGTGATATTCAGAGCTACCTGGTTGGTGCTTTTATTGGCAAATACGCTTACACGTTTCAGGGCGTTCTGGAAATCGCTTTTCGTTACGGTAAGGCGGTAAGGGTTTTCCTTTGGAATAACCACCTTATAGTCAGGGAACCTTGCATCGATCAGGCGACAGATCATCTGAGCGCCATCATGCATTACGAAAAAGTGGTTCTGGCTGTAAGCGATCTTTATTTCGCTGTCATTATCCGGTAATGCTGATTTCAGCAGGTTCAAAGGCTTTTTAGGCACGATGAAAGTTTCTGCTTTCGGGCATTCCACGCCTGTCCGCACATACTTTACCAGACGGTGGGCGTCGGTAGCTACGAATGTGAGGCTGGTAGGAGTCAGTTCGAAGAACACACCGGTCATTGCAGGACGGAGGTCGTCGTTACTTACCGCAAACAGGGTTTTGTTGATGGCTGTTACCAGTGCCGTGGAGGTCAGCGTCAGAGAGGTAGTATCATCTGCTGTAGGCTCTTTGGGGAAATTCTCAGGATTTTCGCCCATTACCTTATACTTACCATTGTCGGAGGTGATCTCTACAGCATAAGAATTAAGATCTATATGAAAAGTCAGCGGCTGATCAGGCAGATTCTTGAGGGAATCCATGAGAATCTTTGCCGGGATACAGATACGGCCATTTTCTTTGGCTTCAACCTCCAGCTTTACCTTCATGACAGTCTCAAGGTCTGTGGCCACAACGGTCAACTCGTTCTTGTCGATCAGGAAAAGGAAATCCTCCAATATAGGCAACACCGTATTAGAGTTAATCACCCCGCTGATCTGCTGCAATTGTTTTAACAAAGTAGAGGAAGAAACGATAAACTTCATGTGATATATTGTTATTTAACTTTTTGCTTTTTTATCAAAATCGGCTTCTGTAAAGGATCTTGATGCTATTGGCCGTATTTCGGGTTTGTTAACCGCACTAAAAATAAGGCTTTTTGAGAAAGCGGACAAAGATAGAAAGAATTGTCAAGTATCGTGCTATTTACAGATATTACCGGAAAATGCAATGTTAGACAAAGCGCTAATTAAGATTTGTTTTGTTAGAATAAATTTAATGAATTGTCCATTTATTGTGATGTGGTGAAAAAATCTGCTGTTTCTTTTAAATGATGTTCATATCCTTTAGCTTTGCGGGCGCAAAAAAATATTTTTTAAACTAAAATTCTTTTGGGTATGAAACTGTCTCATTTAGCCGAAACGTTGATCGGGTCTGAAATTATTAAGCTGGCCGGTGAGATAAAGGAGAAGCAGGCCAAGGGCGAGAAGATCTACAATTTTACCATTGGGGATTTTGACCCTAAGGTATTCCCAATTCCGGCTGAATTTGAGGAAGAGATCATAAAGGCTTACAAGGAAGGGTTCACCAACTACCCTCCTGCTGACGGTATCCCCGAATTAAGGAAATCTGTAAGCGATTTTATCGCTGAACACGAAAACCTGACCTACGATCCTGCCAAGGAAATAGTGATTTCCTGCGGTGGTCGTCCGATCATCTATGCAACTTTCAGAACAATTGTTGACAGAGGCGAAAAGGTAGTATATGCTACCCCGTCCTGGAACAATAACCACTATACTCACTTCCTGGAAGCAGAACACGTCGTACTGGAAACAAAACCAGAGAACGACTTCATGCCTACTGCAGCCGAACTGAAACCACTGCTGAAGGGTGCTACCCTCCTGGCACTGTGTTCTCCGCAGAACCCTACAGGTACTGCCTTCCATAAACAACAGCTGGAAGAGATCTGCGACCTGGTAATTGCTGAAAACAAGAGCCGTGGCGCTGACGAGAAACCACTCTACATCCTGTTCGACCAGATGTATTGGGTGCTGACCTTCGGCGAAACAGTACACTACACACCTGTTTCCCTGCGTCCTGAACTGCGTGATTACACCATCTTCATCGACGGTATGAGTAAAGCTTTCGCTGCTACAGGTGTGAGAGTTGGCTGGGCCCTCGGACCAGCTCACGTAATTGGTAAAATGAAATCTATCCTTTCTCACGTAGGCGCCTGGAGCCCGATGGCAGAACAACATGCTGCCGCCCGCTACCTTCGCCGTAAGGATGAAGTGAACGTTTACCTGAAAAAGTTCAAAGCTGAAGTAGAAGAGCGCCTGCAGAAGATCTATGAAGGTTTCGACAGCCTGAAAAAAGCCGGTCACCCTGTAGAAGCTATCGCTCCGCAGGCAGCCATCTACCTGACCCTGAAGATCGACCTGGCTGGTAAAAAGACCGCCGATGGTACCGTTCTGGAAGATCAGGCAGCTGTTACCTCTTACATCCTGAACGAGGCAAAACTCGGTTTGGTACCTTTCTATGCTTTCGGTTCTTCCAAAAACTCTCCATGGTATCGCCTCAGTGTAGGTACCTGTAAGAAGGAAGAGATCCCGGCAATGATCGCCCAGCTGAAAGCAGCACTGGAAAAACTGCAATAACTGATTATACTGGCAAGCTATAAGAAAAGAAGAAAGGCCGCCCCGTTTTATACGGAGCGGCCTTCTTCATTGAATAGGTGTGGCGTGGAAAGAAGGGTATTGAATACTTAGTGTTTGCCGTGGCCCCTGCCCCTGTTGCCATGACCGCGATTATCTTTCTTCCATTCATTATGCTGTGGATGGCCCCTGTTTACAAAATACTTCCGGTCCCTGCTATCACGGATGGCTATCTGGTCATGTTTGTTCCGGTAACCATAATAGTCCTTACGATACCTGTCATGGAATAAATAAGGCTTATTTACCCCGTTAATGACTACTTTATGGGCATGATATACATCGTAGTTGGCATACCTGGCAGGTAAGACGGCAGACCTCCGCCAGTCATTACCATACCTGTAGATGTATACCCGGTCAGGTACATAATAGTATGACTCGATATCCGGCAGATAGTAATAATCCACATGATCATATCCCACTGGTCCCCATGCCGGTTGTCTTCCAATATTTAAACTTACATTGATCTGCTGGGCCATTGTTGTAGCCGTAAGACCTGTTACGGCCACCAGAAGAAGCATTAACTTTTTCATAGCGTTTGATTTTACCTATGTAAGGCAAAAGCAATGCCTCAACTATGCCAGCGTTGTTTTTTGAGATATAGGGTTAAAATTTGTCGGCTAAAAGCCTGAATGTTGAGACCAGCCCCTTTTTGATATTTACACGTAATGCTCCCGATAACCATCCCGACAAATGAAAAAGTATGCTTTAGGTTCCTTAAAGCATAGTATTAGCGGCGTATAAGCGAAAAACAGGTGTAATGCTCCCGCGGCCGTTAGATAACCCCTCTAAAGCCTGAATGTTCACTTTTCTTTGTTAAAGGACTGTAAACGATGTTTCTACCACCCCAATTTCTAATATAATCTCCATTGCAAATGTATAAGCCATTTAAAAGTAATCGTCTATAAAATAGCGCCGTTTCTGTAATAGTCTGAAAGGCTTGCTACTAGTGTCTTCTAAGGTATATAACCCATATATAACCCATATATGACCCGTATATAAGCCATATATAACCCGTATCTAAGAAATATGGCTTATATATGGCTTATATACGGTTTGATTATAGTTTATAAGTAGGTCATTCCAGTCATATCTCCCTGTTCACACATATATTGAAGGCTTACCAGCCGCTAACCGAAGGCCTGTACCAGGTCAACTCAACCTGCATACAGCTTTCATATAACGTTCATGATCTTCCGTTCATCCTCCGTTCCGAACGGAAGATGAACGGAAGATCATGAACGTTATATGAAAGCTGTATGAAAGTCAGAACCGATATTAACCCTAGCCGGAAGCTGTCTGAAATTTGACTTTCTGTTTTCTGAAGCAAAGGGATAAACTCTAACTGTATGTTTCTCAACAAATAAGAAAACTGACTTTCTGACTTTTCAACTATCTGACTTTTAAAGTCTAAAAGTTAATCGTTTGTTAAATGCTCAACTTCCTTCACTTTTATCTGAAATCTTCCTAATTTTGACCCGGAAACAAAAAAAGTCAAAAAGTTAATGCTTGCTGAGAACAAAGATGAAATGCGGGAGAAGATCCTTGAGGCGGCTTTGAAAAGGTTTATGCACTATGGTGCGTCTAAAACCACCATGAATGAGATCGCAGACGACCTGCGCTTCTCAAAGGCATCACTGTACTATTATTTTTCCGATAAAAAGGCATTGCACAATGCCGTACTGATGAAGATCGGGGAAACCTTCTTCCAGGAACAGGAGGCAGAGGCAGATAAGGATATATCATCCGAAGAGATATTCAATAATATCATCGCCATAAAAAAACAGTTCGTTGAGCGGTTCAGCCGCCTGGAACTATTTAAGATCCTCAACGATAAATCAGAGGAGATACAACAGATCATCCGGGAGGTGAACGAACGGGAAGCAAAGATGCTGACCAAGATCATTGAGAAAGGAGTAGCATCAGGAGAGTTTGATGTGGACAATCCGGAAGAGATCGCACAACTATACAGAGACTCCATGGAAGGTTTACGTTTTGCAGGCTTAAGCTGCATACCGGAAACACTTCCCGACATAGACAAAGAGGCATTTGAGAAGATAGTAGCACAGCAGAAATTGTTGACGGAAATATTCGTGAGAGGAATCAAGAAACGTTAAACAGGAATAGCACCACCAGAGAGGAGATATTGTAGGAAGATTTTCGTCAGCATTCTGCCGGGGCTATCCGGAACACAAATTCCGGTACTGCAGCTAAAGGCTCACCAGGTGATAACACAATCACCAGCACTTTACACCGTAAAGAATAACAATGAAAGAATACAGGCTGGCAGCCGAATAGCTGCTGTGCCAGGGCAATTCATGCCATCACTTAAAACTATATCCGCCAACTAAAAAATTAAAGTAAAACATACGGATGAAAAGGATAATGTTAACGCTTATTCTCTTAATGGGAATAGGGGGATATACCTCCTATGCGCAATCGGAACTGTCGTTGCAGGAGTGCCTGAAATATGCGCTCGCAAACAATCAGCAACTGGCACGCACCCGGCTGGAAGAAGATATGGGCCGTTTTAAAACCAGCGAAGTAAGAGCCAGGGCTTTACCTCAGGTGAATGCACAGGGGCAGTACACCAACAACATTAAGAAACAGGTGCTTCCCGTTCCAGGTGAGATCACTGGGGGCGCTCCAGGCACCACTACCCTGCTGGAAGCTGGTGTTACGCACAATATTGTTGCGTCAGGAACCCTAACGCAGGAAGTATATAATCAATCCGTATTCACCGGTCTGAAAGCCGCGAAAGCAGGTGAGGAATACTATAAGATGCAGACTGCACAGAGTGAGGAAACTGTTATCTATAACGTAACGCAGCTTTACTACAGCACCCTCGTATCCCGCGAAAAAATGATCGTGCTGGACGCCAATATTGAGAAGATGACTAAACTGGTGGAAACTACTTCCTCCCAGGTGCAGAATGGTCTGGCGCGTAAGATAGATCTCGACCGTATGCGTGTGAACCTTACCAACTATAAAACACAACGTACGCAAGCACAGAACCAGTTCCTGGTACAGGCCAATCAGCTGAAACAGCAAATGGGCATGGCGATGAATTCCGCACTGAACCTGCCTTCCACTTCATTCAAAGAAATAGAAAGTAAAGCAACGGTGGCAGAATTTGGTGGTATGAACATCGATAACAGGATTGAATATCGCCTGTTGCAGAAACAACAAGAACTACAAGAGTTTCAGAAGAAAGCATACAAAGCGGAATATTATCCTTCTCTCGCATTATCTGGTAATTACTCCTACAATGGTATCAGTAACAAGTTTGACATGCTGAAATCAAAATCAGGAGGGTCCACTGCAAACTGGTATGATATGGCTGCCGTAAGCCTTACGCTCAAGATCCCCATTTTTGACGGATGGGCGCGTCGTTCCCGTGTAAGTCAGGCCAACGTAACATTGAAGCAGCTGAGAAAAGATATGGAGGCTACTACCCTCTCCCTGAATACGCAGTATGAGAATGCAAAACTGCAGGTACAGAATAACCTCGCTACAATAAGGGCGCAGAAAGAGAACGTGGAACTGGCTGACGAGGTATACAATTCTACCCAAAACAACTATAACCTGGGCCTCGCCAATCTGACGGACCTGCTGGACGCTGAAACATCCCTCACTTCCGCACAGAATAATTACAACGAAGCCTTGTTACAATATAAGCTGGCAGAGCTGGACATTATCAAGTCCAATGGTAATCTCAAAAGCCTGTTGAACTAATTAAAACCTCTAAAACGCATACCAAACTATATGAAAAAGATTCTTATCTGGAGCGCAGTGACCATCGCAGCTGTTGTATTGATCATGTGGAAGCTGGGCGCCAATAAAAAAGCCAACGAAGCCAAAACGGAATTTGTAAAAGAAAGTAATAGCGGGGAAGTGCCCGTACTGGTGGAGAAGGTGGCAAAATCTGATTTCTCACAGGGATTCCTGGCTAACGGGACCTTCACTCCTTTCCGCGAACTGACCTATCTGGCGGAAACTACCGGCCGTATCACCAAACTGCTTGTAGATGAAGGTAGTGTTGTAAAACAAGGTCAGGCTATCGCTTATGTAGATGGTGAAATCCTCAATACCGACCTGCAGGCGGCTAAAACCAATCTGGAACAGCTGAGAGTAGATAAAGAAAGATACGAAGCCGCTTTTAAAACCGGCGGTGTGACAAAGAAACAGGTAGATGACGCTACGCTGCAATATGAGTTATCGCGAACCAAGTATGCTGCCGCCAGCCGTCGTGTAGGCGATACTTATATCAAAGCTCCTATCAGTGGCGTGATCAACAAAAAATACATAGAGCAGGGCGCTTACCTCTCTCCCGGCAACAAGATGTTTGACATTGTAGATGTTTCCCGTCTTAAACTGGCGGTGTCCGTTCCGGAAATACAGGTGGTGAACCTGAAAGAGGGTGATAAAGTGAAAGTGACTTCCAGTGTATTCCCTGAAGTTAGTTATGAAGGCCGTGTGTCTTTCATTGCCGCCAAAGGTGATAATACGCTGAACTATCCCGTGGAAATGGAAGTGTCCAACAACAGCGGTAAACAACTGAGAGCCGGTATGTACGGTACTGCTCATTTTGAAATGAAGGAAGCATTACCGGCTATCCTGGTAGCTCGTACCGCTTTCATTGGTGGTGTGAACAGTAACCAGGTGTATGTGCTGGAAAGCAATACCGCCAAGATCCGTAAAGTAGTAGCCGGTCGCATTTATGGCGACAGAGTGGAAATAAGAGAAGGGCTGAATGAAGGAGAAACTGTCATTACCAGTGGACAAATCAACCTGGTAGACGGATCTAAAGTAACGGTGCAAAAATAATCAACTATGAAGATCACAGAAGTTTCCATAAAGCGGCCTACTATCGTGGTGGTAGTGTTTACCATCCTGACGCTGCTGGGGGTAATGAGTTACAAGTCGCTCAACTATGAGCTGCTGCCGAAGTTTACTTCGCCGGTAGTGACTATTGCTACCGTATATCCGGGTGCTTCCCCTAAAGAGGTGGAAAGCACTATCACGAAAAAGATCGAAGATGCGATCGCATCTATGGAGAAGATCAAGAAGATCATTTCCAAATCTTCCGAGAGCTTGTCTACAGTTACCGTGGAGTTGAATAATGACGCGAATGTAGACATCGCCCTGCAGGATGCGCAGCGTAAGGTGAACGCTATCCTCTCTGACTTGCCAAGTGACGCGAAAGCTCCGTCTTTGAATAAGTTCTCTTTGGATGACCTGCCGATCATGACTTTGTCTGCTACCGCCAAAATGGACAGTAAGCAGTTCTATGACCTGATCGACAAAAAACTGCAACCACTCTTATCACGTTTGCCCGGCGTTGCCCAGATCTCCCTGATAGGTGGGCAGGAACGTGAAATACAGGTGAATATTGATCCGAAGAAACTGGAGGGATATAAATTGTCTATCCTGCAGGTAAGGCAGACCATTACCAACGCTAACCTGGACTTCCCTACCGGTAAGGTAAAGACCCAGGATCAGCAGATCCTGATCCGCCTGGCCGGTAAGTATAAAGATGTAGACCAGCTGCGTAACCTGGTGCTGAATACAACGACAGATGGTACACAGATCAGATTGAAAGATGTAGCCGATGTACAGGATTCACAGAAAGACGTAGACCGTATGGCACGCGTGGATGGCGTAAGCTCCATCGCACTGCAGGTACAGAAACAGAATGACGCCAACGCAGTGACGGTGAGCGAGGAGATGAAAAAAGCCATCGCCTCCATTGAGAAAGATTATGCTGCCAGCAACCTGAAAATATTTATTGCGAATGACTCTTCAGATTTTACGCTGGAGTCGGCCGATTCAGTGATACATGACCTGATCATTGCTATCGTACTGGTAGCGGGAGTAATGCTGTTGTTCCTGCACAGTATCCGTAGCGCCATCTTCGTAATGATCTCCATCCCGGCTTCACTGATCGCTACTTTCATCGGTATGAAGCTAATGGGCTTCTCGCTGAACCTGATGTCTCTCCTGGGGCTGTCACTGGTGGTAGGTATCCTGGTGGATGATGCGATTGTAGTGCTGGAGAACATCTACCGGCACATGGAAATGGGTAAGAACAGGGTACGTGCTGCGTTTGATGGTGTGAAAGAGATAGGCTTCACCGTTACCTCTATCACCCTGGTAATTGTGGTGGTGTTCCTGCCTATCTCGCTGACGAATGAGCTGGTATCGAAGATCCTACGTGAGTTCTGTGTGGTGGTGATGATCTCTACGATGCTCAGTTTGTTATCTTCCTTCATGATCGTTCCGCTTCTCTCCTCCCGCTTCGGTAAGCTGGAGCATATTACAGGAAAGAACTTCTTTGAGAAATTCATTCTCTGGTTCGAAAGGCAGTTACAGAAATTTACGGACTGGATGACCGGCATCCTCAAATGGGCGCTGAACCATAAAGCGATCACGCTGGTAGTTGCAATAGGATTATTGATCCTGTCCTTTATGCTGATCGGCAAAGGATATATCGGAGGCGAGTTTATTCCTAAAGGTGACCGCGGACAATTCATCGTTGTACTGGAAATGCCGAAAGATGCGTCAGTTGAACAGACCAATCAAGCCACCCGTAAGGCTGAACAGTATCTGTCAAAGAAAAAGGAGATTACCCGTCTGATCACCACAGTGGGACAAACCAGTGAGGATGGATTAGGTACTTCACAATCCACTGCTTACAAAGCTGAGATCACGGTGATGCTGGTAGATGCGGAAGAACGTAAAGACGGTTCCGACATCTATGCCGCTAAAACAAAAGTAGAACTGAGGAAACTGCTGCCTGGTGTGAAACTGAAAACGATGGACGTAAGTATCCTGGGTACTGCCGAAGCCTCCCCTGTTGAACTGGTCGTGATGGGTACTGATATGGACAGTGTAATGGTCTTTGCAAAACATGCGATGGGCGTACTATCTAAGATAGATGGTACGAGTGATGTGAAGCTGTCAGTAGAGGAAGGTAATCCGGAAATCAACGTACAGGTGGACAGGGATAAAATGTCTGCCCTGGGCCTGACGCTGGAAGGTGTGGGTGGTACTATGCAGACCGCTTTCAGTGGTACTGCGGATGATTCCAAGATAAAGTTCCGGCAGGGTGATTATGAATATGATATCAATATCCGTTTCGATGACTTTAATCGTAAGAACCTGGAAGACGTTTCCAACATCGAGTTTGTAAACAACCAGGGACAGCTGATCAGGTTATCACAGTTTGCGAATGTAACGGAAGGTTCCGGACCAAGCAGGCTGGAAAGAAGGGACAAAAATACATCTGTGTCGGTGAAGTCGCTGGTAGTAGGCCGCCCGAGCGGTTCCGTACAACAGGAGTTTGCTACGGCACTGGAAAAAGAACGTAAGCCGGTTGGTATCAGTTATCTGTGGGCGGGTGATGCAGAGAACCAGGGAGATTCCTTCGGTACACTGGGTGCAGCCCTGCTGATCTCTATCGTGATGGTATACCTGATCATGGTGGCGTTGTACGATAACTATATCTATCCGTTCGTAGTGTTGTTCTCTATTCCGCTGGCTATCATCGGAGCATTGCTGGCATTGGCGCTGACCAATAATACGCTGAACATTTTCACTATCCTGGGTATGATCATGTTGATAGGTTTGGTGGCGAAGAATGCGATCATCCTGGTGGACTTTACCAACCAGATGAAAGAGCAGGGACAGAGTACGAACGAGGCATTGATCCATGCAAACAACGCCCGTTTACGTCCTATCCTGATGACGACCATTGCGATGGTGATCGGTATGTTGCCGATCGCATTGGCGACAGGCGGTGTGGCTGCGACTAAGAACGGTCTGGCGTGGGTAATTATCGGAGGGTTGATCAGCTCCATGTTCCTGACACTGATCGTAGTACCGGTTGTGTATAGGCTTGTGGACAGTGTGATGAACCGCTTTGGCTGGAACAAACCATCTGCTAAAAGATTGATCCGTCAAAGACTGGTAGCTCCTTATGCTGCCGAAATTGAAGAAGCATCATTGAATTGATCAATAAAGAGTTTAGTTACTAATAGTGTAACAGTTGTAGGTTTAGGCAACAGGCCGGAGTAGTCTTACTCCGGCCCTTTTTTTCAAAAAAAAGCCGTCGCAATGGACGGCGGTATTGGGGGGCAAATGATGGCGATAAGTCAGATCGTTGCGTTCTTTCTGATCTGGTTAAAGTCGTAAGTAGCTTTAATCTCACCGTTCTCAAAAACTGTGACCAGCTGGTCTTTCAGTTCCGGTGCTTCGTTTTCAGGAAGGGATCTATAGGTACCATTGTCAAATACTAGTTTCTGTTTACCGCATTTTGACTTTTTGAAAGAGACCCTGGTGTTACCATTGGCATCCAGTTCAAGCGGGTTCTTTTGTACGTTGATGGCTTTACCGTTCACCTGTGCAAAAGAACATTTCAATGCATACTCCTGTGTGTCCCTGTTCACTCTTTGCAGTAAAGCACCACCCATTCCCAGTACAAGGTTTTCAGCACTTATGCCTGCCTTTTTTAGGGCTTCAAAGATGGGAGGAATAGAAGAGTAACTGATACCATCGCCCTGTATAACTCTCACTTGTGGTGGCAATACTTTATATCCTTTTTCATTTACGGTATAACCGAAGGTTTCCAACAGGATCTCAAATACTTTCAGGAGGGTCTGGATGGCATCGCCACTATCAGGACGGATCACTAATGTACCTTGTCTGTTGAGGATCTGTTCTTTCAGTTCAGTACCCCAGTATTCCTTACAGGCCCTGAAGATGTTGTAAGAGTCGGAAACGCAGGCAATAGTACCGGTAGGGAATGCATTCAGGATGTGACGGAATATGTCGATCTCTCCTTCTTCGCCGAACATGGTCATGATAGAGTGTTCTGTAGCCGGAATAGATAATCCGGGAGCAACAGGGGCCTTATAATAACGTTTCGCGAAGGTGGAACCGATAAGTGTATCGCTGCCGGAGAAATTGAGCAGGTGAGCGCTGCCGCCGATACCGGCACTTTCTACTGAGCTGGCGCCACGGAAACCGAAGTCGTTCAACACAAAGTCTATCCCTGCAAAAGCGGCTTCACTAGCGGTTTCTGTATAATATTTCTTTACTGTTTTTTTGATCTCCCTTGATAGTGTGGCTACGGTACAAGGGTACCAAACCTGCATAAGCAAGGTTTCCAGGAAATTGGTGAGCCAGTAGCATTCAGGATCAGTGTTCTCGATGGTCATTAACACATTGCGTACACTGGTCACAGTACCTTCAGGCACCGCTTTGATACGTACAGGCAGTCGACCGCCGTGTTTCTCAATGATATATTCAAAATGGCTGCGGTCAAATACATCGCTGCGGCCAAATACTTCCAGTAGGGTAGCTTCTGCTTCGTCAATCTTTTCTTTGGTGATGACAGCACCCTGCAGGTATTCCATCAGGAAATACTGCAGACCGTAGAAAACGGTTTCTTCGAATTTGCCCCCACGGCTTTCAAAGTAAGAGTAGATATATTCGGTACCGGGGATGTACAGTTTGTGGTGGGAATATTTATAAGCATCTGCTAATAAAATGAGGTTTTCCTTTGTCATGATTCTTCCGTTTAGGCGTTAGTAGAATATTTTTCAGCTAATTTTTTGAGGAGTGGGATGTGCGTGCTAACTATTTCACCCTGTGCTATCAGTTCAGGGATAGCGCTAACATTGATCCAGCGCATAGCAGTCAGGTCATCGTCGGCGACAGGCTCTCCGTACAGCAGGTCAGCACTGAACAGCGTAGTGATGATCTTGTCTACTTCAGAGCGATAGCGCCAGTCGTCCATCTGCAAAGACATTTCATATTGCATAGGGCTTGTTTCTATCTGTCCGCATTCTTCCTGTAGTTCTCTTGCAGCGGCAAGGTCGAAACTTGTATCGGTAGGATCAGCAAAACCTCCAGGCAATCTCCAGGCACTTTCTGCAGGTTTACGACCCAGGAGTAGTTCCCGGCGGTCGTTACGGAACAATGCAATGTCTACGGTCGGGTATACTTTAGGGTAGAGATTATAGATGCTATAGATCACGCCATCGCGGAACTCTTCTGTATCGAACACCTTGTCGGCAATGGCTTCCCTTTGTGCGGTAGCGTTAAAGTCCTGAACCGGAGGTAACGCTGTTGTCGGGAAACGGCCGGAGTAAGAAGTAATGAAGCTATCGCGGCTGCCGTACAGTATGAATGATTCATTGAAGTTGTTGCTTAACAGTTCATCCAGTTTGCGGGACCATACTTTATCAGATGCCTGATCACTAAGGGGAAGTATGATCACGTCGGGGAAGAGCTGTTTCAGCATCCGCTCCCTGGTGTAATAATCCAGTGGGTTTTTACGGCTGCCTTTGACCGGGCTTACACCTAATACGATGATCAGCCGGTTATGTTTGGACTTTACTTCTTTGATCAACTGGAGGTGTCCCTCATGCAGGGACGGTGTTTGAAATCTTGCTATAATTACTCCTGTGGGCTTTTGCGTTGTCATAGATAGTATGCTTTTGCGTCATTCTTACACAAATATATAGAAGTTTAAACATATAAGCAAAATATTTTCCGTAATAAATACACAAATGGGTATTGAAATATTGAGGACTGTATTCAAATGTATTGTTAGCCAAGGGGGTGAGGCTGTATTATTAATCGTGGTTTGTCACCACGTTAATCACGCGGGGGACACCGCATTACCACCCCCGGGGTTGACACCGTATTAATAACCCACGGAACACCTTATTATCAACCCGGGGTTGAAACCCCGGGCTACAAACAAAGGGACTCCTGACGGAGTCCTATTGTGTTTTGTTGGTTTATGACAGACCATGTCCAGAACCGGACAATATCTGTGCTGTAAGCGTACACGTCTTGCAACTATTTAGACTTTATCTCATTGATAATGAATATGTTTTTCTTTTGACCTGCTTTTTGTAATATAAGAAGGTCAATACCCTTGCTATGCTAAACAGCTATTTCAAACTTTCCTTCCGTGCACTCTGGAAGAACAGATCTTTCGCGCTGATCAACATTCTGGGATTGGCAGTAGGAATTGCTGCCAGCTTGCTCATCTTTCTGGTGATCCATTATGAGACCAGTTATGATAATTATCAAAGCAGGCATGACAGGATATTCAGAATAGTGACTACTGACCATAGTCCTGCGGATGGCGGGATAACAGGGACACATAGTATGACGCCCAGACCTTTAGCGGATGGTCTCCGGCGTTATTTTCCGTCTATGGAAAAGGTAGCTGCTGTGCAGTCAACAGGGTCCGCGCAGTTCTATATACCTGTTGCAGGACAGTCTGAGGAAAAAAAATTTAAGGTAGAGGAGGGTGTCTTTTTTACGGAGCCTTCGCTATATGATATTTTCGACTTTAAATGGGTGGTGGGGACACCCGCAGGTTTGAGTGAGCCCAATACGACAGTATTGAATGAAAGTCTTGCCACGACCTTTTTTGGCAAGCCTGAAAATGCAATCGGTAAAACGGTGTTATTATGGTCTTACCGTGTACCCTTACGGGTTACAGGTGTGTTTAAAGACCTGCCGGATAATACTGATGTTCCTATCCGTTTAGGGGCGTCTTATAAGACCTTCCGAAATCTGATTGGGGAAGAACATTGGGACGATTGGCGTGGACTAGGCGGTGGCACGCAGTGTTTTGTATTATTGGCAAAGAACCAGGAGGTCAGAAAATTACAGGCGCAGATGCCGGCTTTTGTAAAGAATAATTTCAGAGAAGAGCAGGAACATGCTAACACAAGAGTGTCGCTCGGGTTGCAACCATTGGGTGAGCTGCATCTCGACAAACGTTTTGGTACCCTTAAAGGAGATAGTCTTACGCAGCGGGAACTATGGACACTAGCGCTTATCGGTATCTTTCTGTTGCTGGTAGCATGTATAAATTTTATCAATCTGGCGACAGTACAATCCGTCAACAGGGCTAAAGAAATCGGTGTGCGTAAAGTATTGGGCAGCGATCGCGGTCAGCTGGTTAAACAATTTATGAATGAAACCGCGTTGATCACTTTATGTGCCCTGGTGTTGGGGAGCCTGATGGCCTGGATAGCTGTCCCCTACCTGAGTGACCTGATGGAAAAACCGCTGTCTCTCAGCCTTTATGGTTCTCCTGTTATACTGCTCTTTTTATTATCTACAGGGATCGTTGTAACGTTGCTGGCGGGGTTCTATCCTGCAATTGTACTATCGGGGTTCAATCCTTTAATGGCCATAAAAAGTAGGATCAGTAACAGGTCTGTAGGTGGAATTTCCTTGCGGAGGGGCTTGGTGGTATTCCAGTTTGTAATTGCGCAGCTGTTAGTAATAGGAACGCTGGTAGCAATAAAGCAGATGTCATTTTTTAGGAATAAATCGCTGGGTTTTGAAAAGGATGCGATCGTGTTGGTAGACCTGCCTAGTGACAGTGCGCTTAAAGTTAAATATCCATACCTGAAAGCAGAGCTCTCCAAGTTGCCAGGAGTAGAAGCCAGCAGCTTGTGCTGGACTGCACCTGCTTCGAACGCGCAACAGTATTCGAACCTTTACTTTGATAATGATGGAGAGAAACAACCTTATTCTATAAAACGGCTCTATGGTGATTCGGGTTATTTCAAAACATTCCGCCTTGAATTGGCTGCGGGCAGACAGCCTTTTCCTAGTGATACAGTCCGGGAGGTACTGGTAAATGAAGCACTCGTGAAGAAGCTGGGGTTAAGGTCAAAAGAAGATATACTGGGTAAGCTGGTGGGATTTGAACCAGGGAAGCGATATCCGGTTGTTGGTGTAGTGAGGGACTTTAATGATAATTCCCTGCGGGAGGCTATAAGCCCGCTGGTTATTACTTCAGACTATAATGGTTATGGTACGCTGGCGCTAAAGCTCCATCCTGATAAAGTAAGTGCCACCCTGAAGGATCTTGAACGGGTGTTTACAGGGATCTATCCTACATACATATACGATGCATGGTTCCTTGATGATACGATAGGCCGTTTTTATAAAGCGGAAGCGCTGACTGCACAGTTGTTTAAAGTCTTTGCCTTTTTGGCTATTTTCATTTCCTGTCTGGGGTTATATGGACTGGTATCGTTTATGGCGGTACAGAAAACAAAGGAAGTTGGTATCCGGAAGGTGTTAGGGGCCTCGATACAAAATATCCTTTATCTATTCTCGAGGGAATTCACCGTGTTGATCGGGATCGCCTTCCTGATATCAATGCCAGTAGCATACTATTTTATGCAGCGATGGCTGGAAGGATTCCATTATCATACAAACATGGGTTGGGAAATCTTTGTACTGGCGATCGTTTTATCCTTAGTGATAGCCTGGGTGACTGTTGGTTACAAAGCGGTAAAGGCAGCAATGGCCAATCCGGTTAAAAGTCTGAGATCAGAATAGAACGTAAACAGATAGATAGTCAAGGTCCCTGCCAATGGCGGGGATCTTTTTTTATAGCAGGTACAGGCTGCATATAACCTTACGATGTTAGTGTGATTCAGATCTCGAAAGTGATACCTTCCTCTTTCAACTGGAAGTAGCGTTCTTCATTAAAGCTGTAAAGCTTAGCGGGCCTGCCGGCAGAAGGGTGTTTTTGTTTTTCGTTATGTCCTGCCAGAATACCGAGGTGGTTGATCTTCTTCTGAAAGTTACGGCGGTCAATAGGCCGGTCGAGCACTGTTTCATAGAGTTTCTCCAGATCTGAGATCGGGAATTTCTGATCGAGCAGTTCAAACCCTATAGGCTCATACCTGATCTTAGCACGTAAACGTTTTACGGCGGCTTCAACGATAGAGGAGTGATCGAATGCCAGGTCGGGAAGTTTCTTGATATCAAACCAGTTGGCGTCTTCAGCATCCGAGCTGGCGGCCAGTTTGAAGTTGGTCGGGTTAACCAGTCCGAAGTAAGCTACGGATACTATCCTGCCTCGCGGGTCGCGTTCCGGCTGGCCGAAGGTATAAAGTTGTTCGAGATAGTTGATGTGTACTCCTGCTTCTGTTTGTAACTCGCGGGTCACTGCTTCTTCCAGCGTTTCTCCGTCTATTACAAAACCTCCGGGCAATGCCCAGCGATGCATGAAAGGAGGAATGGTTCGTTTGATAAGTAATACGGAAATGCTTTCTTTAGCGGTGTAGCCAAAGACTACCGCATCTACACAAAGTCTTATGTTTTGTTTAGGTTCCAAATCCAGTTTAAAAGATTATCGCCGGTTATGGTTATCCCGGCATATACTCACTATTTAATATATTGTTCCACCTGTGTAGTGTCTTTCTTCAGATTAATGAACAGGGGATTTTTCATCGGATCAAATGCAATGATCAGGTTAGCCTCTGCTGTATTTGATGGTACGGGCAGTTCAATGATCACTTCCTGTCTGTTGTTACGGCGGAAGACGATGCTGTCCTTTGTAGCCACGTGGCGTACGAAGCCATGGCGCTCAAGGAAACCGGTCAGTTCCTGTTTCCGTTGTAGTATGGAGTCTACTTTCGGATCTCCGCTTACGGGTTTGACATTGCGTACTACATAACTTTTTTCTGTGATGACATCATAATTGGAGGTATCCGTTTCCCTGGTACGTGTCTGATTGCACGAAACACAAAAAGCGAAGGCACTCAATATGAACAAAACAGGCTTCATATAACGATATTAAGGGCTGCAAGATATTATAAAACGGTCAGAATTGGACATCAAATACTTTTTCACTGTCTTCCCTCCTGACTTTCACGGTTGTTTTGTCTCCTTTTTTGAACGTGGACAGGGCCTGCATATAATCTTCCAGGTTCACAATAGTGTTGGTGCCCAGTTCAACGATCACGTCGTTGGGCAGGATACCCGCCTTACTGGCCGGCTTATTATCAGACACGCCGTCTACCCTTACTCCTGCTTTCTGCCAGGTGTAGTCGGGCATGATGCCCAGTGTTACGGTAAACCGGGCGCTGGTAGTAGCGGCTTGTTTGTCGCGTGTGCGGGTGAAGGCCAGTTTATCCATACTGTTGGTCTTTTCGACCAGTGTATATACCAGTTTGATCACGCTTAATTCCCCTGTATAATTGATCTTGGCCGCTTCGTCGGACGGCTTATGATAGTCGCTGTGCGTACCTGTGAAGAAGAACAGCACGGGAATATTTTTCAGATAGAAAGAAGTATGATCGGACGGACCCATGCCGGATGAGTCGTATGTGGTACGGATGTCGGTTGGGATGGTTTGCTGCAGCAATGCCGGCCATACCGGGGAGGTACCGATCCCTCCTACCTGCAATCCTTTGGCAGGGTCCAGCCTTCCGACCATGTCCATGTTGATCATATAGTTGAAAGAGCCGGGCGCTATGGAGCTGTGTTCGGTAAAGTATTTAGAGCCGAACAGTCCCAGTTCTTCCCCTGAAAAGGCTACGAACAGATAGTTGTATCTCTGAAGGCGGGAGGCTTTCAGCAATTTGGCCAGTTCGATCAGTGCGGCTGTTCCGCTGGCGTTATCGTCGGCGCCATGGTGGATGGTCTGGTCGTTAGGCGCCAGGGAATTATGGTCTTCACCATGTCCCAGGTGATCGAAATGGGCGCCTATCACAATTGTGTTGGCGGCTTTATTATCTATATAACCTACCACGTTAGTACCTGTACGTCTGCCGGAAGCGAAGTTCACCTGCATATTTATCCGGAGGTCTTCCGCATCGGAGAGCAGTTTGCTGGTTTCTCCGTTTACCCACATTACTGGTATGGACAGTGGGTCAACGGGAATGGCTAACCATTTCTGAACTTCCCGGGGCGTTTCTTCACCGTTGTAGAAGATAACGCCGGTAGCACCGGCTTTGGCGGCTTCCCGGGCGTTCTGCCGGTATATTTCCAGCGGATCGGCATGAGGTTGCATTTCAAAGTCCTTCACATTAAACAGCCAGATGTTTTCCGGTTCATTCACTTCACGCAGCACGTCGCCTTTGGCGCTTTTCTGGGCGCTGAAAGGCAGGGGGATGAATTGTTCTCCCGGAGTGAGGGTGATCTTATTGACGGTCAGGTTTGAGGTGTTAGCAATCAGTTTGCCTTCGCTTACGGGGAATGTCTGGAGGTAACCGCTATCTCCTTTGGGAGTGAGGCCTGCCAGCTTCATCTGGGCAGAAATGTATTCAGCCGCCAGTTGCTCGCCGGGAGTGCCGGTGCGGCGGCCTTCGAGTTTGTCGCTGGCCAGGAAGGTGATATGGGCCTGTAGATTACCCAGCGTCTTACGATCGGCTTTCTTTTGGGCGTTCAGCTGATGAGTAAAGGGTAATAACAGCGCCAACAGGCATGCGGTATGCTTCACAGTTATTGAATTTTTTTAGAGTCTACTGAATGAGCCGGCAGACCAGGTCTTTGTTGCAAAGGTACGTTTCTAAGTAGCTGGTTAGCAACGAATGTACCGATTGCTAATAACAGTTTCATGCGCTGACTTGTTCATATACCGTTGCAGGCAGGGAAGGTTCTCTGGCTATGCTCATATACCGGGAGGCAATTATTGCACCAAAATCACTATTTACCTGCCTAATTTGGAAAATCAGCCTATTTTTGCGGGGCTTAAACAAAACTTAAACCTAAAAACATACCCAAAACAGAACCGATCATTAAACTTATGAAGAACACACCATTTACACACAAACACATAGCGCTGGGCGCTAAGATGGCTGCTTTTGCCGGGTATAACATGCCGATTTCATATACAGGCATCAATGATGAACACCTGGCTGTCAGGAATAATGCGGGGGTGTTTGATGTAAGCCACATGGGTGAATTCATACTGAAGGGAGAAAACGCGCTCGACCTGATACAGCGTGTTACCAGCAACGACGCATCCAAACTGACCGCAGGAAAGGCACAGTATAGCTGCCTGCCTAACGACGAAGGTGGTATCGTGGACGACCTGCTGGTATACTGTGTTGAAGAGAATAAAGTTTATATGCTGGTAGTAAACGCCAGCAATATTGAGAAAGACTGGAACTGGATCAGCAAGCACAATACAAAGGATGTGGAAATGCACAATATTTCCGACAAGACCTGCCTGCTGGCTATCCAGGGACCGAATGCGGCCAGCATACTGCAACCGCTGACTGGCATTGAGCTGGTAAACCTGAAATATTACACCTTTGCGAAGGGGGAATTTGCAGGTGTGCCGAATGTGTTGGTAAGCGCTACCGGGTATACCGGGGCAGGTGGTATTGAGATCTATTTTGAAGATAAAGATGGTGCTGCCGAAAAGATCTGGGACGCTATTTTTGAAGTAGGCGGACCTAAAGGCCTGAAACCGATCGGTCTGGGTGCAAGAGATACCCTCCGTCTGGAAATGGGCTTCTGTTTGTACGGCAATGATATTGACGATACAACCTCCCCTCTGGAAGGCGGTTTGGGCTGGATCACAAAATTTACTAAAGAATTCACTTCCCGTAGTAAATTTGAACAACAGAAAGCGGCAGGCATAACCAAAAAACTGGTTGGCTTTGAAATGATAGACAAGGGTATTCCCCGTCATGACTATGAGATCAAAGACGCCGCCGGAAACGTAATAGGCAAGGTAACCTCTGGTACACAGTCACCCTCCCTTCAGAAAGCGATCGGTCTGGGATATGTAAACACAGCATTTGCCGCCCAGGATTCCGAAATATTTATCGGCGTAAGGGACAAATTGTTGAAAGCCAGAGTTGTGAAGGTGCCATTCTTAAGTTAAGTTAGCTTATAATTGCAAAAACCATATCTATTCTATGCCTACAATTCATATCACCACAGTCATTCATGCTCCGCTGGAGCGGGTCTTTGACCTGAGCCGGAGCATTACACTGCATAAGCGCAGTATGACGCATATGCAGGAAGAAGCGATTAAAGGACGTACCAACGGACTGATAGAGCTGGATGAAACGGTAACCTGGCAGGCCAAACACCTGGGTAAGTTAAGGCAGCTGACTACCCGTATTACAGAAATGCGTAAAACAGAGTATTTCTGCGATGAGATGGTGGCCGGGGATTTTACCTATATGAAACATGAGCATCATTTTAAAGAAATAGGTAATGGTACAGTTGCAATTGATATAATGGAGTTCGGAACGCCCTATGGCTGGCTGGGAAGATTATTTGAACGGTTCTACCTGAATAAATACATGACCCAGCTGCTGACGTTACGGAATCAAGTGATTAAAGATTACGCGGAGACGGAGAAGTGGAGAGTGATACTGGATTAAAATAAATGATCAGGAATTAAGCGTCAGCAATTGATGGAACATTGACATTCAATTCCTGGTACTTAATTCCTGATTTTAAATATGGCAATGGAACAGCAGAAACCGACCTTAGAAGTATGTTTATCACCGGCATTGTTACACTTGTATGATGTGAAGAACAGTATTGTGGTGATCATTGATGTGTTGAGGGCGACGTCCACTATTTGTACAGCATTGTATAACGGTGCGACCAGAGTGATACCTGTAGCTTCTGTACCGGAGTGTATCAGTATAGGTGAAGCGTTGGGACAGGATGCCATCACGGCTGGTGAAAGAGACGGGCAGATTGCGGAAGGTTTGCTGCATGGGAACTCCCCTTTTGAGTATTCCCGGGAATTTATACAGGATAAAACACTGGTGTTGACAACTACCAATGGCACCAAGCTGTTGCATATGGCTAAAGATGCCATTGAGATCATTACAGGCTCATTTCCAAACCTTTCGGCAGTATGTGATTACCTCCTGGCACAGGGCAAACCAGTGATACTGGGATGTGCAGCCTGGAAAGACCGTGTGAATATGGAAGATACCCTGTTTGCAGGCGCTGTTGTAAGCCGGTTGAAAGAGCACTTTACTATTGACGACGATTCTGCTGTTGCAGCAGAAACATTATACCAGGTTTCAAAAGACAATATTCACGAAGTCATGAAACAGGCCTCTCACTACAGGCGCCTGGCTAAGTTTGGCCTGGAGAAAGATATCCGGTACTGCCTCACACCCGATGGGGCCAACGTACTACCCATTCTCAGGAATGGAGAGCTTGTTGCTGCTGAATAGGCGCAAGATAATTCCTTTTTATAAAGTGTTTGTTTCTGGAAGTGATACAATGTAGCGCTAAGACTACTCATGCTGTAGCTTTTTAGGATTTTTCTGCGTACTTTTGTGAATTGCCTTTTCATCAGCTGCTAAATATTTTAGCTTTTAACCCGGTTGATTATAAAGCGGGCAATTTGAAACTATGTCGCTACCCCAGCTACTGAAATATGTATATAACAACGGAACCGATGAGGTGATCCGGAGGGGGAAGCGCATCTTTGCAACCGGAGGAGTGGAGTTGTTAGAAGCTGATCCTATTCTCAAGTCGGCCACTTTCAGGGTAAAGAGCGATACCCACGCAAATTATTACCGTGTTTCCATCAGCAAGTATCATGAGACAGGCAATATGTCCGTCCGTTGTCAGTGTCCCTATAACCTGGGAGACATCTGCCGGCACGAAGCTGCTGCCATGTTCCAGTTGCAGGAAATGCTGGACAAAAACCACTTCGAAAGCTATGATACCCAGTATAATCAGCAGCATACGCTGGTTAAAATGAAGTTCATAGACCTCAAATCGCTTAAACTCCTCACTTCCACAGAGCTATTCACGGAAGCGGAGAAAATGGCAAAATCTGCAAAGACCTTTAAAGTCACTTCTGCGAAAGATGAGAAGGTGGAAGCCACCCTTAAATATGAAGGGCAGGAATATCCCCTGATCTTACAACGGAATGAAGAACGTTTCTTTGATACACATTGTACCTGTGATGAAACAGAACATGCTGTGTGTAAACATAAGACCGCCCTTTTCATTCATTTGCTGAATACTCAGGGACCATATTATTTTGACACATTGCGTAACTGGGATAAGGAGAAGAACAAACTCTTGTCCTTATACGGTTACTCACTTGATGATAACCTGGAAGGAAAGTTCACCTTTTCCTATATGGAAGGAAAGCCTTTCCTGCGGGTACTCGATCCCAGTATCAAAAGGGTTGACGGGGCTCTGGCCAGCAGGCAGCCTGCTCCTCCTCCCCAGGCGCCAGAAGTGGTTGCCGCGATCACTCAGCGCATAGGCGTTGTATTTAATGCGAACGAACCTTTGTATCCCTTCTTCAGGATAGACCTCGTAAGCGGTGAAGTGAATGAAGAGCAGACAGGTTTTGTATCGCTGGTCAATAAGCTGGACCTCTCCAAGTACGTAGACTTTTACCTGTATAAAGAGGCGGACCGTGACCTGATCACGCCTGTACGTAAAGTACAGGGTATGGAGGTCAGCAAATTCCTGAGTAAGAACTCTCCTTTTGCAGGCATCTGGGAGAATATCACCCATGATGATAACGAATCAGCCCTACCAACGGAGACAAAAGAACTGATGCTGGAATACCTGCATCCGAAGCTGGCCAAACTGTTTCCGCAGATAGCGGCACATGGCCTGTTGTTCCTGTTGTCGAACCGGCAGCCGTTCAAAACCAAGAACCTTCAGCCTGTTCACCTGGCTGGCGACAGGCTGCAACCTATATTTAAAACACATGCTTCCGCCGACGTCATTGAAGTGACCTGTCATGTCCATATAGAGGGCGAGATGGTGAACGTCTCTGATAATGAGTGGGATAGCTCTATACTTTTCCTGAAGAACAGTGTGCTCTACCTGTTTGAAAATGCACAGGATGCACTGCATGTTGAGTTGTTCCGTGAAAATGGCCGTATCCGTATCCCTGCAGACCAGTGGAGCACGTATCTGCAGGATTACCTGCTGCCATTGAGCAAGCAATACCAGATCCAGTTTGATAATTCATTACTGGCCGAAGTGGATGACATCCTGCCGGAATGCAGGGTATTTCTCCGTGAAGTAGGCGAGACATTTATCATTCAGCCCGGATTTGCATATCACGGACAGGAAGTCGATTGGAATGATGATGGCAAGATAACGGTGCAAGAGGGGAACAAGGTCCTGATCATCCACCGGAATAAAGAAGCAGAGCAACAGTTCGTAGAGAAGCTTAGCACCCTGCATTCTAATTTCTCCCAGCCTAACTCAAATAATTATTTCTTCCTGAAGGCGAAAGAGGCGTTGAAGAACAACTGGTTCTTCCTCTTCTTTGACACGCTGAAAGAAATGAATGTACGGGTGTTCGGGTTTGAGAACCTGAAGAACTTTAAGTTCAGCGCCCATAAGCCTGTAACAAACCTTCAGATCAGTTCCGGCATTGACTGGTTCGACGCACAGATCGAAGTAACGTATGGCGATCAGAAGGTAAGCATACGGGATATTAAACAGGCGCTGGCTGGTAAACAGAACTATGTACAGCTGGCGGATGGGTCCCTCGGATTGCTGCCGGAAGAATGGTTAAAGAAATACTCCCTGCTGTTCAAGATCGGGGAGGAAAAAGATAAAGGCGCACTGAAACTGAGTAAATACAATTTCAGTGTGATCGATGAACTGTATGAGTTCATTGATGATGATGCGGTATTAATGGAACTCGAACAGAAGCGGCGCAAGTTGCTGCAGTTTGACGAGATCCGTAATATATCCCTGCCTCACAACCTGCAGGCAACCCTGCGTCCATACCAGGAAAGTGGCTTCCAATGGCTGAACTACCTGGATGAAGTGAAATGGGGAGGTATCCTGGCAGATGACATGGGTCTTGGTAAAACCATACAGGCGCTCACGTTTATCCAGCATTATAAGAATAAACATGATAATAAGTGTCTGGCGCTGGTGGTATGTCCCACTACCCTGATCTATAACTGGGAAAATGAGATCAAGAAGTTCACGCCGAGTATGACCTATCATATTCACCACGGCCCTACCCGTCTTAAAACGGTGGAGGAACTGCTGAAGTTTGACATCCTGATCACTACCTACGGTACCCTGAGAAGCGACGTGCAGACATTGATGAAGATGGACCTGGATTATGTGGTGCTGGATGAGTCGCAGGCTATCAAGAATCCACAGAGTAAAGTGACTAAAGCGGCGCAGCTGCTAAATACAAAGAACAAACTCGCATTGAGCGGTACGCCGATGCAGAACAATACATTTGATATTTATGCCCAGATGAACTTTCTGAATCCGGGCATGCTGGGAAGTGTGGATTTCTTCCGGAATGAATTTGCTACACCGATAGACAAGTTCCAGGATGAAGAGCGTAAAGATCACCTGCGCAAACTGATCTATCCGTTCATTCTGCGCCGTACGAAAGAGCAGGTAGCGAAAGAACTGCCAGAGAAGATAGAGACTGTGATCTTCTGCGAGATGGATGCGGAACAGCGGCATATATACGATGCATACAGGAACTCTTACCGTTCCAAGATATTGGGCGTAATCGAAGATCAGGGTATGGAACGCTCACAGCTGACCATCCTGCAGGGGCTGATGAAGCTCCGTCAGATCTGCGACTCGCCGGCTATCCTTAATGAGGCGGAGCAGTATCCGAACCATTCTGTGAAGCTGCATGAGCTGACCCGTGAAATGTCTGAGAACATCAGTAACCATAAAGTGCTGATCTTCTCTCAGTTCCTTGGTATGCTTGGTCTGATCAGGGAAAAACTGCAGCATATGAAGATACCGTTCGAATATTTCGATGGTAGTACGTCTGCTACGGAACGTGAACGCGCTATCCAGAACTTCCAGGCGAATGACGATTGCAGGGTATTCCTGATCTCCCTTAAAGCGGGTGGTGTGGGTCTTAACCTGACAGCGGCCGACTATGTATATATCGTGGACCCATGGTGGAACCCGGCTGTAGAGCAACAGGCCATTGACCGTACTCACCGTATTGGTCAAACGAAGAATATCTTTGCTTATCGCATGATCTGTAAGGATACCGTGGAAGAAAAGATCCTGCAGTTACAGGAGCGTAAGAAATCGCTGGTGAAAGAGATCATTGCAGATGATTCCGGATTTGTGAAGAAGCTCACCAAAGAAGATGTGCTATACCTGTTCAGTTAATAATGAAACTTACTTATAAAGAGAAGGACGTACCAATTGCCGGTACGTCCTTTTTATTTTAACAGGTTTACATTATCTGTGAAAAGAATTTGACGATCAGAACAGGTAATGCGAATGCAACGCCCATTCCGTAGATCAGATCAAGCCAAAATACAGAACCCATCGCGCCGGCATAGATTATTCCTACGATAGGAACGGTAATGATCTTCAGCCATAGGGGGGTATCTTCTCCGTGCCAGATGGTATCCCACATCACTTTGGCATCACCGGTGCTAGGGAAGGCATGCATAGCGATCGATAGTCCCAGGTACAGCAAGAGGAAGTCGAACAGCGAACCATCATTGAACATGAATACAGGTATCGCTGCCGGAAAGGCAATAGCAAGTGCGAGGATGTTATTAACAATGAAAGGGCCTACACTGATGAGCAGCTGGTGAATAGGTTTCTTTGCAGGTTCATGTTGCACATACCCTACCGGATCGGCCATCTGAAAGTATTTCACATCGAAGATGGCCACTCCGCACAGGCGGCAGAAAAGCTGATGGGCAAACTCGTGCACCACTACGCCCGGAAAAGTAATTAAGGCCATATAAATGCCAGGTATCATCATATTAATCCCTGTAGGGTGTTTTATCGGTTATGAAATTCTGAAGATCTACCAGTTGGGTACTGTCGGTGGCGGACATGTTCTTCAGTTTTGCAAGCATACGTGTAGATTCCTCTTGCCGGTGATTAAAATGGTAGGCCAGGGAAAGTACGGCAAGTACGTCCGGAGTTTCCGGCCACAACTGAAATGCCTGCTGGGCAGTTACCAATGCTTCTTTGTCGTTCTTTAGTTTGAGCTGGAATGTAGCCAATGCCAGTAGGGCCGATAGTGATTCTTTATTTTGTCCCAGCAGCTCCTGTGAAATGGCCAGGGCTTCTTTGTATCTCTTTTGATCTTTCAGGGAGGACAGTAATTCGTAGTAGGCGGGCCTGAATAGTGGCGCATCGTGAATTGCCTTTCTGCAAAGGCTGTCAGTTCCTTTATAGTTTTTGAGCTCAAGATAAGCATAGGCCAGGTGTACCGATGCTGCAAGGTCATAAGGTGCTTTCAATAAATATTCTTCCAGGACCTTACAGTAAGCGGCGGTATCCTGTTGTAGTGTATTCAGCTGATTGTCTATCGTATTATCCTGGATACTAAAGTACCGGCTGTTGTCTGTTACAACGGTGAGTTCGTCCATCAGTTCCTCATCGTCCAGGGTGCTCCGGGTGGCTGTCAGTACAGAAAGCAGGCTATCCGTCGCCGATTGGTCATCATTAAAATAAGCAGCGGTAATGAGGTGTACGAGGGAGCTGGTATGCCCTGGAAATTTTTTCAGGGTGGCGGTGAAGATCTTTTCGGCACTGACGTACTTATGCTCTTTAGCAAGTTGGGCGCCCTTCATATAGTCTACCCCAGCCCTGAAATAAGCAGGTAAACGGAAGAGGGCGAGCAATAGTATAACGCTTACCCCTAGTGCTCCCCATATCACTTCTCTTTTGACAGGGAAACGGGACAATTCCCGCCGACAGTCCTTGCAAAGCCGTACTTTATAACCGCGTTCATATTTGGGATTGTGGCATTTAGCACACCCTGCCGACCGCAGATTTATGCCGGTACTGAATTCTTCCATAGGTCTTAACATATTAGGTAGCGGAAAGATATGTTTTTGGACCGGCATTCGGAAAATGGGCTAACAGCTGTGTAAACAGGGGGTAATATTTTATAAATATTTTAACCCTTTGTTTTATTCCTATTCCATTAAATTTGCCTAATATTCTTTTTCAAGACTTTATACTTAAACATGAAGAAATTATTCTTTTCGCTGGGACTAATGGCGGCTTCTTTCGGTGTTTTTGCACAGGATGCCAAGAATGCAGTTGCTAATACAGCTATGGGAGCAGCCACACATTCCAAGGATTTCTTAGTGATTCAGTTGGGATATGTTGGTTTGACAGGTACAGGCGCTGGCGCTATCAACACTGGTTTTAACCGCCAGCTGAATATTGCATTTATGTACGATATTCCTTTGCAGAAAACTAATTTCAGCCTTGCAGCAGGTTTAGGGATTGGGTCAGATCATTATCATCTGAGTGATATGAGCCTGGACCTGAGAAGTGCTTCTACTATTCCTAATTTCGACGAAACGGATGCTTACAGCAAATTCAAACTGGCGACTACCTACCTGGAAATCCCATTGGAGTTGCGATATCGTCAGGTTCCTGAGAATGCAAACAAGGGCTTTAAAGTTGGTGTGGGTCTCAAGATCGGTAACCTGTTGAATGCACATACAAGATCAGTAAGTAATGTCAATGGTTCAAAACTGATTGAAAAAGAAGCCAGCAAACGTCAATTCAATACCTGGCGCTTTGCCGGTACAGCAAGAGTTGGGTACGGCAACTTCGCATTGTATGGCACTTATGCTTTGAACGGACTGTTCAAAGACAATGGTACTTATGACGTGAGCCCTTATTCCTTCGGATTTATGATCAGCGGTTTATAATCTGCTGAGAAGAGATATTAAAAAGGGCATCCGCTTATGCGGATGCCCTTTCGCTTTTATGGTAATATGGTGTTTTAGTCGCCTTTAAAAACAGGTTTCCGCTTCTCCAGAAATGCCTGTATTCCCTCAGTATTGTCGGCTGTATTACCGGCAATTTCCTGGCAGTAGGCTTCGTAGTCGAGTACTGTATCCAGGTTTTCTGTCATCCCTTTTGTCAGCATCTTTTTCAGCAGTGCAATAGCTTTTGTGGGAGCATTGGCATAAAAAGTTGCTTCCGCCTGTACCGTTGCTTCCAGCTCTTCGGGTTTCACTACTTTATTGACAAAGCCCAATTGCTGTGCTTCTGTGGCTGATAACTTTGTAGCCTTCGTGGCCAGTTCAAAGGCCCTGTGATACCCGACGGTACGGGGCAGGAAATAGGAGGATCCTGAGTCAAGTACCAGGGCTATATTAATGAAGATCTCCACCATGGCCGCCGTTTCGCTGGCAATGATCATATCACAGGCAAGCGCCAGTGAACAGCCGGCTCCGGCCGCGATGCCGTTCAGCTGACAGATAACAGGTTTCGGCATATTCCGTATAGCCCTGATGATAGGGTTATAACGTTTATGCAATGATTCACTGAGACTGCGTTTTTCTCCATTCATAGCCGCCTTGAGGTCCTGACCGCTGGAGAAGGCTTTACCCGCGCCGGTCAATACGACTACCCTTACGGCAGGATCCTTTTCTACCTGTTTCAGGGCATCCTGTAGTTCATAACTTAAGGGGTCATTAAAAGCGTTGTATACATCCGGACGATTCAGTGTGATGGTGGCAATGCCTTCCCGGATGTTCAATAAGAGAGAGGTGAACATAACGTTTGGAATTTATAATAACTTATCAATGAAGGATCATGGATCAGGAACCGTGCTCAGTTCCTGATCCATGAGTATTTCTTACAGTGTTTCTTTCAACCATTGGAAGAATTCCCGTTGCCATACAAGGGCATTCTGGGCTTTCAGCACCCAGTGGTTTTCTTCGGGGAAATACAGCAGCTTACTTTTGATGCCTTTCAGCTGCGCCAGCTGGAAGGCTTGCAAGCCCTGTTCTATGCCTACACGGAAATCTGTTCCACCCTGAATAACCAGGATAGGGGTATTCCATTTGTTTGCATATTCGCTTGGGTTGTATTCTTTATAAACTTTTCCATTGGCAGCATCCCAGTAAGCACCGATATCCCAGCTAGCGAACCAGAGTTCTTCAGTGGTACCGTACCAGCTTTTCAGGTCAAACAGACCATCGTGCGCAATGAATGACTTGAACCGGTTGTTGTGTACACCAGCCAGCATATATACAGAGTATCCACCGTAGCTGGCCCCTACTGCACCAAGACGGTTCTTGTCTACATAAGGTTCCTGGCTTACAGCGTCAATTGCACTAAGATAGTCGCGTATCGGTTGTCCTCCCCAGTCTTTGCTGATAGACGCATTCCATTCCACACCATGACCCGGCATGCCACGGCGGTTAGGAGCTACTACAATATAACCCTGTGAGGCAATAAGCTGGAAGTTCCAGCGGTAGGAATAGAACTGGGAAAGAGCGGCCTGTGGGCCTCCCTGGCAATATAATAAGGTTGGGTACTTTTTAGCCGGATCGAAATCGGGCGGGAATATTACCCAGGCCAGCATTTCTTTATTATCTGTGGTTTTGATCCAGCGCTTTTCCACTTTGCACATGCCTGTTTTGTCGTAGGTCTCTTTATTCACCGTCGTGAGCGGTTGCAATGTACCTTTAGGCAGTTGCAGGGTAAAGAGTTCTGCAGCGTGGTTCATATCCGTACGGGATACGACCAGTGTATTGCCCACCTGGCCTACGATGCCACTGATATCGAAATCGCCTTCTGTTACCTGACGTATGTTTTTAGCGGTAGTAGCTGTAAGATCTTTCTGAAGATTGACTTCCAGCAACTGTTCTGTGCCTTTTACTACGGCGAGGAAGAGTAGTTGTTTGCCTTCTTTGTTCCAGTGGATAGAAGCAACGGTACCGTCCCAGTCTTTTGTAAGATTGGTGCGTTTACTGGTGGCGCGTTCAAGTACGATGATATCGTTCTTGTCAGCTTCAAAACCATCTTTCGCCATACCCAGCCATGCCAGGTATTTGCCATCCGGGCTAAAAGAAGGAGCTACATCATAACCGGCCAATCCTTCAGAAAGGTTTTTAGTAGCGCGTGTTTCAAGGTTATACTCGTAGATCTCGGTGTTGGTACTGAGCGCGTATTCCTTACCGAACTTCTTTTTGGCGACGTAGATAATACTTTTGCCATCGGGGCTCCAGATCATATCTTCTGAACCACCGAAGGGCATCTGGGGGCTGTCGTACAATTCACCTTCCATGATATCTACAGGCGCGCCTATTTTACCATTTTCGTAAGTGGCGTAAAATACGTGCTGAAAGTTACCGTCTTCCCATGTATCCCAGTGACGGTAGTTGAGATTGTCATATATCTGCACATTAGATTTTGGAAGATCGGGATAGAAATCACTTCCGGCCACTTTTTTCAACTTTACCTCTTTGGAGAACAGGATATGTTTGCCATCGGGAGCGATACGGATATTCTGCAGGCCGCCTTCGATATTGGTGATCTGGGTGGCACCGGTACCATCGGCGTTCATTTCCCACAGCTGACCTTTGTAGGTATAACTGATCTTTTGTCCGGCGATAGGGCTGACATCTCCTTCAGCGCCGGGTTCTGTGGTGATCTGTTTGGCGGCGCCTCCTGTCAGTGGGATTGCGTAGAGGTTCTTTTCGCTTTTATTTTCCGTGATATTATATCGCGAAACGCCGTAGATAACTGTCTTACCGTCTGCTGTGATCGTTTCCCCGCTAACTCTGCCCAATTGCCAGAGCAGTTCAGGCGTCATTTTCTGCTGCGCCATTGCCATAGTTGATATAAAAAGTGATGTTAACAAAAGTGATTTGTGCATGTTCAGATTTTGTTTGGAGACTAAATGTAGGGAAAATAGGCTATATGCAGCTACCTATGGGGCTATGGACTAATTCCATACCTTTGCAGTAAATTATTATATACTTTGATCGAGAAGAAACAAATTGTACAACAGGAAGAGAGAGCGGTTATCGTGGGATTGATTCATAAGGAGCAGTCGTCAGAGCGCCAGGTACAGGAATACCTGGATGAGCTGGTGTTCCTTGCAGAGACGGCCGGAGCTACTACTGTAAAGCGGTTTGCCCAGAAATTGGCCCGTCCTGACAGGGCTACTTTTGTAGGAAAGGGTAAGCTGGAAGAAATTAAGGATTTTATCACTGGTAGAAATATCAATCTTGTCATATTTGACGATGAGCTAACGGGTTCCCAGATAGCCAATATTGAGAAGGTATTGAATGTGAAAGTGATAGATCGTAGTGACCTGATCCTGGACATTTTTGCCCGTCGTGCGCGTACGGCCCAGGCGAAAGTACAGGTAGAGCTGGCGCAGTACCAGTACATTCTGCCCCGATTGAAAGGGATGTGGAGTCACCTGGAAAGACAGGGAGGTGGTATCGGTAGCCGTGGTCCGGGTGAATCGGAAATTGAAACGGACCGTCGTATCATTAAGGAAAAGGTCGCTTTGTTGAGAAAGCGTCTTGCGGAGATTGACAAACAGTCACTTACCCAGCGTAAAGACCGTGGTGAATATATTCGTGTAGCCCTGGTAGGTTATACGAATGTGGGGAAGAGCACCATCATGAACCTGTTGAGTAAGAGTGAGGTATTTGCCGAAAACAAGCTGTTTGCTACACTGGACACCACAACCCGTAAAGTAGTATTTGACCAGACGGCATTCCTGCTTAGCGATACCGTTGGGTTCATCCGCAAGCTGCCGCATCACCTGGTAGAAAGCTTCAAATCCACGCTGGACGAGGTTAGGGAAAGTGATATTCTGCTGCATGTCGTAGATATTTCTCATCCGCAGTATGAAGACCAGGTAGAGGTGGTGAACCGCACCTTACAGGACCTGAAGGCTTTTGACAAGCCCACTATCATGATCTTCAACAAGATGGACCTGTATGAGGAGCAGACTTTCGACAAGTGGTTGGCTGATGATATTAAACAGGACATCCTGACCCAGCTGAAAGAGAACTGGGAAACCCGGACACAGGGAAACTGCGTATTCATTTCTGCTTTAGAGCGTAAGAATATCGACGAACTGCGTAAGACCATCATGGAGAAGGTTGTAACCCTTTACAGAGAGCGTTACCCATACAAGAGTGAATATTTTTATTAGAAGACTTCATGGCAAAACAATACAACTGGCATCGTTTATCAGATCTGTATGCGAGAGACGGGGAGATAGGTATAATGGAAGTACAGGGTAAAAAGATCTGTTACACCCGCTATGAGCAGCAGCTCTATGCATTCGCATATAAGTGTCCGCATGCAAGCGGGATCATGGCGGATGGTTTTATAGATGATGCCGGTAACGTTGTTTGCCCGCTGCACAGGTACCGGTTCAATATAAAGAACGGGTATAACAGTAGTGGTGAAGGCTTTTACCTGAAAACCTATCCACTGGAGCAGCGGGAAGACGGCCTGTATATCGGGTTTGAAAAATCCAGTCTTTTCGGTTGGTGATACCCTGTTAATTTTCGATTAATAACCCTCTTACTTTTGTGGAAGTGGCGGCTGTGCTGTAACTTTTGCGCATGTCACTATCTTCTGTTTCAGAAAAAAAAGTCAGTCTGTGGATGATCGGCCTGCTGATATTGGTACATATCAGTGGTCTTCCGGTTACTATAATGGAGCCTGATGGCGCTTTGTATGCTGGTATCGCCAAACATATGGTGCAGCATCATGATTACCTGAACCTGTTTGTTGACGGTCAGGACTGGCTGGACAAACCTCATTTTCCTTTCTGGATGGCGGCCCTCTCCTACCAGTTATTGGGCTTTACATCTTTCGCCTATAAGTTGCCGGCATTTTTATTCCTGATGCTGGGAGTTGTTTATACTTACCGTTTTGCAAAGGACCTTTATGGGGAACAGGTGGCCCGTTGGTCTGTTTGTATCCTGCTGACGGCGGAGCATCTTGTTATATCAAGTACCGATGTGCGGGCAGAACCTTATCTGACAGGGTTGATCATTGCAAGTGTATATCATCTGTATAAGCGGCAATTGTTGCCCGGCGCTTTATTCGCTGCCTTTGCGGTAATGACGAAGGGGCCCTTTGCTTTGGTGCCGATCGGCTTTGCCCTGATAGGGCAATTCGTGTTCACAAAACAGTGGAAGGAGCTTTTCCATATACGCTGGTTAATAGTAGTTGTGCTGATTGGCGTGTTTATCACTCCGGAGTTATATGCCTTGTACCAACAGTTTGACGCTCATCCGGAAAAGGTTGTTTTCGGGCAAACTGGGGTATCGGGTATACGTTTCTTTTTCTGGGACAGCCAGTTCGGACGGTTCATGAACAGTGGTCCGATCAAAGGCAACGGTGACCCTTCATTTTTCCTGCATACGGTATTATGGGCCTTTCTGCCCTGGTCTATTTTCCTTTATGTGGCGGTGATCACCTTTATCAGAAAAGGGCGTCAGGCAAGGGAGTATTATTGTATCAGCGGGGCACTTACTACCTTCCTGTTGTTTTCACTGTCGAAGTTCCAGTTACCGCACTATCTGAATATTATATTCCCCTTCTTTTCGATCCTGACGGCGCAGTATATTCTGTCGATCAGGAAAGAAAAAGGGTTCCGTATCACGCAGTATGCTATTATGGTTATTATCGCCATTGCTATTCCTTGTTTATGGGCGCTTTACCGGCCTCAAATCAATTTCATGGCTATTATATTGATCGGGGTTGTAATCGGCGTTTTTATATGGCTCCCATTGCAGGGAATCGCAAAAGTGTTTTTCCGGACCTGCCTGGCGAGCGTAGTGCTGAATCTTTTTTTAAATGGGCTGTTCTATCCCGATGTGTTGCGTTACCAAAGTGGAAGTGAAGTGGCTTTTTATGCAAATGAAAATCTGAAGGGCGGGGCAGTGGGTATGTACCGGGCGCATTCTTATGCACTGGAATATTATCTCGATGCACCCTGGTTGATGTATGATACTTTACCTCCGGGTCCTTCGTTGATATATACCACCCCTCAGTATAAAGATTCGTTGATCGCGCAGGGGCATCAGTGTAGGGTTATTCAGACCTTTTCACACTTCCCGGTGACCAGACTTGACGGTCAGTTTGTAAATTTTAATACCCGGGAATCCGCTGTGGATAAACGTTTGCTGGTTCTTGTAGATTTTTTTTAGAAAGAAATATGAAAAGAATTTTGCAGAAATGGAAAATTGTCTATCTTTGCAATCCCGAAACGGGGAAAACACTCCTCCTTAGCTCAGTTGGTTAGAGCATCTGACTGTTAATCAGAGGGTCTCAGGTTCAAGTCCTGAAGGGGGAGCGAAAAAGAAAAAAGAGGTTTCAATTTTTGAGACCTCTTTTTTGTTATGGAAAAACCAACATAATCTTACCTAACTGTACTAATAGGTCGAGTTAACCATTGTCGCCTAATAACATCTTATTATTACATTTGTCAAAGTCATCGTTAATCATTGCTGTTTAGACATGAGTAAAAAAAAGTTAGTTTCAGAAAAGAGAAATTATTTAGTCATAACTGTTGCGCAGGCTAAAGAGATAACCAAGGGGTGGCTTAAAGAACTTGAGTTATTAAAAGTAATCAATTTAGGACTGCCTGAGGTGGATGATCGTTATCATTCATGGCGTGTACCATTGTTGAATAAAAAGACAAAAATTGGTGAGGTAGTTATTGACGCATATACGACAGAAATATTAACAGAAAAAACTACCAAGCCAGAAATGCTGGAAGCTCGGCTTTTGGGAAAAAGTGAAGAGAAGGTTGAAAGAAGAGCTCAAAAAGACATTATTTATCCCATATCAAATTTGCGCAATACGATTGGATTAGGAGATTCTGTAACACTTATTGATGACATGCCGGCCAATTCGGTGGATTTAATTTTTACATCACCTCCTTATTTCAATGCCCGTCCTGAATATAGCGATTATGAAGTGTATGATGAATATCTCTTGAAAATGCGTCAGATCATAAGGAGATGCCATAGAGTTTTAAATGATGGTAGATTCTTTGTAATGAACATTTCCCATGTGTTGTTGCGTCGCGCTAGCAGGAATGAAAGTTCGAAAAGAATTGCTGTCCCCTTTGATATACACAGAATTTTTATTGAGGAAGGCTTTGAGTTTATTGATGACATTATTTGGGTGAAGCCGGAAGGCGCAGGGTGGGCAACAGGAAGGGGAAGAAGATTCGCTGCAGATAGGAATCCTTTGCAGTATAAGGCTGTTCCGGTAACAGAATATGTGTTGGTATATAGAAAGAAAAGTGATCTTTTAATTGATTGGTTTATTAGAAACCACCCAAACAAAGATGTGGTGAATAGTTCAAAGGTGGGAGATGACTATGAAAAGACCAACATTTGGCGTATACATCCCAAAACGAACTCTAAACATCCAGCGCCTTTCCCGTATGAACTTGCAGAAAAAGTAATAAAATACTATTCGTTTAAGAACGATGTTATTTTGGATCCGTTTGCAGGATCTGGTACAGTGGGGGCTGCTTGCATAGCAAATAATCGTCGCTTTGTACTATTCGAAATTAACCCCGATTACATGGAAATGATAAAGAAGGATATTAAGTCCTGGATGGGCAAAGCCGCCGAAGATATTCTATGGATCAACGTTCCTCCCGTAGATACATCAACCCAATTGTTTTGAATATGAAAAAAAAAGTAATTCCCCTAACACAAATTTTTGACAATCAGCATTTACTTTCCAACCTGTTTCCTGAAAGCGGTAAAATATTACTTACGGGAGGCGGAAAGGACTTCGTTGAAAGACTCGGTATTGAAGCAATTCGAAAAGCTATATTCCATGTTTTGAGCGGCGAAAATATACGTACTCAAACAGAACCTTTATCAAGGAGGAGGATCACACAAGTAAGTGGGGCCGTGGTGGCTATGTTTGCTAAAGGGTATGCCACTGTAGACAATTTTCGGGATGAATTATCCAAACTTGCCATTACACAACTGAAAACTACCCGTAGTAATAGAGACGTATGGCCAGCGCAGTGGGTTATTGGCTTGACTGGCAAATTAATGCAAAACGTACTAAGAGGCAATGCCGATGAGCTCGAGAGCTATGTTAAAGAATTCGAAACAGCAGTTAGAGACGCCGCTAAACACTGTTACGAACAATTGGGGGACCATAAAATGACACTTGGTTATGTAGAAGATGGTCAGGGCAAACAGGTTACTTTGGACTGGGAAGGCATAGCGAGACTTACAACGGCTATTGGTGCGCAAACGCTGGCGATCAGAGGCTCAGATAAGTCGATGTATGGTAAGCTATTCGAAAGGTTGATCTTGGGCTCTGTATTGACCTTATTTGGCTTTAAGAGAGTAGATCCTAAAAATAATAGAGAGACGCAAGGCGTATTCTGGTTATCAGATAGCTCTGATAATAGAGAAAGTGATGCTACAGTTATAATTACTCCTGGAAAACTAGCTCGGTTTGATATTGGGTTTATAGGATCTGGAAATTCTGAAATATCGAAAGATAAATTATCAAGGTATGCTAATACTGTGGAGAGCGAAAGTGGGGTAAGCAGTTCTTCCGTAACATTCATTGTAGTTGATAAATTGCCTACGACGGGTAAAACACAGGCAGCTGCAAAAAAAATCGGAGCGGAAATTATTCAGATGAGTATGCAGTATTGGCCACGGGAGCTTGGAAATAAACTGCATGAAAGATTTGGGTTCACTCATGAAATGCTCGATCTAACAGATCATGAGTTACATACTTACATTCAAGAACGCCTTGACAGAATCGCAGTTCAGGAATTTTTGAGTGGTATTATTGTGGCAGAAGCAACTGAAGAAACTGAATTAGACAATGCTGATATATTACAGGATGAGGAAGAATAGGGTATAATACGAATAGTGTCAATACCTTAATGCAAGCCGTTAATTAGTCTGGACGTTGTGTCATCGCTAAATGACTAACACAAAAACCACAATATCGTGATAACTCACATTTAAGATAACTCTTGAGTTGTAGTGTTGACAAAGAGAATCATCTTCAATGGTTGGTTAGATTATTTCTTCCATTAAAAGACGCGAAAGAAAAAAGGCTTGCAGAATGCAGGCCTTTTCAGAAATCGTGTGGTTTAAAAACGAGGTTGGTGATAACATCCTGGAGAACTTACGCTTCGCAATAGTAGATGAGTTATAGATTGCGTCCAATAAGAATTTAAACTTGTTATTACTATAATCTCCTGTGCAAGGTTGGCTTATCAGGGAAAACTGTAACAATTTCAATATTCCATGCACCCACGGTATCTAGTCCATCGAAGAAAATATTAAAAGTATGGCGCAATCAACCCCATCTTAGTCTCTATCACCCCCGTATCGCCGCAAGCGGATAGTTTAATTTTGAGAAACAATTCTTTTAGCTATGCGAAAATTACAAATTAAGATGTCGATGTCTTTCGACGGTTTTGTTGCCGGCTCCAATGGGGAAAACGATTGGATCTTCAAGACCGGTGATGCGGAATCGAAAGCCTGGGCTTTAGGGCAATGCAGTGAGGCAGGTTTAATCATCATGGGAAGGAAGTCGTTTGAAGCTATGGCCCCTTACTGGCCTACGTCAACCGATGCTTTTGCGCCGCTGATGAACGAGATACCTAAGGCGGTCTTTACCCAAAATGGATTTAAAGGTATCGATCAGGGGGACAACCCTTCGCCTGCTGTAGCTTCCTGGGCGAATGCACGTGTATTTGACGGCGATCTTACCGAGGGGATCAGAGAACTCAAAGCAGAAGATGGAAAACCTATCGTAGCAATCGGTGGAGCCGGATTTGTGCGAAGTCTTATAGCGACGGGGCTTGTCGATGAGTATTACCTGGCTATTCATCCGGTGGTATTGGGAGCCGGACTGCCGATCTTCGATGGTCTTGCAAAGTCACTCTTTCTGAAGTTGGTCGATGTGAAGGTTTTCCCAGGAGGAACCACTGTGCATGTTTATCATCCCGCATAAGGGTTTATTCCAACAATTGATTTGATAATAGTCCGGAGGGGAGATGAAAGGCTCAACGTAATACAGGGTCTTTTTTCTATACATTTGGGTATGGTTATTTAAAGCGTCTGTACCTTAGAAGGTAGCGTAATAACCGACTACCTATGAAAAGAAAACAAATTATCGCTATTAATCTTTTACTGTTAAGTATCTGGACGTGGATACTTGTATCTTTTGTTAAAATATATAAGACAGAAGTCTATTTCATTGATTGGAACCCATTTTATAGTCGTACACTTTGGGTCTTATATTTGGGGGCGCTACTGTATGCTCATTTCTTTATTACCAGGAAAATGATCTTTAATCTGCTGATAACTACTGTACTCTTTCTGATATTACATTTTTTCACGGTCAGGGTAGTGGACACAGCTATGGATTATTTGATGTCGAGGGATCAAAAGACACCATTAGGCTGGACGTTCAAATACCGTTTTCTTGATGTCTTCGTTTTGAATATATTTTTATTACTGGCGTTTGAAATAGTATTGTATGTTCAACCTTTCAGGAAAAAATAGATATTGTAGCATAAACTGGATAAGTGCTGGAACCATCGGTCAGTGTTCGGTACAGGTCCGGTTCAGTTGTTCTTATCCTACGATGAAGACGTAGCATAAGAACAACTGAACCGGACCTGTACCGATATCGAAGCGAATGGAAGAAATACAACCGTCACACAGTATGTGACGAATTTGTGATTCATATCTGCGCCTTTCCTGCAAAATCAGTGCACCATGTTTTTACGTCCTATGTACATTGCTCGAAGTGACGTAAATAAAAGTGTTAATATTGTGTCAGTAATCGTAATAAACAGGGCTGCGCCCGGTGCAGAATAGAATCCCTGCATTGACGTGTCAATCACGCTTGAGGTTAAACAACAAAATTTAATATACCCCTTATGATGACCAAATATCAATTTGACATTGAAATAATAATTCCGTCGACAATTGAAATTGTCCATATGAAAGATAAGGTTAGGTTTCGTGGAGGTAAGGAAGATATCAGAGAATTTGTGAAGGAATTTTATAGACTTAAAGTACTTACAGGTGGACAGTTTTGCAAACTAGGAGACTATATACTGAAGGTGTCTGATTATTTAACAGAAGATAGAGGAAAAAAGAACCTGATAGAGTTACCCTCACATGCATGGGCTGTCATGGCCAGTAAATTCACCGAGGTAACATATGAAGATGAAGACAATCCTTTTGACTTTAATGATTGCGGTTACACCAATAAAAATCTATTTGATATTGGTATAGAAGTGATGGATCTGCCAATTCGTTACCTGGAATTTTATGAGGATGGGACTTACGAGGAAAAGATAATCAATAGATAGTTTCAAGTATGAGAAAGAGCCTTAAAATGAAAGCTTGCTTCTTGCTGATATTAGGTGTTTTTTTCAGTGGGGTATCAGAAGCACAGTGTAGATATGATTCTCTTCTAAAAATGACAGTGTATACTTATGTGGAGACGCCTCCGGCTTTTCCCGGTGGAGAAGAAGCTTTAGCCAGATTTTTGAGTAAGATCGATTATCCCAAAGTGGAGAAGGATGCTGAAATACAGGGAAAGATATACTTCTCATTTGTTGTAGATACTACGGGAAATATACTTGATAAGCGAATTGCTAACAAAAAGGAGAGCCAGTATACAAACCTGGAAAAGGTAGCGCTGGCTTCCCTGGATAGGATGCCAAGGTGGAAACCGGGAAAACAAGGCGGAAGGAAAGTAGCGGTAAGATTTATAATACCGATGTTCATTGGCTGGCAGGAATAAATTAGAAATGTGCTTACTGGATCTTTCTACAAAGGATGAAGGTTATTTGTCTGCTGGCGTAGTAAAAGAAAAGACTTGCACGCATGCAAGCCATTTCTTTCCGCCAATATTATTGATCCAGTTAAATTCTAATCAATTCTGAGGTTATGCAGTAACTGCCTTCTCGTAAGTAGCAGGATATAATTTTCTGAACATAATGTAAGTTACTGTTACCATAACAAAAGCAACAATAGCATCTGTCCCGGCTGCGAAGTTAAGCACACTTAGTTTTGAGAAGAAGGCAAATGTGATGTCGAAGAATACGCCTGCGAATACCCATTCTTTTAATCTAAGTAGTCTGTTCGGCGTTAAAAGAACGATAATGCCTGAAAGCTTGGCAACACCGAGAATGTAGATAAAGTGTGGAGGATATCCCAGTTGTACTGTTATATCCCATACAATTGGATTCTTTGTCAATTCAAAAATACCGCTAGCTCCAAACCATAAAGAGGTTAATATAACACCTATCCAATAAATTACTTTTGTTGTTTTTGAGTTCATGATCGTTGGTTTTACGTTGTTTGTGATACAAAGATGTTCCAAAACCAATAGGCGTGCGAGTGGTTTGTCTTGAAGTGGACAAATTTGGGTGCCGGTCAGACAATTCCCGGCTTCACAATTTGGGGCTAAACGAAAAACCGCCTCATGTATTATGAGACGGCCTTTTATTGTTGTGGTGTTCTTATTTTTAGATGAACGTGTGATATTATGGATATTCCAGGGTGAATAAAAAAGAAGGAGCATAACGGCCAACGCCGGTATGCTCCTATCTGCTACACAGCTAAAACTTTCTCCTGTCGTTTCTTGAATTCCGAAAAATTGTATCCAGTCTCTTTCTTAAATAGTTTGCTGAAATAACAGATGTCAGTGAAACCTAAATCCCACGCGACCTCCTTCATGCTGTTGTCTGAATAAGCAGCATGTCTTTTGGCTTCCAGTATGACACGTTGACGAATATGGTGACCGGCGGTATACCCCGTGGTCTTTTTTATAGCCTCGTTCAGGTAACTGGGAGTAACGCACATAATATCTGCGAATTCGGAAACCTTTTTATGTGCTTTGAAGTGCTGATCGACTAATTGAATGAATCGTTTTGCCTGTCTGTTGTTATGTGTTTGCTGGTTAGTAGAAGGGGCGGCATGCGATTGCCTGGACATATGAATGAAAAGAATGTTGAGGTACCTGCTTAATATATCTGAGCTGTAAAGCTGTTGTTGTGAAAATTCCTGGATCAGTTTATCCATGATCGTCTTCATCTCATTACGGATCTCTTCACTATAACTGACATTTGCTGATTGCATCAATACGAGCAGCAGATCGGCGTGATAAACAGAGTTATATTCCTGGAGAAAGAGTTCATTAAAACGGATGATATATCCTTGCGCATTAAGGTCTACTGTGAACTGATGCAACTGATGAGGCATGATACCAAATACCTGGTCGCACTTGGGAGAATAAGTTTGCATGTCAACCTTCAGTGAGCAGGTACCTGAAACGGTCCAGATGATTTCAATGAGGTCATGTGCATGTGGCGCGGGGTTATTGAACTGTTGATTATTTTCTACCTGGTCAAAAGTATAGATCTCAAAAAATGGTTTGCTGGTATTCATAACAACGATATTTAAGCGTTAAGGAGGAAAGTTTATGCATTTACCTGTGCAATGGTCATTGCATATTTACAGGTCTTGTACAATGTGGCATAATGAAGATGCCCGTTATATTTTTTACCATTGATGAAGATGGTTGGAGCCACGTCTACACAACTTTTATTGCCACTTTCATAATCATTGATGATCTTATGAAAGACTTGTTTACGTTTGCGGCCTTCCTCGTAAAGAGGCATTTCAACGCCAATAGCAGATGCTAAGTAAGGAAGTATGGTACGCGTCAGGCTGGATTGATTCTCGATGATGATGTCATGCATTTCCCAGAACTTGCCCTGTGTTGCTGCGATTTCAGTTGCGATAGCTGCTTCCAGTGACAAAGGATGTTTATCCGGGGCTGGGTAATGACGGAATACAAATTTCAGATCTTTGCCCATAGTACACATCAGGTGTTTTATGGCAGGATATATGGCTGCACATGCTGCATTCTGCAGATCTGAATACATCAGCAATTCTACCGGAGCAAACAGGTCGCCCTGGTAACGATCACGGACTGCGTTGAATATAGGATGTAGCATAACTGGCGGATTTAGATTTTAATAAATTGTCTGCTAATAGTTGATGTTATAAAACTACCCCAATTGACAGGCGGGAAGAAGTGACGTTCGCTAAACAGGCAAAAACTGTCGCTATGAGGGGATACTTAAGTGCATAAAAAAAGGGCAGCCATTAGCTGCCCTCTTGAATAACCGGGTTAACATTACACCTGTGAGTAAAAATCTTCAGCCTCCTGTAAGGCGTTATCGGAAAATGATTTTAGCATATCAATGTGTATCAGTAGCGCAGGCGCGAGTTCAGTAGCTGATTCCAGCTCATCCAGCGTAGGAAATAAACGCTCTGTCAATCCCATAATAGAAATGGTCGTCTTCATGTTATGGGCTGTGCTTCTTAATGATTTTATGTCGTTATTATGAAATGCAGATTCAAGTAATGCTATCTCCTGTGGCATCGCATCAATGAACTGTCCGGTCACTTTTTTCTCATATGCTTTATTTCCCCGGCTGATCTCTTTCATGTAATCCAGGTTAATGTATTGATAAACCGGCGTTTCCTGTTTATCCTGTGTATACTGCCGTTCCTTAATAGAAGAGATAGAGGCAAACCTGTTGATAAGCTGATACAGTTCCTTTTCATTGATCGGCTTCGAAATATATTCATTCATACCACTACTGAGACATTTTTCCCGCTCACCTGCCAGGGCATGTGCTGTCATGGCGACTATAGGAACGTCCAGTTGCAGTTCCCGCCGGATAAGGCGGGTGGCTGTATAACCATCAATTTCCGGCATCTGGATGTCCATCAATATCAGGTCATACCGGTCTTTTTTCAGGTAGTTGAGCGCTTCCGTTCCATTACCGGCCATGTCAAAAGACAGGTCCCACTCTGTGAGCAGGTGCTTCATCAGGCTACGGTTCATTTCGTTATCGTCCACTACTAATATCTTTACGGAGCGGTTGGCCGTGATCTTGAACTGGCTGATATCTACTGTTTCCGGTACCGGTATTTGTCGGGAAGCGATCGTATATGGAATGAAGAATCTGAAGGTAGTGCCTTTCCCAGGCTCACTCTCAACGCTGATATCTCCGTCCTGCAGTATCACCAGGTCCTTAACAATGGAAAGCCCAAGGCCGGTACCTCCATATTTACGGGTGATGGAATCTTCCGCCTGATTAAAACGGTCAAAAATGCAGGATAGCTTGGATGGTTCAATACCAATACCGGTGTCTGTGATAGAAAATTCCAGCTGAATGGTGTGGCCGTCGCTTTGTTTATTGCTGACCGCAATGTTGATGCCTCCTTTCTCTGTAAACTTAAGCGCATTTCCGATCAGGTTAACCAATACCTGTGTCAGGCGAGTGGCATCCCCTACCAGGGTGTCTGGAACAGAGGGTGATATTTCTCCCTGTAGTACCAGCTTTTTCTCTTTCACTTTCTCACTGAAAAGGGTCTGGATAGAGTGCAACAAGCCACGCACACTGAAAGGAGTGGCTTCAATCCTCACCATGCCGGCCTCTATTTTCGAGAGGTCAAGAATATCATTGATAATAGTAAGGAGGTTCTCCCCTGCTTTTTGTATGGAGCCGACAAATTCTGAGGAGCTCTCATCCAGCTTTTTCGCTTTTAACAGATTGGTAAATCCAAGTATAGCGTTTAAGGGCGTCCTGATCTCATGGCTCATATTGGTCATGAAATTTTCTTTGATCATGGCGATCTCCCTTACCTTCTTTTCTGATCTATCGAGCTCAAGGATCAGCTTTTGCTGTTGACGTATCCTGGTCATGACAAACCAAAGCATTCCTCCAGCAGTCATTAATATCAGGCAGATGAGGATAATGCCCCAGTTCCTGGCCCTCCGGCTGCTCTCATTGATATTATTACTGAGCTGTGTCATTACAGACTGCCGGCTGTCATATATCTTACGTGTAATAGTACTGATCTCATTAGAGATCTCCCTGGCGCGTGGGTTGGCTATCAGACTGGTATCGTCCATTCTTCCGGTGCGGAAGAACTCGTGCATCAGCTGGTTTTTATTATGAAGTTTCTGACCGGCCAGGTACTGCAGTCTTTTGATATATGATATGGCACTATCGTCTGTATTTACCTGTTTCAGGGTATCGACGAATGCTTCTACTTCGGCAATTTTGGTGTCCACACCTTCAATATGGGAGGTGTCGTCCGTGGCAATAGCAGCACGGATGCGACTTTCTACCCAGATAATATCCCGCTCGAGTTCACGTAGCTTGTTGCCTGTTTGCAGTTCTTTGAGCAACTTTTGGTTTCCTGTGATCAACTGATCTATATTCCGCGAGGAATTATATTGTACAAATGCAAGCACCATTGTACCGGCAAGGAATGCTATCAGAATCAGATATGTAAAGCGATTGTTGTTCATGGTCAATCTATAAAGGTCATTTGCCGTCATCATATCCATTGATTCGTTTCGCCAGAGAGGCAAAAACAATAGCCGGATGTCTCCAAAAAGCAGTTGGAGATCATAGTACGTTCATCCGTTTATTAAGTGTTTTACGGTAAGCATCTGCTACGGGAAGGGACTTGTCCCCTATCAGTACGGCTCCATCCTGAAGTGTATCTATTTTGTCAATCGCTACCATATATGATCTGTGGATCCTTAAAAAACGTGCAGCGGGCAGGCGTTCTTCCAGTATCCGCAGGGATACGTGTATCGCAAAGAATTTCTTTGCCGTGAATAACTTTACATAGTCCCCCATCGCCTCTGCATACAGGATCTCCTCCAGCTTGAGTCTTCTGACAATATTTGAATCGCGGATAAATATGAATTCATCATTTTCCCAGCGCATCTCTTCTTTATTGCTTTCCAGGATCTGGCGGGCCTTTTCTATGGCCTGTATAAACCTGCCGGGAGTGATAGGCTTTACAAGGTAATCGGCTACATTCAACTCAAAAGCCTCTGCAGCATATTCTTTCTTGGAGGTGGTGAAAATGATCACAGGTCTTTTATTTCCAAGATTTTTTGTTAGCTCAAGTCCCGACATTCCTGGCATTTCGATGTCCAGCAACAACAGATCTACAGGATTTTCCTGTAAATAATTGTAGGCATCTAGCGCACTCCCGCATTCACAGGCAACAACAACACCTTTGATCTGGCTGGTCAACTCCAGAAGCGTACTACGTGCGATGGCATTGTCGTCGATAATAAGTGTGATCATAATAGGTCGAAAAGCTGATTTTTTAAGGTGTGTCTAAGATTACTTAATTCCGTGCCAATTGATAATTAATTGATTATTAAAGTTATGCGGTTTTTTTATAAAAAAAGCATGACGATATATCGTCGTTTCGCCAAGGTCGGCCGTTATTTTACTATAATAAAGCGATTATCTTTGTCAGTCAATGATTTATACAACTTTGGTTTTATTCTTTTAATGCTGATATCGTGAATGTCAACAGTACGCCTTTCAGGGAAACTTTACAGACCATTGATTTTTTGCTATCTGTCAGTAACGGGATTACTTCTATAAGGGATAAAAAGACCCTCTTAAATGTGCTACAATATAAGTTAAAGGAGGCATTCTTTTTTAAGGATATTGCAATACATCTGTATCCCCTTGAAGAAACGGAAGAAATAGAGTGCTTATATACTGGCCGGGACATGGAAAACATGTCGGATCTATTTGAAAATGAATTTATTGCTCAAGTCCGTAATGCGACAGTACCCCTGATCATGGAGACAGGTGCTTTAAGTATCATTTGTGCCTCTATCCGGAATAAAGAGGCGACAATCGGGGAATTGTTACTTTTCACTGAAAATAAGGAAACCTATACCCCGGATGTTCTTTCTCTGTTACAGGTAGTCACAAATCACATATCCGGGGTCATCGGCAATATTCTTGCCCAGGAAGAAATTGCTGAAAGGGAGCAGGAAAGGGCTATTCTGTTATCATTGAGCAATGACCTGGCGTCTGTAAGGAACAAAAATGATCTGTTACAAATTATCCACCGGAAAATTAAAAAGATATTCCCTATCAGGAACGTGTCTATTAATCTGATAAATGAAGATAGCATAACATATTCCCAGTACCTGGTTATGACTCAGGAAGAAATGCAACCTGTAGATTATGAAAATGTGATAACCAACAGCTATCCTGTTAACGATGGCTTCTTCAATAAGGTCCTTTATGCAACTGGTCCTGCTATTATAGACCTTGAGGCGCTGGCTGCTACCGGCAATGTGCCTGTCTTCATGAAGTTTATGTTAGAAACAGGCATTAAGAAGGCAGTTATTGTGGCTCTTCGTAATGATGCGAAACAGCTCGGGTTATTTACTTTATTCTTCAAAGAAAAGGTTGTTCTACGCCGGCGACAACTGAACCTTATCAATGGTATTTCCTATCAGCTTTCCATTGCGCTGGCGAACATTTTTGCCAATGAAAACCTGGAGCAAAGAAATAAAGAGAAAGCGGTATTGCTTTCTATCAGCAATGCCATAGCAACTGTGCGTAACAAGGAATACTTGCTGGATGCTATTAATCCTTTCTTTTCACAATTGTTTCCTTTTTCATACGATCTGATAGGAAGCATTAGCGCAGATGGGAATAAGTTCAATATTGTTACTGCACGTTCAGGTAAACAGGTAGATCCCCTGGCATCTTTTCATGAAGGGGACGTCTGGCAATATTCGAGAGAGTACGAACCTTTCCGGGAAGTTACGGCATCGTCTCACCCTGTTGTATTCGATCTGGATACACTAATGAAGGAGAGACATAACCCTGACTTCCTGAAGTGGGCATATGTGAAGGGCGCACGCGAAATGATCATAGCGGCTATTCGGAGTAAAGACAAGATCTGGGGCTACTTTATCTTTTTCTCCCAAAAGAAGAGCAGGCCGGATCATAATCAACTCAGCATCATACAGTCTATAACCACTCAACTGACTACGGCATTATTTAATTTGTTGTCAGCGGAGAAAGTGGAGAAACAGCTTGTCGAGATCAGGACCTATAAAGAGAAGCTGGAGATGGAGAATATGTACCTGCAGGAAGAAATAGGAACAGTATATAATTACACTGAGATAGTTGGCAACAGCCCGGAACTGAAACAGGTATTTCAGGTCATAAAACAAGTTTCTCCATCGGACAGTACTGTATTAATACTGGGGGAGACAGGAACGGGGAAGGAGCTTATTGCCAGAGCAATTCATAGTAACTCCGGTAATAAAGGTAAGGTAATGGTGAAAGTAAATTGCGCCACGCTGCCTGCCAGTCTTATAGAAAGCGAGTTGTTCGGTCATGAGAAAGGAAGCTTCACCGGAGCCACGGAACAACGTATCGGTAAGTTTGAACTTGCGAATAATGGTGTTCTCTTCCTGGATGAGATAGGGGAATTGTCGCTGGAACTACAGTCGAAATTGTTACGGGTGTTACAGGAAAAAGAGATAGAAAGGATCGGGGGTAAAAGAACAATCCGGTTGAACGTAAGGATTATTGCGGCTACCAACAGGAACCTGTGGGACGAAGTGCAGCAGGGGAAATTCCGGGATGACCTCTATTATAGGTTAAACGTGTTCCCGGTTGAACTACCTCCTTTAAGAAACAGAAAGGACGATATCCCATTACTGGTAAATCACTTCGTAACCCGGTACAGCCGTAAAACCGGCCGGGAGATAAAACAGGTCACTCAGAAAGTAATGACACAACTTGTAGAGTACAACTGGCCGGGAAATATCCGGGAGTTGGAACATGTAATTGAACGGAGTGTCATCATGAATCCAGGGCCTGTAATAAAAGATCTTGTTCTACCATCCGAAGCAAAGAAGAATGGAGTAGATATGGCTTTAAACGACGGTGGATTTGAAGTAAAGACAATCGATGAAATGGAGCGGGATTATATTTTAAGTATCCTTAAAAAGTGCAATGGACGCATTTACGGTGAACGCGGAGCGGCAGCTTTGCTTAAGATCCCTCCGACTACCCTTAATTCAAAGATCAAGAAATTGGGTATAAAAAGAGTACATGACTAAATAAGAATGCAGACAACTTCAGTGTCAGTCTTGAAATGTATTTGACAGTGAGTTGTTCATTGCATTGAACAACTCATTCTAATCATCCCGTTCGAGTTCAGGTAAAGCCATCGCTCCCATCATTATCGTCACGCCAACATTATCAACAAGACCTGCACCCCGGTGCATTCTTGTTGCGACCATCACAGTTTCTTGTAAACCGGAGATGAGTGCTGTGTTGGCAATATTGTTGTCTCTTGTCAGTTCTGTAGCCCGAAGGCCGTTTACATAAACCATACAATTAAGAATTTTAATGAACGATTTTATTAGCGCAGGAAGTACTTGCAAAGGCATACGGCTTCGCTCTGAACGTGAAGCCCATACCCATGATGTAGCCCATTGCTTCCTTTAATGCATCATTACTCCTGAAGTTGGGATTGGTGTTGATATCAGCATGTACCTCCATGTCCACATTGTACCTTGTGAAGATGTTGCACAGTGAATAAGCCACTTCAATACTCTTTCCTACCTCTACAAGCATCCTTTCTTTGATACTCATTTTGCGTAGTGTGCTTTCGTTATGGATGTACATGAATCCACCTTTACCCTTCCGGATAAAAACGATCACAGTGGCAAATTCAGTGACCCTGCCCTTTACCTGGCTATCGGTACCTATACATACTTTCAGGTCGTTGCCTGCTTCTTTTTCTGCTGATAACATGTTGCTGATCTCATCAGCTATTGGTATGTGTATCTTTTCACCATTTAACCTTCTCCATTTGTAGATCTGTTGCATTGTTAAGTCATATTTTGTTGCATAAGGTTCAGGGTGTCGGAGGGCGTTCGAAACCCCATCTCCAGATCGCATTCGGGCATTTTCCAATTAAAATACCGACACCATTTTAAAACATCATTTTGTTTCCGGACTCAGATTCGAACTGAGAACATCACAGTCAAAGTGTGATATGTTAGCCGTTACACTATCCGGAAGTAACTGTTGACCTGACCGGATTTGAACCGGTAACCTGCTGCGTATAAGGCAGTTGCTCTAACCGTTGAGCTACAGGTCAATAAAGGGTAACAAACAATAAAAAACCCGGTCGTGATAAACGACCGGGTTTATATGTAACTGATACAAGCGTGCGCTAAATCAGACTATAATTTGGTCGTTGAAAAACAGGGAGCAGATCATTACCTGCATACATCCACGCATAGCTATGGTCTGTGCCTGATAACTGTCGTGCACTGATCTGTTTAAATCGTATGGGCAATGTTTGTATTTGCATATCGTAAATTCAGGTAAATAAAAAAGCCCCGCAATTGCTTGCGGGGCTTGTGTTATATTGAATTAGTTATTATCAACTATTCTGCAGCATAACATGCCCCGCAAGTGCCGTCGCCATAAACCTGGCAGAAGGTACTTTGTGGTTTTATATGTAGCTGTATGCGTAACATGATATTGTTTGTGATTTGTTTAACGATGCAAAGATGAAACTATTTTTCCGAAATTAACAAATCCAACAGTAAATATTTTTATGAATTTTTATATCTTGTTGAGTTATAACCCTGTGTATCATGAACGATATAATAGCAGAGAAACTGCTGACTATAGAGAAAGAAAGGAATGTAAGAATACTCTATGCCTGTGAGTCTGGAAGCCGTGCCTGGGGCTTTGCTTCGCCTGATAGTGACTACGATGTCCGGTTCATTTATGCCCAACCTGAAGATAATTATCTTAGTATCGAGGAAAGGAAAGATGTAATAGAATTACCTGTGAATGAAGTGTTGGATATCAGTGGATGGGATATACGAAAGGCGTTGCAACTTTTTCTAAAATCGAACGCGCCGTTGTATGAATGGCTGCAATCTGATATTGTTTATAAAGAAAGCAGCGAGTTCAAAAATGAATTATTCCGGATGGCTGGAGAATACTTCTCAGGCCGTGCGGGTTGCCATCATTATATTTCCATGGCAAGAAATACCTTTGAGCATGATCTGCAGGAAGAGCAGGTGAGGATTAAAAAGTATTTTTATGCCTTGCGTCCGGCATTGGCAGCCCTGTGGATCATTGAGAAAAAGACTGTGCCTCCCATTACTTTCAGAGAGTTGAGGGTAGTTATTGAGGATAGCGCCTGGAACGATGCAGTGGATGATTTGCTGAAGCGAAAGAAGATCTCTGATGAAAAAACACGGATAGCACCAGTACCTGTGCTGCAGGATTGGATCGGAAAAATGATCGTTCACTGTAAGGAACAAGCAGCACTCATACCTGCAATACAACATGATACAATAGCGCTGAATAATGTGTTCAGAAAATATATTAAAGTTCAATGACCTTAGAAGAATTACAATCCGGTACTCAGCACCTTTTAATGAAGTGTATAAGTGGCAGCAGGGCCCAGCACTTGCATTCCCCTGCCTCAGATACGGATATAAAGGGAATCTTTGTGTTGCCGACCAGGGAGTTGTACGGATTGACTTATACACCACAGATCTCAAATAGCACGAATGATGAAGTTTATTTTGAGATAGGAAGATTCATAGATCTGTTAAGTAAAAATAATCCAAACATAATAGAGCTGCTCAGCACACCGCCAGACTGTGTGTTGTTTCGTCATGCCCTTATGGACCAGATCAAACCGGAAGATTACCTGTCGAAATTATGTAAAGATACCTTCGCCGGTTACGCAGCATCTCAGATTAAAAAGGCAAAGGGGCTGAATAAAAAAATTCATCGGCCGGTAGATGAAAAACGAAAATCCGTACTGGATTTCTGCTACATTATTGCCGGCAATGGCAGTGTACCTTTACAGCAATGGCTGAGTGATCAGGGATATGTATCAGACCACTGCGGTTTAACACAGGTGGCGCACTTCAGGGATGTTTACCTGTTGTTTCATCAACATCAGATAACGGACGATACGTTCCTGAAAGGCATCGTATCCGGTGATGCTGCCAATGATGTACAACTAAGCTCAATTCCTGCCGGCATTCCTCACCTTGCTGTTATGAACTTTAACAAAGACGGTTATTCAGTGTACTGCCGGGAGTATCTTGAATACTGGGAATGGGTAGAAAAAAGGAACGACGCCAGATATCAGAATACAATGACCCATGGGAAGAATTATGATGCGAAAAATATGATGCATACTTTCCGTTTACTAAGTATGGCAGAAGAGATAGCGGTTGAACGCAAGGTGATTGTACAAAGAAAGGACAGGGAATTTCTGTTGAAGATCAAAAGCGGAGAATTTGAATATGACGACTTATTGAAAATGGTGGATGAAAAGCTGGAAAAAATGGATGATCTGTATGAACGGTCAGGTTTGCCGGAAACGCCAGATGTAAGGAAGGCGGAAGCTATTCTTGTAAGTATAAGAGAGCAATTTTATAAACAATAGTTATGAGCGGGACAATGCATCGGGAGGAAATTGCGGTCAATGGGTTTACACTCATAGAGAATATATTTACGGATGGCGAAGTGAAAGCGCTGTTATCGATAATTGAACAGGCAGACAGCACTAATGAGACCTTCCGTAGAACGAAAGACCTGTTTGCTATAAGACAGTTCCTGAAAGAAATACCTGATGCGGTGTCAGCGATCTTCACATCAGTGCTGAAGGCAACGATCGATGGTTTATTCGGGGAAGGTTACCGTGTTGTAAAATCTATCTATTTTGACAAGCCAGGAGATTCTAACTGGTTTGTATCGTATCACCAGGACCTTACTATTTCCGTAAAAGAAAAAACAGATGTTCAGGGATTCGGCCCCTGGACGGTTAAACAGCAACAGTATGCCGTACAGCCGCCATTGACTGTCCTGGAGAATAATTTCACCATTCGTATCCACCTGGACGATACCGACGAGCACAATGGAGCCTTGAGGGTAATTCCCGGGTCTCATAACAAGGGCGTTTATCGGCCAGAAACGATTGACTGGAACAAGGAAAGAGAAGTTTCGTGTAACGTGCGTAAGGGTGGTATAATGATCATGCGTCCGTTATTGCTACATGCTTCCAGCCGAACGACCAACAATCATAAGCGCAGGGTGGTCCACATAGAATTTAGTGATCAGCAATTACCTGCACCGCTTCAGTGGTCGGAATTATTACAGTAACTAAGGCTTTACTTCGGACCGATATTTCCTGATAAAGTAGACGATACAGATACTGGTGCCGATTATGCCTGCACACCCGGTGAGTAGCACCAATTGTGTATAGAACTGCAACCAGTTTGTCTGAATACGGAACAAGGATTTAGTTAGTAATACGGCTACACTTCCGAGATAGCCGAAGGAATCAGCCAGGTAAATGAGGAACCCGACATTGCCGGAAAAGCGGAAGGCGCCAATAAAGCGGTCAAACAATATACTGTTGAATGGAATATAGACCATAAACAACCCTAAACCCACTAGTATCATCCATAGGTATAATGATAATCCAGATTGCAGATATAGCACAGTTGTTATCAAAGAAATAATAAATCCCAGCAGCATAATGACTTGAGTGAGCAAAAAGGCCTTATAATTATGCTGGATAAATATCATGGAGGCTATCATCACTAAAATGATGAGGGAAATGATGGTTTCCGTCTGCGCAAATACGCTGGCGTCAAATGATTCGCCGGAGGCCCTCCACATATCGGCCATAAAGCTGTCTCTTACTTCTCTTAGTATCGTAACGAGTATATAAATGATGATTAGCATTACCAGGCCTGGAAGGAATCTGGAGATCAGTTTTTTTCTTTCTTCTACGGACATAGGTAGTCGCTGCATGCGCAATGCTTCATCCTCTGCATCGGGAGAGGGGATCTTTTCCAGTAAATATATAAATAGCAATAGTGGCAGGATAAATACGCCACCCACTGCGAAAGGCATCCAGAATTCGTTTACATGAAGTGACTGCATTACCCATTGTGCGGTGGATTTAGCAAGGCCGGAGGCAAAGATAAAACTGACAGCCAGGGCTGCACTTATCAGATCTGTAGTACGCCGTCCTTCTACAAAAGAGAATACTATGCCCCATATCATGCCTAATGGAAATCCATTAAAGAAGAGACACCAGGCATTATAAGGCGGAGGGATCACGGCAAACAGCAGCCAGGCTGCCCATGAGAGTCCCACCAGTAATAATATCAACCGCCCCCTCCCTACTCTTTTCATTTCAGAAATGAACTGTATTCCGTAAAACTTGCTGCTCATATATCCTAACACCTGGGTAATCACCAACACGATCTTATAATCCAGTCCCAGGACAGTATGTCCCTCATATGGCGCTACATTAAAGGCTTTTCGGAAAGCGAAAATGCAGGTATATGCTGCAAAAGCGATCAGAGCAGAGATAAATGCCACACTAAGCTGGCGGGAAGTGAAACGATTTGATATTGGCTGATGCAAGGAAACAGGTTGATGGTACCTGTTAAAAATAACAATTAATTGCGCTCCAGGAACACGGCTTTTTCCTGGATCTTAATCTGTTTACGGAATGAAGATTTGTAGGGGCCTGACATCACGTCTCCCTTGATAGTTACCAGGTAACGTTTTGTATGACTATGGCTGGTGTTGAAAGTAAAGGTAAAATGTTGGTCTTCTGTTAGCGGTTGCAGCATTTTGACTTTACAGGGCAATTCCCTGTAAGAATTGGCTTCACATCTGTTTTCATCATTTCTGACAGCAATTGGTATGAGGGGTGTTGCATTAGCTGGCGAGATATTTATTTCGAGGTTATTCAGGTACACGGTTTCCCTTATATCTTCAAAATTGACAATCACCCTAAGTTCGTTATCGCCGCTGATAAGGAATTCGGGCACAGCAGAAAAATAAGGGGTCATTGAAGTATAGGCTGCTGCACGATCATACAACACGATAGTATCCAATTTGTAAGCAAACAGGAAATAGCCGCAGATGGCCGCGGCGGTTACAATAAAGATGGTAATGCCATATTTTAGCATGTGTTAAAAATAGAGCGCATTGGGAAAAAACGGAATCCCTGAAAACAGGGGTTTTATAAAATAAAGAAGGGGTGAACATTGTCACCCCTTCTTTGCTGGTAAGAATATTTGTTTCAGCTGCCCCACGATGTCACCGCCGCCGCTGACTGTGATATTGCTGATGTTATCAGCGATCTTTTCCACATATTCCATCTCCTTCAGTTTGAACAGCATTTCATTTTCTTCCATCAATCGTGCGGTATTCAAAAGGCTCCGTGTGCTTGCAGTTTCTTCTCTTCGCATGATGCTGTTGGCTTGTGCCTTCTTTTCAGCGATCAGCACCTGGTTCATGATCTCCTTTACATCGCCGGGTAGTATAATATCGCGAATACCGCAATCCAGCAGTTTTACGCCGAGGTTAAGCGCCTTTTCCGTGACTGTATTCATGACCATTGGAGATATTTCATCTCTTTTGTCGAGCAGTTCATCGAGGGTATATGCCGCGACTTGTTCCCGAAGGGCCAGTTGCAGTAACACATATAGTTGCTTATCGTATTCCTTGTTCTCTACCAGTTTATAGATGTCTGTTACGCTATAACGAACAGTGAAGTTGATACGGATATTGGCCTTATCCTTTGTCAAGATCTCTTGCCCGTTGATCTCCATCTGCAATTGGCGGATATCTGTCTTATATACGGTTAATGCAATCGGGTTCTTCCAGAAGTAATTTATACCTGGTTCAAGCTCCTTGCTGAACTTTCCGTCAACATACAGCAATCCCTTTTCGTAGGATTCAATGGTATAGACCCTGATGTAAGGTTGTAGCTCTGGTCTCACCAGGATGGCGCGTTCTACCTGCTCAGTGATGTCGAATTTAGAAAGATCGATGAGGGTAACGCTATATTCGGCCATCCCCTTCCAGAACGCGTGCTTTCCAGCTGTCAATACAGACTTGAACAAGCCATTCTCATACAGCAGGGCGATCTCCTGCTGCTTTACAGTGATCACATCTAATGCTTCCGCGAGTGTTGTATGCTGTAATAGTATATTCAGATCAATAGAAGGCTGGAATGGCTTTGTCATATCATAGTGTACTACCGTTTCATCGGACTTCACCCAGTACGTTCCTTCTTCGAGCATTTTGATGTAGCGATTGTTTCTGAACACCAATGCCTTGCTATATGCTGCTACTTTTGTACGTGATATCATAAAATTGTTGTTTTCGGTTTAGGGATTGGTAATTAATATATAGACTCCATCAGGAGCTGTGTATCAATAGGGTAGCTGCCATTTCTGTAACCTGCGGAAGCAGGCTTGAGTTGTTGTCGGTGAAACATGTTCCCGGCCATGGTACCCGGTGGGCTAAATGGATATAGGGATACCGGCAGAAATAAGCCAGGTGCCCGGCCAGGGATCAGTTACACGTTCAACAGCGGTATCTGCCTTTTTCAAGGCGGTTGCAGATGGAAAAGAAGCCTTTTGCTTCCCGGCCGGCTGCTACCCTGTTTTGTTAGAAGCAACATTTGTTAAAGCAGTTTGCTTTCTGCTGGAATTTGGACCTTAATCCTTGTGTGTACATGTTAAGTGTACCACGTCTATTGCTCTACCTGTCTGAGCTATCTGCCTCACGGCAGAGCGGGATTTGAACCCACGACCCATAGAATCACCAGTAACGATCAGTTGCGGAAGCAGCATATTGCCAATTATTTTCTGGCAATACTACGGGGCCATTCAGAAACCCTCATCCGGTCCGCCGCAGCCTTTCGAAACCACGTCATCAGCGATGACAAAACAAAGGTGAAAGTCATGTGCGCACTTTTTTTGCGCATTAGAATAATTTTTTCTACTTTTTGAAAAAATAACCTGATGCCTGTTAATAAGAATGCCCTTATCCGTTACAGAACTATAGATTCCTGTCTCCGGAACCGTCTGCGGAAATGGACATTGCAAGACCTTATTAATGCGGTAGGAGATGCATTGTATGAATACGAAGGTGTTGAAAAGGGGATCAGCCGGCGGGCCATTCAGATGGACCTCCAGGCCATGCGAAGTGATAAACTGGGGTATAGTGCGCCTATCATTGTAGTAGACAAGAAATATTACACGTATGAAGACCCGGAATACAGTATCACTAAGATTCCTTTAAACGATCTTGATCTGAGCCGGATGAACGAAGCGGTAGAAGTGCTTAAGCAGTTTAAAGGGTTCTCCCATTTCAGCAGTTTGAATGAGGTGGTTCAAAAACTGGAAGATCATGTGTACGCGGCCTCTAATAATACAAAGTCGGTTATTGAGTTTGAAAAGAACGAGCGATTGAAGGGGTTGGAATACCTGGAATTGTTATATCAATCAATAATACAAAGAAAGCCGGTGAAGATCGGTTATCAGTCTTTCCGGGCCAAGAGCGGTAACTCATTTGACTACCATGTTTGGTGGCTTAAGGAATTTAAGAACAGGTGGTTTGCCGTAGGGGTAAAAGGAAAGGGTATGCTGGTCACTCATCTGGCCCTGGACAGGATACAGGAATTAGAACTTTTGGACAGCCATTTGTATATTGAGAATGAGGAAGTGGATCCGGCTGCCTACTATAAAGATGTGATAGGGGTAACTGTTTCCGAAAATATGCGTGTTCAAAATGTAAAGATACTTGTCAGTCATGAGCATGCGCCGTATATTCTTACGAAACCGATGCATCATTCCCAGGAACTCATAGAGAGCCGGGAAGATGGTATCGTTATTAACTTGAAGGTCCAACTGAATTTTGAGCTGGAAAGGGAGATCCTCGGCTATGGAGATGGGATGATTGTCTTATCGCCCGGAAACCTGGCAGCCAGAATGCAAAAAAAAATGCAGCAGGGAGTAATCAATTACAGTGACCCGCTACTGTTCCACAAAACTGAAAAATGAAATCGAAGCTTATTTGTTTGTTATTGCTAGTTGCATGTAAAATGTCATTTGCCGGATCTTCCCGGGATAGTTTATTGGACAAGCTGAATCTGACAATCGAAAATGCGCATACATATGACGCAGAAAAACTTAAACAGATCAATACCTTAAGACATGCATTTGCTGCGGCAAGACACCTGACCCTGCAGGAGCAGTTTGTTATTTGCCATCAGTTATATGAACAGTTCAAAGTTTTTAAATATGATTCTGCTTTTGCTTATGCGCGGAAGTTGCAGGATCTGGCCCGTGAAATGAATGATTCACAGCGCATCAACTATGCGGGAGTTAAGCTGGGATTTGTATTACTTTCTTCGGGTATGTTCCGGGAGGCAGGCGACTACCTCTTAACGGTAAACGTCAATTCCCTGCCCGATACTGCCAGGGCGGAATACTACTCATTAAAGGGGCGTTATTACTACGACATGTCTGACTATAGCAGTGATACTTACTTTGCACCTGTTTACACCCGTCAAGGGAATATTTATATTGATTCAGCTCTGATGTTATATAAACCGCATTCATTTAATTATGACTATAGCTATGGTTTAATGTATCAGAAAAAGCAGATGATGGACAGTGCGAAATATTATTACACCTTAACTGTGGCGCATAGGGATATTACTATGCACCAGCGGGCGATCGCCACCTCTTCACTGGGTAATATCTACATACGGACGGGTAAGCAGGACAGTGCGATCGTCATGATGACAGAAGCGGCGATAGCGGATATTATGTCTTGTACCAAAGAGACAACGGCAATGTTCATCCTGGCTGAACTGCTTTTTAAGGAACGGGATGTTAAACATGCCTCCCGTTATATAGAATATGCCGTTGCGGATGCTTCTTTTTATGGCGCCAGGTTGAGGAAGGTACAGGTCAGTGCGATCCTGCCTATTATTGAAGTGGAGAAGATTAATACGGTAGAGGCACAGAAAAAGCTGTTGTTTGTTTATTCTGCCATCGCGACCTTGCTGCTGCTGGCGCTTATCTGGTTGTCGGTGATCATTTACCGGCAATATAAAAAGCTGCAGGCGGCTCAACAGGTTATCACGTCAGCTCATTCACTACAGCAGGAGATCAATTATAAATTGATGGAAGCAAATAAGATCAAGGAAGAATATATTGGTTATTGCTTCCAGATCAACTCGTCTTACCTGGACAAAATCAAGAAATTTAAAAAGCTGGCTGATCAGAAATTAACCGATAATAAATATGCGGAAGTCAGATATCTTGTTAACAATATTGATCTGAAGGAAGAACGGGACGAATTGTTCAGAAATTTTGATCGTATCTTCCTGAAAATATTTCCCAACTTTGTAACAGTTTTTAACTCATTTTTTAGAGAAGAAGACCGGATCAGACTAAAAGATAACGAACTACTAAACACAGACCTCCGGATTTTCGCCCTGATAAGGATAGGAATCAGTGACAATGTAAAGATTGCTCAGATCCTCGAATATTCAGTGAATACTATTTACACTTATAAAACTAAGATCAAGAACAAGGCGATCATTCCAAAAGAAGAATTTGAAGAACGGCTTATGGATATCAAAGCCCTTTAAACACGTTATAAAATGATAAGAAAACCCAGGTATTGTCGTTATATAGTAATAATGATAATATAATATTAATGCATTGTTAATCAATAAATTGGTTCTTATGAAAACACCATTTCACGCTATATTTTCTATATAATGATCATATAAATTGTTAACCTGTGTCAGGCAGACTTACTTTGGCTTATCGACCGCATCCGTAAACTATCCGTTGCAGGGGGGAGTCAGTGAGACCACGTTACGATCAATGTCAACAATCCAGTTATGAAACAAACAATCAGGCCCTAATCAGCTTTAGCCAGGACTTATTGCAGAGAGACATTATCACGTTATGTAAGACATCGGTGCAGGGTTAAGTATTCCACGTTTGGTGAGCTGCCAGGCTTACCAGACCCATTATTTCAGGCATCAATATTCCACAAACCAATAAAAACTGATCTATGACCAATCTTCTATTTCGCAAGGTGCGTCTGTTATGCTCGTTATTACTGCTTGTAGCAGGTATAGCCAGTGCGCAGACCAAACCCGTGACCGGAAAGATCACGGATGAAAACGGCAGCCCTGTTCCCGGCGCTACTGTGCAGGTAAAAGGTACCAGTACGGGCACGGCTACAGGCATAGATGGTACGTTCAAGGTGAATGTACCATCTACAGCAACCACATTGGTAATATCTTTTGTTGGCTATGTACAGCAAGAGGTTGCCATTGGTGGTAAATCCGATTTTTCTATTTCACTGGTACCAACTAGTACTACCCTGACAGATGTTGTGGTAGTAGGTTATGGTACTACACGGAAAAAGGACCTCACTGGTTCTGTTGTATCCATCAAGTCGGCTGATTTCAACCGAGGTATCGTAACGGCTCCTGATCAGTTGATCCAGGGTAAAGTTGCCGGTCTCATGGTTGTTGCCAACAGTGGTGCTCCCGGTGGCGCTACAACGGTAAGGATCAGGGGTAACTCCTCTGTAAGGACCGGTAATCAGCCGCTGTATGTGGTGGATGGTATGCCGCTGGACGGCCGTACCGCCAAACCTTCGGTAAGCGCCAACGGCTTGGGGCAAACCCCGGATGCCAACCCTTTGAATTTTATCAATTCCTTTGACATCCAGTCTATGGATGTACTTAAAGACGCCTCTGCTACTGCTATTTACGGTGCAAGGGCGGCAAACGGCGTAATTATCATCACCACCAAAAAAGGTGCAGTGGGTACTCCCCGCCTGGATGTGAATTATTCCGCCGGCATGAGTAAGATCCTTAAAAAACTGGATGTATTAGATGCTGCTGGCTACAGAAGCGCGCTAAAACAGTATAACCTGGCCGGTGGTGATGAAGGCTCCAGCGTGGACGCTATGGAAAGCATCCTTCGTACAGGCGTTACACACAATGTGAACGTTGGTATCAGCGGGGGAAGCGAATCCAGTGTTTACAGGGCATCATTTGGTATGCTGGACCAGCAGGGTATTGTAAAAAAGACCGGGCTGAAGAAATACACGGCAAACTTGAATGGCCAATATAAATTGCTGGAAAATAAAAGACTGGGAGTGGATTATTATATTCAGGCTGCACATACTACTGAGCAGATTGCCCCCATCACCAGCAATGCGGGTTTTACCGGAAGTTTAATTGGTCAGGCACTGCAATGGAACCCCACCCTCGCACTGCGTAAACCAGACGGTTCATTTAATCTGTTAGGCGTTGGTTCTGCAATCAATCCGGAAGCTATGTCTGCAGCTTATGATGACAAGGTGAACATCAACAGTATTCTTGCCAGTGTGTCTCCTTCTTTCAAGTTTACAGATTGGTTAGAATACCGGTTTAATTATAGTATTAATCATCAGGTAGGTGAAAGGGAAACACAAATTGCATCCTTTATTAATATAGACCAGGTGTTTGGCAATGGTCAGGCCTATTACGGCAGTAATACGCTGACGTCCCAACTGATGACGCATACCCTGAACTTTAATAAACAAGTGACTCCTGCGCTCTTCGTTGGCGCTGTAGTCGGTTATGAGCGTCAGAAGTTTGACTATAAGGGGAGATCCGTTGGCGGTCTTGGATTTACTACGGATGAGTTGAAATATACGGACATCCTTCAAAACCCAAGTCAGACGAATACATTCCTTAATTCATTCCGGAATCCGAAGTCTGAACTGCAATCTTATTTCGGTAGGGCTAACCTGAACTTTCTGGATAAATATCTGTTGACCGCTACCCTGAGGGCAGATGGTTCGAGCAAGTTCGGTTCCAATAACAAGTATGGTTATTTCCCTTCATTTGCCGCAAAATGGAACTTGAGCAATGAGGCTTTCCTGAAAGATAATAAGACTATCAACCAGTTGGCATTACGTGTAGGCTGGGGTATTACTGGTAACCAGGAGTTCCCTGCGGGAGCGGCACAGGAACAGTACATGCTTAATTCCAATGGCGGTGCCAGTTTGAGCAATGTGGCCAATCCAAACCTGAAATGGGAAAGTTCCAAACAGCTGAACGCCGGTATTGACTATACTTTCTTCGGCGGTAGATTATATGGTAGCGTGGACTATTTCCACAAGAATACTTCTGACCTGCTTTTCAACTTCCCTGCTATTCAACCGGCGCCTGCTTCCAATTACTGGATCAACCTTCCGGCTAATGTAGTCAACAAAGGAGTGGAAATAGTATTACGCGGCGACGTGGTAGCCACCAAGAACTTTACTTGGAATCTAGGCGTGAATGCTACTTTCCTGAAGAACAGACTGGAAAACTACGATGGTCCTCCGGTGCTGACTGGTTCCATTAGCGGACAGGGGGTATCTGATGCTTATGCTCAGCGCCTTACCAACAACCAGCCGCTCAACTCCTTCTACCTGAGAAAGTTTGAAGGTTTTGACGACAACGGTCAGGGTAAATATACTAACGGTGGTAACAGCCTGTTTTACATGGGAGACCCGAACCCTAAAACAATGTTGGGTATTATTACCGCTGTTAATTATAAGCAATGGGCATTAAATATCAGCATGCACGGCGCTTATGGCTTCGATCTTTATAACAATACTGCCAACACTGTATTGCCAATCAATAACCTGGGTTCCAGGAATATTGCTGCTGACCTGGTGGGAACACAGGAAAGCCTCTCTAATCCAATCACAGTATCCAGCCGTTATCTGGAAAAGGGCAATTTCATGAAAATGGATAACGCCACTATCAGTTATAGTATCGGGAATATCGGAAAGGTGATAAAGAACGCGTCTATATATGTCACCGGACAAAACCTCTTCATTATTACGAAGTACTCTGGTTTTGACCCTGAAGTGAATACAGATAAGGCGATCAATGGCGTAACCTCTCTGGGTATCGAGTATTCACCTTATCCGACAGCCAGGAATTTTCTGGCCGGCATCAATTTCTCGTTATAATTCACTGATCTAAAAAATTACTACTATGCGATTGAATAAAGCATTTATTATATTATCACTTGTCTTCGGATGTGGAATGTCTTCGTGCTCTCTCGACGAGGAGCTGGGTTCCACGCTGACACGTGAGCAGGCAGATTCGCTGATTAAAGTTCCTGCACTTTTGATCTCAGCCTATAATGGTCTGCAATTGCCATTTCAGGACCAATCCAACTTCTGGGCGCTTCAGGAAATGACGTCAGACGAAGCGGTAGCTCCTACCCGCGGTGGTGACTGGGATGATAACGGTGTATGGCGTGCACTCAAGCTGCACAACTGGACGCCAGACCATACTTATATCAGCAATACCTTTTCGAATATCCTGCAACTCCAGTTCCTGGCATCTAACGTGCTGAGTTTTAAACCGACTGCGCAACAGGCCGGAGAAGCACGATTCCTGCGGGCTTTTGCCATGTTTGCTATTCTGGACGGCTGGGGACAGGTACCATTCCGCAACCCCGGAGACACATTGCTGAACGCACCAAGAGTGATGCAACCAGCTGAAGCAACGGAATACATCATCAATGAATTGACAGAGATCATTGACATACTGGATGAAAATGTTCCGGCTTATACCGCTAATAAAAATGCGGCGAGGGCACTCCTGATGAAGGTATATCTGAATAAAGGCGCTTTTGCAAACAGGGCGGCACCTACATTCGATGCTGCTGATATGCAGAAGGTCATTCAACTGGCAGATGCTATTACTGCAAGTGGTAAGTATACATTGACTAATTATTATGACAATTTTGCCTTTAACAACGATGCTATCTCAAAGGAAAACATCTTTACCCAGCGCAACGGCCCGGGTTTCAGTACTGTAAGAAATGGTAACGCGGTATTCTGCCATTGGGCGCCTACCCTGCACTATAACCAGGACCCAAGCGGCTGGAACGGATATGCTACGATCTCTGACTTTTATGATAAGTATGAAGCGACGGACCTACGCCGTGGAGGAGCTTATCCTGGCGTTACGGAGAAAAGCGGTCTGAAGGTAGGTTTCCTGGTTGGGCAGCAGTATAATGCTGCCGGTACGGCATTAAAAGACAGAAAGGGAAATCTTTTGATCTTTACAAGAGAATTGAAACTACAGGAAACAGATCCGAATACACTCGAAGTAACAGGTATCAGAGTTGTGAAATACCCACCAGACATGACTTCCAGTGAAACTAAGAGTAGTAATAATGCAAACAACGACTATGTTTTCCTGCGTTATGCAGATGTACTGCTGATGAAAGCTGAAGCACTATTGCGAACAAATAATGCTCCCCAGGCATTGCCTATTGTTAATTCGATCAGAGCAGACCGTCATGCCAGCGCCTGGACTTCTATTGACCTTGACAAACTGATTGATGAAAGAGGCCGCGAGCTTTATTGGGAAGGCTGGCGGAGACAAGACCTGATCCGCTTTGGCAAATTCCTGGAGACATGGCAACTGAAGCCTTCTGATGATCCAAGAAACTTATTATTCCCAATACCCACCAGTGATCTCGCCGTTAACAAAAATCTCAAACAGAACGACGGTTATTAATAATTTATCAGAAGAGACTGCATTATGTAGTCTCTTCTGATCATTTGCACATACTTTTTATGGGATGATCACCTGCAGATAATTTTCTCCTGCAGGTTATCATGCTGGGTATTGTTTGTCCTGGGAAGCACGAGTATGTTGTGGAATGTCTTTAACACAAGAATCCTATGCATTGAAATTTACATCATACACGTTCAGTATAGCAGATGCTGTAGCTGCGACGGTAGTTTACACAAGGGGGATATGCTGGAACTGCTATGAACATAGTAGTAGGCATAAAGATAGTGTAGAGTGGAATTGTGGTGGAATTTTGATGCAGCTTATTACCCGGTTGGGGGTAGAGATTGGTTACCTCCACCGGGAATAGGCATATTTTGTTTGACGTTGTGTGATGCCTATAATTGAATTGTTGTTAATCCTGATTTTCTGTCCTCTCTTTACATCTCGATCTTGCTACTTACGCATTACAAATTTTTCCTTTCACAGCCTGAGATGTATTAAAACTGAATAAAATGAATGCTGTCGGTTTAATGAATGTAATGATGCAAGGTTAATCGGAGATGCCTGATTACTTTTGTATTGTTGTCGCTAACGCCAATGGCATTTTAATAAAACGGCTTTAAGTTAACCATATACCTATACGAAAATGATACGAAGGAATTACTTAATGAAGAACGCAAGATATTATTCTGTTGATATATTATTAAGGGGGATAAAACGCAGCATCATGTAGGTAATAATTTCAGTCCTAAAGTTTGGACATTAAGCCATATTGCCTTTGTTTTCCGGTCTATTTAGAATTTAGGGGTTAATTCAACAATGGACACCGGGTATTAGTCTTGATACCTGGGATTTCTTAAATCATTCATGTTTTTCAGTAAGCAAAATACTGTTATGGCAGCTTTTTGCCCTGGTGTAAATAAAAGGGTTTTGTTTATAGTTATAAGTCACGCATTTACAAACAAATACGATCTCCAACCCGGGAACCATTCTTGGTACCTGGTCTATTTTAAAACCAATGAATAGGTGTTACTGTGGTAAATAGAAATAGAGGAAGAGATAGTATAGATGAAGTGTTGACGGAAGTATTGGAGGCTTATGGTTAATAATATACGGTGAATGCAGTAGTGTTATAATGATATAGCATAGCCAGGAAGGTACTATTTATGGGGATATGGCGAACGATGATGGTTGTGACGCGGGATTAAATGAAAATGCAAGCAAACTTTAAATGAAGATTAGCGCTGGATTATAGGAACAGCTAGTACATGTAGCAGGTGAGACATATGGTGATTGCGATAATCATGGTACTTGCTTTAAATAAGCATTTCGTGTAGTGAAAAAACTTTTGGTGGGACAACACATGCGGCGCTAAGAGTAAAGTGGGGACGAGCTAGCGAAGAGCGCCGCATCTTTTACCGTAATTCTATTTAGGGGTTTTCAATTTGTGACCCGGAAGCTAGTCATGGCATCCGGAACTTTTACACCTCTTTAAGATATTTTAAACTGGGATAATCTCAATCGCATAATAGGTGATTAGTCTGATCTGGGCGCCATTCCTGGTGCCTGGTAATCTTAATGGTGTTAATTTATCGTTTTTGGTTGACAACAGGTATCATTCCTGATACCTGAAACTTTTTGAAGTGAAGAAAAATTCATAGTTACATGGGGTTAAATCAAAACCGGGGACCATTCATGGCCCCCGGCTATATTTTAAACAAACGTCAGTATAATATTTAACGCTATACGCTCGCCTTTTTAATTGTATCCAACACAGTTGTGTCTACATGTCCGAATAGAGATACACCAGCTGCCCCATTTTGTAATGCGAGGCGTACGCCTTTTTCAAGATCAGCCATATTACCTTTAAAGTCCGGTAGGTACAATCCTGCGTATAATGGGAATTTGCCATGAAGACCATTTACGCCCTCTGCTACGGCTTCTCCTATCCAATTCACATCTTCTTTATAAAAACCGTGATAGATCATAGGATTAACTGAATCCAGCGGCCAGTTTGTCCAATCCTGCCTTACAATACGTTTGGCAATATCGGGAGTAGGAAATACAGCAGCTGTGATAGGCTTTTTATGTTGTTTGGCCACCTGCGCGAGGTTGGTAACAACATTAGTGATGCGGTCGTATCTGTACTTTCTCCAGGAAGGGCTCTGGTCGGGATGTTCCATCTCCAGGGGGGCTATTCCTTTCTGGGCTTTATATTTTTCCCTGCAGGTTTCACAATAACAGAAATCGTACTCAGGCAATTCTTTAGACTGATCGATGCCATAATTACTCCATAAGTTTACGGGCAGTACCACATCGCAGTAACGAACATAATCCAGGTGCAGGCCATCTACATAGTCCTTTGAAAGCACAGACTCTGCCTGTTCTTTCAGGTAGTTTATTACTTCCGGTTTGCTTGGACATAACCAGCGATAATAGCCCACATAAGGAGGATGTGTGGCACAGGATTCGCCTTTTCTGTTTTTTGCATACCATTCAGGATGGCTGGCCAATAATTCCTTTTCGCCACGATTCATTGTCCAGATCCATCTGTGCGCTTTAATCCCGTTCTCTTTCGCCGCTCTGAAATGTTTTTCGCTGTCTGCTTCAAAGAAAATGTCTCCAATACCGGCTTTTTTATAAGCAGCATAACGTTGTTGCAGTTCTGCAACGGTATCTTTTTCATCTGGATTGATCCAAACACGATGTCTGGCTGTTTTAGCCGGTTGTGCTGGCGCCTTGGCGGAAGCAGATAAGGTTGGGATGACTGGCTGCATGATAGCCAGGCTACCAAGACCAACTGATTTCAGAAAGTTGCGTTTATTCATTTGACGATTTTTGAGAGATTTTCCCTTCTTGATTAATAGAACAACGTTCTTTAGTGTTTTTATTTACCAGTGTGGCTGTGAATTGATCTGTAATACCTTCCATCAGCAAAGTGTAGGTTGCTCCCTGCTCTGTAACGGTAGTCGCAGTTATCCCCAGCGCACCCAACGTGGATGCGTAGCGGCCATTCTTTCTGCGATATTGTTGTTGTTTGGCATAGACATCCCAAAGAGATTCTTTAGCTGCTTCGATGGCCGGTAGGGGCAACGTTACAGGCGTGCTGCTAGCTGGCTTGGCAATGAAGGACAGGTATCCCCACTTTTCGGGTGCGTGCATATTAATGATACCCTGAGGAGACCATACCCAGTTGTGTTCAGGTAATGATCTGCCGGTTTTCGGGTCTTTCCGTTTAATATACTGGCCATTCACAATATCGGTATCCCATTCAACACGGGAAAAATTAATTCTCCAGCGGGTACCGTCTTTAGGTGTCAGTCCCTGATTGAATAAGACGAATGCACTAAAAGGAATGGCCATTTCTACCGTCCATTTTTTGTCCTTATCCTTCGGATCATTCAGGGTTCCATCTATCTGAACAGCTGTGCGGATTCCCTTGGTGTCCCAGGTTAGTAGGGCATCGCCACCTGCCCGATATGCTTTGGGCATGAAGAGGTCCATAACAGTGTTATGAGGATTGATCTCAATTTCAAAATACCTTTCGCCATCTCCATCCGGATCTACAAAAACTTCAAAATCATTATCCTGGAAAATAATGGTGTCATGTTGATGTAAGGTCGCCCAGATATGAGGTTCTTCCAGTTCAGCAAAAATATAGAGGTACTTGTTGTCCCACAGCATCTTCAGGCGGGTTCGCATCGCCGGAGTAGGCTGCTTATCACCTTCAATATCTGTGAAATCATCACTCCATACAGCTTTTGACCATGCATCTTCGTTCGCGATCCCATCAATCTTGACGGGTGCTTCCGCTTGATAAGAGTGATATTGCCTGGGTGGCACATAGGCCGGTTTCTGTTGTGCATAAGATGGAAGGTACAGGCATACCATTCCTAATCCTGTAATCACATGACGAATAAGTTGAGACATGAGTTAAATATAAGTAAGATGAGGACGTTATTCATGTTTTTTCAATGAATGGTTCAATGGGGTGTTTAAATTGCAAAAAAAGGGTATAATTTTAGTTATACCCCTTCTTCAAATCTGTTCAATGTTTTTTTTACTGCCGATAGCAGGATCTGTTACCCCTGTTGTTTTAACAAGCAAGATATGTGAAGTGTTTATTTGTGAGCTGCCATTAGTGTAGTAATCTCGGTTTTCTGGTAATCCGGACAACCGCCCTGATAAGATGCGACTAAGGCACCGAGCGCACAGGAGAATGCAAGAGTGTCGGAAGGATCATATTTTTTAATGGTACTATATAAATATCCTGCCAGGAAGGCGTCGCCACTCCCTATCGTATCCGCCACTTTCACCGGATAGCCGGGATGTTGATAGAATTTACCCCCTTTTAATAAGGCCGCTCCTTTTTCACCCAGCGTTACAATGATCGTGGGAATGGAGTATTGAGTGCTAAGCGCTTTTACTTTTGCTTCCATATTATCCGGCCATTGATGCCAGTCGCCAATAATAGAGAGCTCTGTCTCATTCAGTTTTAATATATGGCATTGATGTAAAAGTTCAACCAGCAGTTCCTGCTCAAAATGAGGAGGTCGTAAATTAATGTCCAGTACAAATGTGCGATTCCCTTTTAACAGGGATAATAACGTTTGCCGGCTATCTATGTTCCTGGCGGCCAGACTGCCGAAAACGAGAAAGGTGTCTCCTGTTTGTTGTGCTAATTCCCGAAGAGAAGATGTAAAAGAAATATAGTCCCAGGCTACAGGCCTGATGATTTCGTATTTCATCTCCAGTGGATTGTCTGCCGATGGCCAGGCGTATACTTTTCCGGTTTCATGAACCGGATCGGTTTGAATGTAGTCGGTCGTTAGCTGATATTGCTTCAATATTTCCAATAATGTCTGACCTGGTTCATCATCGCCTATACTGGATATCATTGCTACAGGCACTGATAATTTCTGAAGATGATAGGCTACATTCATCGGTGCTCCTCCGGGTAAGGCCTTGTCCGGCAAAATATCCCAGAGCACTTCTCCAAAACAAGCTACTTGATACTGCATCATAATTAATGTATTTGCGCTCAGTAATTATATTTTGATCATAATAATACTCTTTTCCAATAGAACCGTTTATAGAAAATGGGAGTTCAGTCGTTGGGACACCTGGGTCATTTACCCGCTACTTATGAATATGAATAAAGAGCCAGAGCGCTGAACAGCGCTCCGGATTTTACATCTATTTTATCAACCTTGGTGTGTATAATACAAACCCCGTCCAATGCATTATAATGAATTACAATGCCTTAGATACAAGCAATGGATGGACCTAACCGGCTATGACTGCGTCAAAGCGATTTGGTGAACCTATAAATGGAAATATTAACTTGTCCGGATCGGACGGAACGATTGAATCCGGTATCGTTTTTCAGATAATGGATATGGATAGATATAGAGATCGGTTTAACCCTTGAAATAGATATGGATATAGTAATAGATATAAATGTAGAGATAGGTATAGAGATAGGCTTGGATGAATCCTGTTAATGGATATAGGCAGACGGCTTAATAAACTACGGTCTTTTAAAGTATACTCCATAATAATGTATTGGTTCGAGATAAAGAATTAATGATTTGCTTTATAAACGTGAACTCACGTAGGACTAGAAATAGCATAAATAATTGATTGAATGGGACAACGATTTTTTTAACGGCTCAAAAGTAAAATGAAAATCAGAGAATCAATGAGACCATTATGTTCATTTTGATACAGTTAGTTCGTTCTGTTCACTCTACTAAAATGACCGCCTGTAAATTAAAAGCGTATCAAAAAAATAATATATGTCTTTAAGGGGTCTTAACCAAAATTAACCTGCCAGGGCATAAGACCTTAAAATTGGCTTAAAAAGGTATCAAAATTATCTAGAATTTAAACGGTCGTTTGATTTAATTAAATGTTTGTTTAACTTTGTGCCCACAATTCGATTACACATGGAATACAATCAAAAGCAATTATCAATACTGGAGGCTGCCGAGAAGCTGTTCGCTTCTCATGGTTTTCATGCTACTTCAGTGAGGGATATTGCTCATGAGGCTGATGTGAACATCGCAATGATATCTTACTACTTTGGCTCAAAAGAGAAATTAATTGAAGCCATCTTCCTGAAAAGGATTTTTGCCTGGAAACTGACATTGACGGAAATGCTTCATAATTCGGCCCGTTCATATGTTGAAAGATTTGACTCATTAGTGGAAACATATGTGACCCGTGTAATGGGCAACCCCTGCTTTAACCTGATGATGATCAGGGCGCAGATCCAGGAGGATATCGGGGTAAACGACCTTATTCATGAAAATAAAAAGGAAGTTCATGAAGTGATCAAGGCATTTATTAATGAAGGACAGGAAAGTGGGGTATTTAATAAAGATCTGGATATTCTGATGATGGTGAACACCCTGGTGGGGACCACTAATCACATCATGTCAACCAGGCATCATTTTCAGCGCTTGAGTAATCTTGAGCATCTCTCAGACAACGAACTTCAGGAATACCTGATCAGTCATACTAGCAATCATTTGAAAAATTTGTTTAAAGCCATTCTAATCCATGAAGCTTAATAGCACATACAGGCGACTATGGTCTCTGACAGTATGCGCACTACTGACTTTACCATATTATTATAGTCAGGCGCAGGACAGGAAGAGTCTGTCATTGAAAGAAGCCATAACGCTTAGTATACAAAACAGTAAAGAACTCAAACTCAGCAAAACAAAAATCGATGCAGCACTGGCATCAGTGAAAACTGCAAACAATTCACAATTACCGGATGTAAGTGTTTCTGCTTCATATCTGCGTATTAATGAACCAAACGTAGATTTCAAACTGAATGTAGGCGGGAACGACAGTTCTGGCGGTGGATCATCACCCAAAGTGAATTCAGTTGCTTATGCGATGGCGAGTGTTTCCCTGCCGATCTTTTCAGGGTTTATTATCCAGAGCCAGAAGGCATCGGCCCGGTACCTTGCTGAAGCGGCAAAGCTTGATGCAGACAAAGACCGGGAAGCTGTGATCCAGAACACGATCAACGCTTATAGCAATCTTTATAAAGCGCAGCAGGCCGTAACACTTGTACAGGAAAATCTGAAACAGCAGCAACAGCGGGTGGGAGATTTCACAAACCTTGAGAAGAACGGGATTGTTGCACGTAACGACCTGTTAAAAGTACAGCTACAACAGTCTAATGTTGAGGTTTCTCTCGTGGAAGCTGAAAGCAACCTCAAACTGGCCAATATTGCGATGAACTTATTGTTAGGACTGCCTGAAACTACAGTGCTTGATGCCGACACTACTACTTTTGAACAGACGCCAACCGGCACGAAAGCTGCTTCTGAATGGGAACAAATAGCTATGCAGAACCGTAAGGATGCTGCGGCATTATCTGCCCGTGAAAGAGCTGCCACGGCAGGTATTAAAGCTGCAAAAGGAGAATATTATCCTTCTGTCGGGCTTACCGGCGGATATGTTGCCCTGACGGTACCCAATGCGCTTACTGTAACTAACGCACTAAACGCTGGCATAGGTGTAAAATACTCCCCTTCTTCACTTTGGAAAGCAGGATCAAAAGTAACCGAAGCAAAAGTGAGGTTACAGGAAGTACAGGTAAATGAAGAATTGCTGGTAGATAACATCCACCTTTCTATCAATAAAGCTTACCAGGATTACTTGGTGAATCAGAAAAAGATAGATGCATATCAGAAAGCAATTGATCAGGCAAGTGAGAATTATAAGATAGTAAAAAATAAACAGGAAAATAATCTGGCAACAACTACAGATCTGCTGGAAGCAGACGTAGCCAATGTACAGGCAAAACTGAACTATGCTTTTGCAAAGGCTGATGCAGTTGTTGCTTATACCAGACTATTGGAAACTGCAGGTATTTTAAGTGAAACCGGCGCAGAAACAGGGAAGTAATCAACTCAGGATTTAAATAAAAGTAACAATCATATATATACTATATGGAAACGCAAACAGCTACAACTAATAATAAAGGTTCCCACAACACTCAGGAAGCTCCTAAAAAGAGGAACTATCGCTTTATCATCGTTTTGGCAATCCTTGTTATCATTGGTGGAGCATTCGGTATCTCTAAATACATACATGCTCAGCATCATGAAGAGACCGACAACGCACAGATAGAAGCAAACGTAAGTCCCGTGATACCAAGAGTAACGGGTTACGTGAAAGAGGTACGTGTAAAAGATAACCAGCGTGTGAAAAAAGGTGATACCCTGGTAATTCTTGATGACAGGGACCTGCAGATAAAAGTTGCACAGGTAGAAGCTGCACTGGCTGCCGCACAGGCAAATGTACAGGTAGCAGTTGCTACAACTACTGCGTCCCGCTCAAACATTTCATCCTCTCAGGCCAATATCTACGCGGTAGATGCGCAGATCGAAGCCGCTAAAGTAAATGTATGGCGCGCTAACCAGGACTACGATCGATATAATAATCTTATAAAGGACCACTCTATTACACAACAGCAATATGAGCAGGCCCTGGCAGCGAAACAAACCGCTGAACGCCAGTTGAACGTACTGCAGGAACAGAAAAAAGTAGCAACCCGTCAGACGAGCGCCGTGTCAACACAGAGTGATGCTACTGCTGAACAGGTTAATGCTGCCAAAGCTGTGATAAAAGAACGTCAGGCTGAAGTAGACAATGCTAAACTGGTACTGAGCTATTCTATCATTACTGCTCCTGAAGATGGAGAGGTATCAAAGGTATATGTGCAGCCAGGACAGCTGGTGCAGGCTGGCCAATCACTTTTTAGCGTGGTTTTATCTAATGATATATGGGTGGTAGCCAACTTTAAGGAAACACAGCTCGATAAAATGAAATTGGGTCAGAAAGTAAGTGTACATGTGGACGCTTTCCCTGGGAAAAGTATTGAAGGTAAAGTAACCTCCTTCTCTCCTGCAACCGGCGCCCGTTTTGCCTTACTGCCTCCGGATAATGCTTCCGGTAACTTCGTAAAAGTAGTTCAGCGTCTTCCGGTAAAGATCGAATTTAATGATCTTAACCAGACAGAAGTAAAACAACTCCGTCCAGGTATGAACGTAGTTGTGGACGTACATCTTGACTAATTTCGGTTACGAATGGTCCCGCTTGTGTGGTGCAGATTGATAAATAAAATGGAATCACTCTCAGACTGGTCTAATATACAACAGCGTGTTATGCGTCACCAGGCGGGAACATTCGGTAACTGATCTTTATACAACTAATTGTAAAACGTGATGCAACAACAATCATTGGTAGAATATGGAGCCCGCCGGGTTATCATTACAATTACTGCCATATTTTGCGCCTTGCTGGAGATCGTGGATACAACCATCGTGAATGTGGCATTGAATGATATGCGCGGAAACATGGGAGCCACGTTGAGTGAGATCGGTTGGGTGATCACTGCTTATGCTATCGGTAACGTAATTATCGTACCGATGACGAGTTGGTTATCACAACAGTTTGGACGCCGTAACTATTTCGCAGTTTCTATAGTAATATTTACCATTGCATCCTTCCTCTGCGGAAATGCCACCACTATGTGGGAGCTTGTATTATTCCGCTTCATTCAGGGGTTAGGCGGTGGTGCGCTGCTGGTGACTTCGCAAACTATCATTACCGAAAGTTATCCTCCTGAAAAAAGAGGGATGGCACAGGCAATATATGGTCTGGGTGTGATCATTGGCCCGACACTAGGCCCTCCGTTAGGTGGTTATATCGTAGATAACTATGCATGGCCTTACATTTTTTATATAAATATTCCTATTGGTGTAATAGCAACCCTGCTTACACTTCAATTTGTAAGAAGCCCAAAATACGGTGAAAAGAAATCCGCCAGTGAAGTAGACTGGTTTGGAATTGGTTTCCTGGCTCTAGGGGTAGGATCGCTTCAGTACGTCTTAGAACGTGGGCAGGAAGATGACTGGTTTAACGACTCGACAATATTAATATTAGGGATCGCAGCAGTATTGGGCTTCTTCTTTTTTGTGTGGAGAGAGCTTTCATATAAGAATCCGATTGTAGAGTTAAGAGTATTGGGGAATGGGAATCTGAGGGTAGGCACGCTGTTATCATTCCTTATGGGGTTTGGGTTATATGGGTCTACATTCATTATTCCTTTATATACTCAGAGTACATTAGGATGGACGGCAACACAATCAGGTATGCTGATGATACCGGCGGCCTTGACTACAGCATTTATGATGCCTTTTATTGGTAAAATGCTGGAAAAAGGAGTACCGCAACAGTACCTGGTAGCATCAGGTATGTTCTTATTCTTTATATTCTGTTTGTGGGGATATAAGATCATTACACCAGATACGGGTTCAGAAGCATTTTTCTGGATGCTCATCGTACGCGGTATGGGTATGGGGATGTTGTTCATTCCTATCACAACACTTTCATTGTCTACACTGAAAGGTCAACAGATAGGGCAAGGTGCTGCGTTCACCGGTATGATGCGTCAGTTAGGAGGTTCCTTTGGGGTAGCATTGATCACGACCTTTGTTTCCCGCCGCAATGAATTGCATCGTATGGACCTCGTAAGTAAGCTGGATACAAACAATCCGGATGTGATGAAAAGAGTTTCCGGAATGACAGCCAACTTTGCAGCAAAAGGAATGGATCTAAAAAAAGCCGCAGGAAGCGCTTATCAATCTCTGGAATATAGCGTGATGAAACAAGCTGTAGTGATGTCGTATATGGACGTATTCCTTTATCTGGGATTAATGTTCCTGATCTGTGTACCGTTTGTGTTGATGGTGAAAGGAAGCAAAAAAACGAAACTTGATCCAAGTGCTATGCACTAAAAGATATTAAAGATATGTTACTAACAGTGTAACAGTTGTAGGTTTAGGTAATGAGCCGGAATAATCTTATTCCGGCTTTTGTTTTATAGCAGAATACGATGGAAAGAAGGAGTGATAGAGATCGGGATATGAGCAGAGTAATAGAATAAAAACCCTTGCCTGGAAAGGCACCGGGTACTTTTTAATCTCAAATTAATCCGTACCGGTGTAGAGTCAAAAAATAGAAACACCGGTAGCACTTTAATCATTATAAACTGGAAAATTGTCTGATCGTCATTTTGGTAGTTATTCACATTACATGGTAGTTAATCGCTATGCCTGTCGCGGCATTCAGTGGCTTTATAATACTAAAGCATGATAAAATTATGGTAAAAAAGTTTATAAATGACTCGATTATGTAAAATTTATCGCTATGATATGTGTGGTTTCAATACGGAATATTGGCGATAATTTAGATATACAGTTATTCACATTTTCCTAGTTTCCATTAAATGTGGAAAAATATCTACGAGAAAAAGCAACCTGATAGTACCTTTGCATGACGGACGCACATGGCATTTTGTTTGCCCCCTTAAACATTAGAATTAACCAACAAAAAAAAGGACAAAAGATCAATTAATTCGAGAAGATTAAACGGATCCCAAAACGTACCCTTTATGAAGAGAATTGCATTCGCTTTCGCGATCTTAGGAACAGTACTAGCTGTTTTGGCGCAGTACGCTATTATCAACGACTGGACATTGTTCCGGTTATTTCATACACTCGGCTTTATCGGATATATACTGATTATCAGTGCCGCCGCTTCACTTTCTTTGCTGTTCATTCATCAACTGTCAAGAGAGGAAAAAATGCGTATCCGGAATAAGAGTTTTGAATAATGTATTTTACATGTTAATTAGTGAACTATGGAAAGTTTGGACGAACCATTTATACTGAAGTTTGAATACAAGGAGAAACCCCATATCCTGGAAGTACGTCCATGGATACAGCAATACAAGATCAGCTACAAAGTAACTGTAGAGGAGTGTGAGATCACCTTCGAGGAAGACGAAGAAGGACAATTGAGGGCTATTGGAGACAAGCACGTGCATGCAGGGCATACTGTTGACCAGCAATTATTGCAGGACATCGGCCGCAGGATACAGGAAGCTGTAAGCGGCCAATAGTCCTTTAGTCCTGGTTGGCTTCATCAATAAGGGACTGCTCATCCCAGCCCTGCGCAGAAGGATTCCATTTGGTCACCCTTTCATTGGACATCAGTTTTTCAAGTTCTTCAATACGCTCTTTTACCGTATTGATGTAGAGTTTTTTGTCATTCCTAATGGCAGACAGCCCTTTTAATGCCTTCTCATCCTGCTTCCTGAAAGTGCTGATATTACGGTGTGCATGATAGGCCCTTAAACCCAACATCTGTAAGGCGTCTGCACCCATGCGTAGTGAAGTGTCAAGTGTTTCCCGATAAATATGTAATACGCCGAGGTCCATCAGTTCATAGGTATCCGGGATGTTCTCCGCTTTTACCAGCATCTGCAGATGAGGGAAGTTTTTACGTACCATTTTTACCACATCAAGTGTTTGTTCAACAGTATCCATGGCAATGATGATGATCTTCGCGTCAGCAGCACCTGCGGCTGCCAGCAGATCCCGCCGGGAAGCGTCTCCATAATATACTTTCACGCCCAGGTTGTGTAATGCATCCACCCGGTCTGAATCCAGATCGAGGATAGTCGCCTTTACACCATTGACCCTCAGGAAACGGCCCACGATATTTCCGAAACGGCCAAAACCAGCAATGATTATAGGATGTTTCTCATGAATTTCGTCAGCTTCTCGAGTATTTGTATCTGTGTCCGTCTTACTGAACTTTGGTTGAATAATACGCTCATGTATTAGCAATAACAATGGTGTCAACGCCATGCTAAGTGCTACTACAGCAGTCATTATGCTGACCATCCGGGGAGACAGTATATTGTTCTGTTGTGTAAAAGCTAATAAGACAAACGCAAATTCTCCTATTTGGGAGAGCGCCATTCCAAAGAGCAGATTTTGTTCTGTATTGATCCGGAATATTTTTCCAAGTACCAATAGTATGATCGCTTTCAGTATTATTAATGATACAACCAGTCCTAATATTACCCATGGCATGGATAATACCAGCTTGAAGTCGATAGAGGCCCCCACAGCCATAAAGAACAGCCCTAATAGCAGCCCTTTAAACGGCTCTATATCGCTTTCTAATTCATGTTTATACTCACTGTTGGCAAGAACAACTCCTCCCAGAAATGCGCCTAATGCCGGGCTCAAACCGACAAGACTCATTAGTACAGAGATTGCTACGACAAGTAATAACGAAAAAGCTGTAAACAATTCCCTTACGCGTGTTCTTGCCACGACCCGCAACAATGGACGAACCAGGTACTGTCCGGCTACAATGATCACTATTACGGCGCCCAATACAACTAACGTTTGCATCCAGGCGGGCAGGTTGTCCCTGAGTGAGGCGGTATGACCTGCATCATTGCTGGCATCCGGGCCGGCCAGCAATGGGAATATTGCCAGCATCGGAATAACGGCGATGTCCTGAAAAAGCAATACGGAAAAAGCACTTTGGCCGGCTGCCGACGAAAGCTGACCTTTCTCTTTCAGGCTTTGTAGCACAATCGCTGTAGATGATAAGGAAAGTGTCATCCCAAGCGCCAGTGAGGCATTTAGTGGTTGACCAAGTAAGATGGCGATACCCGTAATTGCTGCGGTAGTGATCAGTACCTGTAGTCCACCTAGTCCAAGAATAGGCGCCCGCATATTCCATAGTAACGCAGGTTCCAGTTCAATACCGATGAGGAACAGCATCATCACCACGCCAAATTCTGCAAAATGCATAATATCCTGGCCCTCCTGGCCTACGAAGCCCATTAGGGATGGTCCTATTACAACACCTGCCAGTAAGTATCCCAGTACAGAGCCCAATCCCAGTTTCTTGGCCAATGGGATGAAAATCACCGCCGCAGCCAGATATATCATTGCTATGAAGAAAAAAGAATGTTCCATGTCACTGAATTTTAAGTTGTCCGTCCCTCAGTTGTTCCAGCATCTGTTTATAAGAAACGGCCTGTTCCGCGATGCTCGAATAGGTAAGACGGTGTGTACCGTAAATAACGAATGGTTCGAGATACTGCATATTGCACAATAGTGCGGTTTGCCTGAATGGCAGAAGGAATTCACTGACGGAATAGTGATGCCATCCTTCTCTTCCGTAAGCCGTTTCCTGTGCACCAGCTGTAACAACACTACCGGCTATTTTGCCACGTAATGCCGTGCCGGTATGGCCATAAGCCCATCCATGTTCCAGCACAAGGTCCTGCCATTGTTTGATCAGGGCGGGAGCGCTATACCAGTAAAGAGGGTGCTGAAACAATATTATATCGTGTTGAAGAAGTAATGATTGCTCATGCCTTACGTCAATACCCATGTCAGGATATACTTCATAAAGGTCATGCAGGGTTACTCCCTGCATCCCGCGTATGGCAGCCAGTAATTGTGAATGCACCCTGGATTTTTCAAAAGCCGGATGCGCAAATAAGATGAGAATTTTGGCCATAAAACGGATTAAATTTCAACGCATGATCCAACCCAACAGGATCATGAATACTCCTGCAATAATAGTCTATATTGATTAAGGATACCAGACTTGGAAACAAAGCCAACCAGCTTATTTTCTTCAATGACGGGAAGGTTCCAGGCATGCACCTCATCAAATTTATTAACTACATCTAATACATTATCGTTGATATCAATAACAGCCAACGGAGGCTTCATAAGTTGTCTTACTGTTACAGTATCGTACAGGTTCGGACTGAACATGATTGGCCGGATATCGTCTAGTGTGATCACACCATCAAGGTTGCCGTCAGCTCCTACAACACCGATCATGTTACGGCTTCCCTCCTTCACCAGTTCTATTAATTGCCGCAGTGTCTCATCTGGAGATATTCTCTGAATGTTTTTTTCCACCAGTTCTTCCAGTTTTAACATGGACAGGATATTTTTATCATGCGCTTTGGTGAAGATCTTTCCTTTATCTGCCAGATGTTTTAATTCGGGAGAAATAGGAGAAAACCACTTTGCTAAGAGAAACGAGGTGGTGGACACGATCATCAATGGTATGAAAAGGTCATAACCAGAGCTGGATTCTGCAATCAGGAAAATGGCTGTCAACGGGGCATAAAGGACTCCACTCATCACTCCGGCCATTCCTACTATTACAAGATTAGTGAAAGGAACATCATCAAATCCAAGATGAGAACATAACAATGCGAAGAAATATCCCAGGAAACCGCCAGCAAAAAGAGAAGGGGCAAAATTCCCACCATTACCGCCGCCATGAATAGTAAAGGCGGTCGCAAACACCTTCAGTAAACATATACAACCTGTGAATAATAACAATATCCAGCTTTGAGTGGGGATATATCTGAAAAAGCTATTCTGAATGATCCCTTCGGAGTGCCCTCCCGCCAGTAATTTTACACTGGCATATCCTTCTCCGAACAGAGGTGGCATCAATACGCATAGTATAGATACTATCACACCGGCCATAATCGCTTTTCGGAGAGCAGACCACTTCAAACCAGTAATAAAATGTTCGATACGCCCGGATACCACAATGAAATAACGTGCATATAATGCTGACAATAATCCCAGTCCGATGTAGAAAGGCACATTGTGATAATTGAACGCCTGCCTCGTTTCAAAGTGGAACAATACTTCCTCCTGTAAAATGACCTTAGACAATAAGCTGCCACAAACGGCTGCTAATATCAAAGGAATGAAGTCTGAGAAAACAACCCCGGTCAACAGGATTTCAAATGCAAACATAACCCCTGCGATAGGCGCATTGAATGCCGCCGCGATACCTGCAGTAGCACCTGCAGCCAGTAGCAATGTCCTTTCCTTATACCCCAGGTTGTAGTTATGGGCATAGTTACTGCCAATAGCTGCGCCGGTCACCGCAATCGGGCTCTCTAATCCGGCAGATCCTCCCAGTCCGATGGTGATCGCACTCTGCATGATCTGGGAATACATCTTTACTGGTGGAATGAGGCTGGAATTCTGGGCAATTTCATGAAGAATAAGACCTATGCCTTTCCGGGATTGGCCTTTAAATACCCAGATCACAAGGATTGTGGTTAATACAATGCCGAGGAAGGGGAAAAGGGCATAAAAAATGACCTGCGTACTGAAATGTACTTTATGAGTTATAAAATAGTGTATATAATGCACCAGTACTTTAAGCAGTACGCCTGCCATTCCTGCAACAAAACCTACGAGGATACCGGACAATATCAGGAACTGACTTCTGGTTAATACTTTGTGCAACCAGTGAAAGATAATCTCGTAACTTCTTACTTTTCTTAAACTATAGCGCTCGAAATCACGTTTAAATTTGAAAAACGAGTGATATTTTTTTACAGTTTTAAATTGGCTCATTGCTCATGCTTTCTTTGTGTCATAATTCAATCAACGCATAAACCTTATCGTTCATATACTTCCCGCCCGGATGGCGTGCCGTATAATCAAGGTTTATCCAATATTCGCCTTTCATCTCGTGGTAGTGGATCTCCTTCACCGGTGGTTGAGGGAACAAAGTTACAATTGCCTGTTTCATGACCTCAAAGTCCTCTTTACTACCGCAATAAAGCTCCGGATAGGCATGTCCCTGTATAAGTACGATACGGCAACGTGCACCGATGGATTGCAGACAGGATGCCATCAGGATAGAGTGGTCGTCGCAATCGCCGCCCAGGCCATTTTGAATGGTCTCCATTGGGGTAGCAAAATACTCATCACGATGGGTATCTGGCACATACTTGAACCGCCTGTTTATGTAGTGGAATAATGCGAGATAGCGGGACACCTTCCCGTATTTGGGAAAATATTCGTCAAAATCTTGCAGCGAGTGTGTTACAGAAAAATTGCGGACAAGAGAATCTTTATAATTGACCTTATCCCTCATCCCTCTTACCGTTTTATCGCGGTAGGTTTCTACACGTCTGGGATAAAGACTAAGGATATCGAATTGTTTATTATTCTTAGCGCCCCAATTACCCTGTACCATACCTTTATAGTCATTCAGGACATTATTAAAGGAGTAATTATCAGTAAAGTAGTTGATAACCAATATGCTGCATACTAGTACGAAGGTGGGGATAATCAATGGTTTAAAGACCCATAACAGCAGACGGGTGAACAGGAATGTGATCAATACGGCCACAAGCATGTCCATATGCCAGCCCTGCACAACCAATGTAGGAATATACCGGTTCAGATAGGGGGCTAATGGTATAATGGTCAATAAGCTCAGTAGATTGAGCAGAAATTGCTGGAATGTAGAGTATTTACTTTCATCAATGGCCATTATCGTATGCAATAACGCAAAATTATGCCAGACGAGTTGCAAAAAAAAGCTAAATCCCAGGTAAAAGCTTCCTCTTTGCTCCTATTGATCAGTATAAATAATTGATTTGTAATAGATTATTTGGCAACGGCACTTAATAGCTTATCAAAATGTTTAAAGGAGGTACTTTTGTTGATCAATGTCATTTGTTGTTGTGCCTGATTATACTGCTTGTCGAAACGGACTTGCGAATACATTTTACTTACCAGTTTAAATCCAGTCAGCAGTAACAATTTGAAATCCATCTTCTGAGAAAGCTCAATAGCTGCTTCAGCTGTACGGATTGCCCGGTTTAATTCCTTTTCTTTAAAATAAACCTCAGCCAGGATCATTTTCTGCAATACCTCAATATGTCGCCCGCCGGTAAAATCGAAAGAGTAGGTCTTCAGTAGCTTGTCTGTATGTTGGCATATCCTGTTTGTCATAGCAAGATTATCCTGCCCCAGATAGGCCATGGCCTGCCAGCACAACAGGGAAAGGCGCAGAGTACTTGTCCGCTGGTATACCAATGCCGGGTAACATTCAAATATCCGTTTGGTATAATTGAACATATGTGAATAATCATTCAGCAAGGCGAAGGCAAAACCGGTCAGTCTGAATACGGTTTCCTGTGCGACCGTCGGTGCATGTCTTGTACTCCCAGTTAAATAGCGTGGATAATTATATATCTTATCCTTTATACTCTCATTAATGATCCCGAATTTCATGTATTCATATACAAAAAGATACAGGTCATGTGGTGATACCCATACTTCATCATCTATGGTATCCCGGGATATAAGTTTTTTAATATTGTTCAGTTCCAGTTCACATTGTTCTGCATCCAGCTGCAACAACGACATTGTAAAGAGAATACTGCGGATCTTTAGCTTGTCATTGGGCATTTCCGATAGGTCAAGTAGTGCGTTGAGAACTCTCTTTTTTCCAAAATGGAGGAAGTTATCATTAAGGAAACGACTCAATGGATTTTTGCGGAAATATCCCTGGGGGAAGACAGTGCTCAAGATCTGTTTTTCTCCTTCATGTTGATAATGTACGGCCAGGTACTCCAGCAGATAAGACTTTTCCATTGTACTTAATGGCAGGTAGAAGATCTTGTGGATGCCTTCTGGTTGCTTATTGTTGATCGCATAACGTAATAGCCATTTAAATACTCCTACCCTATAGGAAGAAGCCGGTAATTGTTTGGCGATCTTCTGCAGCATATTTTCATCGATCACGTCATTGGCATGTTTGATGTAATGCATGGCCGAAAAGTATTCAAACAGGAACTGGTGCGCGAAGCGTACTTTAACTACGAACATCACTTCCTGACTAAGATTTTCTTCTACCAGTATATTGTCTGCAAGCAATTCCTTATACGCGGGGAAAAGGTCCGCATTTTTATTCAGCAGCAGATTTTTGTCTGTGTACTGCCCCGCTTTGCCGAGGTCCAGCAACCATAACATCTTCTCAATGATCCTGACCTTAAAAGTATTAGTTGGAGAATTGAAGACTTTGATCTGAACAAATTTTGAGATCATCTCGAAGAGGCTGAGATGTTCGCTGACAAAATTTTGGTCCGGACCTGTATTCAGCTGACAGAATAATTGCAGATAATAAGGATATCGCAGTTTTTGCAGGAAGCTTTCGCTGAAGGTCCGCACTGTTGCAGGATCAATACGGTGATTATATAACACTGATTTTACCTCCTGTTCAGTAAGAAAAGGAAGGTTAATGCTGGTTTCTTCATCCATTTCCGGGCCCAGGTACCAATATCTGCGGAAGGCAGGGTATTGGAGTGAGTGCTGGAAAATATCAGACCAGGTACTGCTGCGTATGGAGAGGATCACTTTAACCCAGGGAAACAGGTCGTTTGAATACACAAATTCTTCCAGTTTAGTATATAGCAGTTTCAGTTTATCCCCGGCCATCGTGATTTCATCAAAACCATCTATGATCAATATTAGCCTTCCCCGTATTTTATCAAAATGGGACGCGAAGTATTCCCTGAAATTTTCTCCGGCGCCAAGGTTTAGCTGGTTATCGAGCCAGGTTGCCAACGAGAAGCCTCTCAGCAGAAGGCTACCTGCGGCGTGAGCATGAATGAACCAGCAGATGTCCTTTTTAAACTTAGCATCTTTACTGAACCAGAAATGTTCAGCCATGTGCACCAGGGTTACGGATTTACCCCAGCCCGAAGGGGCTATCAGTGCAGTGGCAGCATAATCACTTTCCAGAAAACGTTCAATGTGCGCAAAGCAGGACGGACGGGGAACTGTCAGGGCAAAAGGAATGCCTGACCGGTTCTTTAAGGTAAGAATAGTGTAATGAGAAATGGTGACAGCCTTATTCTTTAGCTCCAGCCATTTGCTGTCATTCAATTCATTACCATCGGTCTGTATATAATGTTGGGCCTGGAAATCGTCCCAGTCCTTATAATGACAGTATTGTGCAAGCGTGTTAAGGGTATAACGTGAAAAGCTATGCTTGGTCGTAGCAAACCCGAAAACCCTTTTGAGAGTGGTTTCACTAACAGCTTTCGTAGTTTCATCCCTTATGAGATCAGATAGCCGTTTACAATCACTGGGTGTGATGGTATCGGCTCCAAACTTACGAGATACTTCATTTTGCAACGTTATGATAAAGTCATAGGAGAGATCTATCATATGGGGACAAGGAAATGGATTTTGAGTAAATGGATTCTGGTCATTTTGAAGTAAACTTACGTAGCCATTTTCAATTCAGATTTATTCGTATAAAAAATGGTTGAAATGAATGGGATAAATTAAAATGAATAGGATGTAGTAGCGATTGGTTATTAGTATAACTAGATGATTTCCATATATTATTTAGTGAGCCGGCTTCTCCAGGAGACATAGGGTGTCTATCTTATTTGATTAGCTGTGCTAAGTAATAATGAGCTAAAAACAGGCTATATTCTCAAAAAAAAAGCAGAGTACCCGTTCTTCACAATTTAATATTTAAGCAGCCGTTCTTAAAGAAATACCTAGGTTACCCTTGTAGAAGTCAGACCCTTATTATAAGCATATTTTCCGGTTCAGCTGGCAATGAACAAAATGAATACTCAATTTTTATGGAATGAACGAAATGAACGAGTTCTTCCATACTGAATAAAAAGAACTCCCTTTAAACCATCCTATCAACATACTTTCGCCGAGTTATTTTTAACATTTTCTCAACATAAGGACGGCCTGTGTGTATTTGAACTTTTTGGCCTGGTAACACCCCTACCCTTATTCCTTGAGCGTCATAGCCCCTGCCCTAAAGAGTAACAGACAAAAACCGACTGTGGGACAATCTGTTTGACACGTTCAACATATACACGCTTTATAACCCGAACCAATTGAATGCTATGTATTTTAAAGCTACCCTGAAAAGCTGCCTGAAAGCTTTTATGCTTATTCTTATTTATCTCGTCTGCCTGGTTGGGTTGCCGGTCGGTAAAGTTTCTGCAAAGGATCTGCCCGTGGCCAATACCGTGTTGACAAACAACGCAACAACCTGGTTAGATAACTATCTCGCCCATCACCCTCATTCCCCGTTAATGCGTGGCGCCTGGCGTACCACTGGTAACAAACTTGCTGCCGATGGCCCACTATGGAGCTTCGCCGGCAGCCAGTCCGTCGTTACATTTGGTGTAGCTTGTGCCTTATGCCGGGTTGATGATGGCGCCAATGCTATTGATGCAAACACCAATACTGCTGCAACACTTGTGTTGCCCGTTGGCGCTGTGGGTGGCGTAGGGCTCAAACTCAAATTTTCAGGAAGCTATCAGGCTGGAGATCATGTGGCGCTTGATCTTGAAATTCCCGATCAGATATATTCAAAATCACTTCTTTCCGCTCTTTCTGTAAATACATTTAACGGAGGTGTTTCTAATAACGACATGGTCGCACTGAATAGTGATCTTGTCAGAATAAACTTACTGGAGCTTGGATTGGGAACTACACCTAAGTTCAGAGTGATCATTCCCGTTACTCACAGTTTTGATGAAGTGCAGATTAGCCTCTCTGCTTTGATCAGTGAGTTTGCTTCCCTACGTGTTTATGAAGCAACGGCTTTCATTCCTGTAATAATTAATCCTGCAACCCCCGCTGTCAATTCCGGGGGAACTGTTACTTTCTCTCCCTCTATAAGAATTCCCGGTGTCACTTTCAATTGGTATACAGTGCCTGAAGGTGGCTCTCCCATATTTAACGGTGCCGGATTCACAACGCCTCCATTAAAGCGTACCACTACTTATTATGTGACGGCTACTAATCCTGTAGACGCCCTTGTAAGCCCTGTTCGTACACCGGTAACCGTCCGGGTAAGCGGCGGTACGGGCCCGATATGGACATACGCTGATCAGGAAACAAGTCCCATAACAGCTGGCATAGCCTGCGCATTATGTTATGTTGATAATCCGGCTGCCGCCGTTGATGCTGATACTACTACAGCATCGACACTTTCATTGCCGGCGGGTGCATTAACGTCTGTTGGACAATTACTCAAATTCCCTGGCGATTATAAAGCCGGTGATCAGATCATCATGGACCTGCAGATTCCCGGCCAGTTACTCTCAACTGGCGCTTTATCGGCTATTCAGGTGCAGACCTTTAATAATGATATTGCCAATAATGATATAACCAACCTGGGTGTCGGGTCTGTCCGTGTAGATGTATTGGGCCTTGGCACCGACGGTTCCCCACGGTTCCGGGTGATCATCCCCGTCATCAAAGATTTTGATGCGGCCCAGATAAGTCTTTCCACTGCATTTGCAGCTTTTGGCGCACTCAGAGTGTACGAAGCTGTTGCAGCTATTCCGGTTACCGTTACTCCTTCTGCGCCGTTGATCACAGCAGGTAGTAGTGTCACATTGAACGCAACTACCGATGCACGCGTATCCGCGCCAGTTTTCAGGTGGTATACAACACCTACAGGAGGAACTCCGCTTGCAATTGGGAGCAGCTTCCCAACTCCGTTGCTGAACCGTACCATTACTTATTATGCAGAGGCATTTAGTGCTACTGATAATCTGAGCAGTTATGCACGCACTCCTGTTACTGTAAAAGTAGCCGGTGGCGCCGGCACTATCTGGAGTTATGGCCAGGAGCAGCAAAGCCCTGTTACTGGTGGGATTGCATGTGCAGCGTGTGCTGTAACCTCTCCGGATCTGGCTGTTGATGGAGACACAACAACTTCCTCAACACTTACAGTACCACTGGGGCTTGCCGCCACTGTAGGGCAGTTGGTAAAGTTGCCTGGCGTATATCAGGCCTTAGATAGTATCGTATTATTTCTGCAGGCACCTGCAGAAGATCTTGCCGGCCTGGTATTACCGAAGATTAGGGTGACTACCTTTAATAACAGTATTGCGGGTCCGGCAGTGTCCAACAACGATGCCGTAAACCTGGATGCACCAACAGTAAAATTGCAACTGCTGGGAACCGGTTTGAATAACGCCAGGAAGTTCCGTGTTACCATTCCTGCCACCAAAACATTCGATGGTGTGCAGGTTGATTTCGGAGGTTTCGTGGGAGTGTCCGGTTCGTTGCAACTGTATGAAGTCGCCGCAATGATACCTGTAAATGTATTGCCCAAGCCTGCAAGAACTGCTTACAATACATCCATAACTTTAACACCTTCTATCCGTGTTGCAAACCCCGTATTCAGTTGGTATACTACACCGGAGGGAGGAACGCCACTCTTTACAGGGGCCGGAGCATTTACAACTCCTTCTCTTTTACGTAATACAACTTACTATGTAGAGGCAAAAGACCCTGCTGGCACTACGAGTCTGATAAGAACTGCCGTACCGGTAACAATAGGTGGTGGGACCGGTCCGTTGTGGACCTTTGGTACGGATCAGCAAGGCCCTATTACAGGCGGTGTCGCCTGTGCTTTGTGTACAGCGCAGAACCCGGCATTTGCTGCGGATGGAGACACCACGACCGCTTCCCGTTTATCACTGCCACTAGGTATTGGTGCGATATTCGGACAAAAGATCTCTTTCCCGGGAGTATATCATAGTGGAGATAGTATCATTCTGATTCTGGGCTCAGAAGCTGATATCCTTGCAGATGCATCCCTGTTGGGAACCATCAAGGTGACAACCTCCCTGAATAATGTAAGCAATAACGACCCACAGCTCCTGAACAATCCCGCTTTAACTTTCAATATCCTGGAAGGGGAGAATAATATCAATAAATTCAGGATAGCCATACCTGTATCACATACTTTCGATGCCGCACAGGTAGATCTCAGTGGTCTCCTGGCCGCAAACAATACCTTGTATATTTATGAGGCCATAGCAATGAAACCGGTAACGGTTACCCCAAGTCCTGCCACTATTACTGCAGGTCAGACCGCCTCGCTCAATGCAGCATTGCCCACTATACCAGGTGTTATTTTTAACTGGTATGAAGCTCCGGAAGGGGGTTCTCCAGTACATACCGGAAATAGTTTTACAACACCGCCTTTATTCCAGAACAAAACCTATTATGTAGAAGCAGTATCTCCTGTTGATGGATTGATCAGCATCCGGAGGACCGCAGTAACCGTGAATGTGAATGGGGCCAGCGGTAATGGAGAATTAAGTTGTAGCGGTTCACAAACGCAGAGTGATGGTACGGGTGGATTGGCCTGTTTACTATGTAGGGTGGACAACGGCGAACTGGCTGTGGATGATAATCCTGCAACAGCTTCCAATGTACGCCTGACAATAGGTGCATTGGGATATGTTTATCAGGACCTTGTGTTTCCAATTGCGGGACGAGCCGGAGATACTATACGTTTAGGCCTCGGGACTAACTCAGGATTACTCGATCTGAACCTGCTTGGTGGTGTTGGGGTAGGACTTGGAAATGGGGCAAGGCCGACAGACGCGGAGATGGGAGGACTACAGGGTGAATTGTTGACTGTCCGTTTATTAAATGGCGTAGAGCAGAATGCATATACCTTTGTTGCGAATAAAACTTTTGACAGGATAGAGATCCGCCTGAATGCTTTACTTGGCGCGGTAACTTCACTGAATGTATATTATGCCCAGGTAGTTACTCCAATAGCACAGGTAGCCGCAGGAACAATATTTACCTGCAGCGGAAGTCCGGCTGTGCTGACTGCGCTGGGGCCTGCAGGTTATACCCTGCGCTGGTTTACTACCTATACTGGCGGTACACCGGTGGGATATGGTACTACCTTTACCACTCCCATCATTACAAAAGACACTACCTATTTCGTAGAAGCTGTTGGGGCGGATAGTTGTGGCAGCGAAAGACGTACTCCGGTGCAGGTAAAAACAGGTCTTCCAGGAGTGGTGGTTACGCCATCGTCTGCATCCGTAGAAGAAGGCACAACACCCACATTTAGTGTTGTTGCGCCTAATCCTGGCTACACATATAACTGGTACAATGTGCCAACTGGGGGGACTCCGGTGTTTGTCGGTACACAGTTTACTGCGCCTCCGGTAACAGGAAATGCCACCTTCTATGCAGAAGCAGTATTACAAGGTAATGCAGCCTGCAGAAGCTTACGCACGCCGGTTTCCATTACACTCAATGGTGACGGTGGTCCGGCTACTCCTGGTGATATTGATTGTGGTGGCGCTACAAGTCAGCTGACCAGTGCAAGCGGCGTCTGTGTAGGCTGTTACGTAGAAAAGCAGGATTCTGCTGTTGATAACAGCACGCAAACAGCATCTGTAATGCATGCTGTTCTTGGCGTCGGTTCTAATATTCAGCAATCGCTTATCTTCTCTGCCCCTGGCATAAAAGGCGACAGTGTGCGTATTAAACTCGGGTTCAATACCGGAATAGCAGATCTCAGTCTGTTAGGCGGTATCCGGATCTCTTCGTCCAATAACGCTACTGCCAACAATGATGAGGTAACCCTTTCTCCATCTTTGAATGTGCAGTTACTCAACGGTAACAAGGACCTGATCTACTCTTTTGCTCCCGGTGCAGCTTTTGACAGGGTGAATGTTAAACTGGGCGGTACGGCTACTGCTCTTACCATTTTGAAAATCTATTCAGCTCAGATCTTTACCGGAACACCGACTGTAGAAAAAGATACTGTTTATATATGTCAGGGTAGCACTGCTACACTCCGTGCTACAGGGCCTGGTGCTTCCTTCCGTTGGTATAATCAGCCCGCCGGTGGTAGTGTGCTGGCTACGGGGGCTACTTACCAGGTAAGCGATGTGACCAACGCTATCTATTACGTTGAGGCTATTTCTTCTACCGGTTGCGTGAACCCGGTAAGAAAAGCTGTATATGTGATCGTTGGTTTACCGCAGCCATTGGTAACACCAGCAGTAAGTACGATCAATACAGGTCAGACTGCCACTTTCACAGTTAATAATCCGAACCCGGCATATCAATATAACTGGTATAATGCACCGGCTGGTGGTATACTTGTACAGGGTAATTCAACCACCTTCACTACCCCTCCATTGTCTGCAGCTGCAGTCTATTACGTGGAAGTAAGAGATCCGGTGAATAATTGTACCAGTCCTGCACGTACAGCTGTACGGGTAGACATCAACATGCCTGCTGAACCTACTCCATGTAGTTATGCTACACAACAGGTGAGCCCTGTTATTTCAGGTATCTGCCTGTTATGTTCTGTGGCTGATCCTGCCCTGGCAGTAGATCAGAATGCAAATTCAGCATCCACTATTACATCTACTTTAAATGCAGTTGGATATGTAGGTCAGTTGTTACAGTTTGGAAATACTCACGCCGCAGGCGACAGCATTACGCTTGACCTGGAAATTCCTGGTCAGTTAGCAGATGTAGCATTGCTGGGTGGGGTGAGACTGGAAACCTATAATGGAAATACCGCTAATGCAGATGCTGTATTCCTGAATAATTCAACTGTACATTTTCAGTTGCTTAATACCGGTAATAGATTCCGCGTAACGCTGCCTGCTACGAAAGCCTTCAACGGTGCAATGATAAGCATCAGCGGGTTGGTTGCTGCGCTGACGCGAGTGAAAGTATATTTCGCTGCGGTGATCACGCCAAGACCACAGCTAGCTGCTGCAAATGTGAATATATGCAGTGGCAGCACCGCTAATCTGGTTGCGACATCTTCCAATGGAGCAAATCTCGCATGGTATAATACTGCGGTAGGTGGTACCCCATTACAGGTGGGAGGTTCATATACTACCCAGCCGCTGACTGCTTCGGCCACTTACTATGTTGAATCCGGACGCTTTGGCTGTACTAACCCGGTCAGAATACCTGTAATGGTAAATGTCGGTACTGTAGCTGCCGCACCTACCGCCGCCGGAAGAAGTATTTGTTCCGGTAATCCGGCTACACTGCTGGCAACTGCTCCTGTAGGCGCTACGTTCCGTTGGTACACCGCTGCTACAGGAGGCACACTGCTTGCATCCACAGCTAATTATACAACGAATGCGCTGACAGCAGATACTGCTTTCTATGTAGAAGCCGATAATAATGGTTGTAAGAGCGCTACAAGAACAAGAGTACCGGTAACTGTGAGTGCGGCTCCGACCAATCTGTCGGTTACTCCGTTGAGCACATCTGTGAGCAGCGGTCAGGGCGCCATCTTTACTGCAAATGCAACAGGTGCAAATGTGATCTATAAATGGTACAACGCGGCTGGCGACTCCATCTTTACCGGAGCCGCATTTAATACCGGTCCGCTAACTGTCACCAGCTCTTTCTCTGTAGAGGCAGTGAATGCCGGAGGTTGTAAGAGCGGTCCAAGAGTATCTGTGACAGCCACCGTAGTACCGGGCAATAACGACATCCCTTGTGATGCGGCTACCAGCCAGGTAAATGGCGCAAATGGTATCTGCATAGGCTGTTACGTTGAAAACCCTGCTTTGGCAGTCGATAACAGCACCGCTTCAAAATCAATCCTGCATGTGGTGTTGGGACTTCTCAACGGATACGTACAGCAGTCACTCATCTTCCCGCAGATCAGCGAGCCGGGCGACAGCACGGTAGTATCAGTTTCTTTTGATGCTTCCCTGGTTGAAATAGGACTGTTATCATCTGTGGAGATCGGATCTTACAATGGTGCAGTATCCAATAATGACTTCACTCCTTTGAATAGCCCACTTGTAAGAGTGGCATTGTTGAGCGGCAATCAGCAGGCGCTGGTAGGCTTCAAGCCAAACGCATTGTTTGACAGGCTTGTAATACGCCTGAAGTCTGGTGCTGCTGCTGCATTGAGCAGTGTAGGTGTTCACTACGCGCGTCGTGTAGTTGGGCTGCCGGTAGTAAAAGGCGATACCGTATGTACCGGAAACCGTGCAACATTAACTGCTAACGGTCCGGCAAACGTTTCCTTCCGCTGGTATACAACCTCAATAGGAGGTAATGCGGTTTCTACCGGTACAAGTTATCAAACGCCTGTACTGACCGCAAATACTAACTATTATGTAGAAGCGGTTAAGACAAGCCTGAATTGTCCTAATCCGCAACGTGTACTGGTAACTGCAGTTGTGGACCCAGTGCCGGCAATTCCTGTACTGGATACTACCGCATTGTCCATCTGTAGTGGCAGTACAGCAACCTTTAATGTGAAATCTGTGGCAGGTGTGATTTACCGCTGGTACGCCGCTCCGGCAGGTGGTACAGCATTATTCACCGGCGCTTCTTATACGACGCCTAGCCTGACTGCTACTACTGCATATTACATTGAGGCTTCCAATACTGCCGGTTGTTCTAATACAACGCGTAAGATGGTAACGGCCAATGTTATTGACAGACCGGCCGTTCCGGTTGTGACGCCTGGAAATGCCAGTATCTGTGCAAATAACAGCGCACAACTGGCAGCTACATCTACAACGCCGGGAGTAGTGTTCCGCTGGTACACCACAGCAACAGGTGGAACGCCAGTGTTTGAAGGCGCGTCTTTCCAGACACCTGTACTGACTGCAAACACGACTTACTATGTGGAGGCAGCCGCAGGTACATGTGCCAGCGCTTCAAGAACAGCAGCGACAGTTACGGTAAACACGGTACCAGCTACTCCGACAGTTACGACAAATCCTTCAAACGGAGAAGTAGTGAGTGGCCAGTCAGCGCAGCTGAATGCAAGCTCCACAACTCCGGGCGTTACGTTCAATTGGTATACTGTGGCGACTGGTGGAAGTCCTGTATCTACAGGAGCGGCATTTACAACTCCTCCGCTCACAAGTGGTATCATCTACTATGTGGAAGCAGTTGCAGGCACAGGTGCTTGTCCAAGTCAACGTACCGCCGTACCGTTAACAGTAACGGTTGTACCGAATACCGCCTGCGATTTCGCAAATGCACAATCAAACAGCACTACTGCTATCTGTGTATTATGTTCAGTGGTAGATGCGGATAATACAACAGACGCTGATATTAATAACTTCTCGATACTTTCAATACCACTGGCAGCTGGTAATGGTAGTGTACAACAAAGCCTGATCTTCCCGGGTGTGGCCGCCGTAGGCGATAGTGTACGCATCGTGATGGAACTGCCTGCCCAAGTGATAGACGCTACTCTGCTGAGTACCCTGGAAGTATCCAGCTTCAACGGAGCGACCGCTAATAATGATGCTGTGTTACTGAATACTGGTAATGTGAGCATCAGGTTAGTTTCCGGCAGCAATAAATTTACTGTGGCTTTTGCTCCGGGTGCTGCATACGATCGCGTACAGGTACGCCTGAGAGCGGGTGTGCTGGCTGCGCTGGTAAAAGCCAATATTTATTATGCAACAAGACAGGTATCAGCTCCGGTAGTTGCTACGCGCAATGTGACCATCTGTAGCGGTAGTATGGCTACTCTGACAGCAACAAGTAGCGCAGTGGCAAAACTGGAATGGTATGATGCGCCTGTCGGCGGACAGAAAGTGTTCGAAGGTCCATCCTTTATAACACCGGCGCTGACAGCTACGAAAACATATTATGTACAGAGTGTGCGTACCAGCAACAATTGCGCTAATCCGAACAGGATATCTGTAACGGTAAGCGTTGTGCCGGGCCTGGTAGCGCCAACTGTTACAAATGCAACGGTCTGTGCCGGCCAGCAGGCTACCCTGACGGCGACTGCATCGGGTCAGAATATACAGACCCGCTGGTATAGTGCACCAACAGGTGGTACATTATTGTTCACAGGTACCACCTATGTGACGAATGCCCTGAATGCTGATACAGCATTCTATGTAGAAACAGGCAATGGCTCATGCACATTGACTACCAGAGTGAGGGCGACAGTAACAGTAGGTGCCGTTGCACCAGTACCTGTACTGGATACACCTAATGTAAACCTCTGCGCAGGCAGCGTTGCTAGCTTCAGCGTGTTATCTCCTGCACCGGGAGCTGTCTATAGATGGTATACGGCCTTAACTGGCGGTACGCTGGTACATACAGGAGCGACATTCACCACGGCGCCACTTTCAGCTACAACAGTTTATTACGTAGAAGCAATCAATAACACCTCCACATGCGGCCAGGCCAGTGCAAGAGTAGCGGCGACTGCTACAGTTGCCACAAGGCCAGCGGCACCTACACTGGTAAGCAATGATGTGGAAGTATGTGCCGGTCAGAACGCAGTTCTGTTCATTCAGAATCCACAAAATAATCTGAGCTACCAATTTTATAATGCAGCAACAGGCGGTACACTGGTATCTACCGGGCCGGTATTTGCAGTGATCGGCGTAAACAGCGACGTAACCTACTATGTACAGGCGGTTAATACTAATGGATGTGCTAATACAGGGGCACGTGTACCTGTGGCGATTACTGCCATACCGGCTCCTGGAACCCCAACCGTGACGGCTCCAAACGTAACAGTATGTCCTGGATCTACTGTTACCCTTAATGTACAGAATCAAAATGCGGCATTCACCTATCGCTGGTATGCAACAGCTACAGGCGGTACTGCGTTAGACTCAGGCACCACATTTACAACCCCAGCTATCAATACTGCTACAAACTACTATGTAGAAGCTGCTAATGGTAATTGCAGCAGTCCGGCAAGAGCTGTGGTGGCAGTAGGAGTATCTACTGCTCCTCCGGTGCCGGTACTTGAATCGAATGACGTAAGCACTTGTACAGGCACCGCAACACTGCGGGTAATTTCCGGCACCAATGGTGTAACCTACAATTGGTATACAGTGGCTACTGGTGGTACACCGGTGTTCAGTGGTCCGGAGTTTACACCACCGGCTATCAATAATACTACTACCTATTATGTAGAGGCGGTAAGTACCAATAACCAGTGTACTGGCGCCAGTGGCAGAGTGGCAGCTACCGTAACTGTGGGTGCGTCTCCTGATGTTCCGGTACTGACTTACACCAATCCGATAATAATATGTGCTGGTGACAGCGTGACCTTGTTTGTACGAAATCCGAACGCGGCACTTACTTATCGTTGGTATACAACGGCAACAGGCGGTACTCCGATAGCTTCAGGCAGTAGCTTTACTACGCCAGTTATTAACGCGGCCGTAAATTACTATGTAGAAGCTGTGAGTGGTAGTTGCACTAGTTCTTCAAGAGCCATGGCGGCCATTTTCGCATCTACTGCACCTCCAGTGCCGGTAGTTGAATCAAATGATGTACGTATCTGTACAGGAGAGACCGCAACACTGCGGGTGATTTCCAGTACAAATGGTATGATCTATAGTTGGTACACTGTTCCTACGGGTGGCTCATCGGTACTCGACGCTCCTGAGTTCACAACTCCTGTTCTTAACAATACAACTACGTACTATGTAGAAGGAACAACCACCAATAATCAATGCATCGGCACCAGCGCAAGAGTGGCAGTTACAGTAACAGTAGGCACGTCTCCGGATGTACCGGTACTGACCGCTGCCAGCGTAAGAGTTTGTGCTGGTCAGGATGTGACCCTGTCAGTACAGAATCCACAGGCGGGTATCACTTACCAGTGGTTCAATGCAGCGACCGGCGGTACACTGGTATTTACAGGTAATTCCTTTACTGTAACTGCTGTTAATGCGGATGTGAGCTACTATGTGCAGGCGGCATTGGGTGCGACCTGTGTAAGTGCGAGCCGTGCCGAAGCAAGTATAGTAGTAGATGCAGCAGCGCCAACTCCTGATGTTGTTGCTTCAAACGTGATCACCTGCGTTGGCGGTACAGCTACATTCAATGTTCTTAACCCCGATGCAGCGCTGACCTATCGTTGGTACAATGCTCCGGATAACGGCACTTTGCTGGCTACCGGAACCGAATACACGACGGCAGCTCTGAACAGCAATACTACATTCTATGTAGAAGCGCTGAACGGTACTGGTTGCAGCAGTCAGGCCAGAAAAGGTGTGACAGCAACAGTGGTAAATACCATTGATGCTCCGTTGGCTGACGGTGCAACAATATGTGCCGGTACTTCTGCCGTACTCACGGTAGAAAATCCTCTGGCAGGTATCAGCTATAGATGGTATACAGCTGCCACAGGTGGTACGCCAGTATTCACCGGCGCGGCCTTTACTACGTCGCAGCTGAACGCAACTACGACATACTACGTGGAAGCTGCTACAGGCGGTTGCGTAAGCCAGAGCCGTACTATTGTACAGGTAACGGTCAATCCTACCCCAACATCACCGGTAGTTACTAATGGAGCAATAACATCATGTCAGGGCGAAAGACCTACGTTGAGCGTGCAGAATCCAAATGCAGCACTGACCTATCGCTGGTATAGCAGCCTGACAGGCAGTACACCAGTGGCGACAGGCAGTTCGTTTATGGCGCCTGCGGTTACAGGAAATATCACATACTATGTAGAGGCGCTGAATACTTCTAATTGTGCAAGTATCACCCGTACTCCTGTAAGTATAACGTTGGGTGCACCGGCTAATAATGCGACAGTTACGGGCAATGAAGCTGGCGTCTGTCCTGGCGATATGGCGACTCTCACCGCTACATCAACAACGCCGAACGCAGGTTTCCGTTGGTATACGACAGCTACGGGTGGCGCAGCCGTATCAACAACTGCTACGTTTACCACACCTGCCCTGAATCAGAATACGACCTATTATGTAGAGGTGGTAACAGCAGGCGGTTGTGCCAGCGCTTCCAGAATTGCTGTACAGGTGAATATCCTGTCTCCGTTGGCTACACCGGTTGTAACCGTAACCGAGACCACACCGACATCGGTGACCTTCGGTTGGACAGCTATTCCGGGAGCTACGGCCTACCAGGTAACGCTTGACAATGGAGTTAACTATGTTGTTCCAAGCTCTGGTGCGGAAGGCCTCACACATACAATTGCAGGCCTGTTGCCTGGTCAGTCAGTAACCATCCGTTTAAGAGCATTGGGCGGTGCAGATTGTGAAACCAGCGCACTCTCTACTGCGGTAACAGGTACAGCAGAGAATCCACAGGGTAACAACATCTTCATACCAAACGTATTCACGCCAAATGGAGATGGATTTAATGATATACACTTCATTTATGGTAACACCATTGCCAATGTGGTAATAAGGTACTACAACCAGTTTGGTCAGCAGATATTTGAGACCAAAGACCAGCGTACCGGTTGGGATGGTACAATGGGTGGACGTCAGCAGCCTGTAGGCGTCTACATCTTTGTACTCCGCGCTACGCTGCAGGACGGTACAGTAGTAAACAGAAAAGGCACGGTTACCATTGTTAGATAACTGGGTTAGAAAAAGAATAAACAGTGCCGGGATGACCTCGTCATCCCGGCCATTAAAAAAAGTTTAAAAAAGTCTTCTTATGAAGAATAAAAATGTACTCTTCATTGTCTGGATAATATCGGCCACATTGCTGCCAACATGGGCGAAAGCACAGGTGGACCCTCATTTCTCCCAGTACTACGCATACCCTATGTGGCTGAACCCTGCATTAACAGGTATCGTTGATGGCGATTATCGTGTCAGCGCCAATTATCGTAATCAATGGGTGAACATCGGCAAGCCCTTTTCTACCACCGGCGTTTCTTTTGATGCTGCCACACCCAACAATATGGGGGTCGGAGTGAATATAACAAACATGTCCGCCGGAGATGCCGGCTATAATTACCTGAATGCGATGGCAAGCTTTTCTTACCGTGGCGTACGTTTTGGTGAAACCGGTACCAGCCAGCTGGTATTTGGTATCCAGGCCGGTATGATCAACCGTAAGATAGATCCGGCCAAGTGGCAACTGGGTAGCCAGTATGATCCTGTAATGGGCTTTGATCCAGCGAAACCGAGTGGTGAAACGATCAACAATACGTCTTCCAATGCATTTGACGCTGCTGCAGGTGTAATGTTCTTTGATGGTAACCCTAATCATCAGTTCAATCCTTTCGCAGGTTTCTCCGTAGGCCATCTCACGCAACCGGTTGATCCATTTGTATCAGGTGATAACAGACGTCTGCCGGTAAGATACCTGGTACATGGCGGTACGCGTATTAAACTGAATGACATCTTCAGTCTTACACCTCATGGATTATACATGCGGCAGGGAAATGCGCATGAAACAGTGGTGGGAATATATGCGCAGGCATATTTGAACGAAGAATTTGACTTCCTGCTGGGAGGCAATTACAGGATCAATGATTCCGCTATCCCTTTTGCCGGTTTCCACTTCAAGAGCTTCGTACTTGGGCTCAGTTATGATGTGAATACTTCCAATCTCAGACGATTGGTCAATGGCAGTAACAGCTTTGAACTATCCTTATCCTTCATAAGCCGGAAAAAGAGAGTTTACTCTGAAGAAAACTTCTTTTGCCCGCGCTTGTAAAAACAAAAAATACACGGATGAAACAAAATGTACGCTATTGGCTGGCTATCGCATTATTATGGATTGTTGGCACTTCAAAGGCTCAATATGTATATGACTACAAGCGGACTGGTGATATTTACTTTGAGGCGAAGGATTACTATTCCGCCGCTCAGTATTACAATAAAGCCCTTGGTACTTTTAAGATAAAACCCGAACAGGTCCTGCCTTATACCGTTGAATTACGGGGTAAAGAGTCCGGCAAGCTTAAAGATTATGAAGTGGTGATCTACCGGTTGGCAGAATCTTACAGAAATTATTATGACTTTGGCAATGCTGAAAAATACTACGAACAGGCGGTGGGTTTCAATAATAACGCACTCTTCCCGCTTGCCCGCTTCTGGTATGGTGTAAGCCTTCGTGCAAATGGAAAGTATACTACAGCCCTGGATCAATTCACAAAGTTCAAACAGGAGTATGGCAAAATAGATGAGATCAATACAAGGACAAACCTGGAGATCGCTTGTTGCGAGTTTGCAATAGCAGAAGCGAACCGCCTGCCCGCATACACCATTAGCAAATTATCGGGCGATATAAATGCAGGAGGCGCAAACTATGCGCCTGCGTTGTTAGGGAAAGACCAGTTGTTATACACATCTTCCCGTCCTGACAGTGCAGATCTTGAGAAAGAAAAGAAATCGAAAAAGGTAAATCCATATATCAACAACTTGTTTGTTGCGCAGGGAAAGGAAGCCGATTTCCATAACAGTCAGCCCGTAAGCATCCCTGAAGCGAAGGGAACAGATCAGGGCGCGGCCACTGTTAGTGCCGACCGGAATACGATCTACCTGACACGCTGGACAACCAAAAATGGAGTAAAAGCAGCCGCTATCTATGTGAGCACGAGAAAAGGTAACAGCTGGGAAGAACCCAGGGCAATGGGGCCAAATGTAAACGTAGAGGGCTTTAGTTCTATGCAACCTTTCGTAACTGCAGACGGTAAGTACCTGCTTTTTTCTTCCAACAGGCCAGGTGGTATGGGGAAAAATGACTTGTGGTATTGTCCGCTCGAAAAAGGATCAGCTGGGGCTGCGAAGAACATGGGGACCAATATCAATACCAGGGATGAGGAACAAGCCCCTTTTTATGACACCGAGAAAAAGGCTATGATATTCAGTACCGATGGAAGGGTTGGACTGGGTGGACTTGACTTCTTCGTTATTGAAGGGGATTTCAGCAGTTGGGGAACTCCTAAAAATATGGGTATGCCCTTAAACTCTCCTAAAGATGATGTTTACTATACGGCTGTTGACAACGAACATCCTCTGGCGGCCGGATACATCAGTTCTGACAGGGAGTCTGTTTGTTGTCTGGAGGTTTTTACAATTAAGAAGATCTCGAAAACTATCAACGGGTTGGTGCTGGATTGTGATGGTGATCTGCCGCTTACAGGTGCTAAAGTCACATTACTGGATACGATACAGCAACGTGTATTGCAGCAGGTTACATTGGATGAGACCGGGCGTTACCGCTTTGAAGTAGAACCTCTTAAGCATTACAAGATCATGGCGGAAAAGGAGAATTATTTCTCTAAAGCTATTTACGCAAATACAGATGATCTGACAAAAGTTGACTCTTTGGAGAACCCTAGTATATGCCTCAAACGTTATGAAATAGGAAAGCCTATCATTCTGAAAGATATATATTATGACTTCGATAAAGCAACCTTGCGTTCGCAGTCACTAGTAGTATTGGATACTGTTGTATCTATTATGCAGGATAACCCGAATATCATTATTGAGATGAGCGCACATACAGATAGTAAGGGTAAAGATGCATATAACATGAAATTATCCCAGAAGAGAGCGCAGTCCTGTGTGGATTACCTGATCAGCAGAGGTATCTCCAGTGATCGTATGATCGCTAAAGGATATGGTGAGACAAGGCCTATCGCATCTAACACGATGCCTGATGGAAAGGATAATCCGGATGGCAGGCAGTTGAACAGAAGAACAGAATTTAAAGTATTACGCGTAACTCAGTTAACGGAGTAACACGTACCTTCTTATAAAGTCGGTTTCCTGACCTACGGGTTGGAGCCATATCCTAATGACACGCAAAGACCATCATAATAATGGCCGGAAATTTCCGGCCATTATTACTTTAAATTACCCTGTATTTTTCCTAATGTTTTTACATCAGTTGGTTTCCTTTAGGAATTACTGAGCAACACTTTTCAGGATGTTACCGATAGCGATAACACTGTCCTTTTTGCTAGCACTGAAAAATACTTTAGAGAAAGCATTTATTTTCACTGCATCGTCATATCTGAACTTCTGTTTCTGTCCACCTACAGTGATGGAATCAACTTTATTCCAGATAATTTTGGTTGCTTCAGCACCATTACCAGCAATACTGTCTCTTACCAGGGTGTCGGTAGTAGGAGTCGCTACTGTACCGCCGATCAGGAAGAAAGGATGTTTGGTATCTTTGGTAGAAGCCTTCAGCGTGATGGCCAGGTTAACGCTGCTGTCAGCATTTTCAGTCAAAGTGATAGTACCTACCTGTGCTGCATCTGTAGCGCTTTTTGTCAGTTTGTATTCTTTAGAACGAAACTGTGGTGCTGCTGGTTCGTCATCGTCGCTGCAAGCTGCAAAAGTAAAACCCATAGCAAGGGCTAATGCTCCCATTTTCAGAGCATGTTTTTTAATCGTAAGCATGGTTTCCGTTTTAAGTCAATTTTAAATTATAGAACTAGGTCTCCGTATTTATTATAATAAATGGTTTCTCCGCATTAATGCAACTGTAAAACGAAGACGTTAAAGAAAAGTTACAGCGATGCTGAAAAAAATATTTAATGTGTTTTAAGCGCTCGATTAATTGCTTACCTGTATAGCATTTGAATGAATGAGGATATGTGTAGGAACGGAATATGTGTTGCCACACTAACTAAAAAAATGGAGTAGAATAAAAAAACACTTTACCTTTGTGATCTACAATTGATCGCCATGAAAAAGTAATTTAATATCTGGTACTTCCGGATATGCCCTCAGCCCCTTTATTGTTAGCAGGTAATAAATCACTACCTGCAAATTCCATTTTTAAATATTTAATAGTTATTGACATGCGAGATACACAGGCCAGTTCCCGCCTGGGCAAGGTATTCCGATTGTTTGTTACTGCTGTATCAGGCACGGAAAAAGAGTTCACGAGCGGTAATATCAACCGTGCGATTTTTTTATTATCAGTACCCATGATACTGGAAATGGTGATGGAATCACTCTTTGCAGTAGTGGATATTTTTTTCGTCAGCAAGCTGGGTAAACATGCTATTACTACTGTTGGATTGACAGAATCCATGATGACAATAGTATATACTGCAGCATTTGGATTAAGTATGGCGGCTACAGCAGTAGTGGCGCGCCGTACAGGAGAGAAAGATAATAATGCAGCGGCACATGCAGCTGTTCAGTCACTTTATGTAGCGCTTGTATTGGCTTTGATCATTGCGGTAACAGGAATAATATATGCGCCCGATCTGTTGGTACTAATGGGGGCTTCTCCTGAAGTAGTCAGTAACGGTCATATATATACGCGAATTATGTTGGGTAGTAATCTCATCGTAATCCTGCTATTTCTCATTAACGCAATTTTCCGGGGAGCGGGAGATGCAGCTGTCGCTATGCGGTCTTTATGGATCGCGAATATCCTGAACATTATATTGTGTCCTTTGCTGATAAACGGTTTAGGCCCCATTCCCGCATTAGGGTTGAAAGGCGCCGCTCTGGCTACCACAATAGGCCGTGGCATCGGAGTATGTTATCAGCTGTACCACCTTTTTGGAGGAAAAGGTCTGATACGCATCAGTAGTCGTCATATCGCTCCCGACGCAGGTGAGATCTGGAAGTTACTGAAGATTGCGGCTGGCGGTACCGCACAGCTGCTGATCAATACAACCAGCTGGATCTTCCTGGTGCGGCTGATTGCCCGTTTTGGAGAAGATGCGGTGGCCGGATATACGATTGCGATAAGGATCGTTATTTTCACACTACTGCCCGCCTTCGGCATGGCAAATGCTGCCGCTGCACTGGTTGGACAAAACCTGGGAGCCGGTCAGCCCGACCGGGCGGAAACCTCTGTATGGAGGGCGGCCTTCTTTAATATGGTTTTCCTGGGATTGATATCCATCTTCTTTTTCATGGCGGCACGGCCGGTGGTAATGCTCTTTACCAGCGATGCGGCCATTGTATTATATGCTGCCCAATGTTTGCAGCTGGTAAGCGTGGGATACATCTTCTACGCATATGGCATGGTGTTGTCCCAGTCGTTTAACGGTGCAGGGGATACGCGTACCCCTACCTTTATCAACCTGGTGGGCTTCTGGATGCTGCAGATCCCAATGGCCTGGATACTGGCCGTAAACTATAACATGGGGCCAGCGGGTGTTTTCTGGGCTATCGCTGTTGCAGAATCCTGTATCGCGGTGGCGGCTATTGTTATATTCCGGAAAGGATGGTGGAAGCGGGTAAAAGTTTAGTTACATTTGCGCTGTTTTATTGTAAACTAACTAAACCCAATTAAAAGAATAAGCATGTCGCTAACTGTTGTAGGTTCTATGGCGTTCGATGATATAGAAACGCCCTTTGGTAAATCCGGCCGGATCGTTGGTGGTTCCGCCACATTCATAGCATGGGCCGCTTCTAACTTTGTAAAGCCCATCAATCAGGTGTCTGTTATCGGTGGGGATTTCCCACAGGATGAACTAGACGCGCTGGGTGCCAAAGGAGTAGCTTTTGATGGCGTACAGGTAAAGAAAGATGAGAAATCTTTCTACTGGGCCGGCAGATATCATATGGACATGAACACCCGTGACACACTGGCTACCGAGCTGAATGTACTGGCTGAATTCCAGCCAGTGATACCTGACAGTTACCAGGGAAGCGAATTCCTGATATTGGGTAACCTGACGCCACAGGTACAGTTGTCTGTAATAAAACAGATGAAAACAAGGCCTAAACTGATCGTAATGGATACCATGAACTTCTGGATGGAAGTAGCTATGGACGATCTGAAAACGGTACTGAAAGAAGTAGATGTGCTCCTGGTGAATGATGGGGAAGCCCGTCAGCTGACAGGAGAAATCTCCCTGGTAAAAGCTGCCCGTATTATTCTGACCACTATGGGCCCTAAATACCTGATCATTAAGAAAGGAGAGCATGGTGCACTGTTGTTCCATGAGAACCATGTATTCTTCGCTCCTGCCCTGCCACTGGAAGAGGTATTTGACCCAACCGGCGCCGGCGATACCTTTGCAGGTGGTTTTATCGGTCACCTGGCCAAAACGAAGGATATCTCTTTTGAGAATATGAAGACAGCCATCATAGTAGGTTCTGCTATGGCTTCCTTCTGCGTGGAACGTTTTGGTGTAGGCCGCCTTCGTGAGATCACTGCTGAAGATATCAGCAATCGTCTGGAGCAATTCGTACAACTGGTTAATTTTGATATAGACCTGATCTAGTCTCTACGATTTTTATAAAAAGGAAAAGCATCGCGCCATAGGCGGATGCTTTTCCTTTTTATACTATAACCCATTATTATTTGTAGATCCCATTCAGCAAGGCTGCCAGCCTTAATCCACCTTTCAACAGCTGACTATTCAGATCGCCCGCAAACCAGAAGTTATAACGGTAGCTCAGCTTGTCATTGGCATGTGTGAGTGAGTATACTTTAGCCGACAACTGGTTTGACTCAAACATCCAGTCAGCTACACTGCCGCTCTGGAGCTTACGTACTGTTGTTGCAGAAGCTGTATCCAGGGCCTGTGTATATTCTGTATAACTCAGCTGCTGGAATTCTACCAGGTGCTCATCCCAAACCCGGTGAAGGTTAGTCGGTTTGTCAAACCACATCACCTGGATCTTGTTGCCACCCTGGTCTTCATCCCTGCCTGCATGTAAGGGCTGATGCATGTCTCCGATCATATGGATAAGGAAAGTGAGCGCAAATACCTTATCCGCTTTGGAAATGGAAGGATCTTTCAGTTTTTTGACTAATGCATTGGTTTGTGCATACAGGTTTTCTCCAGTGGCATGTGCTTTTATTACTTCGTCAAATTGTTGACGTGTACAGTTGGGCGGAAAATCCAGGTAATGCCAGGGTGAAGTATGATCATATTGATGTGTTGTGTCCGATTTGATAAAATCAGGCCAGTTGGCAACCATCGCCATGCTCTGTGGCCCAAGTAAAGCATATATGGCTTTACGTGCCTGCGGCGTTAAATGACGGCTGGCGATCTCGGCTACCACACGGTGGCCGGTAACGCCCCAGGCAAAGCCTGACATGGGTATCAATGGCAATATGACACCTAGTAAAACATGGTACAGTTTTTTAAGCATAGTACATGAGATTGTTAATTCTTCACAAGTGTATAAAGGTGAGCCAGATTTTTCAAATGAAAAAGCACTCTCTATTAATTTGTACATTTGATAACGCTATAAATTAGAATATGCCCTTCAAGATAAATGCACCATATGCCCCCGCAGGCGATCAGCCGGAAGCCATTCGCCAGCTTGTAGAAGGAATACAGGATGGAGTGCCAGCCCAGACTTTACTTGGGGTAACAGGTTCCGGAAAAACATTCACTGTCGCGAATGTCATTCAACAGGTGCAGCGCCCTACGCTGGTGCTGACACATAATAAGACATTGGTGGCTCAGCTGTATGGGGAGTTCCGTCAGTTCTTCCCGGATAACGCTGTGGAATATTTCGTGTCTTACTATGACTATTACCAGCCGGAAGCATATATGCCGGTGAGCGATACCTATATAGAAAAGGATCTGTCCATTAACGAGGAGCTGGATAAGCTGAGATTGAGAGCAACTACCAGCCTTCTGTCCGGACGCAGGGATATAATAGTAGTAGCCAGTGTGTCCTGCATATATGGTATGGGTAACCCTACAGATTATGAAAATGGTATCATCCGTTTGCATAAAGGACAGACCATCGGCCGTAATACTGTTTTGCATGGCCTGGTGAACTCCCTGTATACGCGTACAACGGGCGATTTCAATAGAGGAAACTTTCGTGTAAAGGGCGATACCGTGGATATTAACCTGCCTTACGTGGATTTTGGTTATCGTATCACTTTCTTTGGTGATGAGATCGAAGAGATCGAAAGCTTTGACGTACAGAACGGCAAACGTATAGGCACTATGGAAAATGCGGCCATCTTCCCGGCTAACCTCTATCTGGCGCCTAAAGATATGATGGCACAGATCACCTTTGAGATCCAGGATGAGTTAATGGCGCAGGTGGAATATTTCCGGTCTATCGGGAAACACCTGGAAGCGCAGCGGCTGTCAGAACGTGTGAACTATGATCTCGAAATGATCAGAGAACTGGGTTATTGTAGTGGTATCGAGAACTATTCCAGGTTCCTCGACAGGCGTGCCCCCGGTACCCGCCCTTTCTGCCTGTTGGATTATTTCCCGAAAGATTTTCTCCTGGTAATAGATGAGAGCCACGTAACCATCCCTCAGATTGGAGGTATGTATGGTGGGGATAGATCACGCAAGCTGACCCTGGTTGACTTCGGTTTCCGGCTGCCTTCTGCAATGGATAACCGGCCGCTTAACTTTTATGAATTCGAGAACCTGTTGAACCAGGCCATCTTTGTTAGTGCTACACCAGGCGAATATGAGCTGAGACAAACAGAAGGTGTGGTAGTGGAACAGGTAGTAAGGCCTACCGGGCTGCTGGAGCCACCAATAGAAGTAAGGCCCAGCGTAAATCAGGTGGACGACCTGCTGGAGGAGATAGATAAACGAGTGTTAAAAGGTGGTCGGGTGCTTGTTACTACCCTTACCAAACGGATGGCGGAGGAAATGGATAAGTACCTGCACCGTATCAATATCAAATCCCGTTACATCCACTCGGAAGTAGATACCCTCGAAAGGATAGAGATATTAAGGGATCTCCGCCTGGGTAATATAAATGTCCTGGTCGGCGTAAACCTGTTGCGTGAGGGGCTTGACCTGCCGGAGGTGACGCTCGTGGCCATATTGGACGCAGATAAGGAAGGGTTCCTGAGAGATGAACGCTCCCTGACCCAGACAGCGGGCCGTGCGGCCCGTAACGTGGAAGGGCTGGTGATCTTTTATGCTGACAAGATTACAGACAGCATGCAACGAACTATCGATGAAACAGATCGCCGCCGGGAAAAACAGGTCGCCTATAATATTGAACATAAGATCACTCCAAGAACGGTGTTAAAGAGTAAAGAACAGATACTAGGACAGACCGCTGTGTTGGAAATCAAGCAGTTCGACGAGAATTCGCCTTATGCAGTACATGACGAGGTTACACTGGTGGCAGAGGATGCAGTAGGATATGCTAAACAAGAGGCTACTGCGGCCAAGACAATCCCACAGATGGAAAAGGCAATCGGCAAGGTGAAAAAGGACATGGAGAAGGCTGCAAAAGATCTCGACTTTATGGAAGCTGCCCGATTACGTGACCAAATGTTCGCAATGCAACGTGAATTAGAAAGTATGAAGCAATAACATTAAAATAAGTCCATTTTTATGTCCTGGATCATAAAACATACATTATAATTATTTTAATGTATGAAAATTATTTAACAGACTTATTTCACGTAACAAAATCAGCTTAATATTTATTAAGCTGATTTTTAGTTTATTATAGCCTGTTTCTCCTGATTGCAGTAGCAACTGCCTTCCCAATGTTAGAAAATTGTTAATCACGGGCCTGGTACTTTGTTAAGTAATTGATAGTTAGCTATTTATAGCTGCTGTCAAGACGTATTTAGAACACTTATATGGTCAAAAAGTAACACATATATTATAATTAAAAATAATATAGTTAATATTTGAGCCCAGATCCTATATTTTTCTTCAATCATTTCTATTTTTTGCCTTTTCTATTTGATGGAGTGAATATCCTTCATACTTTTATTGAAGAAATTTAAAAATGCACAGCTATGAAGAAAACATCCTTTCAAGACTATTTGCCCTTCCTTGTGCTGGCATTTGTCGCAATAATTGCATTATTTATTCCGGGGGAGCTTCCTTTCGCTGATCCCAAAGGCCAATACAATTATGGTGATATTGCCTGGATACTGGTAGCATCCTGCCTCGTATTTTTGATGACGCCTGGACTGTCATTCTTCTATGGTGGTATGGTGAATCGTAAAAACGTGATCTCAACACTGGTACAGAGCTTCATTGCTACCGGTGTGGTTAGTATCATGTGGGTGGCTGTAGGATTCAGCCTTTCCTTTGGTAAATCGATAGGTGGTCTGATCGGTGATCCTTCAACGTTCCTGTTTTTCAGAGGCGTGCCTTCAGGCGAGCCCTGGTCTCTGGGTACAACCATTCCTTTACTGGTATTCGCGCTTTTCCAGATGAAATTTGCAGTGATCACTCCTGCACTGGTAGTAGGCGCTGTAGCAGAAAGGATCCGTTTTACGTCTTATGTATTATTTATGGTGTTATTCACTCTACTGGTTTATGCGCCGATCGCACACTGGACATGGCATCCTGATGGTATCCTGTTCAAGATGGGGGTTCTAGACTTTGCAGGTGGTACAGTAGTACACATTTCTGCTGGTTGCGCTGCGCTTGCTGGTGTACTGGTACTGAAACGCCGTAAAGACCATATAGAAAAGAAAGAATTGCAACCTGCCAATATTCCTTTCGTACTGTTAGGTACAGGTTTACTCTGGTTCGGATGGTTCGGTTTTAACGCAGGTTCCGCTCTGGGCGCTAACGGGCTGGCTGCTTCAGCTTTCGCTACTACCAATACCGCTGCTGCTGCTGCCGGTTTATCCTGGATCTTCTTCGATGTGATCCGTGGTCGTAAACCTTCTGCACTCGGTTTCTGTATCGGTGCTGTAGTTGGTCTGGTCGCTATCACTCCTGCCGCTGGGTTCGTAGGTATCCCACAGAGTATCATGATCGGTTTTGTTGCCGCTATCGTTTCCAACCTGGTGGCTCACTACAAATCTAAAACTGCTATCGACGATACACTGGACGTATTCCCTTGTCATGGTGTAGGTGGTATGGTCGGTATGTTGCTGACCGGTATATTCGCCAGCAAGAATGTAAATGGCGCTATCAGTGATGGCCTGTTCTACGGCGGTTTTGAACTCTTCAAAAACCAGGTGATTGGATTATTGATAGTAGTAGTATACAGCTTTGTGGTTTCCTACGGTATCTTCAAACTGATCAACCTGATCCATCCGCTGCGTGTAAGTGATGAAGAAGAAGCACTGGGTCTGGATGCTACACAGCACAACGAACAGTATCATCCGGCTATGATGAGCGTATATGACAACGGTACGCTTAAAGAAGAACAGATGGTGCACTAAGCATAAAAAGACATTAACATAGTTTGACATCCCAAAGTGAGAATAGCTAATAATCAAACTGGAATAAATAACGTAGACAGTATTTTATTTTATCAACCAGGATTATTTATCAACCAATTTCCATCGCATTCCATGTAGGATTCTTTCCGGTTGGTTATTAGCTATTCTTTTCTCTCACCTGTATTTCCACTATAGAACGGCGAGCAACGAACAAGAAGAACAACACGCGCACACCATTTTTATCAACCAAATTTCCTTGCATGAAAAAAGTTTTATTGGTAGCATTTGCTGCCTGTCAGGCGCTTATTGCCCATTCTCAGACTGCTGCTGATACGACTAAAGCCCCACTGGTAAAGCTTTCCGGCTCTGCAGATGTCTATTACAGGTATAATTTTAATAACAACATTGACAATAAAACCAGCTTCACGAACTCTCACAATAGTTTTGAACTGGGCATGATCTCCCTTAAGGCCGAACATGAGTTTAAAAAAGGAAGTATAGTGGCAGATGTTGGCTTTGGCAAAAGGGCTGCGGAGTTTTCATATAATGAAACAACCGATAAGGTTAACACCGCAGAGGTGGTCATTAAACAATTATATGTCGGTTATCAGGTGCTGGACAAGTTAAAGGTCAGCATGGGTAGCTTCGGAACGCACGTAGGATACGAACTGCTGGATGCTTATCTGAACAGGAACTACAGTATGAGTTATATGTTCAGTAATGGTCCTTTCTTTAGTACCGGCGTCAAAGCAGACATTACGATCAGTTCCGCATGGACGGCCATGATCGGTGTCTTCAATCCCACCGATTTTAAATCGGCGTCCTGGACAAATAATAAGTATGTTGGTGCACAATTGGGTTATTCGTCTACCAAGGCACCTCTTAAATTATATCTGAACTATCTGGAAGGAAAAGATACTACCGGTATTCAGAACCACCAGATCGATTTTGTTGCTACTTACCAGGTCAATTCCGTACTGGGATTGGGATATAACGGTACTGTCAGCACTTATAACAACACCCGTGAGAAAGAACCCGGTGAAACTGCAAAGCAATGGTGGGGATCTGCATTATACGTGAACCTGGATTTCAACGAAAAAGTGGGGCTGACCTTACGCGGTGAATACTTTGATGATGCGGATGCATTGAAAACATTTGCTGGCACGGACGGAGGTCATGTAATGGCGGGTACGCTTTCGTTAAATTACAAAGTGGGAAACCTTACCATTGTACCAGAATTCAGGGTGGATAAGGCTTCTGTCGATATCTTCAGTAAGAAGTCAGGAGCTGCAGTAGGAACCTCTCCAAGCCTTTTACTGGCTGCAACATATCATTTCTAAACAGGAATTTCCTCCTGCCTTATGCTCTTCTTTCCTGCCTGTGGGCCGGGAGAGAAGAGCATAAGGCATTCATATTACCACCTAAGGAAAATATTTTTTTATTTTGTGAGCAAAACCTGATACATGCTGCAGCCCTCCACGTTGAAGTTTTTAAAATTCTTAAGTAAGAATAATGATAAGGTCTGGTTTGATGAACATAAATCTGATTACCAGAAAGCAAAGGCCGACTATGAAAGCGTAGTACAGCAGATCCTGGATGGTCTTTATAAGCAAGACCCCGCTATTACAGGTCTGCAGGTGAAGGACTGTACCTTCCGTATATATAAGGATGTTCGCTTTTCAAAAGATAAAACACCTTATAAGACCAATATGGGAGCGGCTTTTGCTCCTGGTGGGCGTAAAACGCCGCGTCCTGGCTATTACTTCCACCTGGAACCGGGAGGCAGCAGCTTTGCTGGCGGTGGCCTGTGGATGCCGGAAGCAGATGTACTGAAAAAGGTCAGGCAGGAAATAGATTATAACTTTGAAGAATTCCAGCAGATCATCTCCAATAAAGAATTTATCCGCTACTTTGGTAAAATAGAGGGAGAATCCCTTAAGACTGCTCCGCAGGGCTATCAACCAGACAATCCTGCTATTGCATATCTGAAATTGAAAAGCTTCACCATATGGCATCATATTTCTGATGATGCTACCACACAGCCTGCACTGGTAAGAGAAATACTGAAAATATTTGCGGTGATGCAGCCCTTTGTTAAGTTCATGGACAGGGCGCTCGATACGGAATAGTCAGGGGGTGAAAATAATATTACAGATCACTGTCTGTCATCACAGATGGGTAAGCCACAATGCACCGTTATTTTAAAAGAGAGGAATACCTGTTTTACTTAGGGCCGTATGGTCATCTGCCGGATACGTATACGCCGGTACACATATTTTATTACCGGCAGATGCTTACAGCACAATAAGTTTTAACGGGTTAGTTTTTGTGGATCAGGAATTCGAATGGTCTTGCCTTACGGTTCTTCAACAGATTTTCTTTGTCTGTCTTAGTGTGCGCAAAACGTTGATTATACACGTTGGCTACCTCAATAATCGGGATAATGCCGTCCAGTGTATCATGTTGATCCACAATGTTCATGATGCGGGACACCTGTGAAGAAAAATTAGAACTCCACTCTTCAGTAAATTTGTGCATCA
>CABHOY010000062.1 GCA_902168105.1 uncultured Flavihumibacter sp.
AAGCAACAAATTTTTTGAAAATAACTGATGCATTATGGCCACCAAATCCGAAGGTGTTACTTAATGCAGCGTTGATTTCTCTACGTTGTGCGACGTTAAAGGTAAAATTTAATTTGGGATCCAGTTGAGGATCCTTTGTAAAATGATTGATGGTGGGAGGTACAATACCATGTATTACGGACATAATAGCTGCGATGGATTCGATTGCTCCCGCAGCTCCTAACAGGTGCCCGGTCATAGATTTCGTGGAACTGATATTCATATTGTAAGCGTGTTCCCCGAAAACCTGTTGTATCGCTTTCACTTCCGCTACATCACCGAGAGGCGTGGAAGTTCCGTGCACATTAATATAATCAATATCATGGGGTTGCATACCCGCATCTGCTAAAGCCAACCGCATTACGTTCATGGCACCTAGTCCTTCCGGATGTGGTGCTGTAAGGTGGTAGGCGTCCGCAGTTGCACCGCCTCCGGCCAATTCAGCGTAAATTTTGGCACCTCTTGCCGTCGCATGTTCATAGGATTCTAACACCAGTCCGCCAGCGCCTTCACCCATAACAAAGCCGTCTCTGTCAAGGTCAAAAGGACGGGAAGCAGTTGCCGGGTCATCGTTTCTTTCGGAAAGGGCTTTCATGGCATTAAACCCACCTATACAGGCTTCGTTAATAACATTTTCTGATCCACCGGTGATCATCACGTCTGCTTTACCGTACTGTATGTACAGCATTGCTTCAATAATTGCATTAGTTGCAGAAGCGCAGGCAGAGACCACTGAAAAGTTAGGACCTCTGAAGCCATGGCGGATAGAAATATGCCCGGCTGCAATGTCAAGGATTAAACGGGGGATCAGGAAAGGGCTGAAACGGGGAGTACCATCTCCCTGACCGAATTCTTTCATTTCCTGACAGAAGTTGATCATACCTCCAATGCCAGAAGCCCAGATCACCCCAACCCTGTCAACATTAACAGTGTTACGGTCAATCCCGGCGTCTTGTACGGCCTGGTCAGCGGCAATAACAGCCGTCTGGGTAAAAGGATCCATCTTACGGGCATCCTTTTTGTCCAGGTAATTGGTAGCGTCAAAGTTCTTCAGTTCGCAAGCAAAACGGGTCTTGAACTTGGCAGCATCAAAAAGTGTAATAGGGCCGGCACCGGATACACCGTCCGTCAATCCCTTCCAGAAATCGGAAACGGAATTGCCGAGCGGTGTAAGTGCGCCTAAACCTGTAACGACTACTCGTCTTGGTTGCATTAAAACAAATCTGATTAAGTAGGATTATTTTACATGTTCTTCCAGGTAGGCAACTGCCTGGCCAACAGTAGTAATAGTTTCAGCTTGTTCGTCAGGAATGGAGATGTTGAATTCTTTTTCGAATTCCATGATCAGTTCTACCGTATCCAAAGAGTCAGCGCCCAGGTCGTTGGTAAAGCTGGCTTCAGGAGTTACCTCAGCTTCGTCAACGCCCAATTTGTCAATAATGATCTTTTTAACTCTTGATGCAATGTCTGACATAATTTTAAGTGTTTTTGGTTTAAAACTTGAGTGCAAAAATATAATTTTTATTGAATTGACAAGAACGCACGTAAATTTTACGTCATATACTTTAGTTGTA
>CABHOY010000063.1 GCA_902168105.1 uncultured Flavihumibacter sp.
TTGTTAGCCTTGTCCTGCTGGAACTCGGACTGCAAAGCTGCATACATCTGGGACGTAAGACGGGCATTGGGTGAGCCAAAGCCCCCCATATCATAGCCCTTATTAGCAAGGAAATCGATCAACGTTTCCTTACCAATATTGAACTCCTTGGCTGCAGCCAGCAATCGTGGCGTGTTGTTTGTTACTTCAGGCATATTGTAATCTCGGGCCTCCCCATTTTTCCCGTTAGCTAACGGGACTCCTTTTTAACAATTAACAATAACTAAAAAATACTTTCTGTCGAGCAAGCCCACATCCCGGGGAAGTTGTGGTGTGAACCTACTCTTTATCAAATTCTTCCTGTAGTATTCTTCTTACTTCGCTTACAGTTTCCTCTTCGAGATCTGAGCGACGTACAAGCTCCTCTACCGTCAGGTCAAGTACACTGCGGGCAGTGTCACAACCGATACGTTTGAGTTCGTCCAGTACCCATTCTTCGATTTCATCGGAGAATTCTCCCAGGTCAATGTCAAATTCAGCCTGTTCCTGTTCTTCATCGCGGAAGACGTCAATTTCATAACCTGTTAATTCACAGGCCAGTTTGATATTAACACCTTTTTTACCGATAGCCAGGGACACCTGATCTGCTTTGAGGAAAACGGAAGCATATTTATTTTCATTATCCACCTCCATACGGCTGATCCTTGCGGGTGTCAGCGCACGCTGTATTAACAACTGTATATTAGAGGTATAGTTAATGATATCTATATTTTCGTTACGCAGTTCGCGTACAATCCCATGAATACGGCTACCCTTCATACCTACGCAGGCACCTACAGGGTCAATGCGGTCGTCATAAGATTCTACAGCTACTTTAGCTCTTTCTCCAGGTTCGCGTACGATTTTCTTGATTACGATAAGGCCGTCAAAGATCTCGGGAACTTCAATTTCCAGCAATTTAGCCAGGAAGGTAGGATGGGTGCGGGAAAGTATGATCAGCGGAGCGTTGTTCTTCATCTCCACTTTTTTCACTACTGCCCTTACATTTTCCCCTTTCTTGAAATAATCGGTAGGAATTTGTTCAGATTTAGGTAAAATTAACTCATTCCTTTCATCATCAAGCAATAAAACTTCTTTTTTCCATACCTG
>CABHOY010000064.1 GCA_902168105.1 uncultured Flavihumibacter sp.
ATAAAAGAAACTAAAACTATTTATCTAATAGACAAATAAACCAGAACATGGGTCAGAAAACAAATCCTATTGGTAACAGGTTAGGTATCATCAGAGGATGGGACTCCAATTGGTATGGTGGCAAAAAGGATTATGCTACCAAACTGATCGAGGATAACAAGATCAGGACTTACCTGAATGCCCGTATCAACAAAGGCGGCATTTCCAGGGTAGTGATTGAAAGAACTTTAGGTAAACTGATCATCACCATCCATACATCTAAACCTGGTATCATCATAGGTAAAGGTGGTGGAGAGGTAGACCGCATCAAAGAAGAGCTGAAGAAACTGACAGGAAAAGAAGACGTACAGATCAACATTCTGGAGATCCGTCGTCCTGAAATAGATGCAAATATCGTAGCTGAAACCATCGCTAAGCAGATCGAAAGCCGTATCAACTATAAACGTGCGATCAAAATGGCAATCGCAACTGCTTTGAGAATGGGTGCTGAAGGTATCAAGGTGAAAGTAGGTGGCCGTTTAGGTGGTGCTGAAATCGCACGTTCAGAAGAAATGAAGCAGGGTCGTGTACCATTGCACACTTTCCGTATGGACATTGATTATGCTTCTATTTTCGCTCTGACCGTTTACGGTAAGATCGGTATCAAAGTATGGATCTGTAAAGGCGAAGTACTTGGCGAACGTGACCTGAACCCTAATGCAATTTCTGCGAAAGATGGCGAAGGACGTCCAAGTGGTGGCGACAGAAGAGGTGGTGACAACCGTGGTGGCGACAGAAGAGGCGGTGATAACCGTGGTGGCGACAGAAGAGGTGGTGACAACCGTGGTGGTGGCCGCAGATAAGCTTACTTAACAATTAACATTAACAAATAACTAATACCAAGATGTTACAGCCAAAGAGAACGAAACACAGGAAGATGCATAAAGGCCGCATCAAAGGTAACGCTAAGCGCGGCGCGGCTCTTTCCTTTGGTAGTTTCGGTCTGAAAGCATTAGAACCTAAGTGGATCACCGACAGGCAGATTGAAGCTGCCAGGGTTGCTCTGACCAGGCATATGAAACGTGAAGGTAACGTGTGGATCCGTATTTTCCCGGATAAGTCTATCACCGCCAAACCACTGGAAGTGAGGATGGGTAAAGGTAAGGGTGCTCCTGACCATTGGGCTGCAGTAGTGAAACCAGGCCGCATTTTATTTGAGGCTGATGGTGTTCCTTTACAGGTAGCTAAAGAAGCAATGGAACTGGCTGCACAGAAACTGCCGATTAAAGTGAAATTTGTAGTGCGTCCCGATTACGTTGCATAATCCGGCAACCCGCAGGAATGCAAACGCAAAGAGATAACTATAAACGATAAACCAGAAATTTTATAAAAAAATGGCAAAAGATAAGCTGGATCTGAAAGGTTTAAGCGACCAGGACCTGAGAGAGAAAATCTCTGAGGAGCAATTACGCCTGAAGAAAATTACATTCAGTCATGCAATTACGCCAATTGAGAATCCAATGAGCATCCGCTCACTCAGGCGTCAGATCGCACAGCTGAAAACCGAGCTGCGCAAAAGAGAACTGGGCGCACAAGCCTAAATAATAAAATTCATTAATCCAGACGTGAAAACAGAAGGGTTAGAGAGTAAATACTTTCAACAATGATCGAAAGAAAATTAAGAAAAGCCAGGACTGGCGTGGTATCCAGCAATAAGATGGATAAAACTATCACTGTAAGCGTTGAGCGTAAGGTGAAGCACCCTATCTATGGTAAGTTCGTTAAGAAAACTACCAAGTTCATGGCGCACGACGAGAAAAACGAGTGCAGCATTGGCGATACCGTTAGAATAATGGAAGTTCGCCCTCTGAGCAAAAACAAATGCTGGAGACTGGTAGAAATTATCGAAAAAGTAAAATAATTATTTGTTTCAAGCTGCATCCGGCATTCCCGGTTGTAGCCGCTGACCAAACAACAACAAATCATATAAGATGATACAACAAGAATCAAGGCTGAATGTGGCTGATAACAGCGGTGCCAAAGAGGTACTGTGTATTAGGGTATTAGGCAACTCAGGCCAGGATTACGCTAAAGTGGGTGATAAGATCGTTGTGACTGTTAAGGATGCAATCCCAGGCGGTGGCGTAAAGAAAGGTATGGTAACCAAAGCTGTTATCGTAAGAACTAAAAACAAGCTGCGCCGTAAAGACGGATCTTATATCCGTTTTGACGATAATGCCGTTGTATTGCTGAACAACTCCGACGAGCCACGCGGTACCCGTATTTTCGGTCCGGTTGCCCGTGAGCTGCGCGATAAGGGATACATGAAGATTATCTCTCTGGCTCCCGAGGTGCTGTAAATCAAAGCATTATAAGAGTTGAAAGCATAAAGCCAAAAGTTAAGATCTTTAGGCTTTGTGCTTTCAGCCTAAAAACATATCTTTGCAGCCCGTTTCAAAAACGACAATATTAATCAAGCGGAACTGGTGTTTCGCTTGGCGTTTTAAATAAACAAATAATGAAAACGAGATTCAAGCCTAAGTTCAACATTAAGAAAGGCGACACGGTTGTGGTGATTGCCGGTGATGACAAGGACAGGACTAAGCCCCGCAAGGTGCTGGAAGTGATCCCTGACAAGGCACGCATTCTGGTAGAAGGTGTGAATATCATCACCAAACATACCAAACCAACTGCTCAGAACACCAAAGGTGGTATCGTTAAGCAGGAGGCTCCTATCGCTATTTCTAACGTAATGTTATGGGATGCTAAGGCTGGTAAACCTACCAAAGTTAACAGGCAGCGTGACAACGGTAAATTAGTTCGTATAGCTAAAAAATCAGGGGAGGTAATTAAATAATGGCAAACACTACATATACACCCAGACTGCAGTCTAAATACCGCAATGAAGTGGTTAGTGCCCTGCACAAGAAATTTAATTATAAAAGCGTAATGCAGGTACCTCGCCTGGTAAAGATCTGTCTGAACCAAGGTATCAATGGTGCCGTTGGAGATAAAAAACTGGTAGATATTGCAGTTGACGAGATGACCCGTATCTCTGGTCAGAAAGCTATCGCTACTATGTCCAAAAAAGATATCTCTAACTTTAAACTGAGGAAGAACATGCCGATCGGTGCCCGCGTAACGCTGCGTGGTAACAACATGTATGACTTCCTGGATCGTCTGATCGCAGTTTCCCTGCCTCGTGTACGTGATTTTAAAGGTGTAAATGAAAAAGCTTTCGATGGCCGCGGTAACTATACCCTGGGTATCACTGAGCAGATCATTTTCCCTGAGATCGATATCGATAAAGTAACAAAGATCTCCGGTATGGATATCACTTTCGTTACTACGGCTAATACCAACGAAGAAGCTTACGAGCTGCTGAAAGAACTGGGTATGCCGTTCAAGAATATCAGAAAGGAAAATCAATAATACTGATATCAAATTCCAAACCCTTTAAGGATTTGGAATTTGGAATTTATAACTGGAATTATATAACATAACATGGCAAGAGAATCCGTAAAAGCTCGCGAAAGAAAGAGAGCAGCACTGGTGGAAAAGTTTGCAGAAAAGCGTGCTACCCTGAAAGCAGAAGGTAACTACGCAGCACTGGACCAACTTCCAAGAAATGCATCTCCTGTTCGTCTGCACAACAGATGTCAGCTTTCCGGTCGTCCAAGAGGTTATATGCGTCATTTCGGCATGTGTCGTAACATGTTCCGTGACCTGGCCCTGGCTGGTAAGATCCCTGGCGTAAGAAAAGCAAGCTGGTAAGCCAACACCACTTCCGGATGCAAATATTGCTCCGTAATAAACCGGCATTAGTTATTTGATTTTCCTATCTATTACTGATTGGATATCGCATTGTAAAATAGTTTTTAAATTTTAAGAACAATGGTTACTGATCCAATAGCAGACTTCCTGACCAGAATCCGGAACGCGCAAATGGCCAACCACAGGATTGTGGAAATTCCTGCCTCTAAACTGAAAAAACGTATCACCGAGATACTGTACGACAAAGGTTACATCCTGAAGTACAAATTTGAAGAAGATACTAAACAGGGTCTTATCAAGATAGCCCTGAAGTATGACCCACAGACTAAAATACCTGCTATCACTGATCTGCAGCGTATCAGCCGTCCGGGCTTACGTCAATATTCTAAACCAGCTGATTTCAAACGTATCAAGAATGGTTTAGGTGTTGCAATCGTCTCTACCTCTAAAGGCGTAATGACCGATAAAGAAGCCAAAGTTCAAAACGTTGGCGGAGAAGTCGTTTGCTACGTTTATTAATATATATGGCTTGTTAATGGTGCTGACAGGTTAGAACAGTGCAGATTAATAACAAGCCGAATCATACGGACCTTCTGACAATTAAGCTTTCTATACGGCGCTGAACACGGAAGGATCCTGAATCCAAACATAACAGTAAAAACTGCAATTATGTCTCGTATAGGTAAAAGTCCTATCAAATTAGTGAGTGGTGTAACAGCAACTGTTTCCGCTTCTAATGAGCTGACTGTAAAAGGTCCTAAAGGTGAGCTGAAACAGAACATCGACAGGGATATCAAAATAGAAGTGAAGGATGGCGTTCTTACAGTGGTACGTCCTACCGACCAGATCCGTCACCGTGCATTGCACGGTCTGTATCGCGCACTGATCGCCAACATGGTGACAGGTGTTACAGACGGTTTCAAGAAACAACTTGAGCTGGTGGGTGTGGGTTACAAAGCCACCAACGCTGGTCAGTTACTGGACCTGTCTTTAGGTTACTCACATAACATCGTTATCGAGATCCCTAAAGAACTGAAAGTAGCGACGCTGACTGAAAAGGGTTCTAACCCTAAGATCATGTTGGAAGGTATCGACAACCAGCTGTTAGGTCAGGTAGCTGCCAAAATCCGTAGCCTGCGTAAACCAGAGCCTTACAAAGGTAAAGGTGTTCGCTACAGTGATGAAGTGGTTCGTAAGAAAGCAGGTAAGTCTGCAGGTAAATAATTTTAATTAGCTAATTGGCGGTCACGTCAATTAGCTAATTCAACACCATCCCGGCAGCATCGGGATGAATAAATTAAATCAGAAATGAGTACAAAAGTTAATAGGAGACAGAAGATCCGCTACCGCATTCGTAAAAAGATTGTTGGTAGTTCACAGAATCCGAGATTATCTGTATTTCGCAGCAATAGCGACATTTACGTGCAATTGATAGATGATGCTAACGGAGTTACTCTGGCCGCTGCTTCTTCCCGTGATAAAGACATCAAAGCACAGAAAGGTACTAAATCCGAGAAATCTAAACTCGTAGGTGCTGCACTGGCTACTAAGGCAAAATCACTGGGTATTACTGCCTGCACTTTTGACCGCGGTGGTTATCTGTATCATGGTCGCGTTAAGAACGTAGCTGATGGCGCCAGAGAAGCTGGACTCCAATTCTAATATCGAAATTGATTAAATCGTAATTCGCAAATAAAAAAATGGCAAAGAATACATTTAATAAAGTAAAGGCCGGTGACCTGGAGCTGAAAGAGAAAGTAGTGGCTATCAACCGTGTTACTAAAACAACCAAAGGCGGACGTACTTTCAGTTTTTCTGCCCTGGTAGTAGTTGGTAACGAACACGGTGTAGTAGGACACGGTCTGGGTAAGGCGAAGGAAGTGCAGGAAGCTATCACTAAAGGTATCGACGATGCTAAGAAAAATCTTATCAAAGTTCCTGTGATGCATGGTACTATTCCTCACGACCAGTTGGCTAAAGAAGGTGCTGCTAAAGTACTGATCAAACCAGCTGCTCATGGTACTGGTGTGATCGCCGGAGGTTCAATGCGTGCCGTACTGGAAAGCGCAGGTATCACCGACGTTCTGGCTAAATCTCTGGGTTCTGCTAACCCGCACAACGTGGTAAAAGCTACATTCAAGGCATTAGGTCTCCTGCGTGAGCCGATCCAGATAGCAAAAACCAGAAGTGTATCGCTGAAGAAAGTATTTAACGGATAATAACACTATCCAGTTACTCAGGGCAGGTATTCTGCTCCTGGCAATTGTAAAGTGGCAATTCAAATAACAATGGCAAAGATCAAGATCACTCAAGTAAAAAGTGGTATAGACCGTCCTGAGCGCCAGAAGCTCACCCTGAAGGCACTGGGACTGAAAAAAATGAACGCCACTGTAGAAGTGGAAGCTACCCCCCAGATCCTGGGTATGGTGCGCAAGGTGAATCATCTGGTAAAGGTTGAAGGAGAACAGGCGTAATAAATTTTATTACCCGGGAAATAATCCTACATTTATATCGGAGATTTACGAAAAACATTTTACATTTAAGCGAGCGGTTAATTTCCGCGTAAGTAAAAAAAATTAGAAAATGAATCTGCATACGTTACAACCTGCACAAGGTTCCGTACATAAAGAAAAACGCCTTGGTCGTGGTGAAGCATCCGGTAAAGGTGGTACATCTACAAAAGGTAATAAAGGTGGTCAGTCACGTGCTGGTTATCAGAGCAAAAGAGGTCACGAAGGTGGTCAGATGCCAATTCAGCGTCGTATGCCTAAACGTGGTTTCAAGAGCTTAAATCCAACTGAATACCAGGTGTTTAACATCGGTCAGATCGATCACTTGGTTGAAAAATATGCTCTGCAGGACTTCTCTCTGGAAAACCTGTACATGAACGGGTTGATCAACAGGACCGCGAAAGTGAAGATCCTGGGTCAGGGAGAACTGAAGGCTAAAGTAACCGCAAAAGTGAATGCGATCAGCGAAAAAGCCAAGCAGCTGATAGAAGCAGCGGGTGGAACGGTAGAGCTGGTATAAGATTTCACGACTGAGGAGACGCCTACGGAGTAGTGCGTCTTTTCACATTTTATCAAGCCAGAGAAAACAACACAAATCCCGGCCAGAGTTACTGGATAGCAGCTAATACAGGTTCGGAATTTGGTCTCGCCTAAAGCGGGATGAAATTTTGAATATCTAAACATTCATCTTCCTGTGAAGAAATTTATCGAAACGATTAAGAATATCTGGAGCATCGAGGATTTGCGTAACCGCATTCTCACTACATTGCTTCTTGTCCTCATCTATCGTGTAGGATCCTATATCGCGTTACCCGGTATCGATGCCAACAGCCTGGGTATGGGAGAGTTTGCCAACAAATCTGAGAAAGGTATTCTCGGACTGTTCAATATGTTCGCCGGTGGATCATTCTCCAGGGCGTCCATTTTTGCGCTTGGTATAATGCCCTATATCTCTGCATCCATAGCCATACAACTGCTTACAATTGCCGTGCCTTATTTCCAGAAACTCCAGAAGGAAGGCGAAAGCGGTAGGAAAAAGATTAATCAGTATACACGTGTACTGACAGTAATAGTAACCGGTTTCCAGGCGAGCGCTTACGTTGCCTTCCTGAAACAACAATCCGCAGGTTCTATTATCCCTGAATATGGTGCAGCCTTCTTCTGGCTGACTACTACCATTGTACTTACAGCAGGTACCCTGTTTGTAATGTGGCTGGGAGAAAAGATCACAGATAAAGGTATCGGTAACGGTACTTCTATTATAATCATGGTAGGTATCCTCGCCCGTCTGCCACAGGCAATTATCCAGGAGTTCTCCTCCAGGAATGCCCAAAGCAACGGTGGTCCGATGCTGTTCCTGATAGAGCTGGCGGTGTTCGTACTGATCACCATCGGTTTGATCCTGCTTGTACAAGGTACCCGCAAGATCCCTGTAAACTACGCAAAACGTATAGTTGGTAATAAACAATTTGGTGGTGTTCGCCAGTTCATTCCCCTGAAGGTGAATGCAGCAGGTGTAATGCCTATCATCTTCGCCCAGGCGATCATGTTTATCCCCGCTACAGCTATAGGCTTTGCAACAGATAGCGGATCGGGTTTCATTCGTATCTTCAGTGATCACACTAATGGCTGGTACAACCTGATATATGCTGTACTGGTGGTAGTTTTCACTTACTTCTATACTGCCTTGATATTCAATCCGACCTCTATGGCGGATGAAATGAAACGTAATAATGGTTTCGTTCCAGGTGTTAAACCTGGTAAGGCTACCGCTGATTATATCGGTGCCGTAATGGACCGTATCACACTGCCAGGTGCATTCTTCCTGGCGCTGGTCGGTATTCTGCCTGGTATAGCTGCAGCGGTGAATGTCAATAGTAACTTTGCTACCTTCTTCGGAGGTACATCCCTGTTGATCATGGTGGGCGTTATCCTTGATACGCTCCAGCAAATAGAAAGCCAGCTGCTGATGCGCCATTACGATGGACTCATGAGCACAGGTCGGATTAAAGGAAGAACAGCTCCGGCTAACGTCTAATTAATCCAGGCTACCTGGTATAAAAGCCACAGAAGCATAAAACCAACAGAGTTGATCTCTGCCGGTTTTATGCTTGCGTGGCTTAATCTTTTAAGTAAAGAGCAATTACGAATCTGAGGCAAGTGCAAAAGCCGCATCCTTTATGTGGTTACGATCTTTATTGAAACAGTGCGCTACAACACTTTCGAAACTGAACTTTCCTAACCCGTTTTTTAGTATGGTGCATTATAAAACTAAGGAAGAAATTGAGCTGATGCGCAAAAGCGCATTGCTGGTGAGTGCTACATTGGAAGAAGTGGCCAAAAATCTGAAACCGGGAATGTCTACCCTTGATATTGACGCGATAGTTGAAAAATTCATCGTTGCAAATGGGGCGGTTCCGTCGTTTAAGAACTACAGGGGCTTTCCTAAAAGCTGTTGTATTTCTGTAAATGCAGAGGTGGTACATGGTATTCCTAACGCATATGTATTGCAGGATGGAGATATCGTGAGTGTGGATGTAGGTGTACTGCTGAATGGTTATCACGGTGATAGTGCCTATACGTTTGCCATTGGTAACGTGAAACCGGAGGTACTGGAGCTGATGAAAGCAACTAAGACGGCGCTCTATAAAGGCATAGAAAAGGCCATAGCGGGCAACCGTATCGGAGACATAGCACACGCTATCCAGGAGTACACCGAAAAGCAACGCGGTTATGGTGTGGTGCGTGAACTGGTAGGTCACGGATTAGGCCGTAACCTACACGAAGACCCGCAGGTACCGAATTATGGAAAGCGTGGCAGTGGTCCTATCATGAAAGAGGGACTGGTGATCGCGATTGAACCAATGGTAAACCTCGGGGTGAAGGAAGTGGAATACATGGAAGATGGCTGGACAGTGATCACCCGCGATGAGAAACCCTCCGTTCATTTCGAGCACAATGTGGCCGTAATGAAAGGTAAACCGGACATTCTTTCTTCTTTTGAAGGGATTGAAAAGGCAGAAATGGAGAATCCGGCATTGAGTTCAAACTATTGATAATTAATGAGTAAGGATGGATTTAGCGAATTATCCACAATTAATTATTCACGTTTATTTGATTAATTTTTCTTTTTCCTAAGATTTCGCTATCTTTGCAGTCCTAAAAATTTTTATGGCAAAACAGGCACTCATTAAACAGGATGGAATAATACTAGAAGCCTTGTCTAACGCTATGTTCCGAGTTAAGTTAGAGAACGGGCATGAGATTTTGGCTACCATTTCTGGGAAGATGAGAATGCACTATATCCGCATCCTGCCTGGTGACAAAGTAGGGGTTGAGATGAGTCCATACGATTTGAGCAGAGGCAGAATTATATTCAGATATAAATAATAACACACACAGACTTATAACTTATAACTTATGAGGGTAAGAGCTTCCATAAAAAAAAGAAGTGCAGATTGCAAGATTGTGCGCAGGAAGGGTAAATTGTTGGTGATCAACAAAAAGAATCCCCGTTTTAAACAACGTCAGGGATAATCATTTAATACATAACTAGTAAATTAAAATACAAATATGGCACGTATAGCCGGTA
>CABHOY010000065.1 GCA_902168105.1 uncultured Flavihumibacter sp.
CAGGTGTACTCATGCCACTTAACCACATATAATGTATATGTTGATTAACAACCTCTTCTATTTTACGACTGCTATATATATTATTGATGTAGGAGTAAACCAGGATTTTTAGCAACATCCGTGGGTGGTAGCTACTTGTCCCACCTGGCTTATATTGCTGGATTAACTTTGTAATATCAACTTTATCCAAAATATCGTTGACTGTTCTGACTGGATGATTAGCTGGAATCAGATCATTCAAATCTGGTGGTAACAGCATCCCCTGGTTTTGGTGATTGCTCTTAAATACAACTGATAACGTTTTGCCTCTTGCCATACTCCCTATAACAAAATAAGCATCATATGGTTAACAAAAAGGCTCCTTTTTATCTTAAAAAACTGCATAAAATCGAGAAGCCGTCCCAATTACTTTTGAGACGGCTTCTTCCCTTTTTATTTAAAACCCGAAAGGCGTACGCAAGCCACGTGGCTCGGGCGATAGAAAACGCCCCGTTTGCGGATCATACAGTCTTGTTCCAAAGTGGTACAGCTCAACTTTAAAGCCGTTTTTAAAGAGCGTTTCATCTAACATCTTCCCCATGAACTTAACATTGTTCTTCGGGTATTCCGGTCCTTTCAACGCCTGATTACTTAATCCCGCCATGGTAAGTCCGAAAGGATAATAGTGCGTTTCTTCCAACAGAGGACCGTTTGTATGCGTTACTATCAGGTTATCAAAATATACGTCTGCCGCACTTTCATTACTGGTATAGACATACAGGAAGCCCGTTTTTTTCACTTGCTGCTCCGCTACGGCCAATGTCAGTAATGTGCTGGCGTCACCCTGTACCTGCCGCACTCCTGAGTTTTCACTTACTATGTTAAACTGATCGTCAAAGAGTATGTAGTTGAGGTAAGCCTTAGGCTGTAATGCTTCGTTCTGATCAGGGTCCATATTGGTCAGGTTGTTATACACGGTACCGTCAAACACCGTATTCACCGGCGATCCTGCACCTGTGGCCTGGTGCACGCCTTCTGCGATCACGTTGCCATTCAGTGCTGATAATAAGCTCGCTACCATCGCCTCGGGGGTATTATCAGATGTATTTGCATCTGAGCTTTCATAATATGCTTTCACCCCCATTTTTACTGAATCGCCTGCCATTACCCGCAGTACAAGCGAAGGCCCGATCTTTTGTCCGCTGCTTCCGTTCAATAAGGCTACATAAGCATTCGGATCTGTGGTATTATCCACAGGATAGCCACTGGGTTTGGCAGCCCTCGTATTATCGATATTGGTGAATAGTGCATTCTCTACTCCACTTGCAGCGGTTTCCATCGTAGCTGCATAAACGCTGGTATCTTTTTCAGTTGTTAACACTACCCTTGTATTGCCCTTATCATCTTTCACATAGTAATCATACACATACCGCACCGGCTGGTCAGTTGCATATACGGCGCGGATACGTCCTTCTTCGAACCCGACATACTGCAATTTGCCATTACGATATACAAATCCGCTGGCATATTTGTCGAATGTGTTTATGGGAGCCGCTAGTCCATCGGAGTAATCGATCGCCAGTTTAGCCAGTTTATTACCCAGTGCATCGTACATATAATGCTGGGCTCCTCCTGTCAGGCCAGCAAAAAGAAAAAGGGCAGGCAAGCCGTTAAAATCATGTGCCAGGGTATCTATTTTCCTGTTCCTGTCTCTTGCCACATTCCCACTCCTGTCATATCCATAGTCGAAGATGTTGATATGTGTATAGTCCTTGAAATCGCCCAACACTGTCTGCGGATCATTTACCCTGTCTGTAATAGACACTACACGGTCGCTGTTAAACGGGAAACCGTCATAGTTGTATGACAGGCTGTCGATCGTTTTCTTTACGATGCCATTCATTCCACGGTTAGTTCTTTTCTGGACATTGCCATCAAGATCGTAGGTCATATCAGTGCTGGAATAATCTTCAACATCCTGTGTCCAGCTCATTCCATTTTGCTGTGTATAGTCGGCGGACAACATACGGCCGGCCCTGTCGTAAGTATAATCGTAGGCCCTGGCTATTCCATCTGACCTTGTTTTCCATTTCATTCCTATTGTACTGTCTATGTCCTGACCGAACCAGTTGCTCATGCTACCGGCAGTAGTAAGGAACGTCTTATTGATCCCGCTCAGCCTTCCCGATGTATACTCATAATCCAGTGACTCAAGCTGTGTAGCATCATGTGCATCCAATCTTTTGTTGATGATATTTCCATCTACATCATAAGTATTTAATGCGACGGTGTGTATGGCACTTTCATCATCATTCAGCATCTTCTTAACAGAATCGACCCTTCCGTTGCCATCATAGTGATACATAGTAAGCAGCGTGGATTGCGGTGTTAATGTACTCTCCGGGTTTGTATGACGTTGGTAGGTGCTGAGCAGAAGTCCGCTGGTATCATAAAGATGGTTGATAATATCTTTACCTCCTGCGAAGTTCTCAGCCAGCGTTTGTATCACCCTCCCTTTATGATCATAATAGTAGGTGGTCATTAACCATTGCTGGGTTGTCATTATATATACACTACGTCCTGTCACCCGGCCTGTTGCGCTATCTGGCGTGGCAGGCGGCGTCTCAACATCTGCATTACTGCCTGCCCTTGTATGATGAATATCAGTAGCATCATAATCCAGTTTACCCGTATAATTATAATTATCATAATAGGTCCGCACCTGTGGCAATCTGTATGCTTCAGGAAGAAAAGGAAGCTCCCTGGTTGTGGTATCCATTATTTCCTGCATCATCCGCCTGTAAGGAGCAGCATAACCGATGCCCGTTGTAGTGACCCTGTTCAGGCTATCATACTGGAAATACCTGGACATTGAAAACTTCTTCAGTGCTCCATCGAAACTAATAACCAGCCGGTCATCCCGGTCATACACATACTCTATTGAATCTGCATCAGGATTTTTTTGCATGATCAGCCTGTCTTTGCTGTCATAGCGGTAGAAATAGGTTGACTGAAGAACATGGTATGTCCAGGGGCCGATGTATGTTGATGGGTAGGTCACATCCCTCACTGTTTCTGGCATAAATACAGCAGTCAGCAAGCCACGGCTATTATAAATATTGTATGTACATATCCAACCTCTGTGCGCGGGACCAGGTACATCATCCAGCTGTTCTTTCCTGAGAATAAGTTTTCCGGCAAGGTTCCTGAACTCTATCACCTGCGAGCCGTTTATATCTGTACTGACATTCCTATATAAAGTACCGGGGGCATACATCCCTGCGGTACCGGGCGTGTTTGCATTATCTTCAAATGTTAGTATTCTCACTGAATCCGTCGCTATATTGAATTGTGCAGCAAGCTGCCCTGATAATATGCAAAGAAGGAACAGGAACATTATCTTCCTGAAAAGAATAAGTGCCATAAAATATAGGTTGAAATGATTTTATAAGGTGTACCCGATACGTAACTTGAATTTGTCTGACTGGCCATGCCGGCGGTCTGACAGGAAATCGTAGAGCAGCATCATATTTGCTTTCAGTTTAGGGCCGATAGGATATTTCTGGCTGATACCGATCAACCCACTTGATATGAAACCGTTCTTTGTCCGTAGTTCCTGGACATTTCTAAAGGGGGTAAACCTGTTCAATTCATAACCTCCGTTAAGGAAGAAGGTGCCTTTTAATTTCCAGTCAATGAAACTACGTAAGCCAACGCCCCTGTGACTGAATTGTATCTTGTCCCAGTTTTCACCCAGGCCCAGTTTATATCCCAGTCCTACACCAAGGCTGCCTTTTTTATGGAACTGATACGCAAGCTGGCCGGCAATCTCCGCATTGGCTGGAAAATAATATCCCGAGCGCTGGAACTGTATATTCCCGCCGGGTTTCAGGCGTTTCAGGAATGCCTGCATTTTCATTTCCTTTGGTTGATAGTCAGGCATGTCCCCTGCATTATCTGTTTGAGGGAATTGCTTTTTTAATGTTTCAATTTGTTGTGTAGCGGCATTCCTTCTGGCAGTTGCAGTCTCTATACCGCTGGCGTCAGTACCCAGTCGTTGCTGCACTACCTGTGCTACGGCCGCCCGCGTTTGCAAACCTTCTGTTGTGCGATTGCTATTAAAGCCTGTACCCAGGTTAAACAGGGAAGCCACCTGAGAATGCGTGGAGATAAAGTCATTGTAGGCTGGTATTTTCTTTAACAGGACCAGCGCTTTCTCTTCTATCTTATCCGGGTTTTTCAGCATTTCTTTATAAGAGCATAATTCGCTCCCATACTGATACGCCGTCTGGTTCAGCGTTTTCAGATCTTTTACCATTCCCGGATAAGAAGACAGCTTTTGCTGTAAAACATGCCTCCGTAGACGAATGTACTCCTTCACCTGATCGGCGTACTTAAACTTGCCGGCCAGCGACTGATACGCCTTTGTTGCAGCAGGCAACTGCGTAGCTGATTTACCCAGTAAGGCCGTATGCTTCTGAAGATAGGCCAGTGTTTGCTGTTGGGTGTCATCTATCCCGGTCGCCTGCAGAGGCGTGGGCAAACCAGATTGTGCTGCGGGGAAAACAGCAGCAGGATCTACCCGGTGAAGTTTGGCCTGCATCTTTTCTTCCTGCTTTTGCCATCGCGACAACAGCCGGTCCGTCTTTCTTTCAAGACCATTCTTCAACGCAACAGCTTTGTGCGTTGTGCGTGTCAGATATCTTCCGGGGAGGTGTGTAATTGCGCTATCCTGCGCCATGCATGGGGTTGCACAGAATAGGAATAACAGGGGTAGCATTATTTTCATAGCGTGGTGGTTATTTTGAGGTATTGTCACCTATTAGAACACCCGCATCTATGAAATGTTTACTCCTTAGTAGCGATTGCTTTAAATTATTCCGTCTTTTTGGAACGCATCGCTTTTACCTGTGTGATGGCTTTGTCTTTCGAAAATTGCCTGTATTCGTCAGATTCCACTGCATAAATAGCCATCCTCCCTTCTGCATCAAAATGCGCTCCCCAGCCGTAACGTTTAGTCAATGGGGAAGCCCGGAAACATGCCTGTCCTTTGGAAAAGAAGCGTTCCTTCTCTGTCTCAAATTCTTTTGTTCTCAGCTGATGTTTCGCAGCGTAAACATGGAAAAGCACATCGTCAGAAGTAAATTCATATGGGTTATCGATCAACAATTCAAATGAGATATTGGCAATAGATTTCTCTCCTCTCATAGGAGGGATTTCAGCTGTTGTTACCGGACAATCCTCCGCCACTTCAATGAACGTATTATAATAATTGGTGGTCTTCATCTACAAACTTTTTATGGATCAACGTGATATTACATTACCTGAAATATAAAAAAATCCTGGCAACTTTTGTTACCAGGATCAGAATCTCTCTATTGAAAGTACATATTAATTATTTCCTGCCTTTCTTATACAGCCACTTCAGCATATACTTTCCCGAGTTCTTTATTGATAAAGCCAACCTCGTCTGTCGTTAATTGCAGGTTTATTGTCTGTGCATTCTGTTCCGCCTGTGCTGCGTTACGGGCGCCTGCCAGTACGATAGTGATACCGGGCTGTAGGGTCGTCCAACGTAATACCAGTTGTGTAAGTGAAACCTTTTTGCTTTCCGCCAACGGTGTAATGTTATCCAGGAAAGCCTTTACCTTATCGGCGGAGAACTGACCGAAATAACCATTGCGGTGGTCGTCTGCCTTTAGTGCGGCATCCCGGAAGTACTTACCGGTCAGCAAACCCCTTTCCAGCGGACTATAGGCAATAATGCCGATATTATGATCGATCGCATAAGGCACTATATCCTTTTCAACACCCCTGTTCAGCATACTGTAGGATACCTGGTTTGATGCCAGGCGGATTGTTTTCTCCGCTTCTTTCATCTGGGACAGGTCGTAGTTACTAACACCCGCAGCCCTGATCTTTCCCTGACTGATCAGCGTATTGAGCGCTTCCATAGTCTCATCTATCGGTGTTGTTCCATCCGGCCAATGCAGTTGCAGCAGGTCCACGTAATCGGTGCCTAAACGTTTCAGACTTTCTTCGAGTTCCTTTATGAGATTTTCTTTCGAGGCCAGTTTGTAGATAGGTATTGCTTTTCCGTTTTCCGATGCATCAAAAAAGTATTCGCCCTTTTCCTTGTTACTGCCGTCCCATACCAGCCCGAACTTAGTAAGCAGCTGTATTTTACTTCTGTCCTTTCCTTTGATAGCTTGTCCGATCAGTTCTTCACTTAAACCGAAACCATAAAAAGGAGCCGTGTCCAGTGTTGTTACGCCATTGTCCAGCGAGGCGTGGACAGCGGCAATAGAATCTTTGTTTTCATTGCCACCCCACATATTGCCGCCTATTGCGAATGCACCATATGTGATAGCTGATAGTTCCAGATCTGTGTTACCTAATTTTCTGTATTCCATTTTTTCTTAATTCAAATTTGTAAATACACTTTCCAGATGCTTTTGATATATACCCAGGTCCCTCTTAACATCTGCGTTCTTTTCAATGTCATGGAAGTGCATACCCGGCAGTGGGTCCAGCCCGATGAATGCATTCATGCGGTGAAAACCGAACAGGATACCCTCGTCCACAGGGGTTTGTTTGAAGAACTCGCCCGGTAGTGTGAACGCTTCTTTAGGTGCATTCCAGGAAGTGGTCACCATATACTTTTTGCCATGCAGCATACCACCTGTACCATAGTTAATGGCTGGGTTTGCGGAAGAGCGCCCGTCGCTGTGATAGATCCCTGTATTATGCCCTTCTGTGAACACCGTATCTATATACTGTTTGAAACCGTGGGGAAGTTGAAACCACCAGATGGGGGTGTGATAGATCACGACATCCGCCCATGTATATTTCGCGACCTCTTCACTGAGATCGTAGTCATCATTGATGTTGGTGGTCTTAACTTCAAAACCAGATCTGTTCCGGAAAAATTCAGCGGTAGCGGCTGAAACGGTCTCGTTGAACCGGCCACCGGAATGGCCGAATTGCTGACCTCCATTGATGATAAATACCTTTGTCATATTGTGTTTTCTTTTTGACATGACAAAAGTACCCCCAGTATCAGTATTATTAAAACAAGTTAAATCATACCTTTGTATCAGAATTCTAATACTATTAGTATATGGTAAATCTGGAATGGTACAGGACCTTCAAAGCAATATATAAGACCGGCACACTGACCGGGGCTGCAGAAGCCCTGTTTATATCGCAGCCGGGTGTGAGCCTGCATCTAAGCTCATTGGAAAACTATGTGGGTTACAAACTATTCGATAGGACAGGCAGGAAAATGGTGCCTACAGAAAAAGGAAAGGTCTTTTATAACTTTATAATCGAACCGCTCAACAAGCTGGAAGATGCGGAAACGAACTTTCAGAAAAGTACAGAGAAACATACGCCTACCATTAGCGTAGGCATGTGCTTCGAAACCTTTCAGATCACATTGGAACAATATATTTCCACGCTGCCGTTCAACGTCATCATTCGTTTCGGCGAATACCCGGAAATGCTGGATAACCTTGATAAAGGCATTCTCGATCTCATCATCACCCCTCAGAAAGGTACTTCCGCCAATATCGATCATGAGGCATTTTCTTCTGAAACCATTGTATTAGTGGCAGGCAATGATGTAGATTCGAAATCATTTAATAAACTGGCCAAAGGGAAAGATATCAGTGTTATTGAGGACTGGCTGAAGAAACAGAAGTGGTATGGTACCACTGGTGATATGGAACATTGGTTCAGGTTCTGGAAACTAAATTTCAACAAACATCCTGATTTCAGGCCTAATTATATCGTACCTAATTTAAACTCCATCGTACGCTGTCTTAAAAGCGGAAAGGGCCTGGCGGTAGTGCCTGATTTTCTCTGCAGAAAAGAGATTGAAAACGGAGAGATTAAATTATTGTGGGAAGGGAATACAAAACTGAAGAATACATTATACTTCGGCACACGGAAGAAAACAGCGTATGCTGAAGAAATAAACCTGATCAGGAAACTGTTCAGAAAAGTAATGCTGCCTGTAGAATAATGATCAGATCTGTCCATAAACTTTATCTATCTGCCAGTTCCGCAAACAAGGCGTATATTTCGGGGCGGAACCATAAAGGACTTGTCAAGCATAACAATTAGCCATGATACAAACTATGCCAGTTACCATTAGAAACATTGAGCCTAAAGACAATGCAGCATTAGCGAAGATAGTAAGAGACACATTCGATGAATTCAACATACCAAAGGTAGGTACAGTGTACTCCGATCCTGAAACAGACAAGTTATATGATCTGTTCCAATATCCCGGGAGCGCATACTTCGTGGCTGAAGAAAACGGAGTAGTATTGGGTGGATGCGGGATGTTTCCTACAGAAGGTCTGCCCGAAGGCTGTGCCGAACTTGTAAAATACTATCTCTCCGCTGATGCCAGGGGAAAGGGTCTCGGCAGAGCTTTGATGGAGCACACCTTTATTGTTGCAAAGCAACAGGGGTATACACATCTTTACCTGGAATCTTTTCCTGACTTCGCCAAAGCTGTAACCATGTATGAGAAAGCAGGCTTCAAACACCTGGACAAGGCATTGGGCAATTCAGGTCATTTCGCCTGCACCGTCTGGATGCTGAAAGATCTGCAATAAGAGAAAACCGCGACAACCATCGTTATACCGGCAAAAGACATAACGGAAACCATATCCTGATAATCACAAACAAACTATGCTCGAATTTCCGCGTTAAATGTAGACCTTCACTTAACGTGAGGGTCTTTTTATACAACAGAATCTATAAGATCATCAATTCTTTATATAGCCCTGCAAAAGGATATTTCCCTACATTTACCGTATGCATGCCGCCCACATATTAAACATCGATATCAACCCTGCGTTGAGAGATTCGTTCTCTGTGGAGGAGATCAGCGGTCAATTATTCGAAGACGATACGCTGCACCGCATTTCCTTCAACGAGCTGATACTTATCAGGGAAGGGTATGGTACGGTAGCTATTGATGGCGTCTTATACGAGATCGTACCACGTAGCCTTTTTGTTATTTCTAAAGGACAGGTTTACGCTGTTAATGGCAACAACCATGTTGAAGGCTACGTGCTCCGCTTTGGAGATTGCTTCTGGGAAAAAGCACCTGCCAGCGCCAGTAACTGCAAAGCAGTGCTGTTCAATGATCCTTCAGGTCATCAGCAGATGCACTTAAATATGCAGGATGAAGAAGCGCTCACCAGCCTGATGATCACCATGCTGGATGAGTTCAATGCCACTGACTACGTGAATAAGGGCGATGCACTGGCTGCATATCTGAAAATCATGATGATCAAAGTGGCAAATATTAACAGCCTTTTGCATGAAGGGCTCAGTACTACTGAGAATAAAATATACCGCCAGTACATAGAACTGGTCAGTAAGGAATACCGTAATACGCATGAAGTGACTGACTACGCTGAAAAGCTTGGTATTTCTTACCGGCAGCTGGCCGATCTCTGCAAACGTTGTGCAGGCCGCAGGGCCAAAGATATTATCAACGGTCAGCTGGTAGCAGAAGCCAAAAGGTTATTGCAGTTCTCTTCCAAACCCGTAAAAGAGATCTCATATATACTGAACTTTGCCACCCCTTACCAATTCAGCAACTTCTTTAAAAAAGAGACACACCTCTCTCCTAACGAATACCGGGCGCAATTTGTGAAAATTGGTATCTGATTCGTTGTTTTTAGCATTTTCCATACCTCCTCTCTCCGCTAATTTTGTGGCATAAACTTAAAAGTTATGCCAGTAACAAGATTAACGAAACTAGCCGGAATAGACATCCCAGACAGCCAGGTAGCTAAACAAGCCACAGAATTACTGCTGGAATATGGTACAGATTTTATCTATAACCATTCACTCCGCGTATTCCTTTTCTCTTCCCTCAACGCACAAAGAAATAACATAAAACATGACACTGAGCTCTTATATATCAGTTCCGTGTTCCATGACCTGGGTTTGACGCCTCATTACAGCAGTCCCGACAAACGTTTTGAAGTAGATGGCGCGAATGCCGCGAGAGACTTCCTGAAAAGCCACGGATATCCTGAACTGGCGCTGCAACGCGTGTGGGATACCATTGCCTTGCATACCACCATCGGTGTTGCAGAGTATAAGGAAGCAGAGGTAGCGCTGATGTACTCAGGAGTAGGTCTGGATGTAATGGGTGAAGGTTATGAGCACCTGACGAATGAGCATAGAGAAGAGATCATTAAAGCATTCCCGAGGAATGACTTTAAGAACAGGATCATCCCAACCTTCTTTGACGGTTTCAAACATAAAACAGATACGACGTTTGGAAATATCAAGGCAGATGTATGCGCCTTTATGATCCCTAACTTCCAGCGGAAGAATTTCTGCGATTGTATCCTGCATTCTCCGTGGAGCGAATAAAGACGTCAACCAGATGCCATCCCTTTGTCAGGAGAGGCTGTCCGCTGTGAAGGGCAGTCTCTTTTTGTTATTGGTTGTCGCCTTCCTTCTTCTCCTTTTCCAGAAAGTCTTCCAGCGCATCCAGTTTCTTCATCCAGAATGATTGATATTGCGCTGTCCAGTCTGACACTTCCTGCAATTTCTCCAGGTTGGCTTTACAATAACGCTCCCTGCCCTGCTGGGTGATCATCAGTAAGCCGCATTCTGTCAATATGCGGATATGTTTGGATACCGCCGGCCTGCTGATATCGAAATTGTCAGCTATCGCATTCAGGTTTAACGCCTGGTGCGCCAGCAAATTAATGATCTCCCGCCTGGTAGGATCGGCTATCGCCTGAAAAACATCCCTTCTCATCGTTTGATGAACGTATTTTAAGCAACCGTTCGGTTACAAAATTAAGGAAAGCACGGGTGCTTTCCATGAGTTTCTGTTCCATTCCTGTGAATAACCGGCTACGCGATCCCGGCTTTCCTACCCGGTTTCGGGTTAGCTGGGATCGAAAATTTTCGTTAACTTCAGAGAAAGCACTTTTGTTACCCTTGCTGAAGTTTATTCTCAATAATGAAGATGTTGGTACCAGCCTTCCACCTGGTATGCCGCTGCTGGATTTCATACGTTACCATCAGCACCTTACCGGTACAAAAACCGGTTGCAATGAAGGTGACTGCGGCGCCTGCACCATTCTGGCAGGGGAACTGCAGCGGGGCAAACTGGTATACCGTTCATTTACCTCCTGCCTGATGCCACTGGGCAATGCACACGGCAAACATATCGTAACTATCGAAGGCGTTAACATGTTACCGGCGCTTAATCCCATTCAGCAGTCCATGGTAGATAATGCAGCGACTCAATGCGGCTTCTGTACCCCCGGGTTTGTAATGTCCCTGGCGGGGTTCTGCCTCAGTACCCAGTCGCCCACTACCCAAAATGCTATTACGGCTATCGACGGCAACATCTGCCGCTGTACGGGTTATAAGTCCATCGAAAGAGCTGCCGCCGGTGTCGCCTTATTACTGGCACAGCGAAATCAGGAGGAACCGGCCCAATTTGCCGCTGAGCAACAGATCCTGCCTGCATACTTCGCCGGCATAAAAGAGCGGCTAAAACGCCTTGTATTGTCCTTAAACGGGGAATTAGCCCCTCCTTCGGGAACAACACCCCGTTTCATGGGCGGTGGCACCGATCTCTATGTGCAGCAACCGGAAGCGATCCAGGAACAACCGCTCCAGTTCCTGTTCAACCAGGATATACTGAAAGGCATCACCCGGGAAGATAACCGCTGTGTGATCGGTGCAGCCTGCACAGTGAGCGATATCCTGGCCTCTCCTATTATGCAGGCCCACTTTCCTGCACTGGGAAGTTATGTCAGCCTGATCTCCTCTACCCCTATCCGCAATATGGCCACCATTGCCGGCAATTTCGTCAACGCTTCTCCCATCGGGGACCTGACCATCTTCTTCCTGGCGCTGGACGCAACACTTGAACTAAGTGACGGAACCACTACCAGAACATTACCGCTACGGCAATTGTATAAGGACTACAAGAAACTGGACAAACGTCCGGAAGAATATATTACGCGGTGCTGGTTTGAATTACCTGACGCCAGTACAAGCTTCCATTTTGAAAAGGTGAGCAAACGTACCAACCTGGATATTGCCAGTGTAAACACAGCTATCTGTATCACAATGCAGGAAAACCTGATCAGAACAGTCAGGATCTCGGCAGGTGGCGTAGGACCGATACCAACACTCCTGACGGATACTGCTGCTTTCCTGGAAGGGAAAGCTCCCAGCGGTGCAGTGATCAAGGTCGCATGCGCAATTGCACAGACGGAGATCACGCCTATCAGCGACGCCAGGGGCACGGCAGTATATAAACGGTTGTTACTGGAACAACTTATAAAAGCACATTTCATCACCCTGTTCCCTTCACTAAAGGTGGAACTGTTATTATAACGTGGTATGAAAAATATTGATTCCAACACCCATGTCAGCGGTACTTCTGTGTACCTGGACGACATACCGCTAATTGGCGGTACGTTGTTCGGAGCGGCGTTTGGTTCCGCCGTAGCACATGGCGTGATCAGGGAATTGATATTGGACGATGCCATGCTCGTACCGGACATAGTGCGCATATTCACTGCTGCAGATATTCCCGGTCAAAATGAAATAGGCGGGATCATTAAAGATGAGCCCCTGCTAGCAGATCATCACGTACATTTCTGCGGCATGCCAGTCGCCTTCGTAGTAGCACGTACCCGTGAAGCCGCCAGGGCAGCCGTTAAAAAGATCAGGGTACGCATCGATCCCCTGCCTGTTATTACCGATCCCAGAGATGCGCAGGCCCGGGGTGAGCTGATCATCCCTCCCCGCACTTTCACACAAGGTGATATCGACAACGCATGGCGGCAATGCACACACATCTTTGAGGGAAGTGCTGACATCAACGGACAAGAACATCTATACATTGAAACACAGGGCGCCTACGTCATTCCGCAGGAGAACAACAGTTTACGCATCTATTCATCCACACAGGGACCAACAGCGGTACAACGCGCAATAACATCCGTTCTGGGGCAACCCATGCACCGCTTTGAAGTCATCGTTACACGACTGGGTGGTGGTTTCGGAGGAAAAGAAGACCAGGCTAATACCTGGGCCGCCCTCTGTGCACTGGCGGCATGGCTGTTGAAGAAACCTGTCAAATACGCGTTGCACAGGATGGAAGATATGGCGATGACCGGTAAAAGGCATCCTTATGCGGCCGACTTTAAAATAGGGCTTGACAATGATTATAAGATCATCGCCTATGAAGTGTCCTTCTTCCAGAATGCCGGCGCTTCTGCGGACCTGTCTCCGGCTGTAATGGCACGCACTTTATTCCACTGTACCAATTCGTATTTTGTTCCGCATGTAAAGGCGACCGCCTGGTGCTGTCGTACAAATCTTCCGCCGAATACCGCCTTTCGTGGCTTTGGCGGTCCGCAAGGCATGTATGTGATAGAAGCAGCCATTGCAAAAGCAGCCCAGGGGTTGCATGTGGACGCAGCCACTATCCAGAAAAAGAACCTCATTGAAACAGGGCAGGTTTTCCCCTACGGACAAACCGCCAGAAGTGAAGCACTGACCTGCTGGGAAAAAGCAGAGGTACTGTACAATCCCGACAACCTGCGCAATATCGTCAGCACCTACAATAAAGAACATCAACTGCATAAAAAAGGGATCGCTTTTATGCCCGTTTGCTTCGGCATTTCTTTCACGAATACCATGATGAACAATGCCCGCTCACTGGTACATGTCTATTCCGATGGCAGTGTGTGTATCAGTACAGGAGCTGTGGAAATGGGGCAGGGCGTCAATACAAAGATACTCCAGGTAGCTGCGCAGACATTGGCGATCGCACCTGAAAGGATAAAATTGAATAACACCAGCACCTATACCATCGCGAATACCTCGCCCTCTGCCGCCAGTGCTACTGCCGACCTGAATGGGAAGGCTACCCTAATGGCCTGTACCGCTATCCTGGAACGCCTGAAGAAGGTAGCTGCAGATGGATTACAAGTAGCCACAGAAGATATTTCACTGGTGAATGAACAGGTACTGGTGAAAGGCACACCCTCTTCCTGGGACTGGCAGCAACTCGTTACAAGTGCCTTCCGGCAAAGGGTGAGCCTCTCTGAACATGCACACTATGCCACGCCCGAAATAAACTTTGACGAAGCAAAAGAGAAAGGTCATCCTTTCGCTTATCATGTATATGGTACCGCCATCCTCGAAGTGACCGTAGATTGCCTGCGGGGCACATACACAATCGACACTGTCCAGGTAGTACACGATTTTGGCAATAGTATGAATACCGATATTGATCGCGGACAAATTGAAGGCGGCATTGTGCAGGGCATTGGGTGGATGACAATGGAAGAAGTGATCTACGACAGAGACGGCCGCTTACGCTCCAATGCATTATCCACATATAAGGTACCGGATATTTATTCCGTACCGAAAACGATCGCTATAGATGCATTACAAACAAACAATGACAACCTGGCCGTGTTCCGCTCAAAAGCAGTGGGAGAGCCTCCGTTGATGTACGGGATAGGCGCCTGGTTCGCGCTCAGCAATGCGATAAGAGCGTTCCATCCTAATGCTGATATTCCCTTCAGTACACCTATGACACCCGAAAAAGTGTTAATGGCGTTATATTCAAAAACAACTCTGGAAACTAATCAGCAACATGAAGAAACAGTTAGTCACCTGGGAATTGATCAGTAAAAGCCTGCGGCAGAATATACCAGTAATGCTGCTTTACGTGATGGAAAGCCATGGCAGCAGTCCGGGCAGACAAGGCTTCTTTATGGCCGTAAACCAGGCAGGAGAAATAGAAGGGTCTATCGGCGGAGGTATCATGGAACACAAGTTTATAGAACTGGCGAAGGAACAGCTGGGCCACTTCGCGACCTCCTACTCTATTCACAAACAATACCATGATAAAGAAGCAGCCCGGCAACAGAGTGGTATGATCTGTTCCGGTGATCAAACCATCCTGTTATATAAACTCCTGCCCGAAAGCATCACGCCCGTCAATAAGATCATTGCCTGCCTTTCACAAAACCAGCAGGGCATCCTTCAGTTGTCTCCACTCGGCCTGCAGTTCACAACAGAGATCCACGGAGAGCCGGACTGTCACTACACAATGCAGTCTGAACTGGACTGGTTGTACAAGGAAAAGATAGGGTACCGTGATTTTCTGTATATCATTGGCGGCGGACATTGTGCACTGGCATTATCTGAAGTGATGCAGAAGCTCGACTTTTATATACACCTCTTTGAAGACCGCCCCCACCTTCATACCTTACTGGAAAACAGTACCGCACATGAGAAGACAATTGTACGCGACTATAGTCAGCTGAAGGTGATGGTCCCAGCCGGAGAGCATCATTATGTAGTGATCATGACCGTCGGTTACAGGACCGACGACATCGCACTGAGAGCATTACTGCATAAATCATTCAGGTATTGCGGCGTATTAGGCAGCGCTGCAAAGATCGGGAAGATGTTCGATACATATAGAGAAGAAGGGATCAGTGAAACATTATTAAACAGGGTCCAGGCGCCGATAGGTATAGATATCAGCAGTCAGACGCCGACCGAAATTGCTATCAGCGTTGCTGCACAGATCATAAAAGTAAGGCACAGCGTTCCAGTACTGCACTAGCTACTCTCTTACCACAGTAGCTGTGATCATACCATAAGGTTCATCTGTCGCAATGAAGATCTCATTCTGGTTCTGTATGTTAAATTGCTCCAGGTTGAAAGGGATATGATGTTTATTAGGCATCTGCAGATAGATCTCCCTGATGCCGCTATAAGTTTCCAGGACAGCCTCTCCCATTGCGTATAAGGTCTGTTGTACAGAGAGGCTTTTATGCCCGGCAAATGTCTGCAACAGCAACCCGCGTATACTATTGAACTGTTCTGAATAATCGGCAGGCAGTTTATCCCAGGTCCAGGCGATCTCACACTTTGTAGCCAGTATCCTGTCGCCCGTCTCTTTCAACGTCGTATACTTATCTTTGATATACTTCTCAAAACCGGAGTCTGTCGTTTTCAGAATAAGCAGGTCTGCTATACCGGACTGCACACTGACGGTTGAAGCTGTCTTTACAACACGGGCCGTCCGTTTCTCGTCTCCTCCGCCCATGTAAGCATGTGGATGTTCAACTCCATCAAACAGCATGCGGTGATACAGCTGTTCCGCTATTTCAATAGTAGCAGCCTCCACCTGGGGCTGGGTTGTTACAAAGTAATTGGCGAGGTATAATGCGAAGTCTTCTATGGAAGTTTTAAAATGATCTTTCGCCAGGGCATATACGGTATTCTTCTGCGTATCCGTCGGTAATATCTTACTGTTATCCCCATCTTTATGCGCCTCATTAAAATCTCCTTTTAGCGATACATTCACCGTGATCTGCCGGAACTCATGGTAAGCAGCATGACGGATGATCTTCGACAGTTGAACGGCATTCTTACCATAGCTGTTTTCTCCAAGTTTGATTTTCATAATGGGGCCTTTTTATGATGATAACATACCCTAATATAAAGAATTAATTGCCTACTTTTACTTAGAAGCCCCATCATATGTCTGACCTCATTATAAAAGGAAATAATATACTCACTCCTGATGGTTTACGGCCAGCGGTAGTATTGGTAAAAGACGGCAGGATACACGCTATTCAGGCCGACCTGCCGGATGATGCCCGCAAGATCGTTGACATAGGCGATAAGGTCCTGATGCCGGGCATTACCGATCCTCATGTACATATCAATGAGCCGGGCAGGACGGATTGGGAAGGTTTTGACACTGCCACACGTGCAGCTATTGCCGGCGGCATTACTACACTGGTAGATATGCCGTTAAATTCCTCTCCCGTAACAACCACTGTACAGGCTTTCGAACAAAAGGTCCGTGCCGCTGCTCCTCAGTTACATGCTGATTGCGGTTACTGGGGCGGTATTATTCCCGGCAATGAAAATGAGATCGAACCATTGATCAATAAGGGCGTGCTGGGTTTCAAAGCATTCCTTGTACATTCCGGTATTGATGAATTTCCCAATGTCACAGCGGCTGACCTTGAAAAGTCGATGCCAATTATCGCCAGGCATCATTTGCCTTTGCTGGTACATTGTGAATTAACTGACAGTCAGCCGGCCATACAGGAGAATAAACGCTCTTACCGGCAATACATGGCCTCCCGGCCACAGTCATGGGAACAGGCTGCTATCAGCCTGATGGTCCGCCTCTGTGAAAAATACAACTGCCGGGTACATATCGTTCACCTATCTGCAGCTGACGCCATTCCACAGATAATAGCAGCAAAAGAAAAAGGATTGCCATTGACTGTTGAAACTGCCCAGCATTATTTGTATTTTAATGGAGAAGAAGTTCCTGATGGGAATACCAGTTTCAAGTGCGCACCTCCCATCCGGGAAAGGGAAAACAACCAGCGGCTGTGGGAAGCGTTAAAAGCAGGTGTGATAGATTTTGTAGCGACGGACCACTCCCCTGCCCCTCCTGAACTGAAGGCACTGGACACGGGCGATTTTACCCAGGCCTGGGGCGGTATCGCCTCTCTGCAGCTTGCATTGCCTGCCTTGTGGACAGCAGGCCGGAGCCGGGATGTAACGTTGCCACAGATAGCACAATGGCTGTGCGAAAAACCAGCGGTACTGGCAGGCTTACAAGACAGAAAAGGAAAGATCGCCGCAGGATATGATGCGGATCTTGTGATATGGGACCCGCAAAGATCATTCACGGTTAATGCGGAAGGATTATATCATAAACATAAATTGACACCTTATCTCAATGAGACGCTTTACGGCGTCGTAGAACAAACGTACATAAGAGGCATAAAGGTATTTGATCAGGGAAATTTCACGTTGGCACAGGGAAAAACGATACGGCCTGCCTCCGGCGCGACCCGTCTGCGCGAATGAATACGTGACGCATATTGTTAATTCAGTACACCAAACAAGCTGACAATGGACCACGCACAAAGAGCAAACGCAGTAATGTCCAGGATCCACGAACTGGCATGTATCAGTGAGGACCCTCACTGTGTGACCCGTACATTCGGTTCTTCCGCTTTTATCAGCGGATGCAGCAAAGTATTGAAGTGGATGCAGGAAGCAGGTTTACAGGCCAGGATAGACAATATCGGGAATGTGAGAGGCCGGTGGCCTAGTACACAGCCTAATGCCCGTACGCTGGTTATTGCATCGCATATAGACACCGTGAAGAATGCCGGTAAGTTTGACGGTCCACTGGGAGTGATCATGGGGCTGGACCTGATCACACATCTTCAGCAGGAAAGGATCAACCTGCCTTTCAACATAGAACTGATCGCCTTCAGTGATGAAGAAGGCGTACGCTTTCATACCACTTATCTTGGCAGCACTGCTATCACGGGCAAGTTTAATTCCGCCCTGCTGGACAAGACAGATAGTGCAGGCATTACCCTCAGAAATGCAATTAAGACGATGGGAGGAGATGTGGACCAATTGGCGGCTGATGCCATTCCTGAAGACGAATGGCTGGGATATTATGAGATCCATATTGAACAGGGACCGGTATTATACGAGCAACATATCCCCGTTGCCGTAGTACAGGGCATAGCCGGTCAGCATCGCATCCGTGTCAGGTTTCATGGTATGGGCGGCCATGCCGGCACTGTACCTATGGAAATGCGGAAAGATGCATTATGTGCTGCAGCTGAGTTTATCCTGGCGGTAGAACGTTTTGGCCTGGAACATAACAACGACCTGGTAGCCACAGTCGGCACCGTAGATGTCAAAGATGCAGCCAGTAATGTGATACCCGGAGAAGTGACCTGCACATTGGATGTCAGAAGCACAGATCAGGTGCTTCTTAAAAAAGCACGCAGGTACCTGAAAGATATCGCGTCACAGATCTGCGCTGAAAGACAACTCACAGCCGACTGGGACATCATACAAAAAGCTAAACCGGTCGAATGCGACACCGCCCTCAGTCACCTGCTGGCACAAGGCATTACAGCAGCAGGTTACAATGTAAAGAACCTCGTCAGCGGCGCAGGCCATGACGCTGTTATGGTTGGCGCCGTAGCACCGGTTTGCATGTTGTTCGTAAGATGTTACAAAGGCATCAGTCATCATCCTGAAGAAAATGTCGAAGTAGCGGATATCGCTGCTGCAATTCAGGTATCAGCGCATTTTATTCATCGCCTTGCAGAGGTATACAAAAAGCGGTAATATGGAAATATCAGCACTGACAAGATCAGTAGTAAAAAGGAATCATGCGGTCATCTGCCCGGACGGATATGTGAACAGCGTTGTGCCCGGATGGACACACTGCAAAGTGAATGTCATCATCAATGAACAAATGGGTGCACGACTCGGGCAAACATTGATCACAGCAGAGAAAGACTGTATTATTTCAGGAGATACCGAAACAGCACAGATATTTTTCTACATCATATCCGGACAATGCACTGCAAAAACCGGTACACAAATAAAAACACTGACCGGCGGCCAGTTCGTCTATGTTCCATCAGGGCATCCATACCGGCTGGAACAATTTACGGAAGGCACACAGATCGTTACCTTTCACAAGGTATATGAGCAACTGGCAGGACATGAACATCCGCCGGTGATCTTCGGAGACGCTGCCACAGTACCAGGACCTGCCTTCCTCGGTGATCCTGCATTACGGCTACAGGTATTATTACCGGAAGATCTGTCATTCGATATGGCCGTGAATATATTCACCTACGACGCCGGCGGACATCTTCCCTTCGTAGAAACACACATCATGGAACATGGACTGTTATACCTGCAGGGACAAGGTGTTTACATGCTGGACCATGAATGGTATCCTGTAAAAAAGGGAGATGCTATCTGGATGGCCCCTTATTGCCAGCAATGGTTTACTGCTATGGGAAAAGAACCTGCCGTTTACATCTATTACAAAAATGTGAACAGGTTCCCCACTACTCTATAATAAATTCCACCCAATGACTTTGACAGCACTTAATGCATTACCACCAGAACAATTAACTGAAACGCTCAGCACCTGCTGTGGCGCTACCGCATGGATTGAAAAAATGAAAAAGGAGTTTCCTGTAAAAGATGAAGACAGCCTGTTGGCTGCTGCCGTTAAACACTGGCACGCGTGCTCGGAACAGGACTGGAAAGAAGCCTTTAATCATCACCCGAAAATTGGCGACCTCCATTCCCTGCAACAAAAATTTGCTACTACGGCACAATGGGCGTCACGGGAACAGGAAGGGACTATCGATGCTTCCACTGTCATTCTCCAGGCCTTTACAAAAGGGAATAAACTGTATGAAGATAAATTCGATTACATTTTTATCGTATGTGCTACAGGTAAGTCGGCCCCTGAGATGTTGTCCATCCTCACTGAACGGCTGAAAAACGATCCGGAAGAAGAAATTAAGATCGCTATGCATGAACAGGAAAAGATCACGGCCATCAGGCTTAAAAAACTATTAAGCGTATGAGCCAGGTCACTACACATATTCTAGATACATCTTTCGGCACACCTGCGCCTGACGTTGCCGTCAGCTTATCCCGGCAACAGGAAAACACCTGGACCTGCATTGCCGAAAGCGCCACAAATAAAGACGGCAGGGTAACAGATCTGCTGCCGAAAGATGTGATCGTACCCCCAGGTATTTATAAGCTCAGGTTTGAAACGAAACTATATTTTGAAACACGGGGCTTATCCTCCTTCTACCCCTTCGTGGAAGTGGTGTTTTACATCAGTGACGGCGAGCATTATCATGTTCCTCTTTTGTTAAATCCGTTTGGTTACTCCACTTATCGTGGCACTTAAAACCTTCATAAGACTATGCAACTGGCAATAGCTGAAAATGAAAAAGAACAACTGCTACAGGAGCTACAAAAGGCCAACCTGCAATTCCAGCAGGTATACCCCGGCGACAAACCTGACAGGCAGCCTGTACATACTGTTTATGGCGGCGCGAACCTCTTCAAGGCAGATACCTGCACCCATATGGGAGTGATCGCATTCAAACACTTAAATACATATGCACCCAACTTCGTTGTATTGGCGAAAGCCCTGCAACTGGAAGGGCATCAACAGTTGCCGCAGCGCCAGGCCGATATTACCGATCTTGAAGAAAAGCTGCGGGACCTGTCTGCAAGCGACAGGAAACGGGAACCTGCCTGGTTACCTTATACAGTTTTCAGGAAAATCGTCAGCAAAATTTTTACAGAAGCTGTAGAAGATTTCCGTATCGATTTTGAAGATGGATTCGGTAACCGGCCGGATGAAGAAGAAGATGCTACAGCGGTGACTGCAGCAAAGGAGCTGGCCATCGGGATGAAAAAGGGAACAATTTCACCATTCATAGGCATCCGTATCAAACCATTCACAGAAGATCTGAAGCATCGCAGTGTACGTACGCTGGACCTCTTTCTTACAACACTATTAAATGAGACGGACGGCGTACTGCCGGATAACTTTGTAGTGATGTTACCAAAGGTCACTATTCCCGAACAGGTCATTACACTCGTAAGATTGTTTGAACTACTGGAAAAGGCACATGGACTGAAACCCGGCACTTTAAAGATGGAAACCATGGTAGAGGCTACACAGATCATCATGGATGACGAAGGCCGAAACCCACTGATGCGTATCATCCGTGCCAGCGAAGGCCGTTGTATTGCGGCGCACTTTGGCACCTATGATTATACTGCCTCTTGCGGTATTACAGCTAAGTACCAGACAATGGCCCACCCGGTATGCGACTTTGCACATCATATGACAAAAGTAGCCCTTGCCAGCACTGGTATTTTCCTTTCAGATGGTGCTACCAACGTGATCCCGGTAGCGCCTCACAAAGGTGATCAACTCAGCTTTGCGAAACTACAGGAGAATGCAGACAGCGTACACCATGCCTGGCGTATCGGCTACGGCCATATCATGCATTCGCTGATCAATGGTTTCTACCAGGGCTGGGACCTTAATCCCGCACAGCTACCGATGCGTTATGCGGCTACTTATTACTTCTTCCTGAGTAATTACGACGATGCGGTATTCCGGCTCAAAACATTTGTAGAGCGTGCTGCTATTTCCACACTGACTAAAGACATTTTTGATGACGCAGCAACTGGTCAGGGATTATTGAATTTTTTCATCAAAGCTATCAATTGCGGGGCTATTTCGGAGGAAGAAGTACTGGTCACCGGCCTGACAATGGACGAGATCAGGAGCCGCTCTTTTTACAAGATACTTGAAGGCAGAAGGAAGCAAAAAGGGGAGAAATAACTTTCAGCGGCGTCAATTGCTATAGCAGTTGACGCCGCTGTCATTGGCCTGGCAATTGTAGTATGCCAGATATGCCTTCGTCTGTGGTATATAGAATGCATTACGACCGGGATACGGCCACATTGCGGGTCATCTTCGTTTCAGGGCTTATTTATGACTATAAAAACGTCCCGGAAGAAGTGTATCAGGCCATGAAGACCTCTTTTTCAAAAGGCATCTACCTCAATAAACATATTAAGGGACACTATGAATATGAAAAAGTGAATTGATGCATTAACTGTAACCTCAACGTTTCCCCAGCCAGAGCAAAGCATCCAGCGTAAACCGATCCTGTTCCTTATTACCAAAAGTCAATGACAGGTCTTTATTGGTGTGATGTTCATAGTCAATATCGTTATGTCCCATATTCATGTAGATCATCCGGTACTTCTTATTCGTCCATACTACGGGATAATAACCGCTATGCCAGATCTCATGCTGTTTAGGTCCTGTTCCCAGTGGAAAACTGGTTGAATCTATCGACAACAATATGGTGATATCTTTATTAGCCTTCAGGTCATTCGACCAGCGATACCATTCATTCGGAGATGCCTTGAAGGTGCTGTTCAGGCGCTTCATTGCAGGATGTTCCGGATGTTCTACACGGAGGATAGCTGAAGTGGGCCGCCAGGTATTACTGCCATAGGAACCTGAACCCAGGAACTCGTTATGATACCAGTCCCAGTTCTGTGGAAAATCCGACGGGGTCAGTGCAAACGCGGAGAAATGGAATCCCATCCAGGCGCCGCCGTTCTCCATATACTGATGGAATGCTTCCCGCTGCGCAGGCGTATCCGGTCTTGTATCAAGGAATATGACCACCTGGTACTTGGACAGAAAGGCCGGGTTCATATTACTCCAATCGTTGGTGGAATCGTAGGTAAAGTTGTTCTCTTTTGCTTTGGCAGCAAACCAGCGGTTAGCCTCATGTACAAAACTGATATGTGCCTGGTCATGCAGGGCGGTATAGAAACCGATCACTTTAAAGGACTTTCTTTTCTTTTGGGCATTCGCTGTAATAACAAACAAGCAACAGGCGGCTATGAGTATTCCCTGCCATATTCTTTTCATGATACGTGGATTTATATAATCCCAAAATATAACTTTATCTTTATGTACACAACATAGCCTGGCCGTCCCCAAACTACATACAAACATGAGAAAGTTATTATGCCTCCTTTTCCTCCTCGGTGGATTGCAGTATGCACATGCCCAGGACACAGCCTCCAAGCTGGATACATTGCTCAGTACCTACAACAACCTGTACAAATTCAATGGTACAGCGCTTGTATCACAACATGGTAAAATTCTCCTGAATAAAGGTTATGGCTTCCGTAATATAGCTGACGGTTCCCGTAATGACACAGGCACCATCTTCCAGCTGGGTTCCATTACCAAACAATTTACAGCAGCTATCGTGCTGAAACTGGAAGAAGAAAAGAAACTCAGCCTGCAGGATAAAGTATCAAAGTTCTTCCCTGATTTTCCGAAAGGAGATAGTATTACAGTAGAACATCTGCTAACACATACTTCCGGCATATTCAACTATACCAATGACAGGACCTTCATGGATAATGAAGTCAGTAAACCTGCCAGCCGCGAAAAGATAATGTCGCTGTTTAAAGATAAACCACTGGATTTCTCTCCTGGCACCAAGTGGAATTATTCTAATTCCGGTTATTGCCTGCTTGGATATATTATTGAAGTAGCTGCACACAAACCCTATTATCAGGTAGCGAGAGAATACATTTTTCAGCCGTTGCAGATGAACCATACCGGGTTTGATTTCAAGCGCCTTACGAACAAGGACAAGTCAACCGGCTATTTCTTCATCAATGAAGACAGCAGCAAGGTCGCTCCCGGTGTAGACTCGTCCGTGTCTTTTGCAGCAGGCGCTATGTACAGTACTACCGGCGACCTCTATAAATGGCATCAGGCGCTGCAACAATATAAGATCATCTCCAAAGCCGACTGGGAAAGAGCATATACTCCTCAAAAAAACAATTATGGCTATGGATGGAACATTGACTCGATAGCGGGAAAAAGAAAGGTGGGCCATGGCGGTGGCATCCATGGTTTTATTACCACGATTGTCCGGATACCCGAAGACGATGTATGTATCACCCTGTTAGACAATGCTTCAGACAACACAATTGGCAAAATAAGTGAGTCTATTCTGGCAATACTTTATGACAAGCCTTATACTCTCCCTAAAAAGAGGATAGCCATAAAGGTAGCCGACACTACCTTACAACAATATATAGGGCAGTATGATATGAAACCTGGTTTCAAGATCGTTGTAGCGTTGAAGGACGGTGTGCTGACCGGACAACCCACCGGTCAGAATCCAGCTACTTTATTCGCGGAAAAGGAAGATTTCTTTTTTCTGAATATAGCTGACGTACAGCTAAGATTTACCCGGGATGGGAAAAATGAGGTAACCGGCCTAATCGTCTATCAAAATGGCGGAGAGATAACAGGCACTAAAGCAAAATAAAAGGAAGTTCCTGAGGTGAACTTATGCCGATCAAGTCCACCTCAGGTCCACCTTAACTCCACCCTGAATCAGGGTAGGACAGGTGTAATAGCGTACCAGACGTTATTGTCTGACCATTTTTCCACTGAAAAGGTCATCTCCATCCTTCAGCTGCACAATATAGATACCCCTCTGAAATTATCTCCCAGGAAGAAACGGTTGTGCTTACGCCATGTGTTTATTTTGAACAACCGCATGCTGTAAAGGAAGTCCCTGCAGTGCAAGGATCACATTTTTTGCGGCAATCCCGGCCATTGCGTTGCGTGTATCTACAGTTGCAGAACCGATATGTGGGAGAATAGCAACGTTCGGCATGTTCAGCAACGGATTGTCCGCAACCATTGGTTCGGGATTGGTCACGTCCAGGCCTGCTCCCCAGATAGTACCGCTTTCCAGCGCTGCTATCAGATCGGCTTCATTATGTACACCTCCCCTTGCGGTATTAATGAAAATAGAAGACGGCTTCATTTTACTGAACGCATCTTTATTAAAGAGTCCTTTAGTTTCAGCCGTTAGGGCCGTATGCACCGACACCACATCGCTTTGCTGTAACAGCTCATCAAAAGAAACACGTACCGCTCCCAATTCCTTTTCTGCCTCAGAGTTTGTACCACGGTTATGGTAGATGATCTTCATATTGTAAGCACCTATACATCTCTTCGCCAGCTCAAAGCCGATCTTGCCTAAACCTACAATACCTAAGGTCCTGCCTCCCAGCTCCAGACCGAGATTAGCGGTAGGGTCCCAGAAATGCCAGTTGCCACGTATAATTTCCTTATGCATGTGAAAAGCTTTCCTGGAAGCTGCCAGCATCAGCAGGAAAGCAGTATCTGCTGTTGCACCGCTTAATACGCCCGGCGTGTTCCCCACGGCAATGCCTAACGTTCTTGCAGCCTCAATATCAACGTTATCGTAACCGACAGACATGAGAGAGACTATTTTCAGGTGCCTGCATGACTCCAAAAAATGCCGGTCTACTTTTACCGGACCGGATACCAGCACCGCATCATATTGTTGCAATACTTTTATCAACTCATCTTCTGGCTGGTGGCGCTTTTCAGTCCACACTGTAATGTCAAGCCCAGCATCTTTTAACATCTGTATTCCAACCTCCGGGATGTTCCTTGTTATATACACTTTCATATCACTATATGGTTTGCATTTACATTTAACAACAAAATACACAAATGCCGGAATTCAGGGATATTTCTAATAGAATTCTTCCGTAACTTTGCGGCGCATACAAGAAAACCGCCTTTTCCCTCGTACCATTTGAGAACACGGTCAATGGTTAAAGCGTTCTATTTAATTTGTTTATTTTAGTCTAGTCAGGTAAGCCTTTTAAGTTTAACTTAAAGGGCTTATCCTTTTTAACTACTTCCCCTCCAAGAAAACTCTTCGCTAAGTAACTATTATACTTCTTATTGTTTTGTTAAAAGCTCTTTATCCGACACCCTGCCGATTGCAATAATTCATGAATAAATATAAATTGCACACAGGTCAATTGCCCGTCCCTACTGCGTTAACAATTGATTTAGGATTGTAACAATCCGTTTAAGATCATAACAATTCATTTAAGATTCATCAGTATGAGGATGTCCCTGGCAGCTATACTCATTATCGCAATAAGCGGAAACCAACTGTATGCACAACAAGTGAAGAGTAACGGTGAGATCCTTTCTCCCGCAATTACTGCAACAATATTTTCTGATAATATTGTGAAGCAGTTTAATCTGCAACACCCTATCAGGCGGGTTTACAGCTATCGCGATCAGTCGGGCGACTACTACCTCGCTCTTTGTGAAAGTATAGATGGAATAACTAAAGACGATACACTACATCAGAAGATAAAGGCTGTCAATCTGAAGAAAGAAGAGAATGGATTTATTAAAACATGGGAACTGAACGATTTCATCAACAGTAATAATCTGAATAACGGAGAAGAATCTATCTGGTTCTGGACGAAATTCTGCGAAGTGAAAGACCTTGACGGCGATGGCATAACTGATCCATTACTCGTATATGGCAGCAGCGGCATGAACGGATATGATGATGGAAGAGTGAAGATCATCCTTAATTACAAAGGACAAAAGATCGCTGTCAGACATCAGAATTCAACCATGGATGATGGACGGAATATACAGATAGATGCTGCTTTTTATACATTGCCGCAATCCATACAGCAACATGTGAGAGCATTGATGAAAACACTTGCGGAAAAAGATTTCACCTTATATCCTGATGAGTATGAAAAAGCGATGGATAAAAAGAAACTGCTGATCAACTAACCTACTTACAACTTTTGTATGAAACTAAACTTCTATAAACCTTTAGCCCTGATGGGCTTACTCTCTCTTCCTTTGTTCATGTCTGCACAAACACAAACGGCAGCAACAAAGGAGGCACCTGCTGTAGTGAGCAAAGAAGCCACACATGAGATCATCGAAAAGATCAGTCATGGACTTGATGAAAGCTATCCATTCCCCGATATATCAAAGAAATATATCGCTACGTTAAAAAGCCAGGAGACGAAGAAAGCTTATCAGGACCTCACAGCCGAGCAACTTGCCAAAAAGATCACAAAAGACCTGCGTGACGTACATAAGGATGTACATCTGACTATATTCTTCAGCAAAGATTATTTCGACAGGCTTACGCGCACAGTAACCAACACCAGCACTCCGGAAGACGCAAAGAAGGAGCTTGAAAAACAACGACAGAATAACTATGGTTTTGACGCTGTTGAACTGAACAAAAAAACATCCACCGCTTATATCAAGATATCCGGCGGTTTCCACGGAGACCAGGAAGCTTTTGAAATGGCAGCCAGCGCAATGAACATGGCAGCCTATTCAAAGAACATTATTATCGACATCCGGGATAATGGTGGTGGTACCGGTATGATGGGACGTTTCCTTGCAGGTTATTTCTTTAATGCGGGCGATGAGCGTTATTATCTGCACGGTTATCACAAGGACAGGAAAAACGATATCCAGGAATGGACATATCCTTTCGTTCCAGGTAAAAGAATGCCGGACAGCAAACTGTATATACTGGTAAATAAACGTACGGCATCTGCAACTGAAGGTTTCGCTTTCGCTATGCAGAAGATGCACAGGGCTACTGTTATCGGCGATACTACTGCAGGTGCAGGTATAGCAGGAACAATGATACCATTGAAAGAAAACCTGGTAGTATTCCTGCCGGTGAAGATGGTAGCAGCACCAGGTTCAGAAGAAGGATGGGAAGGTATCGGCGTTATTCCCGATGTACCTGTAAAGGGTGATGATGCAAGAACTGAAGCAGAAAGCATCATCAAAAAAGAGCTGGATGAAGTAACTGCAAAAACGAAATAAGCAGCTGTAAATATTCAACAAAGGGGATTGCAGCAAAAGCTACAATCCCCTTTGTAATACCAGACTGTATTATGGATGTCGTGAATATGCTATGTCACTATTGATGCACTGCAGGGATGACACTACCTGTACTGGTAGAAAATGCCTTTGTCGAAAGGCGTCCACAGACAGGCCTTTTGTCCGCAGCTTTTCAACCCGCTGTTGGTCCAGGTATTGCAGGTATGAAACAGGCTGTAACTGCCTTTTGCTTCATAGAATGCATCTGTTCTGCCATAATTAGCATCGGTAACGATATGTATAATGTTTCCGCTGGCATCTCTGTCAAAACTCTCCCGGATATAACTTATCAATCTTGCATACTGTGCACTGTCTACATCCATCCGGATGCAATCATTACCTTCTTTGATGCTCCGGTAATAGGTTGCATGGATAGCAGATGTACTTAAGCCGGTAGCTGCCTTAAAAGCAGTGCTGAACTTCAGATCTGCCCAGGTGGGTGTTTCAAGATAGAAGCCCTTGTCGCCCCAGCCAAATGCGATCCACTGAGCGGATGTATCCTTGCCTTTGGTATTTGCAAAAAGTACATCCTTACTCCAGTCTATCTGCTGGTTACGCACAGGCATTACCAGGTCGGTATGTACGCCATTGGTAAGAATATACAGCGGAATGTCCGCATTTGCAGTTTGCTCCTTTTCTACGGAGATACGGGACAATACATAAGCTGTTCCCAGGTACAGGGCGATCAGTAATACGGGTGTTAGGATCGTCCACGCAATGATCTTTAATGTTTTCTTCAAGTTGTTGGTATTTATGGGGGATATTGTCTTTCGGTCTCTGCGTCTTCTCTGCTTCGCCTCTCCTTGTTCTCTCAGACCATTTTAAGAAATTATGAACCCTTTGTTTCGAAAGCACAAAGATATATATTAGACGATAATAAATATAAACTCCATGGATACCTACGAAGAACACTTTGAAAACTCCTGCAAGTTAAGAAATGAGCACTGGGAGACGATCGGAAAACTGGACCCCCTTACAATGGTTTTGGCCTGGAGGTCTTTCCAGTTTAAACAGGCCGTCAGTCATCTAGAAGATCAACGGGGGTGTTACTTTGCATTGTTCAGTTAAAATTATTTCACGGAGAGGTGCCTAATTCACTGATTGGGAATACCTCTCCAACGTTTCCCTTTCTTTCTTTGTGAGGCTTTTAATACCCGTCTTATGGATCTTCTCCAGTAAGAAATCGATCTCCTGCTGACGGTCCATACGCTCAAGGTTATACCTGTCGTCAATATCATAATCGCCGACATGCGTTTTGAAATACTGGTTATCCACAAGCAACAGGTGCGGACGGGTAATGATCAGGTACACGGCCAGTGATCCCGGGAGAAGAATGGACAATATAGTGGGATAATTTTCCGCAATTGCTTCCGGTACCATACACAACGCCACCAGCATGCCAATAAGTGCGCCGCCGAGATGCGCTTCATGTCCGATATTATCCTTTTTCGACCTGATACCGTAAATGGAATAGAGAACGTATAGTACACCAAATGCCCAGGCAGGAATAGAAAAGAATGGTAATCCGAAAAAGCTTAAACTCATGCCGGGAAACAAGGCTATAGAGGCAAACATAATTCCACAGACCGCACCCGAAGCGCCTACCGCACTATAATCACCGTGGTTCCGGTGTATCAGTAACGACAATAGATTACCGCCTATCAGACTGGCAAAATAAAGCGTCAGGAAACTGGATGGTCCCATCCGCAATTCCAGGCTGGTGCTGAAGGCGTAAAGAGAGAACATGTTGAAAAACAAATGCATCCAGCTGACATGCAGGAAGCCTGACGTCACCATCCGCTTGTAATCCTTGTATACGAGGATGTTATCCACTTCAAAGGAATACTTGTCAAAAAAGGAATGGTCTTTCAATCCTTTGTATGACACTACAATGTTTACAACAATCAGTAACAGGTTAATGAGACCAATGTATGCCATTCAATGCGGGTTTTTAAAGCCTATAGGGAACGTCAGCCGGATAATCTTGCCCACTGCAATATTGTGATTAATGCAAATATATCCAAATCTGCCGCCACGAATTCGCGCTTTAGCGAATTTTATTTAATATTAGCAAAAATCGCACCCATGATATCCAAACCTCAACCTGGCGAATTTCAACCTTACCAGGGAGATTACATCAACTACGTTGGAAACGCTGAAGTTCCTGCCATCCTCGAAGAACTGAGGGACAGCACCTACGCTTTTTTCACTGCTATTCCTGAAGAAAAAGCTGATTACGCCTATGCTCCGGGCAAATGGACCATTAAGGAAACACTGGGGCACATGATCGATTCAGAAAGAGTATTTGCCTACCGGCTATTATGTTTTGCCCGTGGAGAGCAACAGGGGTTACCAGGTTTTGAGCAGGACGATTACGTCCTGAATTCATTTGCCAATGACCGCACATTGCAGGACCTGGCAGATGAATTCAGGGTGGTACGTCAATCGTCTATATACTTGTTACGTCATTTGAAGCCGGAAAAAGAGAGCTTTATCGGTATATCGAATGGCCATCCTCTTTCAGTAAGATCAATCGCCTATATGATCCCGGGTCATGAATTACATCACCTCAGGATATTAAAAGAGCGGTACTTACCTGGACTTGGCATCCAGATCTAACCATTCATTCACGGTATTGGCGCTTGTTTCCAGTACGATCTTATAAAAATTGGATGGCAGTTTAGATACATCCAGCAGCGCATGACGGTCCTGTACGGGTACTTCTGCCAGCAGATGGTACTCGTCGGTGCCGCCTGTCTTGAAAAGATTAGTGGTTGTTACCCAGATCTTCACTTTGCCGGTATCCTGCAATGCAGACCACTTGATATCGATATTCCCCTGGATAAAATTAGCTTTTGCATTTGCGATAGCAACCTTTCCGATCATCGGGATACCATCTACTTCACGCGCGGTAGTCTGCGGAATATTCATATTCAGGTAACGTGCGATAGTCGGCATGATATCTACGATCGCCGGCTCATAATACTGTGCATAATCGTTGTGAGGTTTATAGTTCGTCACCATCCAGGTACTTCTCTGACGAGGTGTTTGTCCGCCATGATGACGGCCGGTCTTTTCATCACGGCCATGATCTGTAGTAATAACGATCATCCAGTCTTCCGCAAAACGTTGCTGCCTGTAAGTAACTGCTTCCCAGAGACGGCCTATCTGTTTGTCCAGCGTTTCTATTGCATTGTAGAACTGCGGGCCGTCACCGAACCCGTGCCCCATATCATCCGTATACTCCAGGTATACCCATGTTAATGAAGGTGCGTCTTTTTTGATACCGGCTGCTGCTTCATCGACTACCTTTTCATCAATGGCGTGCAGGTAATCACCTTTTTCATCATGCGGGAAGAGAACTGTATCCAGTTCATAACCATCGGCATGCAGGTCGATCTTTACATTGCCTGCATCCGGCAGTCCATCACCGGCCAGTTTGGTGCGGTTATCCAGCCAGGTGGAATAGATAGCGGTCTTCTTTTGCGGGTACTGCGCTTTAAATAACCGGAAAAGGTTATAGTAATGATAGTTAGGCGCTTTAATATCGTTGTCTGGTACGTTATGTTTATTCACCCATACCCCTGTCAGCAGGCTGTTATAACCTACCGCCGAGATAGTAGGCGTCTGGTTGTAAGTATCCTTGTTACCGCCTACATGCATGCGGGTATACCTGCCTGCAGCCGCAATACGGTCAATATTGGGCGTGTTTAACTTCTCCAGAACATCCGCCGGAATACCGTCCGCAATAACAAATACTACTTTCTTTTCTTTTTTCTGCTGGGCCTGAAGGCCCCCTGCCAGTAAAAGGCAGAGGGCGGAGGCCAGAAATATTTTCTTCATCCTGAACATATTCTAATCTTGAACTTAATACTATAAAGTACAACTTATTCTGCTTTCAGCATCCACATTATTCCGTTGATATTGTCGTCTCCGGCAAATTGACTGTTGATAGCAGCTTCCACATTTTTCTGGTTGGTTTGTGATTCCTTTATAGGATACATCCAGCGTTTAGGCACTCTTTTATTGTTAAGCACACCAGCACCTGATACATCGAAGACAGGCAGACCAGTACGGCGTTGCTCAAAGAAGAAATGCCAGTCGCTGTTCATGAAGGAAGCAATGTACTTCTGCGTCATGATCGCTTCCAGCTGACCGTTGGCCGGGAGTGCGTTCGTCGTCAGATAAGCATCAATTGAATCCTGTGGTATCTTGTAAAACTGCATAGAAGCCTGTACACCCTTGTTATAATAAGTTGCAGCATTACCATTGATCCAGCCGCGTACCACTGCTTCTGCAAGTGTGAATTGCGTTTCTGCATAACCAATAGCGATACTAGGCTCATTCACGGCATCATCGGTATAACGTTTTTTAATCCTTGATACTTCTCCGGCGAGTACTTTTTTACCGATATCATCTACAAGATCACTTCCCTTCGCGCCACCATAAGCATCGAAGTCGCTATCAGGTAATGATACAGACTTAGGCGCCTTTTCTGCAAAATGGAATAAACGTGGGTCTTCCAATCTTTTCAACAGATCAACGAAAGTACCTTCCATATAATAAGCCGTGTTCACGTCATTATCATTGTAAGTCGGATAACGGGTACCTGACACGTCAAAAAACGTTAACTGACCATTATCCGTATTATCCGTCATCAGCGGATAAGTGTTGGGATCATTTACGATTTTTGCGAATCGTGCTTTTACATTTAAAGTCGCATTATTTTCTTTCAGTGATAAACTCATCAGGATGCGAAGTGACAAGCTATTGATCAGCCTTTTCCATTTTATCATGGACCCGTTATAGAGGATGTCTCCCTGTACCGGAACTGTAGTAGTCGTAATCGCTGCATTGGCCGCTTCCAGATCATCCAGCACAGATATGAAGATGTCCTGCTGTTTGTCGTAAACGGGAGCAAGCGAATCCTGTTCACCTTTCAGTGCAGCCGTATAAGGAACATCACCGAAGGTATTGGTCAACCGCATGAAATAGTACGCCTTGAAGAATTTCACCAGCGGAATATATTCCGTTTTCTGCAACCTGTTAGCCTCCTGTTCCATCTTGATCACCTGGCGCAGATTGTTATAGGTAGAAAATTCCGCTCTGTCCCAACCATAATATTGTTCATTCGAAGCTTCATTTATAAATACCATCTGACGCGTGGCCAGGGTAGCTCCAAGATTAGTGGACTGAAATGCTTCCTGGATAACAGTATTCAGCAGCAGATCGGGCGTAGCCACTGTAGGCCTGTTAGGGTCCGTCTGAAAATCTTCAAACTTTTTGCAGCCTGCCGCAATGACCAACAGCAGTACAGCTATACTATATATTTTTCTCATGATTGTTGGTAATTAGAATTTAAGGTTAAGGTTGATACCAAAACTTCTCGTAGAAGGCGTTTGCAGATCATCCACACCAGCGTCCGGATCTACGTTTGGCATTTTCGTGAACAACAGCAGGTTACGACCTACAGCAGAAATATCAGCCGCACGGAAGATGCGACCTTTCAGCCATTTAGATGGAAATCTGTAAGTAAGGATCACCTCTCTCAGTTTCAGGAAAGACTGTGAATAATAGTTATAGTTAACATTCGCACCATTGCTGGTATTTGTCATGTAAGAAATATAGTTCACCGCTGTTGTGTTAGGCGCAAACGTTCTTGTATCGCTAACAATATTACCATCGCGGTCGTAGATCACTTTACCGTCAGTCAATAATACGCCTGGATCTACATAAGTGGCTTTCGCTTCATTGGCCTCATCCCTGAAGTGATTGACGGTACCTGGATGTGTACCACCCCACCACATTTTCTGATTAGTAGTAGAGTACATCAGTCCACCGAGACGGCCATCTACCAGGAAGCGGAAACTAAAATTGCCATACGAGAAACTATTCTCCAGTCCGTATATCAGATCAGGATCACTGTTGCCAATAAGACGATCAACGTTATCCGTCAAAGGAAGTCCGTCAGCTGTATGCACAATATTTCCTGAAGGATCTTTCTGATAAACTGAAGCAAAGATCTTGTCTGTTCTGTCGCCCACTTTCAGATAGCCGATCCTGTCGCCACCGGTAATTTCTTTGACATAACGCCTGTAGGTACTGAGGTTCAGCAACACATCCCATCTGAACTTTTCGTTACGGACAGGAGTAGCTGTTGTTACGATCTCAATACCTCTGCGCCTGTATACATGAGCGTTCTCCAGGCGTGTCTGGTAACCGCTCCCCCAGGATACATCGATCTCCTTGATATTATTGTAGTCTTTTGTCTGGAAATAGGTAAGCTCAAATCCCAGTCTGTTACCAAAGAATTTGGTTTCAACCCCAGCTTCCCAGCTATTAGATGTTTGAGGACGTAAGTCAGGGTTATTGATGACATTCTTATACTTCAGACTAGGCAATTCATCCCAGGTCACACCTTTATCATAAGAAGGCAGGTAACCATAGGTATAACTGTTATCCAATGTACCGCTTGATACTCTCGATACTGCACCTCTCGCCTTCAGAAAGGAAAACCATTTAGGCAAATGTGTCAGCTGAGATATCACCACTGATCCTGATAAAGATGGATAAAAGAAGCTGTTATTCGCAACCGGCAACGTAGATACCTTGTCATTACGTCCGGTCAGGGAGAGATATACAGCGTTATAGAGCTCTACGTCAACAATACCATAAACACTGGCAGTTCTGCGCTCTTCCAGCCAGTTATTTGACTGTACTGCTTTTATAGAGTTACCAAGATTATACAATCCAGGGATGTTCAATCCGTCAGTATTACTGGAGTCCCCTTTCAGGTTCCTGTAGTAGTTAGATCCCCCTGCCTGTGCATGGATCTTGAAATGATCGCTGAAGGTATGGTTATAGTCTACTATGAGATCAGATACGATATCGAAGTAAGCAGTTGAAGTAACAGTATACTGACCTTTTGATTTATCGCTATAACGGATATAGCTTTTAGGCTCATTATAGTTACGGTTCAGGCTATACTGGTTGATACCGGTACGGAATTTTGCACTGAAAGAAGGACTGATCTTATAGTTAAAATCGACAGAAGCAAACGTGTTGTTCTTATCATATCCTCTCAGGAATTCATATGCTTGAAAGTAAGGGTTGTTATAATAAGAAGTATTGAAGTGACGCTGTTGTACACCCTCTTTACCAGGCGCCCAATAGTTACGCAGGTCACGTACATCAACATCCGGGCCTGTCCAGAGGATCAGGTTATACAGGTAGTTGGCAGGGCCATAGCCTGTTTCCGGGAAGTTATGCGTATATTCTTTGTTATAACTGATACGGCCGTTCATGCTGAAGTCCTTGCTCAGGTTATAGTTGCCTGATAAATTGAAGGAAGTGTTCTTCAGGTCAGTATTAGGCACGATCCCCTGCTGATAAATATGTGAGGCGGAAGCCCTGAAACTACCATTGTCACCGGTTTTAGTAAAACTCAGGTTATTACTGGTGATAACACCTGTACGGAAGAAGTTTGTCACGTTGTCTTTACCGCGCGACAGGAATGGCAATGGCACTAACTTGCCGGTAGTTGGATCTACAGGACTGTTGAACTGCGGTGTCTCAAAATATCCACTTGGTGTAGAAGCATCACGCTGGTCCAGTTTAGGCCCCCATATCCATCCACCACCTTCTGGTCCGCCGCCGCTACCATCGATGTATTCGTATTGACCCTGAAAACCATTACCGTAAGTAGATTGTACCTTAGGGATACGGATAAAGCTGGTCTGGAATTGTGTAGAAGAGTTGAACTCAACGCTCAGATCTCTGGAACCACCTCTTTTAGTAGTGATCATGATAGCGCCATTCGTACCGATAGAACCATACAGTGCAGAAGCAGAAGCACCTTTCAGTACGGTCATGCTTTCAATATCGTCTGCATTCACCTTATAAAGATCTGCTGTCTGATCAGGAATACCATCTATTACGATCAATGGTTTTGCACCACGCAGGGAAATACCCGGATCTCCGAACAGGTCAGTTGTACTTTTAATGGTCAACCCAGCCACACGGCCTGTCAGTGAACTGATCACGTTAGACTCACGTGCTTTCACAAGATCAGCGCCTTTTACTTCCTGTGCTGCGTAACCAACCTTTGCTTTCTCTTTTTTGATACCCAAAGCTGTTACCAGTACTTCAGACAATTTCTTTTCATCGTCCTGTAATATGACCTGATAACCTGCACTTTTATCTACAGTCAGCATATAAGGCAGATAACCGGTAAAGAAGAACTGAATCACTTCTCCTTCATTGGCCTTGATCTGAAAATCGCCGCTTTCATTGGAGATAGTACCACGCTTAGTACCTTTCACCATAATAGACACACCTGGCAATGGTTGTTTCTTTGCGTCCGTTACCTTACCGGAGATGATCTTTTCAACCGGATCTTCCACTGCAAGAGGCGTAGTACCAGCTTTTACGATGATGTTATTGTCCAGGCATTTGTAGTTAAAAGCGGCTTGTCCGGCAAGCAGCTTCAATACGTTTTCCAGTGTTGTATTGCGTGCATTCAGGTTCACCTTCCTGGTCATCAGCCCGGACTGGTCCATGCAGATAATAGCGTAATGTGTTTGTTGTTCGATCATCTCGAACACTTCTTCTAATGGTTTATTCTGTACGGTCAGCGAACAGGGCACCTTATGCAGGTCTGCCCGTCCTCCTGCCAGCACAGCTGTGAATGGCATTGATAATACACAACAGAACAGCAAACATAAGATGGCTTTGCTGCGTGTGATACTCAGGTGTTGATAAAAACGAAACATAAATTCAGGCATTTAGCGTGATTGATAGGCGTTGTTTGTGGTGAAGTGAATTTGCTTTCCGCTGATAGTGTAATCAAGATTGTCCGTTGCTTTGATCACGTCCAGTATATAACCGAGCGGCTTGTCATTAAACTTTGCGAACAGCTTATAGCTCTTCATTGCAGGATCAGCAAAGGAGATCTCGACATCATATAGTTGCTCCAGTTTATGTGCTACGACAGAAAGCGGCTCATTACGGAATATCAATAAGCGGGAGGTCCATCCCGTTACAGATTCCAGGTCATAAGCACGAGTATAGGCTAGTTGGTCTTTTTTGTCATAATACAATTCCTGTCCCGGCTTCAGTTCGAAAGATCTCTTTTGTACCGGTACGCTTACCTGCACCTTTCCATCCACCAACGATACTGCGGCACTGTCCACACCTTTATAATGCGTAACATTGAACCGGGTGCCTAATACCTGCACAGACAGCTCTCCTGCCTGTACTGTAAAGGGCTGGTGAGCATTCTTAGTAACATCGAAAAAGGCCTGTCCTTCCAGGATGACGTTCCTGTCATTCTTTCCGAATTCCGACGTATACCGGATACTGCTCTTTGGTGCCAGGTGTACAATTGTACCATCGGGCATTGTGTCTTTCAATACCTGACCTGGCAGCGTTTTCTTTTCTATATAGGCAAGGGAATTTTTGTGTGGTGTTTGTCTTAAAAGGACGACACTACTTATAATAACGCCAGCAATGGCTGCAGCTGCGGTGATCTGCAGACGGTATCTTCTTACAATGGTCAGCCTGCGGCTATGGATGCGCTGCTTTACATCCTGCAGGGCAGTGGCGACGACCACCTCATCATGTCGCTGCTGACTGGCCTGCCATATTTCCTGCAATGCCTGATAGGTCAGCCTGTTCTCTTCCGCGTTTTCCAGCCATTCAGCCAGGAAGTCTTCTTCCCAGGGCAAGGTCTGTTCATTAAAATGCCGGGTTATCAGTAAATAAAGTTCCTTTTGTTCCAATCTCTTTTCTGTTTACAAGAGAAGGACGCAAAGAGTGATCGCGCTCGTGACAAAGAAAATGGAGTTAACATATTGGTAATATTGGATAAGCAGTCTTGAGGATCTTCAATGCGCGGAACATATGTGTCTTAACGGAGTTAACGGATATATTTAACAGACCTGCGATCTCATCATAGCTGAAGCCTTCATACCGGTGCATCTTAAATACCAGCTGCATCTGTGGTGGCAGTTGAGTGATCAGTTGTTGTATCTGAGAGGTAACATCTTTATACATCAGCTGATGATCAGGCTGTTGATGATCATCACCAGCGGTTTGAGCCAACGCTTCCTCCGGAAGGCTAAAAATAGTCCTGCGTTTACGATAGTAATCAAAAACCCTGTTCCTGACAGAGACATATAAATAAGCGCTTAAGGTAGTGGAGATAGCGATCTGGCGACGGTTGTTCCAGAGCGCACAGAACATTTCAGCAACCACGTCTTCTGCTTCATCGGTAGGATATGGCAGCAGTACTTTCGAGAATTGCAGCAGGCCTTCATAGTAACGCTTGAAGATAGCGTCAAATGCATCTTCGCTACCGGAGATGAATAATTGCAGGTATTTGTCTTCGTCGAAAGAATGGCGTGCCATCAGCACAAATCTAAGGGGCGGGAACGTGTTTCAATGTTAGGTTATTATTAAGTCTGAGTTACCGTAATGTAAAAAGCGGGAATACACTGTTGTCCATAAACGTAATCGTCTGATATTCCTCACATATCTTTTTTTACTACCTTTGCATCCTGGAGTTAACCACAATAAACAGTTACCCTATATCAATGAAAGAGAAGATTATCAGAGCTTCGTACGATGACAGCACCATTACAGTATATCAAGCTTACAACAAAACGATCGCGCTACATGCCGTAAAAGAGCAGAAATTCGTCTCCCCTCCTTTTAAAATGGAAAGAATGACCTGGATCAAACCATCCTTTCTCTGGATGATGTACCGGTCAGGATGGGGCACAAAAGAAAATCAGGAACATATCTTAGCTATTCAGATAAAAAGAGAAGGGTTCGAATGGGCTTTAGAGAATGCCTGTCTTTCCCATTTCGATCATACTATCCATAGCTCATTACCTGATTGGAAGAAAGATCTGCAAAGGGCACCGGTACGTATCCAGTGGGACCCTGAAAGGGATCTCTATCTGCAGTCGCTGCCTCAACGTGCTATTCAGATAGGGTTGACAGGAATTGCTGTTGAGAAATATGTAAATGAATGGATCGTAAAGATAGATGACATTACAGCGTACGCTCAAAACATGCATCAATTGATAAAGACGAGTAAAATGGGTCAGGCGATGGAATTGTTACCTGATGAAAGGGATTATCCTTTGACGGATGTTATAGCGAAGAAGATTGATGCGTCTTAAGGCGTCAATCTTCTTCGCTATAACATCCGTATCACAAATAAATCAATTTAAGTTAAACTATCCGTTTTCAATAATGGTAAGTTATATCGAGTTTGGTAATATATTTCACATAGGGGAGTAACGAAAAAATATCCTGTTATTATTTGTTCGCTGTAGAGAATTATAAAGAAGATTAAAAGAGAATATCGTCAGAGCAGGTCAAATTCTTGAGAAAATTTGCCGCCGAAAATAGTCTTTTAATAAAGCACCCACCAAACGAGTCCCAATATCTTGCAAGAATTATTTAAACACCAGTGTTAGTTGAAATAAATATCAATATAGTCCACTACGTTATTACCCTCGCAGTTTTCCATCTCCTGTAATCGCCAGTACTTTCTTGCGCCTTTAGCCAGGAAATGATAAGTACCTGTCTTCTCGCATACATTTCCTTCGTTGATACTTGCGTATAAACTTTTGATCGTACCTGTGAATATCAGTTCAGCGGGAGAAACTACTTTTAGTGTTCCTTCGATAGTTACAAAGCTTTTTGCATCCCGTTGTTCTCCTTTAACGGTATAGGTACCATTGCTTTGTTTGCGGATCTGGACCTTGCCCGGTTTATCCCAGCTAATCCATTGGAGCGTGAAGTTATGAGCGCCTTCGCGGAGAGTGGGAGTGATTTTCTTTTGGGCATAAGCCGGACAGAAACCCATAAGAATGATGCATGTAACCAGCCAGGCGTAAATTGTTCTCATAATTCAATGTTATTATTCTGACACTAAAATAGAATATTTCAAGACTATCCAATTAGAGTATTCTCACTCCTGAGATATTTAAAAGAACTATTTTAGCATCCAAACCTATCCCTATGCATAAATTCATCCTCTTCCTCACCACCATTATCTCCCTTAACACTTACGCACAGAAAGAAACGCGACTTTACGTTGATCAAAACGAAAAGCCACCTACGACGACTATCGGCTCTCAGACGTGGACCACATCCAACCTCGACGTTGATCGCTTTCGGAACGGCGATAAAATACTGGAAGTCACCAGCGGCGAACAGTGGAAAAAAGCATGGGACGATGGCACCCCTGCATGGTGTTATTACGAGTACAAGGAAGAAAATGGCCTCAAGTATGGCAGGTTATACAACTGGCATGCGGTTACCGATCCGAGAGGGCTTGCGCCTGAAGGCTGGCATATTCCTAAAATCACAGAATGGGATACGCTTACCAACTATCTTGGCTCGGACATGGTATTCACTAAAGTTGTAGACGGAAAAGGCTGGATAAAAGGATTGTCCAAAACAAGCAACGAAAGCGGGTTAAGCATCTTTGCCGGGGGCTCGGGAGATGCCAATGGTTTCGGCGGAATAGGAGTAGAGACTTATCTATGGGCATCTCCTAAAGATCCAAAGGCCTATTCCAACGCACTTATCGTCATGGTTAGCATTTATTCTGCACCGGGGATCAATAAAGCCTACGGCATGGAAAAAATGGGCATGTATGTCCGCTGCGTAAAAGACTAAATACCCTAACGTTAAGCACATGTGAGCCACCTTTCCATACAAAGGCATTGTAAGGGCATGCCACCATCGCCCGTAGGGCACTTTTTAGCCCCATAAAGGCGCTATTCTCAAATAAACACCCATCAGACCGGATACCCTTTAAATAGCCTTAAAAAGGTCATTTACAGTTTTTTTGTACCAAAAGGGGTTTCAGGCAATAATTCGCCTGAAACCCCTTTTGGTTCTATTGAGTTTCTATATCTCCATATCGTGTAACCGTCATCTGGCCGTCACTTTACCGTCATATGTATATCCTTTCGATATAGAGATGCCCCTAAAATGATATGGAGATGACGGTGAAGTGATATGGACGAGTAAAGGAAAGACCCTACTGTAAAGGGTATTAAAGGCAATTATTGCCCTTATTTCAGCTTGCTAAACCGATTAAATGAACTCACAATAGAAAAAGAAACGTCGCCCGATCCCGGACGACGTTAAAAAAAAGAAACCGCCTCACTTTCATGAGACGGTTCCTTTAAAATATCCTAAAGGGGATCATTTCTTACTCAACTGGTATTTCGGCATCACCAGGAAGCGCACAATAGTGTGGGCCGTCAGTGACAGTACTATCACTACGCCGGGGATCAGCAGCTGTTTAACCGGTGAGTCAAACACATCCAGTACGGCTGAAACATCTTTACCCGCATACAACACCGCAAGTAAAAACAATAATCCTCCGCAGATCCATAAAGTAAGATGGGAATAAAAATATCTCATCTTCTGGTATCCATTCTTTCCAAACGAGGTGAACAGTAAAATAACGTGGGCAATGAAAAATAGCAATGCCAGGGCAACGAGGGAGTTAAAAGCATTCATAAGTGTCTTTTTAAGTTGTGAGGTTCTGAATAGTTAATACGACAATAGGTAGATGTATCTTTATGAAGATAGCGTTTTTAACCATTCGCCCCAAAAACTGTTTAACACTAGTGTGGCATGTCTTCTCCCACCGGTGGTTTGGATGCAGGTTCATTCTTTCCGTTGTGACAGGTATAACAGGTCACTGTCATCATCTGCATTCCTTTGTCGTCCTTTCCGGATTTAAAATACTTCTTATTGATGCGCATAGTCATTCTCAGCATCTCACGCGCAGTTTCTTTTTCTTCCTTGTCATCACTTGCAAAGTCAAGCTTCTGCGGATTGTCTGTCCGTTTAGCATGACAGTAATTGCATTTCACCCCCAGTGCTTTATTAAAACTGCGCATCTCTTTCTCCAGGTCCTCATGACTGATGTTCTTCGGTAGTACTTTCAGATTCTTAGCTTTCTCTTCCTGAGGTAATGATAATGAGCAGAGTGTTACCGCTAACAAGAGGGACAGCGGTACGAAATAAGACCGTTTCAATTGCATAATTATTAATATTAGCTTCCTTATAAAATCAGAGGAGGAACTTACAAAAAAGTATTTATACTCTTGCAAATTATTATATGGCTGCCAGCATTTTATGTTTTAACGGAAGATAAAACAGTATTAGGTATTTGCGTAGATGTAAGCAGAAATAAACAGTGTTCGCTAAAATACAAACAGCCTGCCCCGGAAAAAGGAACAGGCTGATGTTCAGTTGTAGGTTTAATATATATAGCGGATCATCTCAAAGTCAACTCAATAACAGGTATTTCTACCGAAGGTTTTTTCAGCGGCATCACAAGCACAAGATCTTTACTGCCCTGGTTTTCCTTTCCAAGATACTTTATTTCTGAATTATCGTGCAGGAACTGAACATATTTAACCTTTTGATCAAATCCTGGCAGCAGTAACCTATTGAGTGGCCATACTAATACGTGTACATACAGTTTCTTTGTAACCGGATTATAGGTCAGCATTGTACCCTGCGGCGCCTTGAACTCTTCCGGGGCTTCTGTACAACCATAGATAGATTTACTGTTCAGTTGCATCCATTCTCCGATCGCGTTCAATGCATTCGTTGCACGATAGTCAAACAGGCCGCGGGCAGTAGGTCCCACATTCAGCAAAAGATTACCGCCCTTACTTACAGATCCGATCAGCAATTGTAACAACTGATTGGGGCTCTTCCAGCTATCTTCATCACGATGATATCCCCAGGAGCCAGAGAAGGTCTGACAGGTTTCCCAGGCTACTTTCTTTCCATTAACAGTAGGCCATTCAGATACCACCACCTGTTCAGGCGTTACAAAGTCAAATCCATCTTCATAATCATTCAGATCAAGGCGGTTATCTACAATCAGACCAGGTTGCAGTTTATGCATCATCTTCATTAACTCTTCAGAGCCCCAGTCTTCATGGCCTTTACCATTCTTACCGGGATAGGAAAAGTCCAGCCACATAATGTCGATCTTACCATAATTGGTAAGCAGTTCCTTCACCTGGTTGTGCATATACTCGCGGTATTTGCTCATGTCTTTGCCCTGATTCAACCGTGCATAAGCACTATCACTATTATCTGCCGGTTGCTGCGGATGATGTTTATCTATCGTAAAGTCAGGATGATGCCAGTCCAGCAGGGAATAGTAGAACCCTACTTTTAATCCCTCCGCACGGAAAGCTTCCACCCATTCTTTGATAAGATCTCTCTTCGCTTGCGTATTGGTAGCTTTATAGTCAGTGAACTTTGAATCGAACATACAGAACCCTTCATGATGCTTGGTAGTGATCACTGCATATTTCATACCAGCAGCTTTCGCCGCCTTTGCCCATTCTTTTGGATTATACAGGTCCGGGTTAAACTGTTCAAAATATTTCTGATAGTTTTCGCTTGTGAGCTTCTCATACTTTTTCACCCATTCATGACGGGCAGGCAGGGCGTACAATCCCCAGTGAATGAACATACCGAAACGGTCATTCGTCCACCAGGCCATTCTCTTCTCCTGATCTCCCGGCTTTTCGTACCCAATCCTTTTCTGTGAAAATGCAAAAGGGAAACAGCATAAAATTGCTGTCAGCAGCAATAGGCAATGTTTTCTCATAACGGAATCAGCGGTTTTTAGGAAAGCAATCCTTTATTATCTCCAGGTGTCAAAGCGACACCCGGAATTCCTAAAATAACAAACTATTCCTGATTACACAATATTTAAATAAAAAGTTATCGCTAAAAAGGGAAAGCCGGACCTGTATGAACAGGTCCGGCCTTCTTCTTTTTTAAAGTACTTACAATTCTAAAATGCCGGATCATCCGGAATGTTTGAATTATCATTTCTTTCCACAAACGGGAACGGCAACCAGGTACGCTTACGCTCAGCAACCGGCCGTTCAAACCTGCGCTGATCTTCCAGCGCCATGCCACCCATGAACAATTCTATCTGACGGTGTTTGTAGATAAGCGTCAGCAATGCGTCTTTCGTGGCGGCAACTTCTCCTGGTAGTCCTGCACCTACACCGAATGTATCTGCGGCAGGCGCTTTGGTCACTACCTTATTCAGCTCGATAAGACCATTTGTTATGTCATCCTTACGCGCATAACATTCAGCTTTGATCAATATCATCTCACCAGGCAGATATATTGGAATGCTTTGTGTTGTTGCTGTAAAGAACCCTTTCACACGAAAGCGCGGATTAGCGCCGCTCCCTACATAAAATGGCACGCGTTTATCTGCAAGATCTGGTTGCAGCCCTACCGGAAGCCCCATAGCAGAATCCACCACCTGATAGATATTGTTGGTAGCGGTGACCAGCGTGAAGATCGGATTCGTAAACAGTGTGTTGTAGTTAAAAGTGGAATAAACTTTTACCTGATTAGCGGCAGCCATTGCTATATCATAATCCCCGGCAAACAATGCATAACGTGCCTTCAAGGCATACAGGGTATTCACAATATCTATACCTGCTGGCACATTCGCTTTGAAGCCTGCGCTGATGGCATTGGCATTTACTACGTTCAGCGCATTATCTATCACACGCACTGCTTTTCTATACCCTTCCTGGCTGGTAATAAAAGGCACATCAATACCTGTAGTATCCGGAACATGTGTCCAGAACATCGCTATGTTACCCAATGCAAGGGCTTTAAATATCGAAGCATAGGCGATCACGCCACTTGCATAGCCTTGTTCGGGAATCACGTCATCAACGGCATTCAGCACACGGTTAGCGTCAAATATGATCTTGTTTGATACCGCCCACATGCCAGTAACAACGGCATTGGTATTTTGTACGGCGGCAGCGCCTGTATTTAACTGGCCCTCATCCGCATTACCTGCATTTACAACATAGGTACCGCGGGTCAGCAGACTGGCGGTTGCAATGGAAGTATATACCGTACTGGTTCTGTTGGCACTATACCAATTCTGTAATCCCACGGCTACGTCTGTCAATGCATTCGCTGTGCTGATAGCATCATCAGAGGCTGGCCCGGAGGGATCTGTATATTCTTTTTTGCAGGATGCGGCAACTAACAACAGCATGCCTGCCAGAAAAGAACGGCTATATTTATTGAGATACATTTTCATAAACTACTTTTTTGATGATTTAGAATCTGGCACGAAGCGCTACATTATATGTCCTGGGAGCCGGCACACTACCGAAGTCTATACCACGCAGTACTGTACTTTGTCCGGCAGCATTTACTTCAGGGTCATATCCTTTATAATCATCCCATGAATATAGATTACGGCCGCCTACAGTAAGCGTCAGATCACTCAGACCTTTGATCTTGCCAAAGTTATAGCTCAGCGCCACTTCTCTCAGTTTTACAAAAGAGCCGTCATCGATCCTCCATTCCTGGATATTGTAGTTACCTACGATAAATCCACGTGGTAATAATCCCAGGTCTTCCTGTTCTGCGATCTTACCGTTATCCACACCTTGTCTTGTTCTGAAATCAGCGTTGAATACATCTACTCCCTGTACGACATCCAGTTGCGTATGCAGGCTAAGTCTCTTATAGCTGAAATCGTTTGTGAGGGTACCAGTCCAATCTGGGTTAGGATCCCCTATTTTCTTCTGTAACGCAGTTACACCAGTAGCAGGAGGTAAACCAGTGTTAGGATCTCTCACTGGCGTATAAGTTAACGGCGAATTCTGCACACCACCCTCTGTAACCGGGATACCGTTAGGTTTTGTCAGCTGATTTCCATTTTCATCCCTTGCGAAGAAAGTCCCATAGAAGAATCCAATCGGCTCACCATTGGCAATTGCAACAGGCGCGCCACTCACTGTAGGATACAGCAGGATGGACTGCCCGATATCAAGCGCCTTATTCCGGTTCCTGTTGAAAATAGCAGTCATATCCCAGTTAAAGCTTTTGGTTTTTACAGGTACGACGTTCAATACGACTTCAATCCCTTTATTCTGCAATGAACCAATATTATCCAGACGGCTGCCGTAACCCTGTGTAGGTGCAATCGCGCGGGGTATTAACAGGTCCTTCACTTTTTTAGTATAATAGTTAAACGACAAATTGATACGGTTATTCATGAATGCCAGATCCGTACCAAATTCTAATTCCTGTTGTCTTTCGGGTTTAATGTCAGGATTCGTATAAGTAGTTGGAGAAGTAAAAGAAGCTGCTCCAATAAAGGCTACTGCCTTGTAAGTGTTGAAGCGGCCATAAGCCGGAATACCTGTCAGATTACCCGATTGTCCATAAGCAGCTCTGAGTTTGAACAGATTCCACCAACTTGCTACATTCATACTTTTCCAGTAATCCGTACCTGACAACACATAACTTCCACTCAGTTTGGCGTAAAGCTGGTTGCGCTCATCTTCACCAAATACGGAAGAACCATCAACTCTCAGCGCGCCTGTAACGAACAATTGATCGCGATATTTAAAGTTCTGCTGAATGTACTGACCGGAAATAGATAAGCGGGTACGTTCATCTGCCCCGGTAATAGGAGTGGCAGCACCACTCACGGTCTGTACAAAAGGAGGCAGGCCCCTTCCCTGCTGCAGTGAATAGTGTTGACGCTGATATTGAAGTGAATATCCTAACTGTGTAACAGATGACAGATCAGATGTGATCTTTGCATCGTAAGTAACATTCACATCGTGGTTAATCAGGAAAGAATTATTGATACCCGTACTGGCATATCCGTTTTGTGTAGGATCCAATGATGGCCCACCACCAAAGAAACCAAGGCTTACGTTATATGCAAAAGGAGGAATGAAGGTTGTCCCATCCTGACTGTAGTTATCAATACCCATGCGATAATCGATAGTCAGGTTTTTAATGGGTGTCAGTTTTATGCCAGCGCCGGCAATCAACCTGTTGGTTTGTTGTTGCTGTTGAAAATCCTCAATAATAGAAGCCGGGTTAACACGTCCGCGTTCACCAACTGCCAGCAGATTCCCCAATGAATTACGCTGATGAATATCATAATAGTTACCAATGATGGTCACTGAGTTAGTTGGTGAAAAGAATGAGTTACCATCAGGCTTCTCATTCGTTTTGCTATAGATATAGTTCATTGAAGCGTTGAAACTGATCCATTTGTTAAGCTCCTGGTCGAGATTCAAACGGAAGCTATAGCGGTTGAAATCCGTATTCCTAACGATACCCTGATTATACAGATATCCGGCAGATGCATAGTATCTTGTTTTGTTCTGTCCGCCTGTTACAGAAACGTTATTGTCAGTACCCACACCTGTTCTGAATATGTAATCCTGGTAGTCGTAACGTTGTACGGGCGTTGTACGAACAATGGTGTCTGTAAGAATAGTTTGCGTAGATATATCTGGTGTACCACCAAATTTAACAGGCGCCTTGTTTACGTCCAGTCTTTGACGCAGCTCGTTAACGTTAAAACTGGTAGAGAAGCTGACGACCGGAGCACCACCTTTACCTTTCTTGGTGAAGATCTGCACAACACCGGCATTGGCACGTGAACCATAAATAGCAGCTGCAGCAGCGCCATTTAATACTTCAATGCTTTCGATATCTGAAGGGTTGATATCCACCATACGGTTCTGACCAACATTACCTGCAAAGGTTCCCCCAGTATAGGAAGCATCGGCATTGGTTACACGGGTAGTAGAGTTATCGATGATCACGCCGTCAATAATATATAGGGGTTCAGTAGAACCGCTGATGGTACTGATACCACGCAGTTTTACAGACATACCGCCAGCGGGATCACCTGAGTTCTGTGTGATCTGTGCACCGGCAGTCTTTCCCTGTAATGCTGACAAAACATTACCAGTAGCACCTTTGCTCAGCTCTTCCGCTTTCACGGTACTGATGTATGTACCCAACTGTTTACGCGTAGTACCGAGAGATGCACCTGTTATCACTACTTCATCCAGTTTGGATACGGATGTGGTCAGCTGCTGATTAATTGAATAAGCTGTCGCACTACCGATAGTCACTGCATCCTCTTTTGCTTCAAAGCCTATGCCTGTAAACACCAGTGTATAACTTCCTGGTTTAAGATCCGCGTTGATAGTGTAGATACCATCTATTGATGTGGTAGCGCCGAGTTTAGTCCCTTTAATAGCCACTGTGATACCGGGCAATGTGGCGCCCGTTTCATCGGTTACTTTACCGGATAGCTTTACCTGCGCAAAAGCAGCAACGGCAGTAAAGCACTGCATGACCAGTAAAAGCAGCAGATACCTGCACCTGGCAAGCCGGAATAATTGATACATTCTCATAACTGATTTTTAATAGTAAGCGAAAAGTAATAGCATGGATACCCCTTGTTCTTCAGGAATATTGTCTTGAATAACTGATTGATTACAGGCTGGTTGATAAGCGCTTTACGTGTTATGTTAAGCTCCCGTAATGTCGCTGGATTAAATAAATAAGCTGTTTTATTATAAAATCTGTATACCCTTCTTTCTATATGGCTGCAATTTCTTAGCGTTTGGCGGCAGCTCTGTAATTAATATATCGATCTCTTCCACATCGCAGATCTTCAACTGTTCGGATGTATCTGTTTTTTCTGAAATGGTTAATACCACTACTTTTTTAGCAGTGCTGATCATCGCTCTTTTAACCTGCACTACATCCCAGTCATTGTCGGTTAACCCATCTTCCACATCAATAGCATTGTTTCCTAGAAAACACAGGTCAGCTTTGATCATCTTTATTTTTGAAATAGCCTCACCTCCAACTGTTATCTTCGATCCTTTTGATAGTTTATCGCCGATCACGATCACCTCTATATTCGGGTGATTAGCATATTCAAAAGCTGCAGGAAGGCTCACTGTAATAAAAGTAGCCTGCAGGTCCCGTGGCAGTACACGCGCCAGTTCTGCGATAGTGGTACCCCCCGTAGTTAATACAAACATGCCGTCATGTATTAGTTCGACGGCCTTTAAAGCAATGGTCTTTTTGTCTTTTACCGCGTATACATCCTGTGACGTTATACCCTGATGAAATGAATTGGATAATGCCCCTCCATGTACCTTGATGATCTTCCCATCCTGTGCTAATTCCGCAAGGTCACGGCGAATTGTATCTTCTGATACCTGTATCTGTTCACTCAGATGAGAGGACAACACCTTATTGTGCAGGTTTACCTGATGAAGTATATAAGCGTGGCGTTCTTCCTTTAACATCTAAGATGACTTTGGTTGAATTCAAGTTGAATTTCGGCAAAAAAACGCAGAAAGCAAAATATAACCTGCACTTTTTTGCTGCTTTTAGCAGGAATAATTTAAATAATGCGGGTTTATGCCGGAAATGACAGTTTTCCCATCGTAATTGCAGGCATACCTGGTTTGCCGAAGTTGATACCTTCCCCGCAGATCGCTTCGTTTGCAAGTATTGCAAACAGTACTGCTTCCTTCGCATCGCCCGCTATACCCAGTTCTCCCGTAGTACGCATTTGCAGACGAGGTAAGCTTTCCCTGATCCAGCCCGTAAGTAGTGGATTGTGTGCGCCTCCTCCGCTTATATACACCGCATAATCTTTATCCGAATGCAATACACTCTTCAGTGCATCCGTGATCGTATCGGCACTAAAACGCGTCAGTGTAGCCATTACATCATAAGGAGAAAGCGCTGTGGTATTAGTAGAATCCTGTGCAGCTTTTACATATGCCTTGCTGAATAATTCAGGCCCTGTAGTACGTGGGAATGATTCTTTGAAAAACGGATTAGCCTTCAACGTTGTTAACAAACTTTCATTCACAGCGCCCTGTTTGGCGAACAAGGCATCTTTATCGTATTCCGCCTGGAAGTATTCCCTGGCAAAGGCGTCCAGTAAAGTATTACCCGGACCGGTATCAGTTACGAACACACCTGCCGGATTAAGATCGCCAGGCAGATAAGTAAAGTTAGCGATACCACCCATATTCAACATCACCCTGTCTTCCCCTTTTTCAGAAAAGAGGCAATAGTCACCGTATAATGCAAGTGGCGCACCTTCACCTCCGGCTGCAATATGTTTCTGTCTGAAATCACTTAAGGTAATGACGCCTGTTTTTACAGCGATATGATCACCATCTACTATCTGCAAAGTAGCATTCGGAAATTCAGGTAAGCGATGTAAGATCTTCGGACTGTGATATACTGTTTGCCCGTGGGATGCGATCAGGTCAACTTCCTCCGTGGCGACATTCCATTTCTTCAGGCACTCCAATATCCATTGTGCATGCATACCGGCCAGCAATGGATTCAACAGACAGAGCTGCTGAAAGGAGATCATATCCTTCGCAAATACTTTCCTGATCTCATCTTTCACTGCTACAGGATAAGGAACAGTATCAAAATATTCCAGCGTAACCCTGGTATCCATGCCGCTTCCACTGATAGCACACAGTGCCACGTCCAGTCCATCCAGCGACGTACCTGACATCAGGCCGATAATTCTTCTTACCGGCTTTTGTGCGATTGCAAATAATTGTTGCAGATTCCTGTTCATGATCTTTTGCTTTCAATTGCTGCCCTTACACTTCCTTTTTCCGCTATCAGCTGACGTGCGGTTGCTTCATCAACTCCCAGTTCACTCATCACCATCCGTGTAGCACGGTCAACCAGTTTATGATTACTCAGCTGCATGTCTACCATCTTATTTCCCTTAACCCTTCCTAACTGTATCATAATGGAGGTGGAGATCATGTTCAGTATGAGTTTCTGTGCCGTACCTGATTTCATACGGGTACTACCGGTAAGGAACTCCGCCCCTACTTCCGCCTCGACAGGATATTCCACTGCCGCAGCCAGCGGACTGCCTATATTACAGGTGACACAACCTGTAATAAGACCTCTTTCCCGCATGGTTTTTACGCCACCGATCACATAAGGCGTAGTGCCCGAAGCAGCAATACCTATTACCACATCTTTATCATTGATATTAAAACTATCCAGGTCTTTGGCTGCCTGTTGCTTATCATCTTCTGCAAACTCCACCGCCTTACGAATAGCTTTGTCACCTCCCGCAATGATACCTACTACCAGTTCATGCGGCACACCAAATGTCGGCGGGCATTCAGAGGCATCAACAATTCCCAATCGACCGCTGGTACCAGCCCCTATATAGAACAGGCGTCCACCGTCTTTCATTTTCTCCACTGCCGCCATTACCAGCTTTTCTATCTGAGGAATAGCTTTAGCCACCGCCTGTGGCACCGTAGCATCTTCACTATTGATCCCTTCCAGCAGGGCACGCACACTCATCTTCTCCAGGTCATTAAAACGGGAAGACATTTCAGTTGTAAGCATAGCTCTTAACATTAGTTGTTAACAGATCAGGATAGCTGTCTTTTTTTCTTTTTATTTTTCTGATAGACGTCGGAAGTCAGCCATAAACCGATAAACATTAATAACCCGTTGATGACGAGTAATTCCAAGCCGATCTTATAGTCATTAAAAAGATATGACTGACACATTTCAAGTCCATAACAAAGAATAGGCGCTGATATAGCAATAGCAGGCACCATTTTATCATTCACCACACGTTTGGTCAGGATACCGAAAGCAAATAGCCCCAGTAATGGTCCGTAAGTATAAGACGCTACCTTCAGTATTACAGATATCATGCTATGGCTGTCAATATACTTAAACACCAATACGATCAGCAGGAAGATGAAGGTAAAGGCAAGATGTACATACTGCCTGGTCCTCTTCCGCTCTTTCTCTGACAGATCATTCCGGCGTTGAATATTCAGGATATCAATACAGAAAGAAGAGGTCAGCGCTGTAATAGCCCCATCTGCACTGGGGAATAATGCAGAGATCAATGCGATGATAAAGATCACAGAAATAGCCGCAGGCATACGCTGGGCATCCAGTGCGAGTGTAGGGAACAACTGATCTGAAGCAGCGGTTACGCCAATAGTTTCAGCATAGAGGTACAACAGTCCGCCGAGGAACAGGAACATGAGGATCACCACGCCAAAGATCAGGCTTAACGTCATTACGTTCTTCTGTGCATCCACCAGTCGTTTAACAGATATGTTCTTCTGCATCATTTCCTGGTCCATCCCGGTCATAGTGATCGTTATGAATGCGCCCCCAAGCATTTGTTTGAAGAAAAACAAGGGACTGTTCGGGTCAGTAAAAAATACCTGTGACATCCCTCTTTCTCCCATCGCCTGCAGACTACTACCAATATTCAGATCAAGGCGGTTAAGAATATAAATAATACAGATCACGAGTCCTGCCAGCATACAGGTGGTTTGCAACGTATCAGTATACACGATCGTCTTCACACCACCTTCAAAAGTATACAACAGGATCATCAGCAGGATGATCGCTGTAGTCAACCAGAAAGGCACCTGGAACTGATCTTTGAATGCCTCTTCCAATAAGTTCTGCAGGATATTTACTACGAGGTACAACCTTGCTGTGGCCCCCAGCGTTCTTGATAGAATAAAGAAGGAAGCGCCGGTCTTATAAGACTTTGTACCAAAGCGGGTACTGAAATAATTATAGATAGAGGTCAGCTGTAAGCGGTAATATAAAGGCAGCAGCACAAATGCGATCACGACATATCCCATCATATTGCCCAATGCCACCTGCATGTAACCGAAAGCCGTCTTGCCTACATCTCCCGGTACACTTACAAAAGTGACGCCGCTGAGTGAAGTACCGATCATGCCGAAAGCTACCAGCATCCAGTTACTATTACGGTTGCCTATGAAGAAAGACTCATTGTTCGAATTGCGGCCGGTATACCAAGCTACGATCAATAGAATAACGAAATAGGCAATGACAATAGAAAACAAAAGGCCTGGTGTCATAAAGTAGAATTTCAGTTGATTAAAGCCGCATAAAAACGCACATTCACATTTCAATATAAATACAAAAACGCAAAAAACGCAGAATTCTATGCAGAAAAACGAATAAATTTATATTTTCACAGTACTTCTACCAAAACCACGTGCATATGAAAAAGCTGTTCCTGCTGGTATTGTCCGCATTTATCAGCCTTCCAATGTTTGCCGGCTGGATACGCATTAACCAGCTTGGTTATGCGCCTCAGAGCAGCAAAGTTGCAGTATGGTGCAGTAAAGAACAAGATACATTAAAATATTTTGAACTGGTTAATGCCAGCACGGGCCGTGTAGTATTCAAACATGCATCGGGCAGGGCTGCAGGAGCGTATGGACCTTTCAGGCAAACCAGCCGGCTGGACTTCTCCGCATTCACTACCGCCGGCCGGTATTACCTGCAGGCAGGTGGAGCAAAGTCGCCCGTATTTGCAATCAGTGACGATGTATATAAAGGCGCTGCTGACTTCTGCCTCCGGTACATGCGCCAGCAGCGGAATGGCTTTAATCCTTTCCTGAAAGATTCCTGCCATACACATGATGGCTTCCCTGTATATGGGCCTGATAGCGTTTTTGTGCCTGTTTCGGGTGGGTGGCATGATGCTTCGGATTATCTGCAATATGTTACCACTTCCGCTAATGCTACGTGGCATCTGCTGGCAGCGTACCGGGACTTTCCAGGCGTATTTACAGACTCATTACAGGCCAATGGACTATTGGGCGATAATGGTATCGCCGATGTACTGGATGAGGCAAAATGGGGTCTGGATTGGCTTATTAAAATGAATCCACAGGATGACAGAATGTATAATCAAGTGGGAGATGACCGTGACCACCAGGGTATGCGTATCCCAAAGCAGGATACAAATTTCTATGGCCGCGGACTGGAACGCCCTGTCTACTTCTGTACCGGCGAGCCCCAGGGATTGTTGAAGTATAAGAACCGCAGCACAGGTGTTGCTTCTACCGCAGGAAAATTCAGCAGCTGCTTTGCATTGGGTACACAGCTATTCACTGGCTTGCAGTCATCTTATGCCGATACACTAATACATAAAGCAAAAGCTGCTTATCAACTCGGCATCAATAAACCGGGTGTTTGTCAGACAGCCCCAGGACGTTCTCCTTATTTCTATGAAGAGGATAACTGGACAGATGATATGGAACTGGCCGCAGCTTCTCTGGGTGGCGCCTATCTCGATAAGGCCTGGACCTTTGCACGACAGGAACCTGTCACTCCCTGGCTGGGGCAAGATACCGCCCGTCATTATCAATGGTACCCATTCATCAATCAGGGGCATGCAGAGCTGGCAAAACTATCTACCGGAACGAAAAGAGATACGTTGATCAGTTACTATAAAGAAGGTATTGAGCGCGTATGGCGTAAGGCTTCACAGAATGCTTTCTACCGGGGTATTCCTTTCATCTGGTGCAGCAACAATCTCACCGTGGCATTTGCTATCCAATGTTACTGGTACCGGCAGTTGAGCGGAGATGCTACCTACATACAACTGGAACAGGCCTGCTTTGACTGGATCTTCGGCTGCAATCCCTGGGGTACTGCCATGGTATACGGATTACCACAACATGGAGATACGCCTGCAGATCCCCACTCCTCTTTTACCCACCTAAAACAATACCCGATTGACGGCGGACTGGTAGATGGTCCTGTTTACACCAACATTTTTAAAAACCTGATCGGTATACAATTGCAGGACGCGGATGAATACGCGGAATTTCAAAGCGACCTCGCAGTATATCATGATGACTATGGCGATTACAGCACCAATGAACCTACCATGGATGGCACTGCCGTATTGATCTATCTTCTTGCAGCACAGGAAAACGCCGCCAGACAAAAAGGTTATACCGTTACACAAGGTGGCATTACAAGGATGGACAGCACCAGGAAAGAAATAGCCCTGGTATTTACCGGCGATGAATTTGGAGAAGGCTTAAGTCACATCACTAATACGCTACAGCAACAAAAAGTGAAAGGGTCTTTTTTCTTTACGGGGAATTTCTACAGCAACACAAGCTTCCGGCGGGATATTAAACGGCTATATGCCAATGGGCATTACCTGGGGCCACATTCAGACAAACACCTGTTATACTGTGACTGGAAAAAGCGGGACAGTCTGCTCGTAACACAACAACAATTTAATGCTGATATGAAAGCGAACCTCGCTAAGATGCAGCAACTGGGTATTGATACGACAAAGGTGCATTGTTATATCCCGCCTTATGAATGGTGGAATAAAACAGTTGCACAATGGTCCGAACAACTCGGATTACAGATCGTCTGTTTTACACCGGGAACCGGTAGTAATGCGGATTACACCTATCCACAGATGGGCGCTTCCTATAAAAGCAGTGAAGCTATTTTAAGGTCTGTAAAAGCATTTGAAAAGAACAGGCCGGGCAAATTAAACGGGGTAATATTACTAGTCCATGCCGGCACAGACGTAAGAAGAAAAGATAAATTCTACGTGCAGTTAAATGCACTGATCAACTATTTGAAACAACAAGGTTATCATTTTAAAAAGGTAGATGAGCTGGTTATCTAACCTGCCCATCTCCTCTTACAAACCATTTTTCAGTCACCAGTTTCTCCAGTGCAAATGGTCCGCGGGCATGTAACTTCTGCGTTGAGATACCTATCTCAGCGCCCAAACCGAATACACCACCATCTGTAAACCTGGTGGAAGCATTCACATATACTGCGGCGGCATCCACTTCATTGAGGAAGCGTTCACTGATGGCTGTGTTTGTTGATATAATCGCTTCAGAATGTTTGGAAGAATATTCCTGTATATGCTGCATGGCTTCTTCAACTCCATTCACCACTTTAACAGAACATTTGAAGTCGAGGAACTCACGCCCGAAATCGGCAGGCGTTGCGCGTATCAGGTAAGGATATTCCAACGCTTCTAATATGTTGTATGATACTTCATCGGCAAAGATCTCCACGTCATAATCCTGTAATGAATCGGCCAGCAGCCGCAGTAATCCGGGCGCTACCTGTTCATCCACCAACACGGTATCCAGCGCGTTACATACAGAAGGACGGGATACTTTTGCATTGGTAATGATCGCGCTTGCCTTTTCGATATCGGCGGTTTTCTCCACATAAGTATGGCAAACACCGGCACCTGTTTCTATCACAGGCACTTTAGAATTAGCACGTACATAGTCGATCAGTTGCTGAGAGCCACGGGGAATGATGATATCAATATATTTTACGGCCGTCAGCATTTCACCGATCAGCGCTCTGTCCACCGGTAATAACTGCACGGCATTCACATCCACTTTAAACTCTTCCAGCACTTCACGGATCAGGTTTACGAGAATGATATTCGTATGAAAAGCATCTGTACCTCCACGCAATACGGCAACGTTGCCAGACCTGATACAGAGGGCGGCAACGTCGAGTGTAACATTGGGACGCGACTCATAGATCACACCTACTACGCCCAAGGGCGCAGTACGTTTCTGCACATATAAACCATTATCCAGTGTTCTTTCCAGCACCAGTTGATTAGCTGGGTCAGGTAACTCTGCAATATCTTTCAGACTCAATGCCAGCTGTTGTATACGATCGGCATTGAGTAATAATCTGTCTTTCTTCGGATCCTGGTCAGACATCTTATCCAGGTCCTTTTTATTTTCTGCGACAATATCAGCTGTCTGCGCTACTATGCGGGCAGCCAGCTTATACAGCAATTGCAGTTTCTGTTCGTCAGGCAGCGTCTTTACAGAGCGTGTGGCCGCTTGCGCCTGCACCAGTAATGGTTGTATAGATTCCATCTTCCGCTTGTTTTACATTGTTTTTATAACAACACGATGTCATCTGCGTGCGCGATCTCCAGGTTCTGTGTTTTGCCATCTTCCGATAACAGTTCTGAAGAAACCTTTGCTCGTGCTACTGCGATCACATTATGCTCTTCATCGACGATCTCAAAAACCTCGCCTCCTTCAAATCGTTCCAGTACGGTCAGCACACCGACAGCCAGCAAGCTACGTCTTTTCTGCAGAGCTGACAGCGCACCCTCGTCAACCAACACCCTACCGGTTACCAAACTGCCGCTGGCCAGCCACTTCTTACGGGCAGGCATGCTGCAGGGTTGTGGCAGGCACAAGGTACCTGTTTCTCCGGCGATGGCATTCAGAATGCCGTCCTGGGTATGAATACCAAATATCACCACTTTGATCCCCATGCGGGTAGCCAAACGGGCAAAAGTCAGTTTAGACACCATTCCTCCCAATCCCAGGCTTGATTTTTTGGTATCTGCCAGCGATAAAACCGATTCATCGATCGTGTCTATCTTGGGCACCACCTTACCTTCCCTGTCCAGTACCCCGCCTACGGAAGTGCTGAACAGCAGCATGGAAGCACCAAAACCAACGGCAATCAGGGTCGCCAGTTCATCGTTGTCGGAGAATTTCAGTTCAAGGTCACTCACCACGTCATTCTCGTTAGCCACGGGTATTACGCCGCTGGCCCAGAGTTCTTCATATGTTTTTTTCAGCTGGAGGAACTGCGCCCTGTTGCTGAAATGTCTGCGTTCACAAAGGCTTTGCGCAATGGCAATGTCGTACGGGGCAAAATACCGGGCGTACTTGCTCAGCAACAAGGGGTTACCGATGGCGGCTGCCGCCTTACGCTCACTCATGGTACCACTGTAATGTTTCAGGTACTTCTTGCCCGCGGCTACTGCTCCGGATGATACCAATACGATATTGTATCCTTCCTGTAAGTCCGCTACCTGCCTCGCTATGGAGGCTACTATTGTTTCATCCAGCTCTCCATTTTCGTGTGTAATGGAGGCTGTTCCAAATTTTATTACTAATATCGGTTTCGTCACTGCTCGCTGAATTTGCCGACAAAATATTGAAAATGCCTCATTTTTTCATTATTTACATTTCATTTAAAGTCTTTTACCCGTCTGTGACATCCTGTTTAAGCCGGAACTATTATTTTGCAAGGTTATCTAATCGTTAAAACACATATTGACAATGGGCGCACGCTTGGCTACTCGTCTTTCTTTATTCACCGCATTTTCTTTATGTACCCAGCTTTCCCTGCAGGCGCAGGACAAAAACCTGGTACAATACGTAAAACCCATTATCGGTACTGAAAAAATGGGGCATACTTATCCCGGAGCTACCGTGCCATTCGGAATGGTACAACTAAGCCCGGAAACAGATACGCTTCCATATGAGATGAACGGTCGTTACAACCCGGACGTTTATAAATACTGTGCAGGTTATCAGTATGTTGATAAGACCATTACAGGATTTAGTCATACTCATTTCAGCGGCACCGGTCACTCTGACCTGGGCGATTTCCTGATCATGCCGACTACAGGTAAACTGTACCTGAATCCCGGCACTGCCAGCAATCCGGAAAGTGGTTACCGATCCACCTTCTCACATGATAACGAAGTAGCCGAAGCGGATTACTATAAAGTAAAACTTGATAAATATAACATTACAGCTGAACTGACCACTACTAACCGTGTGGGTTTTCACCAGTATACGTTTGCAGAAGCAACAGACCAGGCGCATATCGTACTCGATCTGATGGCTGGCATTTATAACTATGGCAATAAGAACGTGTGGACGTTTGTAAGAGTGGAGAACGATACGCTGATCACCGGTTATCGTCAAACAAACGGATGGGCGCGTACTAGGACAGAATATTTCGCAATGTCATTTTCCAAACCCATCTCCCACTATGGTCATCAGAACTATGCCAATGACGTGTACAAAGGTTTCTGGCGTAAGTTTGATGTAGCACATGATTTCCCTGAAATGGCGGGACGGCAGATCAGGGCATGGTTTGACTTCAAAGTGCAGGCAGGCGAAAAAGTGAAGATCAAGCTTGCATTGTCTCCAGTAAGCACAGAAGGCGCACTGGCAAACCTGCGTGCTGAAATACCGGGATGGGACTTTGAAAAAGTAAAAAAGGAGGGACAGGCACAATGGAATAAAGAGCTGCATAAGATCACTGCACAGCTGAACAGCAATGAGGAAATGATCAGCTTTTATACCGCCATGTACCATGCTTTCCTGAGCCCAACTACCTATATGGACATTGACGGCAGCTACCGCGGCCTGGATCAGAACAACCACAAAGCAGAAGGTTTTACCAATTATACTACTTTCTCCCTTTGGGATACTTACAGAGCGTTGCATCCTTTATTCAACGTGATACAGCCTAAACGCAATGCTGATATGATCCAGTCAATGCTTGCGCATTATGACCAGAGCGTACAGCATATGCTGCCAGTATGGTCACACTATGCAAATGAGAACTGGTGTATGATCGGTTATCACAGCGTGTCTCTTATTGCTGACGCGATCATCAAGGGCAATGCACCTTTTGACGCAGAGAAGGCGCTGGCAGCCTGTGTAACGACAGCCAGACACCGTACTTATGATGGTATCGGTTACTATATCGACAAAGGTTACGTACCTGAAGATAAAAGCGGCGCATCTGTGTCCAAGACGCTGGAATATGCCTATGACGACTGGTGTATAGCGCAGATAGCAAAGAAATTAGGCAAACAGGATATCTATGATGAATTCATCAAACGTTCCCAGAATTACCGCAATGTATATGATGCGAGTATTGGTTATATGCGTCCGCGTTTGAATGACGGCACGTTCCGTGCAGCATTCGATCCGCTGAAAACAGACAACCAGGGTTTTATTGAGGGTAATGCGTGGAACTACAGCCTGTATGTACCACAATATCCTGCAGACCTGATAGCGTTGAACGGAGGTAAAAAGAGATTTTCCGGACATCTGGATTCCCTTTTCACCATGCATCTGCCTGATGAATTCTTTGCCGAAACGGAAGACATTTCCCGCGATGGTATCATTGGCAACTATGTACATGGAAATGAGCCATCCCATCACGTGGCTTACCTTTACAACTGGACAGGAGAGCCATGGAAAACACAGGAAAGAGTGCGCATGATCCTGAAGAAGATGTATCATACCGGCTCAGCGGGATTGGGAGGTAATGACGACTGTGGACAGATGAGCGCGTGGTATATTTTCACCTCTCTCGGTTTCTATCCGGTATGTCCGGGTTCTGATCAGTATATACTGGGAAGTCCTGCCGTTAAAGAAGCGACAATCCAGCTGGAGAACGGTAATACGTTCACTGTAGAAGCACCAAACCAGAGTGATAAGAATGTGTATGTGCAGAAAGTGACGCTAAACGGTCAGCCATTGCTAACCAACAGTATCAGCCATGCAGACATCATGAAGGGAGGACGTCTGGTCTTCCAGATGGGAGCAAAACCGAAGAAATAATCTGCTTTCATATAACAAAGAGGGATGAATGAGAGGACGACCTCTTATCCATCCCTCTTTCTTTTTGCGTAAATTTATATGTACTAACCCACATATATGAAAGCGATCCCGCAGCAGCACAGCTTCAGGTTCCACAACCTGGGCATTGGTGATATACAGCTGGGCAAAAAGCCGGGGCAGATACCCGGCATGTTACCTTTTCCCTCCTATACCGGTAAAAACAAATTCCGGGTTTATCCTGATGCCGCTCATTACCATGTATTTAACGGAATAGCCAGAGGCACAATTGAGAGAGATGATCCAGGTATTGACCTGCAACATCTGTTTACGGGTGTTAATGAAAATGGGTTTATAAACCGCATTTTCCTCTATCCGCAGGAGGCCAATGAACAACTGGCATGGCGATTGAGTCAGTTATACGGAGAGCCGTCCATAGGGAAGGCCCAGGCAGGCACGCAAAACGCCTGGATCACAGAAAGTGAAACGGAAGTGACACTATTTAGTCCGGCAGAAAATACAAGCGCTGATATGGTCATTTCGTTCCGTTTCTTTCATGATCTTCCGGCGTTGAAGGAGTATATCATTGAAGGTAGAACGTAGTTTGTAAGCAGACGTTATACAAAAGAAAAGGCCTGCTAAAAAGCAGGCCAGTTATGGTACTTTGGGGGGGACAATACAATTAGGGTTTTCAAAGGGTACAATATTTTAAATCAGCATTCAGGCTTAATTGCCTTCTCAATATTAGAGAAAATAAATTTCCGGTAGACGTCAACGGAAGCGTAAACGGGACACCAGATCCTTCACTTAGAGATACCTGTTACAACACCAAAATAAATACCGGTAGAGCAAAATGCTTGTTAGTCATGCCAATAGAGCATTTCAAAGAGATAAATACCTGATAAACAGCAATTCCTATACAGGTAAGTGGGGGGAAAAAACCGGCAATAAATCAAGAGGAAATGTATAAACATGTGAATACAAACTGCGTGAATCACGGTAAATAGATAACCGGTATTTCACGGTCTAACACTTACCTATTTTCCGGCCATATATAATAAGTGCCCAATTTTGAGGTCAGAGGCTCAGAAAAAGCCGCTGTTATATGTTAATTTTTTTTCACACCGATACTGTTCGGTAAATTTACACCGTTATTAACGCAGAAAACTCTTCATATTTATACAGAAAAACGGCATAAATACACGGTTTTTATATTATATAAAATTATATATAACCTGAACTAAAAGTAATTATAAATTTCTCATGTTTGTAATGTTATGATTATCATAAGATTACAGAGATTCCCATATCTTTTAAAACCTAGTTTTAGGTTGTTAATGAGATTCAGTAAACCTAAAATAAATATCTTATGAAAGCCGCAAAAACCGTGAAAGCAGGTCAGTTCGTAGACAAGAAGCACGTTACCATGCTGCGCGAAAATTATCTAGAGAACAGATGGAAGGCCAATTCAGAACGCCTTGGCAAGCCTGACTCTCTCAGCGTATGGTACAGCCTGGAAGGGTTGAAGCAATATATCGAGACTGCTGAAGCGGCTGGTGCAGATGGTATTAGGGTTTATTTTGGGGTGTATCCGTCTGTTTTTCCTGAAAACATCTTACTTCAGGACAGACAAACGGTGGTTTTTGTAGCTACTCAGCAGAAAGCCAGTCAAACCGGTAAAACTGAAAGTAAGGACCTGTATGTTTCTACACCAGAGGGACCTGAGATAATAGCCTTTAACTTTGCCCTGCCTTGTCCACCGGCATGTACAGGCGATCAAAGCAGGATCAGCCAGAGAAATGTTGAGCTTCAGCCTGCAGGAAATTAGCGTTTCCCCATCCACATAAATCATGTTCCTAAACTGCCGGATATAACCATCCGGCTGTTTTTTTACCAGGACGTTAAGTTATTTTATCTACACTTTTACTAATTTACCAGCTGCATAAAAGCCATTAGTAACAGTTTAAAACATTTTCCACCAATATTCTATGTCCTTCGTACATACACATATGCTCCTGTTTTCCCATACTTCTCTGTACCGGTTGCCAGTAGCTGTATTAATCATGATCATCTGTTTTATTACAGCACTGCTGGCTAAATTCCAGAAAGATCCGCCACGGTATCTGAACTCGTTCATTATATATATCCTGATAACTATTATCGTGGAAGTGATTGCCTGGTGGTATAGTATCCATAGTAAACGCAACCTGATCTTCTATAACTTTTATGCGATCATCAACTTTACCTACCTGATCTTCCTGTTAAGGTCTTTTATGACCAATGCAAGAATGATCAATATTATGGGAGTGCTCATCGTAGTATATCCGGTCTTGTCACTTATAAATTTGTTCCTTATACAGGGCCTTAACACTGCTTTCAACACCTATACTTTTCTATCTGGTTGTATTATTGTAGTAACAGCCAGCATCTGTTATTTTTACGAGCGTATCAAATATCCCGGACCGCATAGCTTGTTGAAGGAGCCTGCTTTCTGGGTATCCACGGGTCTGCTCTTTTTTTACACCTGCAGTCCGCCATTGACGGGAGTACTGAATGCCATATCACTAATGCCATTTTATAACTATAAGACGCTTTATTTCATTAATCTTATGGTAAATATTATCCTATATTTATTGTTCAGCATTTCGTTCATATGCAATCTGATTTTCAGGAGGTATTCTTAGTTATTTTTACGTCCCTCTTTCTGCTTGTTTTACTGGTAGGCTTCATCGTTATTATGTTGATCCTTAATCAGAAGAGCAGGCAGGCACAGGTGCAGGAACTCAGCTTAATGAAAGAAAGATATGAACAGGAACTATTAAGATCACAACTTGAAATTCAGGAGAATGTGTTCGGGCATTTGTCTCAGGAGATACACGACAACATCGGGCAATCCCTCACATTCGTAGCACTATCTTTATTGACAGTACCGGTAGAGAACAACAGTGAGGCACAGGAATATATAGAAGAGAGCAGGAAGGCTTTGCAAAAAGCCATCACAGAACTACGAGATCTTTCACGCAGCCTACATACTGACCGTGTTACCGAAATCGGCCTTGCCAACTCCATTGATTTTGAACTGGAGCGACTGAAGAGGACCAATTTGTACGAAACTTCTTTTAATTTTGCCGACATACGGAACCTGCTGGACCATCAGACGGAAATCATACTCTTCCGGATTGTTCAGGAAATGCTCAACAACATCGTGAAACATGCCAAAGCGAGTAAAGTAGAAGTAAGACTATCCCATAAAACAGATGTTATCGTCCTGGAGATAAAGGACAATGGCGTTGGATTCGACCCTGAGGCGCTATTTGCCCAACAGGAAAGATTAAAAGGACTGGGATTAATGAACATTCGAAAAAGAGCATCCCTGATAGGAGGCACCTTCCATATCAATAGTGCGAAAAATAGCGGAACCGCCATTCGTATCACTATACCCGTAAATAAACAATCATTCCATGAGCATAACCAGGAAAGCGAAATATAGTGTTGCAATTGCCGATGACCATGTGCTCGTTAGGAAAGCACTTGGCAGACTGATTAATACCTTTGCCGACTACTTCATCCTTTTTGAAGCCAGTAACGGGGAAGAAGTGATCAAGATCATTAATAACCGTGAGTTACAATTACCCGATATACTCATACTGGACGTGAATATGCCAGGTATGAACGGTTATGAGACTGCTACCTGGATCAACAACCATTTCCCTCAGATCAAAGTACTCGCACTCTCTATGCTGAACGACGAGTCTGTGATCATTAAGATGTTAAAATCCGGTGCTAAAGGTTATATCATGAAGAACGTTGAACCAGACGATCTGAAAGAGGCCTTTGATTCTATCATAAAGAAAGATTTCTATCTGCCTGATTACATCTCTGGAAAAGTGATATCCGGACTGCAGAAGGATGTATTGTCACTCAGCGAAAAAATAGAACTGACACCAAAGGAAAAAACATTCCTGCAATTTCTTTGTACAGAATTATCCTATAAAGAAATAGCACAAAAGATGTTTGTAAGTCCCAGAACCATTGATGACTATAAAAGCAGTCTTTGCGACAAACTGAAAGTTAAAACCCGTGTAGGACTTGTAATTTTCGGCATCAGATATGGTCTGATAGACATCAATACCGACTAAAGCGCATGGTCTTTCTTCACTGTTTTGCCCGCCCATGCTTTTTGCGCGGTCCACTCTTCGGGGGAAGCTGTCCAGAAAGCATTTTCATCTGGCAATCCTAATGCCAGGAAACCTGTGGTACACAGGTATAAACTGCCGGTGGATGTATACACATCCGCTATTTCCGGCTGATGGCCACAAAAGCCTAGTTGCAGCCAACCGTCTTTGTCGAACGTACCCGGCGTTTCAAAGATGTTCTTCATCACAGCAGTCAGGGCCGCCCGCACCTGACCATGTTTCAATTCCGCTGGTAACTGCTCATACAATGCCAGTTGCACCAATGGCTGAAAAGCAGCATTCCTGTAGGTCATTGAACGGCCTACAACCGGGAACGTGCCTTCGGGAGATATCAGCCTTTCCTGGATAACACCATAACGCTGCATCCTCGTGATGACCTGATCATACTCCCTGGAGTTGATCTTACCTGCTCCTGACAAGACCTTCAGAATATCTGCCAACATGGGCTGTATCACAAAACCATTGTAATAGTCAAAGTGGAAGTCAGCCCCATCGCCATACATACCGTCCCCTTTATACCATTCCTGGTGTTTTTTCACAGCATAATCAACACGCATGCCATCCCATTCCTCTCCGAACAGCAGTAATGCCGCCTCAATGATAGCGGCAAACAATAACCAGTTGTTATATCCCGGTCTGATACCGCGCAGGCTTTTAAAACCATCTATCACCTGTTGTTTAACGGTAACAGGAAGCGGATGCCATAACTGTTTAGGCGCCCTGATAAAGGCATGCGCCAGGAAGGCGCCATCTACCAGCGGCTGACCGTCAAACTGCCCTGTGAAGTTCATAAAGTCTGGTCCACCGGGGCGCACCGCCTGTGCGGTCGCCTTCAACGCATAATCGATAAAACGAGCCCTTATTTGCCCTTCAGCACTTTGGTCGACCCCAAGTTCCAACCAGGGAGAAATACCGGCCATAGTACGCCCAAAAGCCTCCAGATAGGTCACCTTTTCGACAGGCTTGTTATAACCCGGCGCTTTTTCCGTAGGCATCCTTTGGCGGAGTTGTCCCAGGCTCAGATTTTTCATGACAGGTTCTGCTATGCGGGTCAACAGCTGCACCCAATATTCCCTGTCTGTCTTAAAAGCAACGCTTCCTGCAGGCGCTTGTGCTGCCTGCAGGAAGTCGCCTGATTTTACCGCTCCGGCCATACCGGCCAGTGGAACGGTTTTTATAAAGTGACGTCTGTGCATTATTTAGCCCATTGTTTGTATCGTAACAAAGCTTCGACAAAATAATAATCTGCATAGGTAAGTGGTACGTCCACTTCTGAGTTGTGCGGGATAGAACCCACGCTATGCATCAGGATGAAATTATTATTCTCTCCTTCCTTTGCCAGGTAGGCCGGACTAGCCAGACTTTCCAGCATCTTCTCCCCTGCCTTCCAGTAACGTGCGGCCACATCGCCTTTTGTATAACGGCTCAGTTCAAGCAGTGCGGAAGCAGCTACAGCGCCTGCAGATGCATCTCTTTTTGCATCTGGGATACCGGGAGCATCATAGTCCCAGTAAGGGATCAGATCTTCCGGCATACGTGGATGGCCAAGTATGTAGTCAGCAATATGTTTTGCCTGTTCGAGATAAGACTTGTCTTTTGTTTCGCGGTACATCATGGTGTAGCCATATAGTCCCCAGGCTTGTCCGCGTGACCATGCAGAAGTATCATTGGCGCCCTGGGCGGTATTTCTCGCCACTACAGCACCTGTTGTAGTATCATATCCTATCACATGATAAGAACTGTGATCAGGTCTGTAATGATTTTTGATCGTCGTATTGGCATGTGTGCGTGCAATACGGTCGAAGGAAGGATCTTTACTTACCCTGGTAGCCCAGGTCAGTAATTCCAGGTTCATCATGTTATCGATGATCACCGGGAATTGCCATTTGCCATGGTCCCATGATTTAATACAACCTACTGTAGGATTGAAACGTGTGGACAGTGAACGTGCACTTGTCAGCAATATGTCCTTATACTTAGGATCTTTGGTAATACGATAAGCATTCCCGGAACTGCAATACAGCATAAAACCCAGGTCGTGTGTTCCCTTGTTGTTCTTTTCTTTTTCCACCTGCGCAGTACGCTTAATTGCTTCCGCTTTCAAAGTACTATCCTTTGAGTATTCGAACAGGTACCAAAGTGTACCGGGATAGAAGCCTGCAGTCCACCAGTTCGTTTTGGCTGTAACCAGACTGCCATCAGCATTGTTGGTAGTACGGGGTAATACGCTGTCGGGTACATGCTGCATCATTTGTTTATACTGACGTACAGCCAGGTCGAGCGTCTTATTTGCAAGCTCTGTCATTTGTTGCTTGCGACTGCTTTGTTGGGCGTATACAGTAGTGATACTACCCGACAATAAGAATGCACAGAAAAGGAGTTGTAGTTTTTTCATCTCGTGTAATTTAATTGACCGCAATACTAATTCTGCGGTTACTTACCAATTATATTTCCGCAATCGTTTGCACTCATGCAGATAATGATAAACAGGCCTGTTGCGGGCAACCAACCTGCTTTATTTTGCTTTCTTTTTTACGGTTGTTTTAGATGCTGAAACAGGTGCAGCTGAAGAAGCACGCTCTATCAGCTGGATAGGCACCAGATCTTCAGAGTAACGTTGCGGTGCTCCCGGTTGCTGTAGCAGTTCAAGTAACGCCTTCGCTACACGCTCTCCCATGATGGCGGGAAACTGGTCAACAGAAGTAATGGAAGGCGTAATGATCTCTGCACGCGGGTCATTGGAGTACCCTACTATCTTGATGTCTTCGGGTACGCGCAGGTTCTTCTTCCGGCAATATTCAAGAATAGTGATAGCTGTTGTATCATTAGCAGCAAATACACCATCAGGATAAGGGGGCCGGGCAAAGATCTTTTCACAAGCCTGCAAGGCATTTTCTTTGGTAAGTTCCTGGTAGAAGATCCTTGATTTCTTAAACGGGATCTTGTGTTTGCGCAAGGCATTTTTATATCCTGCCACACGTTCTGTATACAGATTACATGTCAATGGCCCGGAGATATGCACAATGTCCTTACACCCCTTTTCAATCAGGTGCTCTGTTACTGTATAACCGCCCAGATAATCGTCCCCTTTTACAACTTTTACCTTGTAGTCTTTCGGTACACGGTCAAAGAATACCAGGGGAATATTATTATCCTTGAAGATATCGAAGTGTGAGAAATCAGTCGTGTAGAGTGTGCTGGAAACAGCAAGTGCATCGATCCTGGTAGAATATAAAGTCTCCGCCAGTGCTATCTCCTGTTCCAGTGAATCATTGGATTGACAGATCAGCACATGATACCCATGTTCGTGCAGCTTATTCTGGATGACGGTACTGATCGTGGCAGGAAAGAACATAGAGATACGTGGCACTACCAGTCCTATGGTGCGGCTCTTATTATTCCGCAGACCAGCAGCCATCGCGTTGGGCCGGTAGCCGAGCTTATTCGCCATCTTCTTCACCTTTTCCTTCGTGCGTGTACTGATGTTCGGATGATTGTTCAGCGCACGGGAAACGGTAGATACGGAAAGTTTCAGCTCCTCCGCAATGTCAACAATTGTCTTTTCTGTTCTTTTGCTCATAGATCAATATTCAGGTGCAATTTTTTATCGCCCCATCCATCCTCCGTCGACAGTCAGAATGGTACCATGCACATAGTCGGATGCCGCAGATGCCAGGAACACAACAGGTCCTTTAAAATCGGCAGGCTCCCCCCAGCGGCCTGCAGGAATACGCTCCAGTATGGAAGCACTGCGTTTTTCATCCGCACGTAAGGCAGCTGTATTGTCGGTAGCAATGTATCCGGGAGCGATCGCATTTACATTCACCCCCTTGCCCGCCCATTCATTGGAAAAGGCCTTCACCAGTGAACCTACAGCTCCTTTACTGGCGGCATAACCAGGTACATTAATGCCCCCCTGGAAGGTGAGCAGCGATGCCGTAAAGATAATCTTTCCACTGCCACGGGCTATCATTCCTTTACCGATTTCGCGGGTCAGGATAAATTGCGCGTTCAGGTTGATATTGATCACTTCATCCCAGTACTCATCCGGATGTTCAGCGGCAGGCTTACGCATGATAGTGCCTGCATTATTCACCAGGATATCTGTTACAGGATGCTTTTCAGTCACTTCTTTAATAAAAGCATACAGCGCTTCACGATTGCCCAGGTCACACTGATAACCGTAGAACTTGCGCCCTGCAGCCCTTACAGCTTTTTCTACTTCACTGCCTTCCTTTTCCAGTGATGCCGATACACCTATTACGTCCGCTCCTGCTTCAGCCAGCGCTACGGCCATTCCCATTCCTATTCCTCTTTTACATCCTGTTACCAGCGCTGTTTTACCTGTCAGGTCAAATGATTGTAAGATCATGTTAGTATCTATACTGTTTACTGATTGATAATTACTTCCAGTGGAGCGGATAACTTAGTGGCAAATGTATGCAGATAAGCGAACCATTGCTCAGCACTGGTATAGCGGCCAGCCTTATTCCAGGCGGCACCAAAATAATATACGAAGGGAGCTTTGCCACTGGCTTTGGCTTTCGCAAGCAAATGCTGATCTGTGACCTGCATCCTGCCGGAATGCACCGGCAATACAAGACCTAATCCCGTGATACCATCGGCTCCATGTTCGGGCTCCCAATAACCTGCTATACCAGTCTTCTCATCAAGCAGGATAGTTCCAGGAGTGGGTCTTTTCACTATACCTGCTGCTACCGGCAGACTATCCCCTTGTTTCAGGGTGTATTGCACACTCATTTTATTGAGCTGGGAACCTGCGTCGAGAGAGATCGTTTTTACGACAGAAACTGTTGTATTACCCACCTGCCACGCTTCGTAACCCAACTGAAAGGTGCAACGTAACGGGCCACTATCCAGTACTTTCCATGTTCTGTAATTACGCGGATAGTAAAGAGAGTCGTTCAGATAGGGTGTATTATCACCACCGCCCAGGGTCATACCGACATGATAATAGTCAAGTCCCTGGCCATTATCATGATGATAGTCGTTTGTTTTATACCACCTGTTCAACACAAGGTCATTAGTACGTTTTGTCCAAACGTCAATACCATGTGCATTTTCAGCCGGGAAATTTTCCAATGCCGCTCCATACATACGGAAGGCGACACGGTCATTTTCCCAGGCAAAATCATCCTTGCGCTCGGGTACAAAACGTGCGTAAGTGCGGGCCGGTACCGTAGCTGGTTTACCTGCTACGGCAGTGATCACCACATTGGCATGAGCAGGAACACTCACCTGCACCAGCAGCAATTGGGGCTGTGGAGCACCTTCGTATGCCAGCTGGTAAGGTACTTCCTTACCGGTTTGTTTGTTGATCAGTTTAAAAGGACCGGTAATGGCATTGAGTTTAGCATAAGGTATTTCCACGATCTCTTCATTGCGTGCAATGGCAGAAGCATTTTTAATCGTGATACTTACCGGTGCGGCAACTGGTTTATCCGTGGAACTGGCCAGCAGGCTGGAATGCCATAATCCTGCGACCATTAACAATAAGAAGATCCGCTTCATGGTTTTTATTTGAGATCAGGTATTGCGCAAACATCCATATCCCCATAATCGAGATTTTCACCAGCCATGCCCCAGATGAAAGTATAGTTGCTGGTGCCTGCACCGGAGTGAATAGACCATGGAGGTGATATCACAGCCTGTTCGTTCTGCATCCAGATATGTCTTGTTTCCTGTGGTTGCCCCCAGAAATGGCATACAGACTGGCCCTGTGGCACTTCAAAGTAAAAATATACTTCCATACGCCTGTCATGGGTATGAGCAGGCATTGTGTTCCATACGCTACCGGGTTTCAGTTCTGTCATTCCCATCTGCAACTGGCAGGTAGGAAGTACAGTACTAACCAGTAATTTATTGATAGTGCGGTGATTAGCTGTTTCCATCGCTCCCAGTGTTACAACTTCCGCATCCTTACGTGAAACATGACGGGTAGGATATTCATGGTGAGCGGGCGTTGAGTTCAGGTAAAACTTCGCCGGAGCGTTACTGTCTTTACTGCTGAATAACAATTCTTTTTTGCCTTTCCCTACATATAACGCCTCTTTAAATCCGATCTCGAACGTCTCACCGTCCACCTTTATTACGCCGGCGCCACCAACATTGATGATACCCAACTCTCTCCTTTCCAGGAAGTAAGCGGCTTTAAACTGGTCGGGCGGGGTCAGTGTCAGGGTCTTTCCAACAGGAAATATCCCTCCGGTCACAAAGCGATCATAATGACTATAAACCAGTTTGATCTCATCCTGTACAAAAAGCTGTTCTATCAAAAGTTCCTTCCGGGTCTGTGCTGTGTTCCAGCTCAACACTTCTGCCGGGCTGGCGGCATACCTGGTTTCTGCAGTCATAATCTCGACATATTAAATTAAGAAATGATAATTCATGATGGGGATGCTGTGACGGTGCATCTTTTTTCATAACCTGAATGAAAGGTAACGTATAATGCCGAAAATTGCAAACGTTTGCATAAAATACCAGCAAGTACAGAAGCACCTGTCTCAGCAGGCCGGAAATGGTTTGGTTGAACACTTCTATGGCCCTGGTTGTTCTAAAGGTAAAATCTTATCAAGGATTAAGATTTTAGTATTAACAGTGGGTGAGGTTATTTCATACTTTAGCTTATTATGAATACGTTTCTACAAATACATCCTGGCGACAATGTACTGGTAGCCCTGCAGGACCTGCAAAAAGGCTCAGAAGTCAGGTTTAATGGTTCCACAATTACTTTGCTGAAAGATGTTCCCGCTAAACATAAATTCATGATCACCGACGCTCAAACCGGCGATCCTATTACTATGTACGGTGTACTGGTAGGTAAAGCGAATACTCCTATCCATAAGGGGGAGATCATTACTACTGAAAATGTTAAACACGATGCCAATGCTTTTCATGAAAAAGACGGTACCGTTGAATGGCAGAAACCTGACGTTTCGAATTGGAAAGACCGCACCTTTATGGGCTTTCCCCGCAAAGACGGACAGGTGGGCACCCGTAACTACTGGCTGGTGATCCCATTGGTTTTCTGTGAAAACCGTAACGTAAGTGTCATCAAAACTGCCTTTGAAAGAGGATTGGGATTTGCCCCAACTGAAATATACAACGAGCAGGTACAAGACCTGGTGTCACTGTACAAAAGCGGCGATCTCGATGCGATCAAAACATATAAAGCAGAAGCAGTAACGCTGACCAACAAACGCAATACCGTTTTCTCAAATATTGATGGTATCAAGTTCCTGACACATGAAGGAGGCTGCGGCGGTACACGCCAGGACTCAGATGCGCTCTGTGCCCTGCTGGCTGGTTACATCCACCATCCCAATGTGGCAGGGGCCACTGTGTTAAGCCTGGGTTGCCAGCACGCACAGGTATCCATCCTGCAGGAGTCACTGCGTAAACTGAACCCAGCTTTTGATAAACCGGTACTGGTATTTGAACAGCAGAAAAGCGCTTCCGAGTTTGAGATGCTGTCTGACGCTATCAGGGATACATTCCTGGCGCTGGTGGAAGCCGATAAGATCTCCCGCCAGCCAAGTCCTTTATCCAAACTGGTGATTGGCCTGGAATGCGGCGGTTCAGATGGTTTCTCCGGTATCTCTGCCAACCCTGCCGTAGGACATACATCCGACCTGTTGGTAGCTTTAGGAGGCAGTTCCATCCTGTCTGAGTTCCCTGAACTGTGTGGTGTTGAGCAGGAACTGATCAACCGTTGTGTTGAAAAACAAACTTCTGATAAGTTCATTCACATCATGCGCGCTTATGAAAGCCAGGCGGAATTAGCGGGATCAGGTTTTTATATGAACCCTTCACCCGGTAATATCAAGGATGGTCTGATCACCGATGCCATCAAGTCTGCCGGTGCTGCTAAAAAAGGCGGTATTTCGCCTGTGGTAGATGTACTGGACTATACAGAGTATGTCACTAAACCAGGACTGAACCTTCTCTGTACACCTGGTAATGACGTGGAGTCCACTTCCGCAGAAGTAGGTTCAGGCGCAAACATCGTTTTGTTCACCACTGGTCTGGGTACGCCAACCGGCAACCCGATCGCTCCTGTTGTTAAACTGGCGACTAATACCAAACTGGCGAAACGTATGCCGGACATCATCGATATCAATACCGGTACCATTATCAGCGGTGAGAGATCCATTGAACAAATGGGTGAAGAGATCCTGGAATATGTGATCCAGGCTGCAAGCGGTGAGGTTAGAACAAAGGCAGAACTGTTAAATCAGGATGACTTCATTCCATGGAAACGCGGCGTGAGTCTGTAAAACATGACAATTTCTTCAAGCATAAAAGAGCGAGGCTCAATTTTACATGGTAAAATTGAGCCTCGCTCTTTATAATGAATGTGATCTCTTAAAGCTTGACCTGCTCCATTCTTGGTGCAAACAGGTGCATGATGAACCAGGCTAACAGGTACATACAGCCACTGATAATGAACAGGATATTATACCCTGCACCGATGTTGCCCTGCTCTTTATAGTAATCCAGCAAATAGCCTACCACTATCGGAAACACACTTCCCCCAATAGATCCGGCCATTCCACCGATCCCTACTACAGAACTCACTGCATGTTTAGGGAACATGTCTGACGCTGTCGTGAAGATATTGGCAGACCATGCCTGATGTGCTGCTGCCGCTAAACTTATCAAACCAACGACTACCCATATATTATTGGTACTTTTTGCAAACATGATCGGCACTACGCAGATGGCAAAAAGCAACATGGATATCTTACGAGCTTTGAACACAGGCCATCCTTTTTTGATCAGCCAGGATGATAAATATCCACCGCCGATACTGCCCACGGTCGTCGCGGTATAAATAACGAACAACTGCAGGTTCGGCTTTTTGAAATCAAGATTAAATGTAGTGGCAAAGTAAGATGGTAGCCAGAACAGGAAGAACCACCAGATAGGATCTGTCAGCAATTTCCCGAATACGAACGCCCATGTTTGTTTTACTCCCAACAACTGTTTCCAGCTCACTGCCTTATTTTCATGAGGAGCGGACGCTGATGCTACTGCTGCTGCGGTTACCGGTTTAACACCAGCAGGGATCTCTTCTGTAGTTGGTGCATCATCACTGTGAATATGATCGTATTCTGCCTGGGTCAGTTTTTTATGACGGGCAGGGATCTCATATATTACCGCCCAGAAGATCAACCACACAAATCCTATTAACCCCGTCCAAATAAACGCATGTTGCCAACCGTAATTACCTGCAAGCCATGGAACTACAATCGGGGCAATTACAGCCCCGATATTGGCGCCGGAATTGAAAATACCGGTCGCCAGCGCACGTTCCTTCTTCGGAAACCATTCCGCCACGGTTTTAATGGCAACGGGGAAGTTCCCGGATTCTCCCAGACCAAGGAAAACACGCGCCATCCCGAATCCGAATGTTGTTTTAGCCAGGGCATGTCCCATTGCTGCGATACTCCATACTACGATAGAAAGGATATATCCCATCTTCGTTCCTATCTTATCTACAAGACGGCCGAACACTAACAGGCCCACTGCATATGCCGCCGCAAATGCGGACATCATATTGCCAAAATCTTTCTCCGTCCAGTTAAATTGATCTGGCCCCATTAATATAGGTTTCAACAGCCCAATTACCTGACGGTCTATATAGTTAATTGTAGTTGCAAAGAAGAGTAATGCACAAATGCGCCAACGATATTTTCCTATGGTAGTGGAATCCATGCCTTTCATTTTGGAATTTATAAAGTGCTATCAATTTACAACACTCTGCTGAATAATGCAAACGTTTGCATCTTTTGATGTATGAGCGGTAGTTTTGTGTGAATTTGTCCTGATTGGTGTACGCCAGCGATGTGACGGCAGTGGTACGCGGTTTCAGGTGGGATCCCTGGCTGTAGTTCTTTGAAGTTCCTTGCTATTGAACGCTGGATGGCGGTTTGGCTTTGGATTTCTATTTTACCCCCTGGTTGCATCGCATCAGCATACTTCAAATAACTAAGGCCAGGGATCCCACCTGAAACCGCCGGATACTTTTGTGCTTCCTCGTAATTAAGGAGGCACAGCCGGTTCTTTGTCCGTTTGACAATAATTCTATTTCTTTTCCTGTTTAGCTGAATCCTCCTTTTAGCTTAACAGTGGAAGCCGATATAATTATCAGTGCTTAGCATTAGTGCAGTAACAGCTGATCTCCGATTGTTATTACTTACTTATACTTTTCACCAGCTCTACAAGTGCTGACATCTGTGTACGCAATGTCGTCCAGTCCTTCTTATCTATCAGGTCTTTATTCAGCAGGTTCGAGCCCATTCCTACACATACTACACCTGCATCCAGCCAGGATTGTACACTTTCTCTTGTTGGTTCTACGCCGCCTGTGGGCATGAACTTCATTTTAGGGAATAAAGGCTTGATAGCTTTTACGAAACCAGGTCCTAATACATTACCGGGAAATAGTTTTGTTAATGGCGCCTGGTGTTTTTCCGCTATTGCAATTTCGGAAGGCGTCATACAACCAGGTATCCATACAATGTGCTCTTTCCTGCAACTCTCTGCTACACTGGCATCTATGATAGGGCTTACAATGAAATCAGCACCCATGTCTGCAAATGCTTTTACATCTTCACCATTCTTAATGGTGCCAATACCCAGATACATATCAGGCATCGTAGCTTTCTTCTTCTCCTGCATGGCGGTGAAATTGCGTCGTGCTCCCTCTCCCCGGTTGGTAAACTCAAACACACGAAGTCCGGCGTCATAACAGGCCTGCAGTACTTCTATACATACTGCTGCATCATCATGGTAGAATACCGGAATTACTTTACTACGCTCAAATGCGCCTATGATCTCTGCTGCTGGTGCTGCCATGTCTTATATCAGTTTTAAGATGTCTGCTTTATCTGTTAAATTAAAATCTCCTTTCAGGAATAATTTTGACCAGGCTGCGGCTGCGGCAAACGAGATCGTTTGTTGCGCATCCATACCGCTTACCTGCGCATGTATCAGTCCTGCCATAAAACTATCTCCACTACCCACACGGTCTACTACTGCATTCGTCTCATATTGTTTTGATACTTTCAGTTCCCCTCCTTCATACCAGGTAGCATAGTAGAGGTTATGCGTGAAGGCATTGGAAAAACGGAAAGTGAACGCAACATGTTTACAGCGGGGATATTTCTCTGTGATATCTTTAGCTACAGCCGCTGCTTCCGCCAGGTATATATCTTTAGTAGCTGTTTCCAGCGCCACAGTGTTTAGTTTGGCATCCAGCATCTGATGGGACGCCCATATGTTACCCATGATCACATCGCAATACTGTACCAGTTCCGGCATTACTGCAAATGGCTGTTTGCCGTATTGCCACAACTTACTACGGTAGTTCAGATCTGTAGATATCTTCAATCCTTTACGGGATGCTGCTTCCAGGACTTCTTTACAGATAGTTGCCGCATCTTCATTCAATGCCGGTGTCAGCGCGCTCCAGTGAAACCACTCTGCATCGCCCAGCAAACTGTCCCAATCTACTGTGCCTGGTTGTATCTGGCTGAAGGAAGAATATTTTCTGTCGTATACTACGCCTGCATTCTTCAGGTCAGTGCCTTGTTCCAGGAAATAAATGCCGATACGGTCACCTCCTTTCAACATACGGTCTGTCGCTATTCCCAGCGATTCCAGTTGTTCCAGTACCTGAGTGGCAATACCGTTATCGGGCACTTTGCTGATGTATGATACCGGTGTGCCCCAACGTGCCAAAGCGGCTGCTACGTTGGCTTCTGCGCCGCCTACATATAAGGCTGCACTGTTTTTGCCCCACTCCGGCGACAAGCGTAATAATATTTCTCCAAATGAAATTACTTTAACTGGCTTCATGCTTCTTGTAGGGTCTAAAATCCAAAATACGATCTGGCGTTATTGTAACTGATGTCCTGCACCATCTTGCCCAGCCATTTGATATCTGCGGGCAACTCGCCGTTTTCTACGTCGTTACCTATGAGGTTACACAAAATACGGCGAAAATATTCATGTCGTGAATAAGAGAGGAAACTTCTTGAATCGGTCAGCATCCCTACAAATCTACTTAGTAAGCCCATATTGCTCAAGGTGTTCATCTGCTTTTCCATTCCATCTTTCTGATCCAGGAACCACCAGCCGGAACCGAATTGCATCTTCCCGGGAACAGTGCCGTCCTGGAAGTTACCGACCATTGTGGCGAACACCTCATTGTATGCAGGGTTCAGATTATATACTACTGTCTTTGCCAGTTTATCCTTTTTGTCCAGCCTGTCCAGGAATGCTGACATTGCCTGCGCTACCTGCCAGTCGCCGATAGAATCCACACCGGCATCTGCACCTACCCTACTCACCAAACGGCTGTTATTATTGCGGATAGCGCCCACGTGGAACTGTTGTACCCAGCCACGTTCATGATTCCATTCGCAGATAATATGTAGTGTGCCTGCTTTAAAGGCATCTGTTTCTTCCGGTGTCAGCGGCTGTCCTTTACGCAGTTTTGCATAAGATGCAGCCAGTCCTTCCTGCGTGAAATTACCTGCGTAGAAAGTGCTGATGCCATGATCGGACAGACGGCCACCATTTGCATGGAAATAGTCATGCCGGCTGCGTAATGCATCTATAAACTGACTGTAGGTATCTGTATTGATGCCTGCTGCAGTACCCAGTTTATCTGCATAGGCATTGAATGCTGCCACGTCCTCCACTCCTATGGCCCTATCGGGTCTGAATGTCGGCAGTACACGCACTTTGAAGGAAGATTGGCTGATTGCTTTATGATATTCCAGGGAATCACAGGGATCATCAGTAGTGCACAATGTGTCTACTTTAAAATGCTGTAATAATGCCTGGGTGGTCCACTTAGGCAGTTGTTCATTACAATGCTCATACACCTGCTCTGCACTATCTTTATCTAATAATTGCTTTACACCAAAAGGATTCAGCAATTCCATATGTGTCCAATGGTACAACGGATTCCGCATCGTATAAGGCACTGTTTCCGCCCATCGTTTGAATTTGGTATAATCATCTGTATTGCCCGTGATATCCTCTTCCGCTACCCCATTTGCACGCATGGCACGCCATTTATAATGGTCGCCTTTCAGCCACATAGCAGTCAGGCTCTCAAACTGACGGTTAGCGGCAATTTCGTCCGGAGGCAGGTGATTATGATAATCGATGATAGGCATCTCTTTTGCATAATCGTGGAATAGCTGTTTTGCCGTTTCTGTCTGCAACAGAAAATCAGCACCTAAGAATTGTTTCATAAACGATCTGGTTCCTTATAATACTTTACTATAGCTGTCTGCATATGCTTTCACACCTTCCTGTAACATGCCTGTTAAATGAGCAGATACTGCGTCCACAAAACCAGGGACCTGCGACAGGTCAGCCTCCCATAAACGCTTGTCAGCGCTGACAGCGTGTACCATTTCCGTAACCGCTGCACTTCCCTTCCCGGTTATGCTTGCCCAATACGCTGCAAAGATGGCGATATTATCATCTGTGATGGTATAATATTCTGTTCCCCGCTGACCGAAATACTGACCATTTTCCTGCTTTTTTGGTCGCAGGAATAACAGCATAGCTGCAAATCCCAGGCACATGGACGCTGGTAATGCCTGCTGCTGCTCGTAGTAGCGGATAATGGTGCGCACGTTCCGGGCATTCATCTTCATACTTTCCTGGAAGGTGATACTCAGCAGCTTATGCGCAATATTCGGATTGGCAAAGCGGTCCAGCACATCTTCCGCAAATTCAGGGGCCTGTGGGCAAATACCCTTGAGCGTTGGCAGGATCTCTTCGATGACCACTGTACGGAAGAAGGAACGCATATACGCATCCTCCATACATTCAACAACTGTATTCAGGCCGCTGAGATAACCCAAAGGCACTGATATTGTATGACTACCATTCAGGATCCTGAGTTTCTGTTCACGGAAGGGTGTAATGTCCGGAGCTATCAGCATCCGGGTATCTGTTTGATGGAAGCCCAGGATCTCCTTTACATGTACGCCTCCTTCTATTGCCCAAAGCAGATAAGGCTCTGCATCTATCCACAAACCGTCTGTGTATCCTGCTTTTTCCTCCAGGGTAGCCAGTTCTTTTGGTTTTCCAGGTACGATCCTGTCTACCAGCGAACTGCAGAAATGATTCTCCTTTTCGACCCATTGCAGGAAAGTCTGTGGCAGTTCGTTATAATTTGCCAGTTTCAGGACTATCTCTTTGAGTAATTGTCCGTTATTCACGACCAGCTCTGTTGGTACGATCACAAATCCGGTGTGAGAAGCGCCTTTAAAGTACTGAAAGCGCTCCCAGAGCACTGCCAGCAGCTTTCCGGGGAAAGATGCCGGTACGCCGTCTATTTTCTCTTCAACATATTGGATCCCAACCTCGGTTGTATTGGAAATGATCGTTTGTAGCGTTGGCTGGTGTATAGCCTCCAAAACCTTCCGCCAATCTGCATTCGATTGCAAAACACGGCTAACAGAAGCATTGATAAGCACATCATTCACCAGTTCCCCCTGGGATATTCCCTTAATATTGGTAGTATATAAATTATCCTGCTGGTTGAATTCCTGCGTATCGCCACCGGTAGATTTTACCACTACGATCCTTCCCTGGTATACTCCCTTCTTATTGGCTTTATCCACCAGGTAATCTACCAGGCCCCGCAGCAGCACTCCAGTGCCAAACTGTAAAATTTTCTCCGGATAGTTGAAATAGCTCTCTGACACCCCCAATTCCGGATGCTTCAATACATGAGCTTTATTTAAAATAGGTAACATATTAGGTTTTTTAATAAACGCAGAACTCTGACCATTAAATATAAAACGAATACTTGACAGTCCATAGCCATTACTCAATATCCGGACAGATTTACTCTTTCCGATTCATGTCATAATATTACCCCCAGGGAGGTGTCTCGACTAATTTCTGTAATTTTGCGCACTTAATATTTATAACAATGAGCAGACATGGTAAGGTTCTGGTTGCGATGAGCGGCGGTATAGATAGTACCGTTACCGCCCTGATGCTCCATGAACAAGGGTATGAAGTGGTGGGTATCACCATGAAGACCTGGGATTATGCATCTGCCGGCTCCAGCAAGAAAGAAACCGGGTGTTGTAACCTGGATTCCTTTAATGATGCCCGCGCAGCAGCCGTACACCACGGTTTCCCGCACTTCGTACTGGATATCAGGGACGAATTCGGGGATTTTGTTATCAATAACTTTGTAGACGAATATATAGCAGGCCGCACGCCCAATCCTTGCGTTCTGTGCAATACCCATATAAAATGGCGCGCGTTGATGAAACGTGCTGATGCCATGGACTGTGCCTTTATTGCAACAGGACACTATGCACAGATCAGGGAAGAAGACAGCCGCTTCGTACTCAGCAAAGGTATTGACGAACTGAAAGACCAAAGCTACGTATTATGGGGCCTCCAGCAGGATGTGCTGGCCCGCACCATACTTCCCCTGGGTAAATACCGCAAAACGGAGATCCGCCAGATGGCGTTTGACTTTGGTTACCCGGAACTGGCGAAAAAGGCAGAAAGCTATGAGATCTGCTTCGTACCGGACAACGATTACCGCGGTTTCCTGAAACGCAGAGTAGATGGTCTGGAAGATGAGGTCAACGGTGGCAATTTCGTGCTGAGAGACGGCACGATCGTAGGTCACCATAAGGGTTACCCTTTCTATACCATCGGACAGCGTAAAGGGCTTGATATTGCCCTGGGACGCCCGGTGTTTGTTACCGAGATCATCCCGGAAACAAATACCGTTGTATTGGGCAATGAAGATGAACTGAACAGGAACGAAATGACCGTTTCCGGCATCAACTTTATCAAATACGACCACATTCCGGAAGGTATGGAGGCTATCACTAAGATCCGTTATAAGGATAAAGGTGCACTTAGCAACCTGTATAATGAAGACGGTAAGGTGAAGGTGAACTTCTACGAGCACGTGAAGGGTATCGCTCCGGGACAATCAGCAGTTTTCTATGAAGGAGATGATGTGATTGCGGGAGGTATTATACAGAGAAGTGTTTTACCACAGTAATATTTACATTTAGATATAAAAAAGGTGCTTCGTAAATGAAGCGCCTTTTTTATATCTGAAACTTTGAACACTGATCAGGTATTTCAAACGGTTACTTATAGGTGATCTTTCTCATTGTTACCCCGGACCAGCCTTTATCTTTCGGCTGCTCTTTCTTAATTGTCCAGTTACCCGTGTTATCGTATGTATATATCGTCGTAAAACTGAGTGATTCATTCATTTTACCAAAGCCTTCCCTCGTCATATGATCCCCCGTATACTGCTCCCATGATACGGGATTACCCTGGCTGTCATATTTCCGGCTCACTTTATATGATGCTTTATTATCCTCGTACACATATATTCCGACCAGCTGATTATGCTCGTCAAATTCATATACTATTGTTCCGGCATTGATGACGTTCGTCACAGTAACGTGATCTTCCTTTTTACCGATATAAATGTCCTTAATTTTCGTACCATCCGCCCCTTTAACCACTAATGAATCTCCTGCGTTATTGTACTCGTACGAACGACGGCTTTCTGTACTATAAACACGGTTCGCTTTTTCTATACGTCTGCCGGCGGCATCGTATTTAAAACGATCTACATTATAAATGACCCGGCGATCATCCGAATTGATAAGTTCAAATATTCTTCCTGCTGAATCATACCGGATGGTCAGTGTATCATAGGGCATCCTTTTAGTAACAGTAGCGATCTGGTGTAAACGATGGTCTTTAAACGAATATTCCTTTAATGTCGTATCTCTCCTCACATAACCATCACCTGCTTTAAGTTCTCTGCAATAAACTTCTGATATGTGTGCAATGTCACCCTTAAATGTCTCAGGACGGTATGCTACAGTGATATCTTCATTCAGCACCCTTTCTCTGATCAAAGCGATCCTGTCAACTTCTTCCTGCGATGATGATTTACATGCCGTAATGAACAGCAACAAATACAGTACTTTTTTCATGACGCTTTTAGGGTTTATTTCTTTATCATCTTTACAGCAAACATACTATCTGCGCGCTGTCCATAACCTGCTATTATACCTCCTTCCAGTTGTTGTAATCCACCTCCTTCTTCAAGGATTGCTACAACATCTTCATTCTCTTTTTTGAACACAGAACAGGTGATATACGTCAGCGTACCACCGGGTTTCAACAATTGTACTACATTGGAGGCAATCTTCTTCTGCAACTGCTGATATTCCGTGATCTGTTTTTCATTGAAGAAGGAAAGACTTTCCGGTGTACGTCCCCAGGTACCCGATCCGGAGCAGGGGGCATCCAGGATAATATGATCAAAGCGGCGCTCTTTAATAACTGATAATAATACCGGTGCTGTCAGGTCCATTACAACACTCTCATAATGCCTGATCCCAGCCTCTTTAAAGCGCTGATGCAGGTTTTGAATGATAGAGGCCCGCACGTCACTCACCAGCAGCTTTACAGCCGGTTGTTTGTCCAATAACAGGATCGATTTTCCGCCGCTGGCAGCGCAGCTGTCCCACCATGTCTCTCCGGGTTGTGCATTGAACAATGCACCTACTTTCTGTGAGGACGCATCCTGTATCTCATACCAGCTTTTATCTGTAACGATAGCATCGATCTTTGTACTGTTGGGCAATGCGATCGTATCTTCCTCCACCACTTCGAATGCAACTTCTGCTTTTTCCAGCAGGCGCACTATCTGGAACCGTTTATTGTTACGCGTCCTGATGAACAGATGCGGTTGTGCAAAGAATGAACGGCTGAAGGCCTCACTGTCAATTCCGGCAGACAATTCCTGGATAAATGGAAATACCTGTGTAACATCATTTATTCCTAACAATGACAACTTCGCTTCAACAGGTAATGTGATCTTTTCGTTCAGTTCGGGATGAAAATGCCGCAGCAGTTCACCGCCCTCCTGTTCACATAAGAAGGCGCCCAGCAATATTCTTTCGGAAGTGCTCTTCGCACCTTTCAACAGGTATCCCAGCCGGTAATACTGATATACCAGTTGAGAGATCTGTCGCCTGTCACGGCTTCCCATGTAAGGATGTTCTTTAAAGAATCCTTTCAGAAAATGATGCAATGGCAGACTGCCATCGTAAGCGACAATGATCTTTTCAGCAGCAGCTAAATAATTTTCCCAGCGGATCATATAGCGATTGATGCGGTCGGCTCAAAAACGCAAAACGCTTAACGCGATTGGCAATAAGGCAATCAGGCGTTAAGCGTTTCCGCGATTATGTGCGTTCCGCGTTTTGCGGTGATTAGAGTTTCAGTAATGCTTTCAGCGGATCTTTTCCGAACAGTAACTGTTCAGGATTTTCCAGCATTTCTTTTACACGTACCAGGAAGCTTACTGATTCACGACCGTCGATGATACGGTGATCGTAGCTCAGTGCGAGGTACATCATCGGACGGATCACTACCTGTCCGTTGACAGCCATCGGGCGTTCCTGGATCTTGTGCATACCTAAGATGGCAGACTGAGGAATGTTAATGATCGGAGTACTCATCAGTGAACCGAACACGCCTCCGTTGGTAATAGTGAAAGTACCACCGGTCATTTCATCCATAGTGAGTTTGTTGTCACGGGCTTTGGTAGCCAGTTCCACCACTTTCTTCTCGATCTGCGCCATATCCAGGCTTTCTGCGTTGCGGATCACTGGCACTACCAGACCTTTCGGTGCTGATACGGCAATTGATACGTCACAGAAGTCGTGGTACACGAGTTCTTCTCCGTCGATATATGCGTTCACAGAAGGGAATTCCTTCAGTGCAAAACAACATGCTTTTGTGAAGAAGCTCATAAAGCCCAGGTTCACCTCATGCTGTTTCTTGAATATCTCTTTGTATTTAGCGCGCAGGTCCATGATGTTGGTCATGTCCACCTCGTTGAAGGTGGTCAGCATCGCTGTTGTATTCTTAGCTTCCACCAGGCGGCGGGATACGGTCTTACGCAGGTTGCTCATCTTCTCGCGGCGTTCTGCGCGGGTGAACATTTCCTGACCGATAGCCACACCCGGATTCTGGAGTGCTGCGAATACGTCATCTTTCATGATCTTACCATGCGCACCGGTACCCTTGATGGAGGATGGGTCCACGTGTTTGTCTGCAATTACTGCAGCAGCTACAGGACTAGCCTTTACATCGTTCGGGATAGCGGTCACCGGTGCCTGCTGTGCCTGCGGAGCCGCCTGTGCTTTTGCAGCAGGAGCTGTTGCAGCAGCTGGTTGGGCTTTACCGGCAGGACGGCCTACACTGGTATCTATTTTAGCGATAGGATCACCTATCTTTAATACGTCTCCTTCTTTACCGAGTGTCTGTAATGCACCGGCTTCTTCGGCATTCAGTTCGAAAGTAGCTTTCTCTGATTCCAGTTCACAGATCACTTCATCACGTTCTACATACTCACCATCTTTCTTCAGCCATTTGATCAGTGTTACTTCACTGATAGACTCGCCCACAGTAGGCACTTTCATCTCAATGGTTCCTTTGTTTACCGCAGGTGCTGCAGGAGCAGCTTCGGCAACGGGAGCAGGTGCAGATGCAGCGGCAACAGGCGCAGCGGCGGCCGGAGCGCTGGCGCCCGCAGGAGCAGCAGCATCCGTATCAATTGTACAAGCAACATCGCCTACTTTTAAAGTAGCGCCTTCAGGGGCTGCAATTTTTAATACCCCTGCCTTTTCTGCATTCAGTTCAAAGGTGGCTTTTTCAGATTCCATTTCACAGATCACCTCATCCTGCTGCACATAATCTCCGTCTTTCTTCAACCACTTTGCAATTGTTACCTCGCTAATAGATTCTCCTACCGTAGGAACTTTGATTTCGATAGCCATATTTCTAATTTCTGTGTGCAATCAATGTTTAAAAGTGAAATCATCCTTCACTTTGTTCTCTATTCATCTAAATGTTAAATGCAGTCTCAATGATCTCGAGCTGTTCACGTGCATGTACCTTCGCGTATCCGGTTGCAGTGGCTGCACTCGGATTACGGCTGATCACACCATAGTTGATCTGTTTCAGGTTCATTTGCAGATAGGAAGCGGCGCCCATGTTCAGTGGCTCTTCCTGTACCCAGAACCAGGTAGCAGTTTTGTACTTCTGGTTCAGTGCTTCCAGTTGTACTACCGGCAGCGGATACAATTGTTCCAGCCTTACAATGGCTACATCTTTCCTGTTCTCTTTCTGCTGTTTCTCACTCAGGTCAAAGTACATCTTACCGGTACACAGCAGTACTTTTTTCACTTTAGATGGGTCATCAATATAATCATCATCCAGCACCTCTTTAAATCCTCCTTCTGTGAAGGCTGATATTGGTGAATAAGAACCTATATGCCTTAAGTTGGCCTTAGGTGCAAAGTTCACCAGCGGCTTGCGGAACTGCCAGGTTAACTGGCGGCGCAATGCGTGGAAGAAGTTGGCAGATGTTGTAATATTCGTAACGATCATATTGTATTCAGCACATGCCTGGAGGAACCTTTCAGGACGGGCATTGGAGTGGTCTGGTCCACCACCTTCATAACCATGTGGCAATAACATTACCAAACCGTTCTGCGTAGTCCATTTCTGTTCTCCACTGCTTATGTACTGATCAATTACAGTTTGCGCACCATTGGCGAAGTCGCCATATTGTGCTTCCCACAGTACCAGGGTATGCGGATTTGCCATAGCATATCCGTATTCAAAACCCAGTACGGCAAATTCACTCAACAGTGAGTTATAAATGCGGAACTGACCCTGCTTTTCCTGCAGCGTAGCCAGTCTGTTATAAGTTGCATTGGTATTTTCGTCGGTCAGGATCGCGTGACGGTGGGAGAAAGTACCTCTCTTCACGTCTTCACCGCTCATTCGTACGTCTTTACCTTCAGTCAGCAGGCTTGCATATGCCAGCAACTCACCGGTAGCCCAGTCCAGCTTTCCTTCTGCTTCAAACAGTTTTACCTTGTCCTGCAGCAGCTTTTCCACTTTACGTAATGGCACAAACTCTTTAGGCCATGTCATTAACTTGCTAACCAGACGTTTTACATCTTCTTCTTTAATGGCTGTCACCGGCGACTGTTCAAAATCTTCCGGTTTAGACTTGCGCAATTCAGCCCACCACTGTTCAGGTTTCTGGTAAGTGTAAGGCAATGGGTGTTGTCTTACTTCATCCAGGCGTTCCTGCAGATCGGCCCAGAAGCCCTTTTCCATTTCCTTCGCCAGTTCCTGTACTTCCACTTCTCCTACCTGCAGCAATTTCTGCGTGTACACTTCTCTTGGGTTCGGATGTTTATCGATCAGTGCATAGAGGCTTGGCTGAGTGAACTTAGGTTCATCACCTTCGTTATGCCCATGCCTGCGGTAGCACAGCAGATCGATAAAGATATCTGAATTGAATTCCTGTCTGTAACGGGCTGCTATCTCTGCTACTTTAACCACCGCCTCTGCATCGTCGCCGTTCACATGGAATACAGGCGCCTGTACGGTAGAAGCGATACTGGTACAATAGTCGGAAGAACGGGCATCGTCAAAGTCAGTTGTGAACCCGATCTGGTTATTGATCACCAGGTGCATGGTACCCCCGGTATAATAGCCTTTCAGGTTGCTCATCTGGATGAGCTCATATATTACGCCTTGACCTGCAACCGCAGCATCGCCGTGGATGAGGATAGGCAGTATTTTATCGTAGTCGCTGTTGTAGATCACGTCCGCTTTACTACGGGCAAAACCTGTTACCAGCGGGTCAACCACTTCCAGGTGGGAAGGGTTAGGGATCAGCTGGAGGTTTACTTTGTTGCCGGATGGTGTTTCCACGATAGAATGGAAGCCCAGGTGATATTTTACGTCACCGCTACCCATTGTCAGGTCAGGTACGGCGTGTCCTTCAAATTCATTGAAGATCTGCTCATACGTTTTACCCAGAATATTTGCCAATACGCTCAGACGACCACGGTGCGCCATACCGATCACTGCTTCCTGCACGCCTTCGGCAGCAGCAGTATTGATGATAGCGTCCAGTGCCGGGATGGTGTTTTCTCCACCTTCCAGCCCGAAGCGTTTCTGACCTATGTATTTAGTCTGGAGGAATTTTTCGAACATTACGCCCTGGTTCAGTTTCAGCAGGATGCGCTTTTTCTTTTCCAGGGTTACAGGTTGTTGCAGGGTGGTTTCCATTTCACGCTGCAGCCACTCTACCCTTTTGGCGTCGTTGATGTATGTGAATTCCAGGCCCACTGCGGCAGCATATACCTGTTTCACCCGGTTCACGATATTTTCCAGGCTTGTCTTACCAAGACCCAGTACCTGACCGGCATAGAATTCTGTTTTCAGATCTGCGTCACTAAGTCCGTAAAAAGAAATATCCAGGTTGGCCTGCCTATCCTTTCTTTCGCGGATAGGATTTGTTTTTGAGATCAGATGGCCTTTTTTACGGTAGGCCTGTATCAGTCTGTAAACATTGAGTTCCTTTGTTAACTGGTCACTGCTTACCGGTAAACCGGCACCCGCAGCTCCCGGCGCTCCTGCCTTCCCATTAACATTATTTACCGCAAAGTCAAATCCTTCAAAAAACTTGCTCCATTCCGGGTCTACTGCGCCAGGGTCTTTACGGTAATCCTGGTATAACGATTCTATGTAGGCAGGATGTGAGTTGGTAACAAATGAGAAGTCCTTCATTTACAACGAGTTTTGCTAAAGCTTCGATTCAAATTGCTATTCTGTCGAATGCCCCATATATAATATATGGGATTGCAAATATCGTTGCTTTTTTGTGAAAGAAAAACGGAAAAATGGTGAAGGTTTAAAGCTTAATCCGAAACACTTAATCTACAATTCTTATATTAACCACTTTTCACTTGATTTTATTCAGTTTTAACTAACTTGCCGATTTTCAGGGTACCTGAACCAAATATTCCCTCAATTTCCTTTTTATTTGTTTTCTAAATAACTAATCCCTACCTTTGCCGTCCGAAACTTGAAATTAGAAAAATGGCAAACCATAAAGCAACGAAAAAAGACGTACGTCAAAGCAGAAAACGCAATGAGCGTAACCGTTACTACGGTAAAACTACCCGTAACGCGATCCGTGATCTGAAGAAATTGACTGAAAAGGCGGCTGCTGATGAAAAGTTGTCTGATGTGATCTCTATGATCGACAAGTTGGCTAAACGTAATGTTATTCATAAAAATAAGGCGGCCAACCTGAAAAGCAAACTTTCCAAGAAAGTAAACGCTATCGCGTAAGCGCTTTAGTCTAAATAATTCATACAACAGCTCTTCCTTTAACCGGGAAGGGCTTTTTGTTGTGTACATATATCATCTCAGCCTCTCCCTTCCCAGCCCTTCTATTCTATCTAATTGCTCACCAGTACGTTACTGTAGTATCCATTGTCACAGTTGTTAAATATTGGTTGTCACTACACCCTCCCTTTAAGCTATTCCGGTTACCGCCACAAAGCGTGCCGCTGATATGCTTCATACACGAGACATATACGACGTATATACGACGCATACACGGCGCATCTCCCGGGAAGCCTCCATACCAGACCGATGTATAATCCCAGATATTTTAATCTTTCATCCCCTCCTATCCCCACCGCCGCTCGTACAACAGCCCTATAAAAACTAAAGATATTCCCCTATTTTGTCCCCCCTCAGTGCTTATATGCCTGTTGTAATGACAAAATCTAAACACTAAATCCTGTCCTGACCGGCTTTAAACAAGGGTCATACAAGGTTTATACAAGGATTAACTTACGTTCATCTTACGTTCATCTTACGTTCAAAGACGTAAGATGAACGTAAGTTAATCCTTGTATAAACCTTGTACGACCCTTGTAGAGTGCTGATTGCAGACTGGTCATATCATCCAAACGTCGCTTTACATGAAGAAAATTATCAGAACCGCTGCTCTACTGGCATTATGTTACGCCTGTCTACCTGCATCGGCGCAAGACCTGACCACCCGCTTCGAGAAAACACAGGGGCAGGAAACGGCTACCTATGACGAATGCATCGCCTATTACAGACAACTGGACAAACGTTTTACACAGATCTCCATGCGGGAAATGGGTAGTACGGACGCCGGCCTCCCGCTTCACCTGGTAGTCTACTCTTCCTCCGGAGATTTCGACTTTGCCAGTCTGCGCAAAAAGAATAAACGTATCATCCTCATTAACAATGGTATACATTCCGGCGAACCCGACGGCATTGACGCCTCTATGATGCTGCTACGCGACCTTGCACTGGGCAAAAAGAAACTCCCTGACAATATCGTCCTGGCCGTTATCCCGGTATACAGCATCGGTGGCGCCCTGAACCGCAGTACTGAGTTCCGGGTTGATCAGAATGGTCCTGCAGCCTTCGGATCACGTGGTAACGCCCGGAACTACGACCTGAACCGTGACTTTATCAAGGCCGATTCCCGTAACGCCCGCTCCTTCCAGCAGATCTATCAGCTGACCGATCCGGACGTCTTTATTGATAACCATGTTAGCAACGGGGCTGATTATCAACATGTCATGACCCTGTTATCCACCGAGCATAATAAAATGGGCGGTACAATGGGCAGCTTCCTCCATAAGGAATTCGAACCCGGCATTTACCAGCTCATGAAAGAGAAAGGGTATGACCTGGTCCCGTATGTCAATCATTTCGGCGAAACTCCTGAGAATGGCTGGATCACTTATGCTGACGGTCCCCGTTATTCCAGTGGTTATACCACCCTCTTCCATACCTTCGGTTTTGTGCCTGAAACACATATGCTCAAGCCTTATCCTCAAAGGGTACAGGCAACCTACGCCCTAATGGAATCATTCATCAGCTTCGTGAGCACGCACAGCGAACAGATCAAAACCTTACGTGCCCAGACAAAAGAACAGGAAAAGACGCAGGCCTCCTTCCCCCTGGAATGGAACGTCGATACCAGCCATTACAGCTATATCAACTTTAAAGGATATGCTGCCGGCCATAAACCCAGTGAGATCTCCGGACAGCCACGCCTGTATTATGACCGTACCAAACCTTTTGAAAAACAGGTGAAGTTTTACGACAATGTGATAGCGGGAAATTTTGTGCAGAAACCCCTGGCCTATGTTATTCCGCAGGGTTGGTGGAATGTGCTTGATCTGCTAAAGAACAATAAGGTCCAAATGAGGCGTTTTGGGCAGGATACAACCATCTATGTGGAGACTTATCACATCGCGGATTATAAGACCGCTCAACGGCCTTATGAAGGGCATTACATCCATAGCGCAGTGAAACTGACCACCACGATGGACACCATCCGTTTCAGAAAGGGCGATTACTACATCCCGATGAACCAGGTAGCAAACCGCTACCTCATGGAAACACTGGAACCCACCGGCGGAGACTCCTTCTTTGCCTGGAATTTCTTTGATCCCATCCTGGCCCGGAAAGAGGGTTATTCCCATTATGTGTTTGAAGATATTGCGGCGGATTATCTGAAGTCTGACCCTGCCCTGCAACAGTTGTTAAAGCAGCAACAGAGTACAGACAGCGCTTTTGCGAAGAGCGGCGAAGCACAACTGCGCTTTGTCTATGAACATTCGCCATACTCAGAACCAGGATACCTGAGATATCCGGTATTCAGGATCGTGAAATAAACATGCATAACAAAAAGATTCAAGGGCTGCCTGAAATTTCAGGCAGCCCTTGAATCTTTTTGCATTTATCCCGGGACCGTCCCAGTGATTCTTTACACGGCGTGCAACAGCATAAACGTATGCTGTTCACCAAAGAAGTGATTGTAGATCAGGATATTCCGCAGCTTTGCAGGCTGTTGCTGCAACATCGGGAACCATTGTGAAGGAATTTGCTGATGTTTCAGTATCTGCGCGGCCAGCCACATGGCGAAAGCCCCTACAGTTTCATAATCCCCGCTAAGATGTTTGAAAGGCAATTGGGGATAACCGTTCAATATCTCGTAATAATGCGCATGGTTAGTGTCGGCATTTTCACCAGTCAGCACCAGGTCTATATCTGCAGCCTGTAAGCCATGTTGCTGCAAAAACTTAGGCAAGGCAATATTAAGTTTTTCGGGGGATGGCTTATATAACATCTGCAAGCCTCCTATTTGTGCATAACTCTGTGTTGTAACTACCGGTGTCAATGCAAAGAACACTGCCCCCTCACCGGAAATTGTTCCGGGCGATGGATGATCATACAGCTTGTCATTGGAGATCGTCTCTTTCTTCCAATGCCCTATACGTCCTTTGATAAAAAAATGTTCCGTTGTGATCTCATCGAAAGCCCCTGCCAATACATCAGCAGTTCCTTCATGCAGTAACAACATGCTGTCCAGTAATGCATGTTCAAATGAAAAACCGCGATGTACAAAGGTGTTGTTATACTGTGTACACTTCTGCTGTAAAGCTATCAGGCCATTCACAGCATTATAGGTAGATTGAATGAACGGTGTAGGGTTCAGCGCTTTTTCCTGGTAGTCGCGGATCTCTTTGATAAAGCGTTCCGTATCCTGCAGACTGCCTTTGCCTGTACCGGTCACAATAGCGCCGGGAACAGCAATACCACTGTCCTGTAAACATTTCAGAGAAGCTGTCAGTCCCATTTTCAGCACGCGCGTCATACGGCGCAAGCTGTTCGGGGCAATAAAAGATCTATAATCCGGTTCTGCACAGGAAAGCATATTTCCGTGGGTAACCACCATGGGCTGTGCCATCGGATCTCCCTCAAACGTATGTTGGGGAGTAATGGCTGCCATTCCTTGTATGTAACACTTACCCTTCATATTTGCTGATCAGCAGGGAGGCATTGTTGCCGCCAAAACCGAATGAATTTGACAACACATGACGCACGGGATATTGCTCCACTAACTGGGTTTCCGGCGTAATGTACAGTTCCTCCATTTTATCTTTAAAATGGAGATTAGGAAATATTATCTGATGAGAAATTGCGAGCACTGAATAGATAGCCTCTATTCCTCCTGCGGCCGCCAATGTATGGCCGGTAAAAGGTTTGGTACTGCTGAACTTTGGTACGTTCTCTCCGAACAGCCGTTGTAATGCCATGCCTTCTGCTACATCATTGCTGAGCGTAGCAGTACCATGTACATTCACATACTGGATATCCGCAGGTATACAACCGCCCATTTCCATTGCCGTTTTCATAGCGGCATAAGCGCCGTCTCCTTCGGGTGAGGGAGCTGTAGGATGGAATGCTTCGTTGGTATTGGCATAGCCGTCCAAAGTGGCAAGTATTGTGGCATTCCGCTCTTTTACGAGCGACTCGCTTTCCAGTACCAGGTAGGCCGCACCTTCCCCAAGATTCAGTCCGTTCCGGTCCTGATCAAAGGGACGGCAGGGCCGTTTATCTATATTCTTGAGTGAATTAAAACCGTTGAGGGTAAAGCGGGTCAGTGCTTCCGTACCTCCGCAAACGACCCGGCGTACGAGGCCTGCTTTGATCAGTCTTGCACCATACATCAATGCATTGGCGGAAGAAGAACAAGCGGTGCTGATAGTGGTAATGGGGCCGTCGAAACCTATTGTATCAGCAATTCGCTGTGTACAATCGGCACAGTCCAGGGTATCGATGTAGTTCAGGAAATCCCCCGTTTTCTCAGGGTCTGCAATGTCGAAATATACATTCTCCGTATCACACATTCCTCCTACGGTAGAAGCATTGATAAACCCTGTTACTTCATCCTGGACATCGCTGACGCCGGCATGTTTCAATGCTTCCTGCATAGCGATCAGTCCCAGCAATGTAGTGCGTGTAAATCCTTCCCGGCCGGTCATACCTGCCATTGCAAGCAATTCAGCAGTAGTATGCTTTACTTCAGCGACGGGTAATACTTCCTTGTAAATAGTATCCAGCTGCCTGGTGAAACCAAGACCGCTTTCCTGTGCGCGCAAACTTCGAAGATTGTCCGCTACGTCGTCACCAATGGCGGTGATCATCCCTAACCCTGTTATAAACACTCTTTCCGCCATGCCGGGTTTGCCTGCTTATGCAGGTTGTTTGGATTGAATAAATTCAGCCATGGATTGAACAGACTGCAATATTTTTCTTCCTTCGCGGGGATCTTCAACTTTGATCTGATATTGTCTTTCGAGCAATACCATCAGCTCAAGGGAGTCAATGCTGTCCAGCCCCAAACCGTCACCAAATAAAGCTGCATTGTCATCAATGTCTTCAGGACGGGTATCCTGCAGATTCAACGCCTCAATAATCTGAACTTTCAATTTCTGTTTTAATTCTTCCATAGTATTGTTGCAGGTTTTTGCTTCCTTTAGTTATTCCGAAGCCTGGCCACCATCCGCAATATTCCTGCCAGGTGGCCGTAAAAATACAGTTTTACCTTCAATAGTCAATATACACCGGCTAAGTCACACTTTCCACTAGCTGAGTCTCCTCTTCTCTATCACCGCTGCGATGCATAACAGCGTTATTGCAAATAACACGAGCTTCCCCATATGTCCCCAGATATGTCCCAAACCCGCGTTCCGCAGGTAAATATCATTAATGGCATCCAGTCCCCAGCTAAGCGGCGACAAGTGGCCAATAAACTGCATATGCGCCGGCATGATCTCCAAAGGTATCCAGATACCGCCAATGGCTGACAAAATAACGATGGAAATAGCGCCAAAATTCAGTGCCTGATTAGGTGTTTTAAACACCGTACCTACCAGTATGCCATAAGCCGTAGAAGCCAGTCCGATACCCACTGCTACAATGAATGCCGCCAGCAAACTCTGTCCCAGTACCAGTTTGGGCAATCCTAATAATGGGAGCAGGTAAATGCCTACCTGCATCATCAGATAAAACTGCACCACACATACTGCTACGAAGAACAACATTTTGCCTGTCAGGATGGCCAGGTAAGAACCTGGTATCAGTTTCATTCTCAGCAGACTGCCATCTTCTCTTTCCCTGATCATATTACCTGCTATCGGGATCACGATAAAGAACATCGCGAAAATACTCCAGGCAGGTACATTATGTTGTACAGAGTTAGATATAACGTCTATTTCCTGCGATGGCCCTGTGAGCTGCTCTTTCAGTCCTACAGCCTTGAGTTGTATGACCATGGAATCATTCTCGGGAACATCTTTCTTTCTTAATTGTTGTTTGATCCTTTCCAGCAGCAGATCTGTTTCTACCTGCGTCAGGAAATTATCCAATGCCTGATGAATAGCGCTTTTAAAAGCTTTCTTCGAAGCGGGATCGAAATAGACGGTCACATTCAATGAATCTTTCCGGCTGCTTACCGGCAAAACCCCGGGCATGCCCATACGCTTCGAAATATCATTGACGATCTTGTTCGCATTGCTTACAATGGCCCCTGTAGCGCCTTTGGGAATGATGATACAGATCTTGTACTCACCTTCATTGATCATATTCCTGGCCTGTTGTTCTGTTACGGGATGCCCGTTTACAGTATCTATCACCCTGAACTGTTCACTATGTTCCAGTCCTTCTCTGATATATTTTCCCAGACGGCCGTGATCATTATCCACGGTCAGAATATCAAATCTTAACTCCTGGTAATCACGGAAAGGCGCATCTTCTATCATTGCCATCACGGTGATCAATACCACCGGCATAGCAAACAATAACGTCAGCCCTGTCCTGTCCCGCAACAGTAATAACCATTCTTTTCGTATTGTAGCCAGTAGTCGTAACATCCGGTTTTTATTAGTCTCTCAATGCGTGCCCTGTATAATGCAAGAACACGTCTTCCAGGTTGCGGCATTCGGGATGCCTTGCTATCAATTCGGTTGTATCGCCCTGCACCACTGCCTTTCCTTCATCAATGATCGTTACTTCCTGGCAGATGGTCTGTGCTTCGTCAAGCAGGTGTGAGGTATATACGATGCTAACTCCCTGCCGGTTATAGTCACGCAGGAACTGCAGGATCATACTACGCGATTGTACGTCCACACCGGCAGTAGGTTCGTCCAGCACCAGCAGCTGCGGCTGATGTAAGATAGCCGCAATGATATTCGTACGGCGTTTCATACCACCTGAAAAATGAGACACTTCTTTATGTCCGTTCTTTTCCAGTCCGAAGATCTGCAGATATTCATCAATACGGCTGCGCAGCGGTTTTCCTTTCAGGCCATAGAGGTTACCGAAGTATTCCAGGTTTTCAATAGCAGTAAGATGAGGAAATAGAGCGATCTGCTGGGGCACAACACCTATCAGTCTTTTAATGGTTTCCCGGTTCATGGCATTTTGTGGCAGATCGAAGATCTGTACCTGCCCAGCATCTGCCTTCACGAGACCGCATAAGATGGAAATAGTAGTGGTCTTTCCTGCGCCATTAGGTCCCAACAGACCTACAATGGCGCCTTTTGGGAAACTAAAGTTCAGGCCTTTCAATGATGGTTCCAGCGCTCCCTTATATGTTTTGTGCAGGTCCTGCACCAGAATGCTGGTCATTATAATTTTACTTTCGACAATTTACGGAATAGCACTTCTTCTTCGGCTGCACATTGCATCAGCATTTCACTCAGTTCCGCGTAAGATACGTTGTTCACACTTCTGCTCTTACATACCCTGCCTGCATTGAAGGCAAAGTTGCGCCAGGTATCACCAATGCTTGTCAGTTCTGCAGAGAGCTCTGACAGTTCTTCTCTTTTCAGAACGCCTGCGGCTTCCTGTAAAAAAGCTGCATACATAAAGCGGAACCCTGCACCACCGGTACCGATCTCCTCCTGCATACGGATGATATTACCCAGGTACAACACGGCTTTCCTGTCTCCTACTTTTTCCGGATAATGTTTCAGGCGTTTCGCAAGGAAACGCATTCCTTTTACGCCAAACATCGGCAACGGAATATTCAGCATATCACTGCAAGCCTGTTTGATACCATCACGTATCGGTTGTTCCAATGATACTTTTTCAGGGACCTGCACGGGATAGTACATCTTTCCTCTCGGAGCAGGAAACCCTTTGGCAAAGCGGGCTTCAGCCAGGCTTTTTGCGTCTATCTGCGTAACAGTTTCCATGATCGGATCACTGATACGGTAATTATCCCCATCCTTTCCAAATGCAACAAGGTTATGTGCATTGAAATGGAAACGGTATGCCGGCGGAAAATAAGGGAGGTAGTATACGCTTGACAACAATCCTACAGGTCTGCCTGCTTCCAGCACACGGTCCAGCGCTTCCATTCCTTTTTCAGGGCTGGAGAATGTCTGTGATTCAATTTTAACTCCGAGGCGTTTGCACACTCTTTTGAAGATAGCGCCGGGTACCACACGGTAAGTTGTTCCAGGCACGCCGTTCACTTTCACGAAAGGCAGGTGACCGAAGAAAATACCGGCCCCGATACCAAACGCCATGGGCTCACTGATGTGCAACCCATAATGACGGAAGATATTTGAAATAACCCCACTTTCACAATGTGCGGTCTGCTCGTGGTTAAACTGAATATCATTCATAACTTCCAGTACCTCATCCATTTGGATATAATTTATTGAATACTCCTCTTCAGGATTATTTGATATTTTTTAATTCCTGTACACTGACCTTGAATGCAGCTGCATACTTACGCAACATACTATCACTCAGCTTATTAAAAACGGCTGGTTTCATGTGGCGTTTTACCTGCCACTGGAACTTACCCACATAACTGGCCAGCAGCGGCAGGTCCATGATGGTCTTTTCCATGTAGTATACTACGGGACTTATCTCACCTGCCAGCACCTGTGCTTTGGCTTTTTCCACACGTTCATTGATCTCTTCCCACGCCTGCTGCATGGCTACATTCTCGGGTTCCCAGCCTACACTGGTAACCGGTACATATTGGCCTGCATTGTCGGTGGCATAAAACAACTGTTTGAAAGTACCGTCATGCATGTTATTGCCATCCTGGGGAACTTCCTCTTTTTTCATGTGTAGTATGTTTGAGCCAAATTTACATTTATATTATATATCATATACCAAAAAAGAAAGGAGCTTGCGCCCCCTCTTTAATTAGTTACTTATCACATGCCGTATTGTTTACACTACGGTAATATGGGCATATGCATATGAGAATCTTGCACTCTCAGGCACCATCATTACAATGGTCTGTCCTTTTTTAAGCATATCGTTATTCATCAGCTCTTCCAGCATAAAATAAGGAGATGCAGTACCCACGTTACCCACTTTAGTCAGGTTGGTAAACCATTTTTCCTGAGGGATAGGCACTCCCAGGCGGCTGATCTCTTCATCTATTTTAAAACGGAAGAATTCTGAAGATAAGTGTGGCAGGAAATAATCCAGCTTATCGAGGTCGATATTATGACGTTCCACCAGTTCCTTCCACATTTTAGCACCAGACGGTACAATGTTCTTACCCAGCAGGCGGGTATCCTGTTTAAAGGAGAATACGCTATGCTGCGCCCACTCTTCAGGCGTCATATCTATCCAGCCTTTTGTAGTACCGTCTTCATTTTTGATAGAACCGGCATACATACATGTTTCCAGTTCATGTGCATAAGAGGCTATTTCAACCCAGTCCACACGCAGGGAGAGACCGGTTTCATTAGGTTTATCCTGGAACAGGGCCGCACTTGCGCCATCGGAGAGCATCCAGCGGAGGAAGTCTTTTTCGAAAGCGATGATCGGATTATCTTCCAGTTGTTTCAGGTTATCAGTTTCAGGCTGGAATTTCTCTGCAAGCATCCAGCTGGAGAATTTCTCGGAGCCGGTACTTACTGCATTGCTGGTGTTACCACATTTGATAGACATCCAGGCATATTTGAAGGCCTGCATACCGGCAGCACAGGCGCCAGTAGCAGCGATGAGCTCTACCGGCTGGCATTTCAGCAAGCCATGTACCATTGCGGCATGGTTCGGCAACAGCTGATCAGGTGAAGTTGTACCACAAGCCAGCAGCTGCATTTTGCTGATAGGAAATTTATCGTCAAATAGATTGTTTACAGCAGCAGCTGTCATTTCAGCGTTCGAGTGAGTTGATTTACCTTCTTTATCCAGTGAATAATAACGTGTTTTGATCTTATTATTTCCCAGAATCCTTAATCTGGCACGGGAAGGTTTTCCGTCCACTAACCCCAGAATGCTTTCCATTTCATCATTCCCTACAGGTTCATTTGGCAAAAACTTAGATAGCCTGGTAATATAAACTTCCTTCATTTGAAATAGATTCCTTTTTATAAGTTATGCCCATCCTCCTTTAAAGACTGGCTGTTGATTTACAATGGTATGTGTCTCAGTGCAAACTCGCAATCATTCATTTCGGATAGGTCATCCCCCCTTGTTTACGTTAATCACATGAAATGGCCTGTTTACGCCTCTTCCTTCCTTTTGAAATACACAAACGCCCGTAAATATAGAATACTCTACGGATATAACCGTAAAACAGTCAGTTACATGTTGTCCCCTATAATAATTATACGATAACTATTACATGATCAGTGGCCGGGTTAGCGCAGACGTGTACCCTTATAGTACTCTACATCTTCCTGGAGCTTGCTCTTATTTAATGCCAGTTTAAAAACCGATGTTATCTTGGCAATAGGCGATAATACAAAAATTCCGATCAGCAGCAATCCCCTGTACATGCGTACCCGTCCCTGGCGTTCCGGAGCACCGGGGCCACCTTTGGCACTGATAAACTTTGACCAGTAACGGAATGCCCTGATGCCTCTGTCTTCCAGCAGGATCAGGTTGGGTAACAGATCCACCGCTCCTAACGCCATCAGTTGAGACTGCAAGGTATCCCACTGTTTATTTTCCAGTGCCTGGGCTATCGGTTCTGCAAAACGTACTGATTCTATAATATCTTTCTCCTGTACTCCTGCCTGCGGTAACCACTTTGTTGCTTCTTTCTTTCCTTTAAAGCTCCATCTTAATATAGTGATCACTGACAACAGGTTGGGAGACTTATCCACCAGTACGATATTACCTACCAATCGTGCACCTGCCTTCTGCAAATATGACTTCACTCTTTCCTGCGCATTCAGCCACATATTACGGCAGCCTATTAATGTGATAACAGGTTTACCTTTTAATAAGCGGCCTGCTATTTCACTATGCAAAAATGCTGCCGTAGGCTGAGATGGAGACAGGAACCAGGCCTGGTAAGCAAGAATAACCAGGTCAAAATGTTCGTCTGGGTTCACCTTCAGTGGTTCAATGCCCCGTGGACGATCTAATACCGTTTCCGGCATGGTATCATAAAAAACTTGCTTCTTCCATGGGAACTCAAATGGTTGCAATGGTTTCAATTCCTCGTATACAATGGTTGCTTTGTCCTGTAGCGGACCGAGCACCGTATCGATTATTCTTTTCAGTTGCCCTGTTTGCGTATAATACACAACCAGGATCTTAGGTCGTTCAATCATAAAAGGAATAGGAGTGTCAACAAATTGAAGCCATAAACATACGAAAAACAACGAAAGCCGAAAGATATTTTTTTATTATATGAATAGAGGTCGTTAATAGATGCTTGTTCCTTTTGGGGTACAGCATTTACCTATCCGGAACAGGACAGTGATTGGCCGTTTTTTTTAAAATAATGTATACATGAAACGTACTTAAAAAAGGAATGCCTGCCGGAAGCATTACAACCGGCAGGCATAATATCTGCGAAATGCGTATAAATACATTATCAGAATGATATCTGTAATAGTCAACGCTTTATAACAAAATGTACAGTGGAAAATGAAAGGGATGGAACGGCGAAATAACATTATCCGATACCGGATCATCAGCTGAAAACTGCATTTAGTGCCTTAGCCAGGTACTGCCATATCCTCTGCATATTGTTTACAGCAGTACCGTGGCCAAAGGACTTAATTAGTTGTTAAACAGCTACAAAGATGCTGCTTTGTACGATAACCTAACTGTTAAAGAGAACTTAAAATTTAATTCCTCTTAAACAAATGTTCTCAAACTGCACTGTCATACTGCCGTCTGTCGACGGCCGGGCGTCCTCTAATGCTGTCTGCACCTCACTTACACGGAAGCCATTCGCTTCCAGCAATGATCTGGCTTCTTCTGCGCTGTATAACGTAAACCCATGGGCGCTAAAGGGCAAGAGCTGCATGGTTTCCCGGGAGCGTATAGCCAGTACCAGCTCTCCCCCGGTTTCCAATACACGGTGTATCGCTTTCAGTGCTAACGCAGGTTCATCCCAGAAGTACAGCACATTCGCCGCAAATACTTTTGTGAAAGCACCTTCGGAAAAAGGCATTTCTTCCGTTGTGCCGAGATGCAGTTTCACGCTACCATCAGCGATACGATTTTCGTTTACCCGGGCAGCTTCCGCTACCATCGTCTCGGACATGTCCAGGCCTGTATACTGTATAGCGTTTTCTTTTTCAAAAAGTGCAGGAATGAAATACCCGTTGCCGAACCCTATCTCCAATAGTCTGTCACCGGCCTTTATTCCCAGGAAGCGCAGCATCATATCGTACAGGATGGCATTGGACCTGTTCATTGCGGAACCTACCCTTATTCCATCTTCTCCATCCGGTTTACGTAACTGACTGGCTATTTCTTCGGCGCTCATTACAGGTTTGTCCATTAAATATCTGTTTACTTATCTGAAGATATAAGCGGCACCCTGACCGCCACTTTGCGCATCAATCTTTATGCACCGACCCTGAACCCGCGATCTTTGAAGAAACCGAAGGATTGCCTTTATAGCGTACATCTCCTGAACCGGCGATTTTCGCTTCCAGTTTCACACTGGCGTGTACATCTACATTACCGCTACCGGCGATGGTCACTTCGGCATTTTCGGAATGCAGGTCAGCTCCTTCAAAATTGCCGCTGCCAGCCAGGCTGACATCCAGGTCTTTCGTTTCACCGGACAGTTTGATATTACCGGAACCCGCGGAAGAGGCATTTACTTCAGGACTGTTCACCGCCCCATCGATATTGCCGCTGCCGGACAGCTTAAGACGTACGAGATCGTCATTTTGCAGGGTATTTGTAATACGGATGTTGCCGGAACCGGAAAGGGCCAGCTCATTAACATGAGGAGCTGTCAGTTTTATCGTGATCCCTTTATGGGTCTTTAACGAAATATGGTCCTTCAGGTCCACTACCAGCTCATCTCCCTGTACTTCCAGCCTTACGTACTGGATAACATTATCTTCCGCCTCTATTACGGCAGCCTGGGCGGGGCCTTGTGTGAACTCTATATCCATAGAGCCTTTCAGCTTTACTTTTTCGTATTCTCCTACATTCCGGGTCTCGGTAGTAACGTTCCCACTCCCATTAATACGCTGACCGTCGCAGCTGAATTGTGTTGTTACTAATAAGGTAACGGCTGAAATACAAATGATCTTTTTCATAAGGGCAATAATTGTTTGGGTTCTAAAATGGCGATTTAAACACATGTATATTACGAATATAAGAACAAACAACCTCAGACTATTCGCATTTTCAGACTTGGGATTTCATATTTGGCCTTTATCTTTGCACCACCATGACAGAAAAGATACTTATACTAGACTTTGGCTCTCAATATACGCAGCTGATCGCACGCAGTATCAGGGAGTTGAATATTTATTGTGAAATCAAGCCTTGTCTCCAGCCGGTACAATGGGATGACACAGTAAAAGGCATTATTCTCTCCGGTAGTCCGTTCTCAGTGAATGATGCCGGTGCACCGATCGTTGACATAGCTGCCATGGCGGCAAAAGTTCCTGTTTTGGGAGTTTGCTATGGCGCCCAGCTTACAGCAAAAGTATTCGGAGGCGAAGTGGCTAAGAGCTCGATCCGCGAATATGGCCGTCAGTTTATGGAGCATCAGAACAAGGAAGAAAAGCTCCTGTATGATATCTCTTCCCGTAGCCAGGTATGGATGAGCCACTCGGACACTATCGTGCGTATGCCCGAAGGATTTGAGATCATTGCTCATACTGACAATATCCCGGTAGCGGCTTTCAAATCAGAGACCGTAGCCAAACACCCTATCATGGGCCTGCAGTTCCATCCGGAAGTGACCCACTCCCTGGAGGGTAAACAATTGCTCCGCAACTTCCTGGTACACGTTTGCGGATGTAAACAGGACTGGACCCCGGCAGCATTTGTACAGGAAACCGTTGACAAGATCAAGGCGCAGGTAGGCGATAAAAAAGTAGTTATGGCGCTTAGCGGTGGTGTAGATTCTACCGTGGCTGCCGAACTGATACACAAAGCGATAGGAAGCAACCTGTATTGCGTATTTGTTGACAACGGCCTGCTCCGCAAGAACGAATACGAAACCGTACTGGACTCCTATAAGCACATGGGTCTTAACGTAAAAGGCGTGAATGCCAAAGATCTCTTCTATGGAGAACTGAAAGGCGTAAGCGATCCTGAGAAAAAACGTAAGATCATCGGCCGCCTTTTCATCGAGGTGTTCCAGCAGGAATCTACTCAGCTGAAAGATATTTCCTTCCTGGGCCAGGGTACAATTTATCCTGATGTGATAGAATCTGTTTCTGTAAATGGACCTTCTGTTACTATCAAGTCCCACCACAATGTAGGCGGCTTGCCGGAGAAAATGAATATGGGCCTGGTAGAGCCACTGCGTTTCCTCTTTAAAGACGAAGTTAGGCGCGTAGGCCGTGAAATAGGCATCAGCGAGATCTTCCTGGGCCGTCATCCTTTCCCTGGTCCTGGTCTGGCTATCCGCATCCTGGGCGAGATCACTCCTGAGAAAGTGGCCATGCTGCAGGAAGCAGACGCCGTATATATCGATGGATTGCGTGAGGCAGAACTGTATGATAAAGTATGGCAGGCAGGTACCATCCTGTTGCCGGTACAGAGTGTAGGGGTAATGGGAGATGAAAGGACCTATGAATTTACAGTCGCTCTCCGTGCAGTAACCTCTGTTGATGGTATGACCGCCGACTGGGCACATCTGCCGTATGAGTTCCTGGCTAAAATGTCGAACGATATTATCAATAAAGTGAAAGGTATTAACCGTGTGGTGTATGATATCAGCTCCAAACCACCGGCTACTATCGAATGGGAATAAAATTCCATGAGCTGTAGGTAGAAACGCTTAACGCTGAGCACATTATACATTTGCACCTCAGCGTTAAGCGTTTCTTGTTCAGCGCCTGGGAACGATTTTTGTAATTAATTATCGCTATGAGTAAATCCAAAATATGCAGTCTGATGGTCACTGCATGCGCACTGACCATTGTGCTGTCTGCCTGTTCGCTGTTCAAAAGCAGCAGCAGCAGCCCTACTGCTCCGCCAACAACTGTCACAAAACCTAAAGAGGAAGAAAAGAAAAAGGAAGAGAAAAAGAATGAAGAAAAAGCAGCCCCTTTCAACGTACCGGCTTTTGCCCGCGAAGTAAAAAAAGGCTCCTACAACATTGCGCTCTTTGCTCCTCTTTATCTTGATTCTGTTTTCACCAACGGTACAGAAATTTCCGGCCGTACGTTGCCACGTTATGTATTGCCAGGCCTTGATTTTTACGAAGGTGCTCAACTGGCACTGGACAGCCTGCAACAGCAGGGCGTAAAGCTCACCGTAGCCGTATATGACAGCAAGGCCCGCGCTAACAGCATCGAAAACCTTAAGCGGGTTAAAGCCCTTGATAGTGTAGACCTTATTATTGCTGCAGTAAGCGCTCCTGAAATTCAGGAACTCAGCAATGTGGCCAGACAGAAAGAGATCAACCTGGTATCTGCTACCTATCCTAATGACGGTGGTATTACAGCCAATCCTTTCCTGCTGATCACCAATAGTATGCTCCGCACACACGGCGAAGCCCTCCAGCGTTACCTGCAGGAAACATTCGCCAATAAAAATATTCTGTTGCTGCACCGTAACAGTGCTTTCGAAAAACGCCTTGCTGCCGATTTCAAGGCCGACTACGAGAAATTGCAGAACCCAAAGAAATCACATATCCGTGAAGTGATCTGGAGCGACGCTATGACCGATGGGGAACTATCCCAGTTCCTGCTGACGGACAGACCTAACCTCTGCATTGTTACGGCCCTGGACGAGACCAATGCAAAGGCCATCCTGCGTAAGCTCAGTGCACAATCAGCTACTTATCCTATTCAAATCTACGGTATGCCTACCTGGGATATCATGAAATTTAAAGAGCCTGAGTTCAAGGATATGCAGATCTATTACACCTCTCCGTACTTCAATGATAAGACCGATGCTTACAGCCGGTATATCACGGACTATTTCAAACGTATCTACAAATCCCGCCCGTCCGACATGGCTTTCAAAGGCTTTGAGCTGACCTGGTATTTCGTAAAACAGCTGAATGAAAAAGGTGTTTACTTTAACGCCGGCCTGAACGATCCTTCCAAAAAGGTGTTCAACAACCTCAATTACCAGCCGGTATATCTGAAGGACGGTGCTACCATGCCTGACTACTTCGAAAATAAGAACATTAATATTATACAAAAGAACGACAGCAGTGATGTAAGGATGAATTTTCAGTAAGCATTGTTCTGCTTCTTTAATTGAAAGGGTGTCCGCTTATGGCGAACACCCTTTTCTTTTTCACGAATTAATTGAGAGGGGTTACATTGAGGAGACAGACCGGGCTGCTTTCGATAAATAGTTTCTTGTGTCTTTCTATGATATAGTATCAGAAAGTGCTTAAATCGGGGTGCTATGATATAAATTTCTCCTCCTTAAGCCATATTTACCCCACATCAAGTCCACCTCAAAAGCACGTACAAAGTACGCATAGACCTATCTCACTTCATACCCACGGCTCATTTACAGGTATTTTAGAACTTTTTTTCAGTGCTTTCGTCCCTCATGTCAAAATAATATCAGAACCAGGGTCTATTCGCGCATGAAAATTGTATACTTTGCTTCTATGCAGGTATTACAGTTTACGGATAAAGGTATTTATTGCCCGGCAGGTGATTTTTATATTGACCCCTGGCAACCCGTAGAGCGGGCGATCATCACCCATGCACATTCCGACCATGCCCGTTATGGCAATAAACATTACCTCTGTCATCATGATAGTGTCGCCCTTCTCCAGTTAAGGCTCGGGCAGGATATCAGCGTACAAGGCATCGCCTTCGGCGAAACTATCCGGTATAATGGTGTAACAGTATCCCTGCATCCGGCAGGACATATTATCGGATCGGCCCAGGTGCGTGTTGAACAGGAAAACGAGGTATGGGTTTTCAGTGGTGATTATAAAGTAGAGAATGACGGTATATCAGGACAGTTTGAACCGGTACGCTGTAATACGTTCATTACCGAATGCACCTTTGGTCTTCCCATCTATAACTGGCAGCCGCAGGCTGTTATCTTCAGTAATATCAGGCAGTGGATACAGGACAACCAGGTAGCCGGCAAGAATAGTGTGCTGTTGGGGTATAGCCTGGGGAAAGCCCAGCGGCTATTGTATAATCTGAGAGATGTTACGGAGCAGATCTGGGCGCATGGAGCTATTTATATTCCCCACCAGTTACTGAGAGAGAAAGGCTGGGACCTGCCTGAAATCCATCGTATTACCCCGGACACGCCTCCGTCTGTGTATAAGAACAATCTTATTATCGGTCCGCCGTCTGCGGCAGATTCCTCCTGGATGCGCCGCTTTAATCCATATGCCTTAGGCGTATGCAGCGGATGGATGCAGGTGAGAGGAAATATGCGCCGCCGTAATGCAGATGCCGGCTTTGCATTGTCCGACCATGCCGACTGGATAGGGTTGCTGCAGGCTGTAAAAGCTACGGGGGCAGAGAAGGTATATACTACCCACGGCTTCAGCAGTGTCTTCGCCCGTTACCTCACGGAGAACGGCATCGCTGCACAGGAAGTAAAAACGGAATACGGCGATATGGATGAAGAAACAGGTATCCCGGAAGCCGTTAATAATGAGAGCAATAATACCCCGTTATGAAAGAATTTGCCGCACTGATAAAAATATTAAGCAATAGCACCAAGACCAATGAAAAGCTGGATGCGCTAAGCCGCTATCTAGCCACTGCAGACGCTCCCGACCGGCTTTGGGTATTAGCGTTGTTCACCGGCCGGCGGCCTAAACGTACGGTCAATGCCACTCAGCTCAGTACCTGGTGCTTGCAAATGACAGGTTTACCTGCCTGGTTATACGAGGAATGTTATCATACAGTGGGCGATCTCGCAGAAACCATCGCCCTTCTGCTACCTCCCGGTAAAAGCATCTCTGTCCATCCGTTACACTATTGGATCGAACAACTCATACAACTTGAAAAAGCCGAAGAATCTATCAAACAGGCTTTTATTCTCAAGGCCTGGGAAGAACTTGATACCAGTGAAAGGTTCGTGTTCAATAAGCTGATCACCGGTGGCTTCCGTATTGGCGTGTCGCAGAAAATGATGGTGAATGCGCTGGCCAATACTTATAATATCCCCGCCCCTACTATCTCACATATGATCAGCGGGAACTGGGACCCTCAACAAACCACTATAGAGGCCCTGCTCAGTGAGAATATTACGGAGGCCGACGCCTCCAAACCTTTCCCTTTTTACCTCGCCTACGCACTGGAGATTGATCCATCCGAACTGGGCGCTCCTGAACAATGGCAGGCAGAATGGAAATGGGACGGGATCCGCGGACAGATCATCAAACGTAACGGACAATTGTTTGTATGGTCGCGCGGGGAAGAGCTGATCACTGAAAAATTTCCTGAATATCAGCCATTGCTGGAAGCATTACCGGAGGGTACGGTACTGGACGGGGAGATCCTCACTTTTACAGATGGCTTTCCCCTTCCCTTTCAAACGCTGCAAACGCGTATAGGGCGGAAGAATGTAACCCGGAAACAATTACAGGAAGCGCCTGTGGTATTCCTCAGTTATGACCTGCTGGAATGGAAAGGAGAAGACATACGTACAACGGCATTGCAGGAACGTCGTTTACTTTTGGAGCAGGTAGTGGAACAGATCAATCATCCAGCCCTTCGTTTGTCGCCCGCTATTACTTTCCACGACTGGGACGAACTGGCCCGTTTCAGGATGCAGGCACGGGAAAAGGGCAGTGAAGGATTGATGCTGAAAAAGCTGGACTCAAGCTACCAGGTGGGTCGCAAACGCGGCGACTGGTGGAAATGGAAGATCGATCCGCTTACCATCGATGCTGTGATGATCTATGCTCAGAAAGGACATGGCCGGCGCTCCAATCTTTATACGGACTATACCTTTGCCGTCAGGGACGGAGATCAGCTGGTATCATTTACCAAAGCTTATTCCGGCCTGACTGACAAGGAGATCAATGAAGTAGATAACTGGGTAAAAAGGAACTCGCTCGAGAAATTTGGTCCGGTCAGAACGGTCAAACCGGAACTGGTGTTCGAGATCGGCTTTGAAGGAATTGCCGCGTCCAACAGGCATAAGTCAGGAGTGGCCCTGCGTTTTCCCCGTATACTCAGGTGGCGGAAAGACAAACCTCCTGCCGAGATCAATACCCTGGAAGATCTACAGCAGCTACTGCGAACACATAAACAATAAGGATTTCTGAAGGAATATTAAGGCAAATTAGTATATTGTACTTAATTTTGCTTTTGAAATGGAACATTATTCTATACTGACATGAATAACCTGGGAAATACCAAAAAAGAAAACGCAACTGAAAACATTGCGCTGGACGAAAAGGACATTGCCATTCTCCAGTTGCTGGAGGAAGATGCCAAGATGACCATCCGCGACCTTGCTGCAAGGCTCAATCTAAGCGCCACTCCTGTCTATGAACGTATCCGTAAAATGGAGCAGGCCGGCGTTATCAGGCAGTATGCCGCTATTGTTGATCCCAGTAAGATTGATAAAGCCCTGACTGTACTATGTTATATTTCCCTGAAGGAACACGGTAAAAAAGCAGGCTCTAAATTCATCAAAGAGATCACATCTTTTCCTGAAGTAATGGAATGCCTCAACATCTCCGGTCAGTTTGATTTTATGCTGAAGGTGCAGGTAAAAGACATGCTTGCCTATCACGAGTTCAACGTAAATAAACTGGGAGAGCTGGATAATATCCGTCACATGGAGAGCGTATTCGTCATGTCAGTGATCAAGGCTACGCACCGGGTGGTATATTAAGCTGTTTACAGCTTTTCAAAGCCTTCATAACCGGGGAAAAGAATATAAGTGTTGATACTTTCCCCTTCCGGATGAATGGCAATAGCAGTACATACCTGTTTACTACCTTTTGCTGTTGTCATTTCAAACGCGATACCTTCTTTTTTCACATCGTAAAGTGTGATCTTCCTGCCTTTCAGTTTATCCTGATACTGTGCCACGACTTTGATAGCAGGAAACAATTTTTTCACTTCAATATAAGAGCTGCCTACTTTCAGTCCTTTTGCTGTTTTAAAGGATGGTGTATTTACGCGGACCTGTTTTACAACCATTGCTTCTTTGCCATTGGTTTCTTCTCTTACAGAATAAACGGCCAGGTAACGGGAGGAATCGATGCTATTATCTTTTTTGTGGCTGTACCATATACCCCAGGCCTTTCCCATGGCAGCGTCTCCTCCGTCTGCAGGCCCGAGTAGTGTAGCCATCTCTTCGGTCGTAGCGCCTATTTTGGTGTTCCCGATATACTTACCCGGTTCTATTTTCCAGGCTGTTTGTGCCATTGCCGGTGCTATCATCAGCAGTAATGCCGCCCCTAAAATGTAAAGGTGTTTCATAGTTCTTCTTTTATGCAAAGAAAACAAAAAACAGGCCACATCGCTTTTATAAATAATGCTTACATTAATATTATGAATCGTAAACATTTCCTGTCAGCACTTGCCACCACAGCAGGACTTATCACCTTACCGTCAATCAGCCGTTCACAACAGGCCGCTGTAGCTATGCAGCCACATGAAGAAAGATCTCTTATTCCACCTTACCTCAAACGCGGAGATACTATTGGTATCACCTGTCCGGCGGGACATATCACGCTGGATGAAATAAAGCCAGCTATTAATATCATGCAAAGCTGGGGATTTAAGATACGTGTAGGCAGCACTGTTAACAAAAGTGATTTCAGCTTCGGAGGTACGGACCAGGAACGCCGGCAGGATATGCAACAAATGCTGGATGATCCTGGTATTCACGCTATCATGTGCGCCCGAGGTGGTTATGGAAGCGCGCGCATTATAGATCAACTGGACTTCTCGCGTTTCACACAACAGCCGAAATGGATCATCGGTTTTAGTGATATCACCGTGTTGCATTGTCATATTAATCGCCTGTACGGTATTGCTACTTTACACTCAAAGATGTGCAATAGTTTTCCGGATGACTTCAGCAAAGCAGAACCTATCGTACAACAAACTATTTCATCTATAAGAGATGCATTGTCAGGTCAGCAATTGCACTATACTACTTTTTCTGACTCACGCAATCGTGCAGGTAGTGCCAAAGGCATTTTAATTGGCGGAAATCTCTCTATGATCCAGAGTGTGCTGGCTACTAATTCCGAGTTAAATACTAATGGTAAGATCCTCTTTCTTGAAGAAGTTGGTGAATATTTATACAGTCTCGACCGCATGTTCAACAGCCTGCAACGTGCACATAAACTGGATAACCTTGCAGGATTGATCATAGGCGGTTTCAACCGCATTAAACCTGATGATCCGGGTGAGGAATTTGGCAGAACAGTGTATGATATTGTAATGGAGAAAGTGAAGGATCTTAAGTATCCGGTATGCTTTGGATTTCCTGTGGGGCATCAGAAGGATAATTACGCACTGAAGTGTGGTGTGATGCACCAGTTGGTGATTGGGCAACAGGAAGTAACGCTGGATGAGGTGAGGGGGTAGATGTTTGAATATAACTATCGCAACGAATTAGGGCTCAGTTACCTGAGCCCTAATTCGTTTACCTGATTACGTTTCCACGAAGGAAAGAGGCTTTATCAGGCCTGTATGATGCGAATATAGTTTTTTTCTCGAAATTGCTCAAATGAAAATAATCTTAAGAAACCAATATCTTTCACGTCAGCGCTTCAATAGATATCTTATTGCCGCGGGTAATAATAACAAAAGAGCAAAAAGTCTCTATGCAGCAAATATAAAGTTGGCGCAGGCTTTTCATCCGGTTTTAAGCCAATTTGAGGTCGTTTTTCGAAATGCCTTAAACACAAAGTTAGCTGCTCATTTTAATGATCCTGATTGGATCATCAATCAAAAGAGAGGCTTTATGAGTAATCCCATACTGGCTAGGTCACAATTCTTCCTGCGTAGCTCTGTTGAAAAGACCGAAAACAATCTACGTTATAAATCTATTCCCATTACGGCAGGTAAAATAATATCCGACCAGATGTTTGGCTTTTGGCTGGCGTTCTTTGTTCCTCACCATTATTCCCTAGTAAGCGGACAGCCGATTTACATTTTTTCCAATAAGCCTTCAGGGGAAAACAGAGCCAGTTTACATCAGAAACTAGAGGATATTAAGAATTACAGGAATCGCATGAATCATTGTGAGCCGCTTTGTTTCAATGCAAATGTTATCGATTGCTCTCATGCGCTAGCAATAAGAACTTTACTATATCAGCTTATAGATTGGATGGATCCTGCATTAAGGCCTTATTTCGAAAGTATAGATGCTATACAATCAAAAGCAGCACGGATTATGCGAATATAATAATGGCCTAATAATGATATAAATATCAAGTTGCAGCAGATTCTCTAATACCCTCAACCCCATGTAGCCCCTTTTGTTTGTTTTTACTAACCGTCTTCTTATCTTACAGTAGCAATCCCACGACCCATGAAAAGACATCTGACGCTGTTAATATTCTGTATTACAGCCCTCATTTCCTGTTCAAAAGATGATGAAAGCCCCGTCTTAAGGGAAGGGACCTATTCCAACAACGGCCTTGCTGTCGCTGGCCCAATTACCTTGTACGTCGGCAATAAAACTATCACTGAAAGAAACTTCATTCACAGCTTCCTGGAAAGAAGGGCAAATAACTGGCTGACAGACAGCACCTTTAACGAACGCACAGGAACGGACATCCAGTATTACCTTACATCCTTAACTATCCAGGGCGATACTATTGCCATTGATGTAAGCTCTCCGAACTATTTGGATACTTTCTACATTAACAGTCTTTCCAATAATACAAGGCTATTGGTAGCTAACCGGGAATCCCTGGTAAAACCGCAGCTAATGGGTGATCTAGGCTGCGGGAATGTTGGAAGATACATCCGTATGAACCCACCCTCATACACCTGTGGATATTTAAATTATCCCAATAGCTATTGCACCGGTCGTAAACAGTTTCAGTTAAACATAGAAAACGATCACATCGTAATGCCGGTACTGACATACTGCTTTGTAAGGCCTATAGGCACCGGTATTAACTGCAATACATCTGAACGTTATGTCAACGACGAATTTAACGCAGACATACGTGACAGCCTACATCCGGAAGATACGCTTGCCGTGCAGACCTATTTTGTAAATCTCTACAAGCAATAACATTCAACATGAAAAATTCCCTGTTACTTATATGCGCGCTGTTACTTTGCAATAGCTGTAGTGAGGATGATGTGCCAACTATCTCTGTCGGTAATTTTGAAAGCACTGCCATGATCAAAAATGATCCGGTAGTTTTATATACAAAAGGTAAAGTCATTACAGATGACATCTTCATCAGGACTTTCCTCGAAAGAAATCAAATAGCAGCAACTTTTGACTTTCCTGCCGGTTCGGCCACGTCTCCTATCCATGCTGTATTTAACAACAGTATTGCTGACAGTGCCTATTTAAGATATACTTCTAATGCGAGCGGTAAGGAGTTTATCTTCAACCAGGTTTATTATGATAACAATACCGCAGTATTTGTAGGGCGTGATAGCTTATGGATACCCACTGCTGAAGATGGCGAATTAAGTTGCACTAATGCTGGTCCACGTATCCGTAAACATCCGCTGCTCACCTATTGTGCTCCTATTGGTAATTTCGGTGAATGGATCTGTAAAGCACGGTTTCAGGTACCGATAGTGATGAATGGAAATGACATTGCCATTCCTATTATCACCTATCACTTCAGTAACAAAACACAGGCATCATTATGTGGTATAGGCGAACAATATATTTTTGGTCAGCTGAATGAAGATGCACTGAAAACGATCCATACGGAGGATACATTGGTGATACAGACGAGGATGTTGGTGTTAGAGAAGAAGTAATATTGTAGACTAAACGTATAACATAGGTAAAATAAATACTGTACGAACTATAAAGTAACAACATTGATGACTAGAGACTATCCAATAGGATATTACCATCTATATGAAATTTGTCGTGCACACTTTTGACTATATTAATATTAGGAGCCTTACGGCCGCTCAGTATCTCTGAAAACAGAGATTTTGATATATCTAATTCACTCGCAAGCTGGCTTTGATTGAAGTGATGAATAGTCATGATATGAAGCAGGATAGCTTTAAAGTCTGGCTTAATTGGCATTGGGTATTCTTTCATCTCCCATATCTCTACCGCTTTTGATAATTCATGTAGATGATTATCTTCTGCATCTGAAAGATTAGAAAAACCCTTCTGCAAATAAGATTCTATTGCAGCCATCGCTTCATAGTACTGTTGCTTTGTTTCTATCTTCATGTAGTATGTTTAATAAAAAAGTCACAAATCTTGTAATGTCCCTTTTTTATTATGGTCGTCATACTGAGCATGTGTCAGTATATCTCTTATATACAAGGTTCTATTCTTGAAATGTATCATTGCTATAAGACGATAATTGTTACCTCCAATATTGAAGATATATCTGTCATTTCCTATAGCATCACAGGAATTAAATGTTTTCCTTAGCTCATTGAAATTGCTCCAATCTGCCTCCTTTGTTTTCTTGTACCACTCGTTTAATGGAACTACAGCCAAAGGATAATATTCGCCGAAAACCTTGATTGCTTTCAATGCTATGACAATCATCAAAAAAAACTTTTTGGTTGTTAAAGTTTGGTCGCATCGTTATACGTTTTAGAGTAAAAGTTAAAACCCGGTTAGACGGCAATACAAATATACAGAACATATTTCGAATACTGAGAACATTATTCACAAATATGAAAATCAGATTAATTTTATAAACTATCTCAATTTCCTCTCTTTTCCCTAATTTCATTACCCAATGAAAAACAAAGCGCGCGGATGGCAAGTGATAACCGAATGGCTGGCTGCAAGGGACAGAAAGCCTTTTACATTCCAGGAAGATGCTTGGAAACATTATCTGCAAGGCAGATCAGGCCTTGTAAACGCCCCTACCGGTTATGGTAAAACCTTCTCTCTCTTCCTGGCTGTAGTGATCGACTGGATCAATCAGCACCCGGAAGATTATCAGCGGAAAACGAAGAATGGCCTGCAAATGCTCTGGATCACCCCGTTAAGGGCATTAGCTAAAGATATTGCGCGGGCAATGGAAGAAGTGCTGCAGGAACTGAATATGTCCTGGCAGGTAGGCATACGCAGCGGGGATACATCTGTTTCTACACGTCAGCAACAAAAGAAACAGATGCCGGAGATACTGATCATCACTCCGGAAAGCCTTCACCTGTTGATGGGGCAGAAAGAATATGCGAAAGTCTTTACACACCTTACGACAGTAGTGGCAGATGAATGGCATGAACTGCTGGGCAGCAAGCGCGGCGTAATGGTAGAGCTGGGGCTCAGCAGGCTCCGTGGACTGACACAAAAGGCAGGCAGGCCACCACTCAAGGTATGGGGCATATCGGCCACTATAGGGAATCTGGAAGAAGCCCTGGACGTATTATTGGGTAAACCAGATCCGGAATCAGTGATCGTACGGGCGAAATTGGATAAGAAGATCGAACTGAAAAGCATCCTGCCGGATGAGATCGAAAAATTCCCCTGGGCGGGTCACTTGGGTACGAAGCTATTGTATAAAGCACTCCCGGTGATCATGAACAGTAAAACCACACTCATATTTACGAATGTCCGTTCCCAGACAGAGATCTGGTACCAGGAAATATTACGCCAATGTCCAGAACTGGCTGGCGCTATCGCTATTCATCACGGATCGATCGACGCAGAGCTTCGCGTATGGGTGGAAGAGGCCTTACATACCGGTGTGTTGAAAGCTGTTGTTTGTACTTCCAGTCTTGACCTGGGCGTGGACTTCCGGCCTGTGGACACTGTGATACAAGTAGGCAGCCCTAAAGGAGTAGCCCGCTTCCTGCAAAGAGCCGGAAGAAGTGGTCACCAACCCGGCGCTACCAGCAAGATATGGTTCCTGCCAACTCACAGCCTGGAACTGGTAGAAGCGGCAGCGTTAAAAGCAGCAATGGAAGAACAGCTGGTAGAAAGTCGGATGCCTGTTCTGTTGGCTTTCGACGTGTTACTGCAATACCTGATGACACTCGGTATATCGGATGGCTTTCACGCATCGGAAATATGGGAGGAGGTAACCGGTACATTCTGCTTCCGTGATATGACAGAAGATGAATGGGGCTGGATCTTATCTTTTCTATCCACCGGTGGAGAAGCGTTGTACAGCTATGACGAATTCAAAAAGCTGGAAAGGGAGGGCGACTTTTTCATCTGTCGGAGCCGGATGCTGGCTATGCGGCACCGCCTGCATATCGGCACCATTGTCAGCGATGCGATGTTGAAGGTGAAGTTCATGGCCGGAGGTTTCATTGGTATGATAGAGGAATGGTTCGTAGCCCGCCTGCAGCCGGGTGATGCCTTTAGCCTGGGAGGCCGTACCCTGGAATTCGTGATGATCAAAGACATGACGGTACTTGTACGGAAATCCAATGCTAAACGGGCTATTGTTCCTAGCTGGATGGGAGGAAGATTACCCCTTTCCGCTAACCTGGGAAGAATATTACGCCAGACTTATAACGATGCATTGTCCGGGCAATCGGATATGCCGGAGATCAAAATACTGCAACCACTGTTCGACCTGCAGGAGCAATTGTCGCATGTACCTAAAGACAACGAACTGCTGATAGAAATGATCCATACCCGCGACGGTTACCATATGTTCGTTTATCCTTTTGAAGGAAGGCTGGTACATGAAGTAATGGCGGCACTGCTGGCCTATCGGATCAGCAAACGTCAGCCTATCACTTTTTCCATAGCGATGAACGACTATGGATTTGAACTACTTTCTGATCAGCCAATACCGGTCAGCGATGGAGATGTACACGACCTGTTCTCCCTGGATGACCTAAACATAGATCTGCAGGCCAGTGTGAACTCGACAGAAATGGCCCGCAGGAAGTTCCGGGATATTGCGGTCATTGCCGGTCTTATTTTCCAGGGTTATCCCGGTAAACATAAAGCCAGCCGTCACCTGCAATCGTCCGCCTCCCTCCTGTTCAATGTATTCAGGGATTACGATCCGCAGAACCTGTTGTTGCGACAGGCGTTCAACGAGGCGTTCTTTTACCAGATGGAAGAAGCCCGTTTGCGGGAGAGCCTGGACCGTATCTATAACAGTAATATTGTTATTACAGAGCCTTCCGCACTGACGCCATTCTGTTTCCCGATCAAGGTGGATAGTCTCAGGGAGGAACTGACCAGTGAAAAACTGGAAGACAGGATCAAAAAAATGCGTCCACAGATATAGTTTAGCAGAGATGCTGTAGTTTTACCGGAGATTATGGAGGAAGTGATTTACAGACACCAGGACCAGACCTGGCATTTATCGGCCCACAAGGCTATTTTCTGGAAAGAAGAACAGGCGCTGATCGTGTCTGACCTGCATCTGGGTAAATCCGCCCATTTCAGGAAAGCGGGAATAGCTGTTCCCGCCAACATCGGGCAGGACGACCTCTATCGCCTGCAATTGCTTATTACCGCTTACGAACCTTCCCAGATCATTATTGTAGGAGACATGTTCCATAGCCGGGAGAACAATGACGTGCCGTACTTTAAACTCTGGCGTCAACAATTTGCTCATATCAGTTTCAAACTGGTAAAAGGCAATCATGATATCATGCCGGCAGCTATTTACGATTCGCTGAACGTCGAGGTATTTGACACGCTGGTGATCCGTGATATTCATTTCATACATGAGCCCTGCTCGGAAGAAGATGCACAAGGTTATACTTTCTCCGGGCATTTACATCCCGGTATCGTCGTTGCCGGCGCCGGACGGCAACGCTTACGGCTGCCCTGCTTCTACTTCGGCCGGCATTGCAGCATTTTGCCCGCTTTCGGGCGTTTTACGGGCCTCGCGATGCTAGAGCCGGAAGTTGACGAGGCTGTATTCGTTATCGCTGAAAACAGCGTCTTAAAAGTCAATTAATGCTGGTCGCCTACGATCCTATATATGCACACCCTTTACCGGAAGGTCACCGGTTCCCGATGGTCAAATATGAGCTTATTCCGGCCCAGTTATTACGGGAAGGTGTGATCACCGAAAAACAGCTGCATGCACCCGCACCGCTGGATGAAGCTACCATTTTACTCACGCATACGCCGGAATACTGGTATAAACTCCAGCATCAGCTGCTGTCAGATAAAGAGCAACGCCGTATCGGCCTGCCACAGTCGGCCGCACTTACATTACGGGAGATCGTGATCTGCCAGGGAACGATAGATTGTGCTCTGCATGCGCTGGAGCATGGCGTTGGGCTTAACGTGGCGGGCGGCACCCATCATGCGTTTGCCGATCACGGTGAAGGTTTCTGTTTACTGAATGATTTCGCTGTTGCTTCCAATTATCTCTTAAAACAGCGGCTGGTTAAACAGGTGCTGATCATCGACCTGGATGTACATCAGGGGAATGGCACTGCCGCACTACTTGCAGGCCGGCAGGACGTATATACTTTCAGTATGCACGGCGCACATAATTATCCTTTCCATAAAGAAACTTCAGATTGGGATGTTCCTCTCCCCGATGGTATGAATGACAGTGATTACCTGCGTACACTGCAGGATTGCTTGCCTGTACTGATCGACAAGGTAAAACCTGACTTCGTATTTTATCTTTCAGGAGTGGATATTCTGCAAACAGATCGTTATGGCAAACTACAGGTGACTTTGCAGGGTTGCTGTGAACGGGATGAACTGATCTTTCAGACAATGAAGAAACATGACATTCCATGTGCAGTGGCAATGGGCGGAGGTTATTCAACACATATCAGGGATATTGTCAATGCGCATTGTAATACGTTCAGGGCTGCGGCAGAAATATTGGGATAACCGCCATCACGCGAAAATAAAATGTCAGATTGCACCTTTAGTAAGATCTACTACTGACCAGCCATGTCCACCTACATCCCCTGCGCCTGAATTTTTAACCCAATCACCTGTTGAATCAGTAGCTCTTACAGGGCTAAGATGCCCCAGACCGCCTACAGATTCAATACCTACCCTCGCGTCGTAAAGGCCCGTTGATATAGGAGTAGGCGGAGCTTCCGTCGTAGTGGCAAAATTGTTATAATGGGGATCCGGTTTGGACTGAATACTGCTGTTGGTGCCCGCATCACCAATATAGTAATTGGAACTGGAAGCGTCTATCAGCTCAATGAGATTATTAATAGCGTCCACGCAGATCTCGGCAGATGACTTTGTGGCGGTAGCATTAGCAGCACTGTCACGTATATTCTTCAGGAATGCTATACCCATAACCTGTGCTGAAATATCCCTTGTTGTAAGGATCTTTATCCAGTTCTCCATGCTGGCATACATACTGGCCTTTACCGTTGCACTTTTATTTCCAAAGTTCACCAATGTATTCTCTACATCATCAATAGAGTTTTTATGGCAGATAGCACAATTATTTGTGCTAAGCCAGTTATTACTACGCAATTCGGACAGCGCTTTTGTCTTACCCAGGGCCTCCAGTTTTTTCTCATGAGCATTCATTGCACCATAAGTAAATATATCGTCAATAATTGCTTCCTGTACAGGCTTGGTGGTCCTTTTGGAAGGTCTTCCGGTAGTCGTTACTACAAACGTATTTCCAGAATCCACTTCCACCGGATATCTCTGTGCGACGGTATTATTAACCTGCAGCTGCACAACAGTTCCACTTGCTGCTGCTTTCATCTGAACAGCTGCTGCTGATACAGGCGCCATTGCGCCTTCCCTGCTAAACTGAAAAGTAGATACTGCCGGCAAAGCAATACCTGCTGATGAGTGATTATTTGCGGCAGCAGTTTTAGCATCGGGAGTTGAACGGGTTTTCTGTTGTTGCAGTTGCATAATAAGGGATATTCATTTGTCAGATAACTTACAATATCCGGTATTGATGTAATTGCACGGATATCATGTAGCGGATCCAACATGAATGTACGAAATTATCCGATCCTCCCGATAGTTCCGACAATTAGTTAACAAATGACGAAGCGTCGCTCCCACATTGAGGAGCATCCAAAGAGTATTAGCTTAAGATGCTTCTCAATGTGAGAGCGACGCTTCAAATATCTGATAAATCAGTTGTGATAACATCAGGGGATCTAACAACAAAAGTTCCTGACCATAGAAGTTTGTCAGTGTGTCCTGTTTACGACAGGAACAAACAATAATCACAACAACAATCTATAATTCTTATCTGTGAATTGATCTTAGTCTTTGATCCTTTTCTTCAGCATACTTACCTGATCCTGCAGATGGCTTACCATATCGGCCAGGTGGTTTACGCTCAAGCGGCTTTGCTGTCCCATCTTACTGATAACAGCATCTGACTGCCAGAGCTCAAGTATTTCGTCCATACCTACTGCGTATGGTTCGTATTGTGGATTATCTGATACGAGTGTGACCTTTCCTTTGGTACGGTTACTTTTCAGTACACGTTTATAAACAATGCCTTCACGGCTGGTCACCACTACATAGGCTTCGTTGTTACGGATCTCCTCCCAGCCATCTACTTTATGGCAAACGATCACTGATCCGGAAGGGGTTGGTAACATGGAATCACCTGCAATTTCGAATGCCCTGTAGCTGCCTGCGCCCATCATGGGGAGTGTGAAAGTGTTCAGTTCTTCAATAAATTCATCATCGTTGTAGCCAGCCAGGTATCCTGCCGCAGCTTTTACGGGCACGAATTCTATCTGCTGACGATCATTCGCCATTTTCTGTTGCCTGCGTTTTTCCAGGAAGCTTTCTTTTTGGGAACCGACATCACGACGTAACAGGTCGTCGATGGATACACGGAACATGTCACTGACCAGTTCAAGCACTTCGGTGCGGGGTTCTGCACGTTCTTCTTCGTAAGCACCTAACAGGGAACGTTTAATCCCTAATTTATCAGCAAACTCCTGCTGCGTCCAGCCTTTCTGCTTGCGCAGGAACTTTAAATTGCGGCATACTACTGACATAATCTAAATAATTTAGTACGATACTAACAAAATTAGTATATAATTTTTATAATTACCAAATATATTCCGGTCAGCTTGACTTATTTTTGCCCATAAATCCAACTCAATATTATGAATGACACGATGTTAAAAATTCACTCGCTGTTAAGGTGGGCAATCGTACTAGCAGGACTTTGGGCTATAATCCGTGCATTGAAAGGCGTTAGCGGTAAAACTCCTTATACCGGCGCAGACAATAAAGCAGGTCTTTTCTTCATGATCTTCCTTGATATACAGTTGCTGATAGGTCTAGTAATGTATTTCGTAACCAGCGATCTGGGACTTAAAGCATTTATGGATAATGGTGGCGCTGTAATGAGTAACAAGGGCCTTCGTTTCTTTGCTGTAGAACATGCATTAGCTGCTATTGTAGCAATAGCGCTGGTACACATCGGACGTGCGAAAGTAAAAAAAGCAACACTGGATGCACAGAAACATAAAACATCCCTGATCTTCTTTGCTATTGCACTTATCATACTTGCATTGCGCGTTCCGTGGCCTTTTATGGCTACTGTAGGAAGAGGCTGGTTCTAATACAAAACTTTTATAAAATAAAAGGCTGTACCGCAATTACTGCGGACAGCCTTTTATTTTATGATTAAGGACCACTATTGTTCTTATCCCTTGTCAGTATTAAATAACCGGTAAGAATAAATATAAGGTAACGCGGCAAGGATACCTCCGATGAAGATCAGCAGGAACGTACCCGTTACTACCGGCAGGAAGAATCCTGCAATGATCATGACCACGCCGGTACATAACCACAACGTACCAGCAAAAGCATGCGTCTCCCTCCAGATGTCATCACTCTTTAATGTCCAGGGCGTTCGCACGCCTATAAAATAGTTCGGCTCGAGCCGTCTCAGATAAAGTCCTATTACACCTATCAGTAATCCCACACCTGTAAATACCCAACGTTCTACCGCGAAAGGATGGCCCTCACTGGCCATAAAAATGATGGCTGCCGTAAAAATAGCCAGGTAAATATGGATCATGAAACGGATCTGGTAATATTTCCGGTGAAATATCGTCATATCCTGGTGTTGAATATCCGGCTCCTCCACATGTGGAATGTACCGGAACAGAAAATATAACAGGAGGTTAGTAAGGAACAGGAACGTCATTAAAAGTAGAAAATCACTCTTGGCCCCCACCCGCTCGGCAACTCCATTTACACTGAAATTTGTCGGCATAACATCTGGCATAGAAGGCCAGATAATTCCCAGGTAGACCATGGGCAATAACAGTAGCAACAATAACAACAGTTCCTGGCCAATATCAGGCTTTTTCATGAGAAAGTGTTTTGTTTGAGAGTAAGTTGACAAATACTGTACCCGCTTACGGCATCTATATAATTAACCATTATCCCTGGCAATTTGTTATTGATTGGTTATAGTTACTAACATTATTAGCACAAACTAAAAATATTAGTAAATTTGACACAGATCTACGGTACATAGGCGATAGTCTGATGCTGGCAGTGACTCATAACCTATGTCGCACCCGCTGCCACGCATCGGCTATTGCCTGTGTACTGTAGGTCATCCGTGAACCATTATTAAGCTTATGATCTCTTTGCAGCACAGGTCCATCGCTCACTTCGATATGGACAGCTTCTTTGTATCAGTAGAATGCAGGGATGACAACAGCCTGAAGGGAAAGCCTTTGCTGATCGGGGGCGTGAGTGATCGTGGCGTAGTCGCCTCCTGTAGCTACGAAGCCCGCCGTTACGGCATTCACTCCGCCATGCCCATGAAAATGGCCTTAAAACTATGCCCGCACGCCATCGTCAGGAAAGGCGACATGGAGAAATACAGCCAGCTTTCACGGGAAGTTACCGAACTCATAGCCGACAAAGCGCCACTCTACGAGAAATCTTCTATTGACGAATTCTACCTGGACCTAACAGGCATGGACAAATTCTTCGGCTCCATGAAGTGGACAGCCGAATTGCGCCAGCATATTATGAAGGAAACACAGCTGCCTGTTTCCTTCGGATTGGCATCTAATAAAATGATCTCGAAGGTGGCCACCAATGAAGCCAAACCAAACGGACAAATGGAGATCTGCTTTGGAGAAGAAAAAGCCTTCCTCGCACCCATGCCTGTGGAAAAACTACCCATGGTGGGTAAAGAAACAGCCGGTCAGCTCAGACGCCGGGGTGTAGAAACAGTCAAAACACAGAGCGAAATACCTGTCACCCTCCTGGAAGCATGGCTGGGGAAGAATGGTATCTCCCTGTGGAATAAAGCCAATGGCATCGACGAGTCGCCAGTTGTACCCTATCATGAACAAAAATCAATCTCTACGGAGAATACCTTCTCTTCTGATACCATCGATATGAAATTCATTCATGCAGAACTGGTCCGCATGACAGAAAAGATCGCTTTTGAACTCCGCCAGCAGGACAAACTTACCGGCTGCGTAACAGTTAAGATCCGCTATTCAGATTTTGAGACCGTTACAAAACAAATGACCATCCCCTATTCCGGCAGCGATCATATCCTCCTGGAAAAAGTAAAGGAGCTGTTTAATAAGCTCTATGACAGACGTCTGCTCATCCGCCTGATAGGCGTACGTTTCAGTCACCTGGTGCAGGGCAATTACCAGATCAGCCTGTTCGATGACACACAGGAAATGATCGCACTCTACCAGGCCATCGATAATATTAAAAACAGATTCGGCTGGCAGTACCTGATGAAGGGGACCAATGCTGTACCTCCATCAAAAAGAGGAACGGTTAAAAAACCTGATGTCATGCCTTATCCTAAAATGAGATAAAACGCCTGCTGATATGTATCTCAACTGCAAAACATTCTTCAGCCTGCGCTATGGCACCATCGACACGAAAGACCTTGTCAGGATGGCCCGTGAAACAGGCGTCACTTCACTGGCGTTGACCAATATCAACATCACATCAGATACCTGGAACTTTGTTAAAGAATGCCAGGAACAAGGCGTCAAACCTATCATAGGACTGGAATGCAGGAATGAACATGATTTCAAATATCTCATGCTGGCGCGTGATACAGAAGGATGGTTCTATATCAACCGCTTCCTGTCCGATCATTTGCATAAATCTCTGCCTTTCCCCGATCGTGCGCCTGCGTTTCCAGGTGTGTTTGCCATCTACGCCTGGGGTACTATTCCGCTGGCCGACCTGTATGCACATGAACTGGTTGGTATCCGCCGCCGTGAGATCAATAAATTGTTCCGTGTAGACACCCTCCCCTACCAGGACAAACTGGTCATCCTGCAGCCTGTTACTTTTCAGGATGCAGATCATTATGAATTACATCGCATATTACGTGCTGTGGACCAGAACATCCTTATCAGTCAGTTGCAGGAACATACCACTGCTCAACAGGATGAACAATTTCTTTCGCCAGCCGTGTTATTCGACTGCTTTGAACAATATCCGCACATCATCAATAACACTGTGCGGATCATGGATGCCTGTCAGATCAATTTTGACATCAAAGTTCCCCGCAATAAAAAACATTTTACGAACAGTGAAGTGGAAGATCATGCGCTGCTCCGCCGGCTAGCTTATGAAGGCATGCTCAAACGCTATGGCCCCGATAATGCAGAAGCGAAAGCACGCATCGAAAAAGAACTGGCCGTAGTACAGGCACAACACTTCAATTGTTATTTCCTCATCACCTGGGATATTATCCGTTATGCACAGGAACGTGGTTTCTTCTATGTAGGCAGAGGCAGCGGCGCTAACTCTATCATTGCATACTGTTTGAAGATCACAGACGTAGACCCTATAGAACTGAACCTATATTTCGAAAGATTTCTGAATCCTTACCGTAGCTCTCCTCCCGATTTTGATATCGACTTTTCATGGAGGGACAGGGATGAGATCATTGACTATGTTTTCAAAAAATATGGTAATGCACACACAGTCTTGTTGGGTACCGTTACTACCTTTCAACAGAATGCCACCATACGCGAGTTAGGTAAGGTGTATGGTTTGCCCAAACACGAAATAGACAAGATACTGGACACACCTTTTGCGCCTGATCTTTCCGGAGACAGTGTACAGAAAAACATACTCCGCTATAGTCAGCTGATGTCCGGCGCAAAGGCTTTCCCAAATCATCTGAGTATTCATGCAGGCGGTATACTTATCAGTGAAGCGCCCATTCATCAGCACTGCGCGACTTATATGCCTCCAAAAGGCTTTATCACCGCACAGCTGGACATGCACCAGGCAGAAGCGATCGGGCTGTTTAAATTCGATATACTTAGTCAGCGTGGCCTGGGACATATCAGAGATGCAATATCCATCATCAAAGAAAACAAAGGAACAGATATCGACATCCACGATATTAAAACATTCATGCAGGACCCGAATGTGCAACATGCGTTGAAAACAGTTGATACTATTGGTTGTTTCTATATTGAGTCGCCCGCTATGCGACAGCTGCTCCTGAAGCTGCAATGTGAGGATTATCTCACCCTTGTAGCCGCCAGCTCTGTAATACGCCCTGGTGTAGCACAATCGGGTATGATGCGCCAGTATGTATATAACTACCGCAACCAGGAGAAAGTCGTATACCTGCATGAGATCGTGAAACGCGTATTAAGCGAGACTTTCGGGATAATGGTATACCAGGAAGATGTTATCAAAATAGTACACGAATTTGCTGATATGGACCTCGCCGATGCTGATATCCTGCGCAGGGCTATGGCTGGTAAATACCGCGGACAAGGCGACTTTCAGAAGATAGAACAACAGTTCTTCAACAACTGTAAACGCCTGGGGCGGCCTGATGATGTAACACAGGAGCTTTGGCGGCAAATAGCCAGTTTCTCAGGTTTCTCTTTTTCGAAAGCGCACTCCGCAAGTTTTGCTGTGGAGAGTTATCAGAGCCTTTTCCTGAAGACGTACTTTCCTGCAGAGTTTATGGTAGCAGTCATCAACAACTTTGGCGGCTTTTATAACAGGGAATTGTATTTCCGCGAATTACAAAAAACCGGGGCAGTCATTAAAGCGCCTTGTATCAATAACAGCGACTACTATACGAGAATAACAGGCAATACCGTTTATACCGGCTTCATTCATATTGAAGGACTGGAAATAAAATGGATGGAGCAGGTACTGGAGGAACGTAAGCTGTATGGGCCCTACGCCAGTCTTGAAGATTTTGCCGCACGTATTGCACCTCCGCCCGAACAACTTGATATACTCATCAGGATAGGTGCTTTTAATTTTGACACACATACCAAAAAAGAACTATTGTGGAAGAGCAGCCTGTTGCTGAAAAGTAAAGCGCCACATGCAGAACATATACAACCACTATTCCAGGAGCAAATGCCCGATTGCCAGTTGCCAATGTTGTCATACCATGAGCACGAACATGCATTCGAAGAAATTGCGTTACTTGGTTTTCCGCTGTGCTCTCCGTTCGATATTCTGCAGCATGAGCAGAGTAGTTATATCCCTGCAAGGGATTTTAAGACCCATAAAGACAAGATCATCTCCACGTTGGGGTATTTAGTATGTACGAAGGGTATTCATACCAGCAAGGGCATCCCTATGTGTTTTGGTACTTTCATGGACGTGAACGGCCACTATATTGACACGGTGCATTTCCCTGAGATCCTCCGGAAATATCCCTTCCAGAAAGGCGGGTTCTATATGCTGCAGGGAAAGGTGACAGAAGAATATGATGTTTATACGATAGAAGTAAATTACATGCGCAAGATCGGGTACTTTGAAGATAAGTGATCTCTTATTTCCTACCTTATTCATAAAAAGTAAAGGGAACATCAGTAGATGCTCCCTTTACTTTTTTATACTTTCTCCAGCGACTATTCCAGGTTGAACAACCCTTTATTCAGCAGCTGTAATGTTTTCTCTTTGTGTTGTCCGCCTATCAGGATAGAAATGTTATGACGGCTGCCTCCATAAGAGATCATGCGCAATGGCACTTCGTTCAGCGCATCGAACAGTTTCTTCAGGATGGAAGGTGTAGCTGCTACTTCATTACCCACAATAGAAACTATCGTCTGGTGATGGTCCAGTTCAACGGAACCGAAAGGCTGTAATTCTTTCAGCAGCTGATCGAGGTAAGGCGTATTTTCTATTGTCAGTGATACAGCTACTTCAGAAGTAGTGATCATATCAATAGGTGTACGATATTTCTCAAATACTTCGAAGATCTTGCGGAGGAACCCGTAAGCCAGCAGCATACGGCTGGATTTGATCTTGATAGCGATGATACCGTCTTTCGCAGCGATAGCTTTTACACCATCTCCGTTGGGCATTTCGGTAATGATAGTACCTCTTGCTTCCGGCTGCATGGTATTCAGCAGCTTTACAGGGATATTGAAATGCTGTGCAGGCCAGATAGAAGCGGGATGCAGGATCTTGGCGCCGAAGTAGGCCAGTTCCGCTGCTTCATCAAAAGACAACTGTTCGATCGGGAAGGTTTTCTTTACCACTCTCGGATCGTTGTTGTGCATACCGTCTATATCTGTCCAGATCTGTACTTCGGCGGCCTGGATAGCTGCACCGATCAGGGAAGCGGAATAGTCGCTGCCACCGCGTTTCAGGTTATCGATCTCTCCTCTCGAGTTACGGCAAATGTAACCCTGGGTAACAAAGACAGTATGGCCTTTATGTTTTTCCAGCAGGTTACCCAGCTTTATCTTGATCTTCGGGATCTCTGGTTCTTCGTATTCATCGATGCTCATGAATTCCAGCGCCGGCAATAATATTGCTTCTACGCCGGCTTCCTGCAGGTATACACTGAACAGGCGGGTGGACAGCAGTTCACCTTGTGCCAGTATATCCTTATTCAGCGCCTCGTTAAAAGATATCTTAAGAATGATGTTCAGGAACTCAAAATGTTCGTCAACAACAGCAGCAGCCTTGGCACGTGCGCCGTCCTGTTTGACCAGGGCCTCGCAAAAAGTTCTGTAATGTGCTTCCAGCTTGTCTATCTGGCCTTTTGCCTGTTCTTTTTTACCCTCGGAAAGGGATTGACCGATTTCTACCAAAGCATTGGTAGTACCGGACAATGCGGACAATACTACTATTTTAGGAGCATTATCAGCAGTCACCAGACTGGCCACGGCATGCATACGTTCCGGTTTACCTACAGACGTACCACCAAATTTTAAGATCTTCATTACTGTTGAATTGTTATATGTTTGACGCTACAAAGATATTGAGCTTAAAAAGCCGCAAGTTCGGGTCTTTATAGCGACTTTAAAAATTCAATTTAAATTTTCCTGCTACTTCCTGCAGATCTTTCACCACTGGGTCCAGTAAAGGGATCCCTGCGATCCGCCTTTCCTTTTCCATTTCCCGTTCAGGATCTCCGGGTATCAGTACCTGTTCTCCCGCTATAGGCGTGGCCTGGCGGAAACGGTTGATCCATTTGTCCATATGCTCCTTGAACTCGTCGGCCGGGCGGAATGCGTCTACCCTCATAGCTCCCAGGAAATGCCCCAGTCCCTCTCCTACCGGATTGGGCGCCAAAGGCAGGAAGCTCACAAAAGGCGGCGCCCAGGGTCCGTAATTGGCGCCGGAGAGCACAGCGGAGAAAATATCCACGATGGCACCGAGGCAATAACCTTTATGGCTGCCATGGTCACGGTCGCCACCCAGTGGTAACAGCGCTCCGCCTGATTTCAGTTCGTGTGGGTTTGTGCTGGAATGACCATCCTTATCCTGGATCCAGCCGGTAGGCGCTTCTTCGCTTTTCCGCTGGAGGATCTCCAGTTTGCCATTGGCAGCTGTGGTGGTAGCAAAGTCGGCCACAAAAGGCGGCTGTTCTTTAGCCGGTATGGCCACTGCTATGGGGTTGGTGCCTAGCATACGCTCGGTGGCGAAGGTTGGAGCTACCAACGGACTGGCATTTGTCATGGCCATTCCTATCATATCTTTTTCCAGGGCCATCATAGCATGCTGACCCGCTATACCGAAGTGATTGGAATTTTTCACGCTCACCCAGCCGCTGCCTACTGCAGCTGCTTTTTCAATGGCCACTTTCATGGCGAAAGGCGCAACTACCAGCCCCAGACCGGCATCACCGTCAACAACGGCCGTGCTGGGTGTTTCATGCACTACACGTACGTTGGGTGTAGCATTGATCCGGCCAGCTTCCCATAACCGCACATAACCTGTGAGACGGGCTACCCCGTGGGAGTCTATACCCCGGAGGTCGGCGGATAACAATACTTCACTGGCTGTATCGGCATCCTGTGGAGGACACCCCATTTTTATAAATACTTCCCTGGTAAACTCCCGCAGATGGGGATAGGAGAATGTTTGGCTCATCGTCGATTAGTCCTGTTTCCTGTATATAATTTCCGTGCGGTGCTACTGAAGAAGGAGCGCTTATGCCTGGGCAGTAGGTCCTCCAAAATTCATGGGCAGGGAAACAGGGTCCTGGTCCTGAATAGTCCCATGTACAGATTCATATTTCTTAATATTATCCGCCATGGCCCTCATGAAGCGTTTGGCATGTTGAGGAGTCAATATGATACGTGACTTTACTTTAGCCTTAGGCAGTCCGGGCATCACATTTACAAAATCCACTACGAACTCTGCGTTGGAATGGGTAATGATCGCCAGGTTGGCGTATACACCTTCTGCTATTTCCTCGCTCAATTCAATATTAAGCTGATTCTGTTCTTCCTGTTGATTTTCCATATTATTTGCTTTTGCGCTACAAATGTAAAAAAGAGACCTTAAAATAAAGGTCTCTTTTTCAAACGACGGTACAAGGATGATTACCGTTATTGCGCATCCCACCATACACGGCGTGTCAGCCTTGTATTGGCAGGCGTATTGGAATTATATCGTACTTCACTGCTTGGATAGAATAAAGAGCGGGGTAGCTGGCCATCCAGCACATTCCCGTTAGGGGCCGTCAGCACCGGCAAACCTGTTCTGCGCCAGTCTGTCCATGCTTCAGGGCTGAGGAACAGGGCGATATATTTCTGGGTCATAATATCGCTGAGCGTAATGTTTGCAGCGGTCCTGTCCACTTCTGTCAGATAAGCATCATCATTGATGGTCCTGATCAGGTTTGCAGCTACCGCGGCATTATAGGCAGCAGCCGCTCCTCCGGGATTACCATTCCGGAATTGCAACTCTGCCTCAATGAACTTCAGCTCATCGTAAGACATGAAATAAACCGGAGAGTTAGGAGAACCATATAATGTTCCCAGGGCACTTGGATCGGACGGATCATAATACACCTCATACCGTGGGTCGCCGGCGGCATCCATGATGTCATTCAGGTGGCCGGTGAATATGATGTCGGCACGCTGGGTATTAAACTGGTACCACGGCGCCTGTGTGGTGGTTGCGGAGCTTCCGACGAATTTGACAAAGGCGCCTTCACCTTCCTCAAAACCGTCACCGATTTCTGCCAGTGCTTTTGCCAGGGCGGTATTATCCACCTTTACGGTATGCAGGTAAAACTTAGCCTTGAGTGAGTGGGCAAACCGGAGCCATAACCCGAGGTCACCTCCAAACAGCAGGTCGTCGTTAGCATTTGGCTGGAAAGGACTACCATCATCTTCTTCGAGAGATGCAATGGCCTCGTCCAGGAGTCTGTGCAGGGTGGCGTAAATAGCAGCCTGGTTGTCATACTTCGGCTGGGAATTACCAAGTCCCTGGAAGGCTTCTGTATAAGGCACGTCACCCCAGAAATCACTCACCTGGCCAAGATCATTTGCCATCAGGATCTTGCCTACTGCCGCATAATGTCCCTGGTTGGCAGCGGTAGCAATAGTTATCAATGTGTCAATATTTGTCATAATGGCGCCATAGAAACCGGCATACCACATATTGTCCACATCATCCGGCGTGATATTGTAAAGGTTTGCACTAGCCGATTGGTTAGCAGCTCCTGTTACCTGCTGCATAAAGAGCGCCGGAAAACGGGAAGCGTCACCTCCCCAGGTATAGGCGCTCTGCAGGATCACACCCGGCAACAGAGCAGTTGCGGTAGGATTTCTTAACTGTGACGGATTATCATTGATGCCATTATAGAAGTAGTCTTTCCGGCATCCCTGCGATATCGTCAGCAGAAACAATACTGGTAGTATATATTTAGCAATTCGTAACATGGTCATTCGTTTTAAAGGGTTAGAATTTAAACTTGAAGTTCAGGCCATAGCTGGAAGTGCCAGGCATATTGAAGTAATCAATACCCTGTGCATTTGTAGCACCGGTCAGACTGGTTTCCGGATCTATCCCCTTGTACGGTGTCCATATTATGATGTTGCGGGCGAATAAGTTAACGTTGATCCCTTTGATAAACCTTGAGCTTTTGAACTTGTCAGCGGGGAAGTCGTAAGAGAGGGTCACTTCACGCAGTTTCACAAATGAAGCATCGTCAATGAATGTTTCAGTCTGTGCACCAAAACCACCACCGTTTCCAAGATACCAGTTCTCATCCAACGGTACTGCAGTCGTATTTACTGCACCAGGGCCAGGTTTTTCACCACCATCATTATGTACCAGCTCACCGGCATCGTTCAGATGTCCCATTACACCTTCAAACACCTGTTCCCTTCCTCTGTCCAGCGTATAGTAAGATGTACCAATAGCCAGCAGGGATGCACGTGTACCATTCCAAATGTCACCTTTATGTTTCCAGTCCACCAGTGTATACAGGGAGAATCCTTTATAGCTGAAAGTATTGCCGATACCCATCAGGAATACAGGGTTAGGGTTCCCTACCCTTTTCTGTATATTGGATACTACAGGATAACCGAAGTCGCCGGTAGCATCACTTACAACTACACGACCCTGATCATCTCTTTCCCAACCATAAGCATAAATAACACCAGCAGGTTCACCTGGCAGATGTGCTATTAATGTACCTGTAAAACCATTCACCGTTACCTGGTTGATGCCAGGCGCCAGTGACAGTACTTTACTGCGGTTCATGCTATAGTTCACAAACACGTCCCAGGTAAAGGCCTTATCAACGATCGGTTTACCGCTCAAGGCAATTTCGAGACCATTATTCCTGATAGACGCGGCATTGCGGTTTACATACTGGAAACCGGCAGATCCTGCGATAGGCAATTCAACCAGCAGGTCGGTTCCCTTTGAATGGTATGCAGTTGCATCTATACCAAGACGATTCCGGAAGAATTGTAACTGCAGACCGACTTCGTAAGAGACAGTCTTTTCAGGCTTCAGTGTAGGGTTTCCCAAAATATTGTCCAGGCTGAAACTTCCTTTTCCATCATATGGGAAGGAAACGCCTGTAGTATAACCATCCGGATAGGTAGTAGGCTCTGAGAAAGACTTCGTCAGGAATGCACCGGGGTCTTTACCCACCTGTGCAACTGACGCCCTGATCTTACCAAAGCTGAGTATATCGCTTTTCAAACCATCCAGTTCAGTGAATACAAAACCAAGGCTCGCGGATGGATAAAAGAACGCGTTATTGTCAGGTGGCAAAGTGGATGACCAGTCATTACGGCCGGTGATCTCCAGGAATAACATTGATCTGAAGTCAAGGTTGATATCAAAATATCCTGATATTCTTCTATAAGGCGTAATATAGTTGTAAGATTTCTGTACGGTCGCGTTGCTGATATTGTCGTATCCTGTAGAAGTCAGACCATCTCCCTGTACATACAGTTCATCCATTCTGCGGGAATACAGGTTGTTACCTACCTTAACATCCAGACGGAAATCTTTGGAGATCTGTTTTGCATAAGTAATGATCGCATCTGAGTTCACGCTTTTGTAGGTATATCTGTCATCGAAAATACGGCCACCGTTATAAGCACCGGACTGAATTTCATAAAACTGATGACGGTTATCGCCATAGACGTCTGTACCGATGCGGTATGTAAGGGTGAAGTTTTTAATGAAATCCCAGTCAACCTGCAAGCTTCCTATCAAACGCTGCACTGCAGTTGTGTACGGGGTATTATTGATAGTCCAGTACGGATTATCGTATATACCATTCCGGTAAGAACGCTGTAAGCCGTTAGAAAAGAGATAAGCGCGCGGATCATCGGGTTCCAGTCCTCCGTTGGAGTTATCAAAGGAAATAGGGGTCCTTGTCAATCCCAGCATAATACCTGACAGGTTGCTACCATTTTGTGGCATGCTACCATTGGAAACATTGAAATTAATGTTTGCAGACGCCCTAACCTTTTCTGACACTTTTAACTGACCAGCCAATCCGATTGCTGTACGTTGCTGATACTGCAATGGTACAATAGAACTCTGGTAGTTATGAGAAACAGACATACGATAGGTAGCTACTTCTGTTCCACCTGTAAATGACAGACTATTGTTATAAGTCACACCTGTGTTCCAGAAATCGTTGGTATTATCATAAGGCATGAACTTGATATTGGCGTTAGGGTCAGAAGCGCCAACCACGTCTCCATGGAAATCATATTCATTTGGAGTGCCGGTCCAGAACAGCGTATCGACGTTAGGCCCCCAGGAATAGCGGTTGGTGGACTCGAATGGCGCCAGCAGCCCTCCTGAACCTTTTACAAACTGTTTCTGGATCTTCGGTAACCTGTTCACTACATCGAAGGAAACACCGGTGCTGAAATCTACAGCGATCTTACCGGCCTTACCTTTTTTAGTGGTGATGATAATGGCGCCATTTGCAGCATCAATACCATAGAGCGCTGCTGCAGCAGGGCCCTTCAGTACGGTAATGCTTTCAATATCGTCCGGGTTAATGTCCGAACCACGGTTCGTATTTGTAGCCCCCTGCAACACCTGGTTATCGCCATCGGCAGGGTCGCCGGAATAGTTCTGTGAATTATCCACAGGAATACCGTCTATTACGAACAGGGGTTGGTTGGAACCGGTCAGGGAGTTAGTACCCCTGAGTTTGATAAAAGTTGATGATCCCGGAGTACCACCGGAACCTGTTACCTGCATACCGGCCACTTTTCCGGCCAGGCCCCTGAGTGCGTCACCCTGGCTGGCTTTTACCAGGTCGTCACCTTTTACATCCTGTACAGCATATCCTAACGCTTTTTTAGAACGTTGGATACCTAACCCTGTCACCACAACTTCCTGCAAGTTCCTGTTGTCCTGTGCAAGTGAGACGCTGTAACTGTTTGCTGCACTAATAGGTATTTCTTTAAGCGTAAACCCTACGCTTCTGACCTGCAGAATGGCGTCACTGCCATCCACCATCAGTCTGAAATTACCGCCCTGATCGGCGGTGGTACCTCTGGTGGTACCTTTTATCTGAACAGTGGCATAGGGGATCGGAACGCCATCTGTTCCCGTCACCTTGCCTGTAACCTCACGCTGTTGTGCATAAAGTGCTGTCGTTAAACCAATAAAAATTAATAGACATAGTAAATGTTTTAGCATAACGGTTCGGATTTTATTTTGTACACCGGAGAGGTGTGTGAATAAAACATGGTCCTGAAGAATACCCGTATGTCGTTTTTCAATTCTGGCGTTAATTAAAATCCAATCTTTCCATTTCTGTTGATTGATTTACAAGGGGTTCTAGAGTATAACAAATATGATAACGTAGGGTTCAATACACAAATAAAAAAGACCCTCCCCAAACAATTGAGGAGGGCCTTGTTAATCAATTCTAAATCTTATGCAGCGGGATTTATTTATCCCAGAATATTTTAGTAGTCACCCTATCACCATCTCCACCCAAAGATAAAGAACCTTTGTCATAGTTTTCTTTATTCAGGTTCTGTTCATTCACAGGGTAGGTGAAGCGTACAGGCCATGCACTTATTGCGCCAGGACCAGGTACAAATACCGGGTAATCCAGTCTTCTTGCTTCTACCCATGCATCGAAACCACGGTTATAGAAGGCGATCCATTTCTGCAGACCGATCTTCTGTTTGTAGGTACCGGTCGCTGTTGCGTAAGCTACAGAAGGCTGAGTCAGGTAAGCTGTTACTTCAGCAGGAGTACCTCCCCAGGAAATGATGGAATTTGTGATCGCATTGTTATAGTGCGTAGCAGCATCGCCAGCCAGTAAAGTTCTTTCGATGGCTTCTGCACGGAGGAACTCTATTTCTGAATAATCGATGAATACACCTGGCAGATCTTTTTTCTCCAGTTTATCGCCCGGATGTGAGTAATTCACGTAGGAACCTTTGGTACCATACTTTAATCCCACAAACTGTCCGCCAACCTTGGTAAAGAACTGACCTATTCTTGGGTCGTTCAATGCTTTCAGCTGATCGAGCATTAGCGTAGTAGCGTTAAAGTCATGACGGCCGCTCTGTACCAGATCTTCCCATAATGGGTTGGTATTTGGAGGAACAGTTGAATACGGGAATATTGCAATCTCACCTTGTGTATTGAATGCCTTAGGTTCAGCTTCGGTAACTGCTGTAGCCGCCTTTTCAGGAGCAGCGTCAATCAGGGTCATGCCTAATCTGAATTTCAAAGAGTTGCCAAATTTGATCCAGTTACTGATCTCGTTATCCTTAAACAGCAAGTTAGCCGCACCAAAACCTTCATCACTTGCATCGAAAGATGCTAATGCAGCATCCAGACGGGTGAGTAGGTCATTGTAGATAGTCTGGCCGTCTTCATATACCGGGAAAGGATTATCAATGTCCATTGACTTGCTGTATGGAACATTACCGAAAGTGTTCACAGCTACTGATGTTGCATAGATTGACATGATCTCAATCTGCGCCAGGCGGTTCTTTTTAGTAGCAGCGCTGATAACAGCATCTTTTTCTACTACACCTTTCGCCTCTCTCAGGTCTTTCAGCACATCTGTATAGATCGCTGCCCAAAACAGATCTGGAATACTCCTTTTGATCAGGTTATAGTTTGATTCATCCAGATAAGTATTTTCTGTCCATTGTTGCACGATCAACCTGTAAATGTTCAGGTTTACGTTCGTACTTGTTAACAGATCGGCCAGTTCTTTCGTTGCACTTCCGTATAATGCTGAAGCAGCCACTACTTCTGGTTTCTTTATATCATTGTTAAGTGTAGTCAGATCTTTCGTACAGGATACTGTAGAAACCATACCTGCTATAGAGAGTGACGTATATAAGAGTATCTTTTTCATTTTACTTTTTTGAGTTTAATTCACCTGTACTAGAACCTGAATCTCACGTTAGCACCAAAAGTTCGTGTAGAAGGGTAGCTACCGCCAATGTAACCCTGGAAGTTACCGGAGCTGATAGCGTCATCCGGATCTGCATAAGGCAGATTTTTGTGAATGATCCAAAGGTTTCTACCGATCAGGGAGAAGTCAATGCCTTTGAACGGCGCCATACGTCTAGTAATAGATGCAGGCAGGGAATAGCTCAGTGATACTTCACGCAGTTTCACATAGCTCGCATCATATACGAATGCTTTATCCGGATTAACGGAATAACCATATGTCTGGAATTCGTTCGCGATCCTTGTAGTGTTAGCTTTACCATCTGCATTCACACCTGGCATGATGATACCACCGGATTTGCTGTCATTGGTCAGCGGAGCTCTTGATTCGTTACCGAGATCATTTTTACCAGCTGTTTCAGGCAGCAGACCAGTAGCCAGACCATAATACATATCCAGAGAGAAGAGATCACCACCCTGACGTACGTCAACCAGGAAGCTCAGTGATAAATTTTTATATTTCAGGGTGTTGGTGATACCGCCGATCCAGTCTGGGTTTGCGTTACCAATGATGTTGTTGGATGTTGGAGAGATCTTGTAATATCCATCTTCCATCAGCTTTTCACCTTTCTCATTGTATACATAATCTGTACCGATGATAGTACCATAAGGCTGACCCACGGAAGCATTAACAGTAATGTTACCAGGGAAGCTAGCCAGCTGTAACGTAGTGATACCAGGTAAGGACACCACCTTGTTACGGTTACGGGACCAGTTAAGATTGATGTTCCAGGAGAAATCTTTAGTTCTTACAGGAGTACCGAACAGTGACAACTCTATACCGTGGTTCTGGATATTACCAGCGTTGATCACTTTGTAATCGAAACCAGTAGCAGTAGATACTGGCAGTGGAACGATCTGGTCTACAGTGTTCAATCTGTAGTAAGTCGCATCAAAACCGAGGCGGTTCTGCAGGAAGGCCATTTCAAGACCTGCTTCAAAACTCTTTGTACGTTCTGATTTCAGATCAGGATTATATTTTGTACCATCCACAGATGCCAGCGGATTTCCGTCGATACCTGTAGCAACTTCGTAATAGTTTTTAGTGTATAAAGGAGGAGCAGTGCTACCTACTTCAGCGTAGTTGATCCTTACTTTACCACTGCTTAACCATGTAGCCTGCGGCATTAGTTTGGAGAATACAAAACCTAATGAAGCAGCCGGATAGTAGTAGCTGTTATTACCTTCTGGCAAAGTAGAAGACTGGTCTCTTCTCATGGAGAGATCAAGGAATAACAATTCTTTAAAACCGAAGTTAGCAGAAGCAAAAACACCATCTACTTCTTCGATAGTAGCGATTTCTACTGGCGCTTCGATCGGGTTAGCAGTGTTCAGCAGTGCATACAGACGAGGGATCAGCAGACCACCGTTTGTTTTAGAAAGAATGGAACCGTTCCTTGTTCTTCTGATGTTTCCACCGAGAATACCTTTGAAGGTCAGGTCTTGTGAAATGTTCTTATTGAAATTCAGTAACAGGTCGTAGTTATACTCACTGAAAGTATGTTCGAACCTCTTGTATTCAGACACGTCCAATGAACCTACAGCTGTTCTTTCTTCCTGCATTTCATTGTAAGTATCCAGAGACACACGGCCTAATACGTTGAACCAGTCGGTCACGTTGTAGTTCAGCGCAATGTTACCGAAGTTACGGGTACGTTTGTCGTTCTCGAAGTTCTCATATCTTGTCCAGTATGGGTTATCCCAATATGCCGGATCAAGGCTACCAGGATATTGCTGGTTCCAGGTGATGTTCTTTTTCTCTCTCTGGTATGCTGCTTCCTGATCTTTTACATCAACGTTGGTTTCCCACCACTGTCTGAAGTTAGTCATCAGGTTCCTTGAGTCATAACCAGTACCATAACGGCCCTGGCCTTTGATCAGAGATGTATTTACGGATGCACTTGCAGTCAGTTTGGAAGACAGGTTATAAGATGCACCAAAGTTGATGAGGTCTTTACCGATGCGGCTGTTAGGCATGATACCCTGGTCAACGCTTTTGGTATATCCCAGTTTGAAGTTGCCTTTGTCGCTGCTACCGTCGATCACCGCACTATTGTTGGTACCAACTGCAGTTCTGAAGAAATGGGTAGCATCATTAGCTGGTGCTACATAAGCTCTTTTTTTACCGAAGTTTGGAGAACCTTCATAGAAAGCGTCCCAATGATAAACCATCAGATTCGGATCGTATTTAGGTCCATAAGAAGCATCATCCACAGTGTTCACCACTTTGTCGAGAGTGCCATCACCGTCGATATCTTCTTCAGTCCAGTAGTCGCCATAGCCTGCGCCATAATCCTGCTGGTATTTTACGAATGTGCTTTTATCTACTTTACCGATGTTAACGCCACTGTTCACAGTAACGTTCACACCACGGTTACCTTTTTTTGTAGTGATCATCACAACACCGTTGGATGCACGGGAACCGTACAACGCAGCAGCAGCAGCACCTTTCAGTACGCTCACAGAAGCGATATCGTCAGGGTTGATATCCGCGGCGGCATTACCGTAGTCGTAACCGGAACGGCCGGTACGCTGGTCTTTACTGTTCGTGTTTGAGTTATCTACCGGTACACCGTCTACCACGAACAAAGCCTGGTTATTACCAGTCAGTGATTTCGTACCACGCAGCACGATATTGGTAGAACCGCCGAGTGTATTGTTCTTACGGATCTCCAGACCGGATACTTTACCGGAGAGGGAAGTCGTAACGTTCGCATCTCTTGTCCTGTTCAGCTCTTCAGCATTCACTATCTGAGCGGAATAAGGCAGTTCATTTTTATTTCTTTTTACGTTCAATGCTGTTACTACAACCTCCTGCAGGTTCTGATCATCAGCTTTTAATGATACTGCCAGGGTTGCGTTAGATCCTACAGCAATATCCTGCGCCTCATACCCTACACTTCTAACAATCAATACAGCATTGTTGTTATTTACGTTCAGTTTGAAATTTCCATTCTGATCTGATGTGGTTCCTGTGTTTGTCCCTTTTAGTTGGATTGTTGCGAAAGGTATAGGTAACCCATCGGCGCCGGTGACTTTACCGGTAACCTGACGTTGTTGAGCATACGTCAGCGTTACGCTCACCATAAGCACGGTGAAAAAGAGTAAGGCTCTTTTCTTCATAAACGATTTAGATTTAATTGACAATAAAAAATACTCAGTCCCGAGGCCTGTAATCAATTGGCATAGACCATCTTACACAAGCCCCTAACTTGCAAAAACCACTTTATGTTTACTAAAAATTCTGTTGTTGAAATAACCATCCGGGGAGAAGGCGGCAAGAACCTGGATGGTTGTTTGTGGTACGGAAATACACTCATCCCTCTTACTAACGGAAATAGGATACCGCTGAGAACAGGTTGACATTGTTGTTTTACTAGCAGTAAGACAGGAAAAAGAGATTCCGACCTCTTTCATGATTACGATTTAGATTACGATTTAGATTTTGGTTGAGACCCACAATTTAGAGTTTTTTTTTCCTCTCATCCAAGAAAAATTTAACCTTTTTTTAAGAGAGCGGAAAAATAATATATGTACTAGATTACTTTAGAATAAGATATCGGGTAAAACTTAACATTGATTTTGTAACCAGATTCCTAGAATAAATATTGCATCTGGCACTGTATCATGCCTGAACGATTTCCCTCCACTTCATCCCACCCGCTGCCTGTGCTCTCCACCTGCCCGTAAACCGTTTGCTGATAACGCATCCAGAGTGTCACACCCTTCTTAAATTTCCAACGTATACGGCACTGATATTGACGTCCCTCGCCCGATAAACGGGATACTGCATACTCGTACAACATGCCCGAAGTGAGGGTATACATGCTGTTCTCTCCCTCTCCGGCAACAAACATGGTATAACGCATATATAATTGTAAGGGCCAGCGGGTACACTGGTAATTCACCTCCTGGAATAACAGAAACCCCTGCTGTTCCATTCCTTCCTGCCTGCGCCGGGTCACCTCCACCCTGCTCTTAATAGCGACGTTCTTCTCCATCTGAATGCCTGACTGCAACCGCCAGCTTTGGAACTCCATCCTTACCGGCGGAGGAAGAAAGGATATGTCATCCTTTCCATCCTGTTGTTTCACCGTATAGTTATATCTGATAAAGACCTCTGTCCGTTTGTCAGGTGTATAGGTGAGTGCAGCCAGCAGATCCCTCCCTCCTCCAGGTGCGGCAGAACGGTATTGTAACCACGGAAAGCGGAACTGGTCTGCATAGGCGTTTATTTTCAGCCGGCTATTTACTTTCATACTGATACCGGCATAGATGCCGTTTTCATTAACCGGCCTGTAAAACTCTCCCCAGGCATCTGCATAAAAAGATTGGTACGCTCTGTTGTAATTGCGATATAACAGTACCATATCCACGTTCGCTGTTGCACTGACCAGTACTCCGCTTATCAAAGCTGTTTTCCCATTGCCACTCATCGCCCCTTCTCCAAAGAAATGCAGTCCTTTCCAGGTGACTTCGAAGTCAGTGCTGACTGCTGTCAGTTTATCGCCTTCAAATGCAAAGCGTTGATAAGGGGCCTCCCCTTTTTCTGTAGGAGCGGATAATGTATGATGGATAACATTTATACCCGCTTTCCAGTTACGGTCAGTAATAGAAATATTCCCGCCTGTTGTCATTTGCCCCAGCGTATGTCGTTTAGCCAGCTCTGTCAATGACCTGTGGTAACCGCTGCTGTTAGTGATACTGCCATCCAGCTGGCGGAATGACAGAAAAGCTGTCCCCTCCCATTTTCCATCTGCCACTGTAATACCTGCACCGCGATAAAAATTGAATTCACCCGCAGATGCATATGGCTTTAACAATTCTCCTTCCCTTTTTACCTGCATTACCGCAGCTCCTTTTCCAAAGGCCAGGGACTGCCAGTTCAACAATCCCTGGCCCATATTGACAGTAAAGTCGCCAAGCGCCAATGCCCTGATCTTTTTATATTGTTTCACAAAAAGATGTGCACTGTAGAAGTCAAAGCCCTGTGGGTTGGAACGGCCGAAAAAAGCTTCGCCTGCATCTTTCTCCATTACCAGTCCCCAACTCATGTATCGAGGGAAATTATACCTGTAACGCAGCAGCAATCTGTCAGGACTGCCCAGGTATTGTGCAGTGGTACTATCCGTATGCAGATATCCCCTGCTGGTTTGCAGTTGCCTGCCATAGCGGAGAAACAGGGAATGATCGCCTTTTTTTATATAGTCTTTCAGTGTATATACCGGTTCCAGGTCGTTACCTGCCCTTACATAAGGTAGTATGTTGCTGATCAGTTGTTCGTCCCAACCCGGTATGGCCTGCAATTCATAAATGCTGACCAGCTTTCCCATTTGTCGCCGGTATTGTAATAACTGATAGATCTGTGTAGCGGATAAGAGCCCTAATGACCGCAAGACCGCTGCGTCGGCATTGTTCAGGTCAATTTTCCGGCGGGTATATCCCTGTAACTGTTGCCAGTGACCATCTTCCTCCGGTATGTTTTCTATATGCGCTGCAACACCTTCCAAACGGCTTTCATCAATGGCATTCAGTCCGGGTTCTGTCTGCCTTGCCCTGGCCGTTTGATAAATGAGCAGCAGGCATATCAATGCTGCTGTTTTAGTTCCCATACAATTGCGGTTGCAGGTGTGATACCCAGTTGCGGATGATGACTGGCGGAAAGCAGTATGTATAACTGGCGCAGTGTAATGCCTATCGCAGCGTTGCTAAGCTGCGGATCGGTACACATGCCCAGTTGCAGGGACAACTGTTTAATGATGCGGTACTCGCACATCACCTTAGTTACAGTTGATGTACCTGTTTCACTGGAGACGGCTGCGCTCAGCAAAAAGGCGGGCGTTATTTCATACCCAATACCTGCCCTATAAATGGAAGGTACCTTTTCATTTTCTAGTTGTTGCAGTTCGCTAACGGTAGGATTAAATGCCTGTACTCCCATATGTAGTTGCGGCGTAAGATGCATCAGGCAACTTAGCTCGAAAGCGAAAGCGCGGGCGGTTGTGTACTGCGGAATGATCCTGGACAGATAATTTACCTGCATGCCTATACTAAAACGATCGCCCAGCGTTCTGCCATATGCCAAGCCTATTGTTTGCCGGCGATAGTCAATATAACCGGATTGCTGTAAATGCAATCCGAAACCACCATGCCTGACAGGCATTGCCAGTGCAGCGGTATGCGTACTGATCTCCTTCAGCATGAAGCGTCTCTCAGTGCCTGCGCCTGCAGTCACCACCGGTACATATGCCAGTGCCGCCTGGTTTTGCAGGGCTGTCAGTAACTGGTGAAAATTCCGGCTGTACGTGCCGGCAAACGGCTGCTTGTCTACTGCGAGCCAAACAAGTTGCGCACAAATAACTAATGTGCACATTGTGCAAACAATGGTTGCAATGATCTTTTTCATCTGCTTTAAAATGGTTGGATTAGCTGGTTTTTCAAATGGCATGTTAAGCCGGTACAGGTCAACATGTTAACAAACAAAAAGTCTCCTTACGTGTGTAAGGAGACAATATTAGAATTAAATCTTTATTTAAAAAAAACTATATCATAATGATCAGAACAGACCATATAACTGAGAGTCTATTTTCGATATGATCTCTCCGAGATCTTCTTCACTTTCCGGGAACTTATTCTTGTCGATATCTATGATCAGGAGCGGGCCTTCGGAATATTTTTCTATCCAGTTATTATAATATTCGTTCAGTCTTTTCAGATAATCCAGGCGGATATTTTCTTCGTATTCCCTGCCTCTTTTCTGGATCTGCGCTACCAGTGTTGGCACGGATGCACGCAGGTAGATGAGCAGGTCCGGAGGTTTCACCATGGACTTCAGTGTTTCGAAGAAGTTGAAGTAGTTGTCAAAATCACGTTTGGTCATCAGTCCCATTTCATACAGGTTGGGTGCAAAGATGTGTGCATCTTCGTAGATGGTACGGTCCTGGATGACGATCTCATTTCCGTTCTGTATGTCGAGTAACTGTTTTAAACGGCCGTGCAGGAAGTATACCTGCAGGTTGAATGACCAGCGCGGCATGTCTTCATAAAAATCATTGAGGTAAGGATTATGCTCAACGTCTTCGAACTGGGGCGCCCATTTATAATGTTTTGACAGCAGCTCAGTAAGTGTGGTTTTGCCGGCGCCAATGTTCCCGGCTATAGCTATATGTTTGATCTTGCTTTGTTTTGCCATGATAATATCAGGGGTCACTAATCATTCAATTGCAGCCGATAAGTGGCAGCAAGTCGCTAGTTGACAACCTAAAATTTACAAATTATTTGATTATCAATCGAAAAAACTTGCTACCACCTTATACGGCAATATAAGTAATGACTAGTAATAGTTAATTCCTATGAGTTTCCTCGCTTGTTGCAAAGTTTGTGCCGCACTTTCCCTGGCTTTTTCCGCACCTTCTTTCATGATACGGTTCAGGTAAGCAGGGTCATTCTGCAATGCAAGTGCCTTTTCCCTGATAGGAGCAATGAAGTTCACCATATCCTCTCCCAACTGCTTTTTCATATCTCCGTAACGGATAGTCTGATTATCGTAAGTATCACGGAAATGTTTGATCACGTCCGGTGTACTTACCTGTTCCATCAGCAGGAAGAGATTCGTGATAGCTTCCGACATAGGCGTACCTGGTTCGATAGGTCCGCTGTCAGTTTTTGCTTTAGCCAGTTTTTTACGGATCAGTTCATCGGTGTCGGCTAGATACAACGTAGCCATCTGGTTTTCGCTCTTGCTCATTTTTCCACCGCCATCGAGGCTTGGTATTTTTACCAGATCATCTCCGAAATTGAATGCTACCGGGTCCGGGAACAGTTCGCCGTAACGCTCGTTGAAACGTTGCGCAAAGTTGCGGGCCATTTCCAGATGCTGCTCCTGGTCTTTACCTACCGGTACTTTTACAGCACGGTGGATCAGGATATCGGCGCTCATAAGCACCGGATAAGTCAGGAGACCAGCGTTCACATTTTCTGGCTGTAAGCGTACTTTATCTTTAAAGGTAGGTACCCTTTCAAGTTCCCCCTTGTAAGCCATCATATTGAGTAAGAGGTACAATTCTGCAATCTCCGGAACATCGCTCTGCGCATACAAAGCTACCTTTTCAGGGTCCAGGCCGGACGCAATATTTTCTGCCAGTACACGGAACACATTGCCGCGCAGGTCTTTAGGATCAGGATGGGTGGTGAGGGAATGCCAGTCAGCTACAAAGAAATAACAGTTAAATGTTTCCTGCATCCTGATGTAGTTGCGGATAGCGCCAAAATAATTGCCTAAGTGTAAATACCCGGTAGAGCGGATCCCGCTTACCACTATTTCTTTTGATGTAGCCATAATGGGGTGCAAAATAAGGAATTTGCCCATTATGGACTATCGACTATTTAAGGTAACTTTAACGCGGACCATGTCCGATAATTATTATTTTTTCATTTAATTTGATTTATGGAAGTGAATGAGACGCTGGTACAGCAACTGGCAGACCTGGCCAGGCTTGAGTTCAGCGACCAGGAGAAAAAAGAGATCAAGGGAGACCTGCAGCGAATGATCACCTTTGTGGAGAAGCTAAATGAGCTGGATACTACTCACGTAAAACCATTATTGCATCTGACGGCGGACAGAAACGTGCTGAGAGAAGACACTGTAGTCCCTTCCATAACCCGGGAAGAAGGCTTAAAGAACGCCCCTGCTGCCAACGATCAGTACTTCAAAGTGCCGAAAGTTATCAAGAAATAGATCAACCTTGTAATGCTATAAATCTATGCGCCCAAGTTCCGTCATCCATTTGGAAAACATTCGTAAAAGCTATTTCATTGGCAAGAATGAACTCCCAGTACTGAAAGGTATTGATCTGGACATTTTTAAAAATGAATATGTAGCGCTGATGGGCCCTTCAGGCTCCGGTAAATCCACGCTCATGAATATGCTGGGTTGCCTTGACACGCCTACCAGCGGCAAGTATATACTGAGTGGACACGATGTAAGTAAAATGGAAGACGACGCTCTTGCAAGTGTGCGCAATAAGGAGATCGGCTTTGTATTCCAGCAGTTTAACCTGATGCCCCGTCTCAGTGCGCTGGAAAACGTAGCAGTGCCGCTGATCTATGCCGGCATTCCCAAGAAAGAACGGGACGACAAGGCCCGTCATATGTTGGAAAGAGTCGGCCTGGGAGAGCGTTACAAACATAAACCTAATGAACTTTCCGGAGGTCAGTGTCAGCGTGTGGCTATTGCCCGCGCCCTGGTCAATGACCCTTCCCTGATACTGGCGGACGAGCCTACCGGTAACCTGGATACAAAAACATCTATTGAGATCATGGAGATATTCGGAAAGATACACGCTTCCGGCAATACCGTGGTGCTCGTAACCCATGAAGAGGACATCGCCGCTCACGCCCGCCGTGTAGTGCGTTTACGCGACGGTCTGATAGAATCTGACAGGCTGAATGAAGAAATACTTGCAGACGCCGTAAAATCCAATCAGTAAACACCTCACTGATGTCATTTAAGATCTACACCAAAACAGGCGATCAGGGTAAAACCGCCCTGATCGGGGGTACCAAAGTGCCTAAAAGTAACCTTCGCATAGACGCTTACGGAACCGTAGACGAGCTCAATTCTTATATTGGCCTGGTAAGTGATCACCTGTCAGCATATACTGACACGGTTGCCCTTCTGCGCGAAATACAGGACCGTCTTTTCACGATCGGCTCATCCCTGGCATGTGACCCTGACAAGGACACAAAGATGCGAATTCCCGACCTGCATGCGGCCGATATTACATTGCTTGAAAATAGTATAGATAAAATGAACGAAGTGTTGCCGGAAATGAAGTCATTCATTATTCCCGGCGGCCATGTAGCGGTATCTACCTGTCATATCGCCCGTTGCGTATGCCGGAGGGCAGAACGCCTCTGTGTGGGATTGCAGGAGCAGCAGCAGTTCATTGAACCACTGGTGCTGCAATATATGAACCGGCTGAGCGACTATTTGTTTGTCCTGGCCCGCTGGATCGGGCATCAGTTACAGGTGGCGGAAATTCCCTGGAAGGCGAGGCTTACGGATAAGCCGTGATCCGGCTTCGATTGATTCCCTATTCTGGTTCTGTTTCCAATTCAATTTCCCGGTTCGGTTTCCCTGTCCGGTTCATCACGATTTCCCGGAGTACGAACCCGGGGTACAAATAAGACGCCCCCTACGGGGTCGACCCACCTGGGGTGATGATATTATATACGCTTATACATGACGTATACATGCTTTATACACGACGCATACCCGACGCATAGTTGGACTTAAAGCGTCGCTGATATGCCTCTAATATGCCTTATATATGCCTTTATGTTGGGCCTGAGAGGTTACACCAACTCCCCTACTATTCCTCCGTCTTTCATTACTAACTGCCTGTCGCTCATCGGGGCAAGCTCTTCGTTGTGGGTAACGATGATAAAGGTCTGCTGAAACTTATCCCGCAGTTCAATGAACAGCTGGTGCAGTTCCCTCGCATTTTTAGAGTCCAGGTTACCTGTAGGTTCGTCGGCCATGATGATGTCGGGCTGGTTGATCAGCGCCCTGGCAACCGCTACACGCTGCTGCTCTCCTCCTGATAACTGGTTCGGCTTATGTTCCATCCTGCCGGCAAGACCCAGTGTTTCGAGCAGGAAGGCGGCTCTTTCTTTCACCTCCGACTTGCGGGTACCGGCAATAAACCCCGGAATACAAACGTTTTCTAATGCAGAGAATTCCGGCAAAAGGTGGTGGAACTGGAAGATAAAGCCCATATGTTTGTTCCTGAAATCGGCCAGTGCATTTCCTGTGAGAAGTCCCAGATTAATGTCGTTCAACCAGATTTCCCCGGAACTTGGGGTGTCCAGCGTGCCTAGTATATGCAAAAGAGTACTTTTGCCTGCGCCCGAAGATCCTACTATCGTAACGATCTCTCCTTTGGATACGGTAACACTCACTCCCTTCAGGACGTGTAAGTTGGAATAATTTTTGGTAAGATTGCGTGCGGTTAGCATACTCAAAGAAAAGTAATTTAACCTTTAAAATAGTAATAGTTGTTTATTTCAAATTAAATAATACTTTTGCGGAAATTCAGAAAGTAAAAATTTCGATAACATGTACTGGACCTTAGAATTAGCTTCATACCTGGAGGATGCTCCATGGCCAGCTACGAAAGACGAATTGATAGATTACGCCATCCGCTCCGGTGCACCGATTGAAGTGATTGAGAACTTGCAGGAACTGGAAGACGAAGGGGAAATTTATGAGGGAATAGAAGATATTTGGTCTGATTACCCGTCGCAAGACGACTTTTTCTTCAATGAAGATGAGTATTAGACGGATTATTTTCCATTATTGTTGCCTCAGCAATTCGCCTATGCTTAAAAAGTTTAGCCGTTCCTTTTCTTAAGGGGGACGGCTTTTTTTATATCCTGATCAAAGGTATTATACCTGACCAGGTGAAAAAGTGCGGAGTGAGCTGAAACTGTATGCCCTGAAATGATCGTCTTTACCAATGGTCCATCCGAAAACGGAGGGCCCGTATTTTCGTGTTATAAATAACGTGAGGGCATATGCCTGAAAACATAAGAAACGCCGTGAAAGAGGAATATTCCTTTCTCACGGCGTTTCTTTATGTTATTATAACTGGTTCGTCTTATTCTCCCATCTGCTCAATTACCTCTGCGGAAACGCCGGTAAATGAGAAGCCACCATCATGGAACAGGTTCTGCATAGTTACCATTTTGGTCATATCAGAGAACATTACCACGCAATAGTCCGCGCATTGTTGTGCGGTGGCGTTACCCAGCGGGCTCATTTTCTCTGCATAGCTCATGAAACCATCGAAGCCTTTCACACCACCACCTGCAGTAGTTTTGGTAGGAGACTGAGAAATTGTGTTTACACGTACCTTCTTTTTGAAACCGTAGTGGTAACCGAAGCTGCGTGCTACTGATTCCAGCATGGATTTGGCATCAGCCATTTCGCTATAATCAGGGAATACTCTCTGAGCAGCGATGTAGCTCAATGCTACTACGGAAGCCCACTCATTCAAAGCATCCAGCTGGTATGCAGTCTGCAGTACGCGGTGCAGGGACATCGCTGAAATATCGAATGTTTTGTGAGAGAAATCATAATCCAGGTCAGTGTAAGATCTGCCTTTACGCATATTGATGCTCATACCCACAGAGTGCAGTACGAAATCTATTTTGCCGCCAAAATGCTCCATGGATTTAGTGAAAAGGTTTTTCAGATCATCCATATTGGTAACATCAGCGGGTATAACAGGGGCCTTACATAATTCAGCCAGTTTGTTGATCTCTCCCATGCGTAATGCTATCGGAGCATTGGTCAGCACAATTTCGGCGCCTTCTTCCACACAGCGCAATGCTGTGCTCCAAGCCATAGACTTCTCGTCCAATGCACCAAATATGATACCTTTTTTTCCTTTTAATAAGTTATGAGCCATTGGGTTCAAAAATTAATTTCGGCAAAAATAGCTGTTATAGTTGAAAAAAAAAGATTAATTGAAAAGCCGCCCGGCGATTAGCTATTTGACCAGCTCTCTTGCGTTCTCCAATGCTGCTGCAGTGGGCTTTTCGCCACTCAGCATCTGGGCTATTTTATTGATACGTTCTTCTCTTGTCAACAGCCTTACGTTGGTCGTTATTTTACCATCACGGGCATCTTTAAATACGAAGTAATGGGCATCTGCCTTACCGGCGATCTGTGGCTGGTGGGTGATACAAATGATCTGATGACCACGTGCCATATCTTCCATGATAAAGCTTACCTGGCGGGCTGCTTCTCCGGAAATACCGGTATCAATTTCATCGAATATCAGTGTTGGCAGGGCTACGGATTGTGCTACCAGCGATTTGATGCACAACATCAGCCTGCTCAGCTCACCTCCGGAGGCAACTTTCCTGATGGGGGCAAACTGCCCGCTCTTATTAGCGTCAAAGAGTAGTTCTACAGTATCCTGTCCATACGGGTTGAGGCCTCCCTGTGCGATGGATGCTTTCAGACGGGCGTTTGGCATTCCCACCTGGGCCAGCAATGCATTCACGTTCTCCTCGAATGGCGCTGCAGCTTTCACACGTGCATCCGTGATCGTGTCTGCCTGTTGCCGTAATACTGTCTGCAATGCTTCCAGTTCGCTTTCCAGGCTTGCCAGCTTTTCATCCAGGTTCAGCACACCTTCAATGCTGCCGGTCAGTCGTTCCTGGATCTGCAACAGTTCGGCAGTTGTTTGCACAGCATGCTTTTTCAGCAGTTTATAGCCAATTGACACCCTTTCGTTCACTAGTTCTATACGGGCACTGTCAAACTGGACCTGATCGTTCATATGGCCTATTTCTGCCGATATGTCCTGCAACTCAACATAGGCTGATTGCAGTCTCTCAGCTACCGCCGGTGCATCTTTATGGAATGCGGCCAGTGTCTGTACGGAAGACTGTATCTGCTTCAGTTGCTGAAGGATAGGTTGTTCATCTTCGTTCAATTGGAAATATACACGGCTCAGCGTGTTGCGGATCTCTTCTGCGTGGCTCAATACTTTCAGTTCAGCGTCCAGGTCTTCAATCTCATTCGGAGTGAAGGCCGCATCTGACAGTTCATCCAGCAGGAATTTGTTGTAGTCCAGCTCCTTATTGGCGCTATCCCGCTGCTCTTTCAGTTGTTTCAGCTGACGCTGCACCTGCGAATAGCGCTGGAATTGCTGCTGATATTGCTGCAGTACGGTTGGCTGGTTCACCAGTGCATCCAGTACTTCCCGCTGGAAGTCTGATTTTTCCAGTTCGAGTGTATCGAACTGCTGATGGAGGTCCACCAGGTATTGACTCAGCTCTGTGAGCTGGTTCAGGTTGACAGGCGTATCATTGACGAATGCGCGTGACTTTCCGGCAGCGCTGATCTCCCGGCGGATGATCAGCTGATCTTCCATATCCAGTTCATACTGCTGAAAGAAGGCCGCTACCTGTGATTTTTTAACTTTGAACGCGCCTTCTATCACACACTTTGACTCTTTGTCAAGCAGCATTCCCGGGTCGGCACGCTCTCCCAATATTAATGACAATGCACCCAGCACAATTGACTTACCAGCACCTGTTTCCCCTGTAATTACATTCAGGTTGCCGGAGAAATCTACCTCCAGGTGATCAATGATAGCGTAATTCTTGATAGTTAGTTTCTGTAGCATAAGGAGTATTGGAAATACGAATATATCACATTGGATTATTCCGCAAATTAATGCACCTGTTACGAACTGTATCTGCGTAGTAACAGGCTCAACTACCGTTTAAACGTTGTATGCCTGCCTTTGCCCGCTGATCGAGTGAATTTTTATAGTCATGTCCTTTCATGTCCAGGCACGCCTGGTAACACTTCTGGGCTTTGGCTCTATCATTTCTTTTCTCGTAAATATATCCCATCTGTAAAGAAGCCCTGGCTGCAAAATATTCCTGGCGGTTAGCACCTGTTCTTACCGTCACTTCGTACATCGTAATAGCGCTATCGTCCATTCCCATTTCATCGTAGATACGGCCCAGACGATATGCATATTCCAGCTTTTCTTCCATGGAGGCAAAGTCGGCTGCTTTCTTCGTTTGCAGTAATTTCAATGCTTCCGGGAAAAAACCGCCGTCACTCAACAAACGGGCCTTCAGTAATAACGGATGCGGCCATCTACCGCTCTTAGCGTCTTTTAACGCCTGTTTGTCGGCATCGGTTTCCGTGTTTCCCCTGGTCAGTATCATGTTACGATACTTGTTGGCGGCATCCATGTTATTGTGCAGGTAATAGTACCAGCTAAGACGTTGCAAACCTTCCTTGAGATAGAATTTCCCTTTAAAACGTTCTACGAATTTCAGCAGGTAAACATTCGCATCTTCATCGCCACGGCACAGTTTCAGTTGTCCCAGTACATAGTATACATATGGGATCTCTTCATACTGCACACTATCGTTCCGCTCCGTCAGCACTTTGATGCCAAGCGTGGCCTTCTGATTGTTCATGGCGATGTTTGCCACCATCAGGGCGAAAAGGTAGTTATTTTTTGTATCCAGCTTGTATTTCTGGATAAATCCCCAGACGTCTTCCGGTTTATTTTCGATGAATAGTTTAAGATAACAATAATAGTAGCAGGCTTCTTCCCTGAATAACTTCGCTACTTCCGTATTACTGTCGATCACCTGCTGTACCAGCTGCATACCTTCCCGGATGCTTCCTTTCATACCAAGTGTATTGGAGATCCAGCGATACCCTTCGGGAATAGTACCGAAAACGGTCTGCATGGAGCCTGCCAGCATATTGTTAGGAAGGAACTGGGGGAACTTTTTCTGATTATCCTTCAGCAGAAGATAAGCCTTGCGTATATCCCATACTGCATCCCATTTTTCGCTGAACTTTAAGCGGATCATCCCCCACTGAAAACGGATGGCCGCCTGGGTATAGAGGTAATAGGGGGAGTTGGCAGGACCTTCTTCCATGCGTGCAAGGCGATCGGCCCTGAGTGCTTTTTTCTGCGCATACAAGGCAGGATCTTCATTGAAGAAGAGGGTAAAAAAGTCAGCATAGTTTTCCAGGAAATACGGAATGAGATTATCCGGGTGCGCCTTTTTCTCTTCTTCCAGCAAAGCGGCTCCGGCATCGAGACGCAATTGCATGATAGCATCATATGCTTGCTGGCAACGGATGTTAAAGTCGTAAACTTTTTGCCGTGCTGTTAACGAAAATGTGATACTTAAGAATAACCCCAGCAGGAATGATATGCGCATGGACACAAATATATCTGATTATTAACTCCGGCCTATCTACCAAATTCCAAACCAATTTTTCACTGCCCTTCCGGCCTGAATGTAAAAGTCCCGGCCTAAAAGCCGGGACTTCCTACACTATTTAAATAAGTTATTGCGCACTATTAGATAGTTACTGTCGCTTCCAGGTCATTATCAACCAGGATACGGCCACAGTGTTCGCAAACGATGATCTTCTTACGTTGACGGATCTCAGCCTGACGTTGAGGAGGAATAGCGTTGAAACAACCACCGCAGGAATCGCGAGAGATGGTTACTACAGCCAGACCGTTACGGTAGTTGCTACGGATCTTTTCGTAAGCAGCCAGCAAACGGGCTTCTACCTTGGTACGGGCTTCATCGCTCTGTTTGCGGAAACCTCTTTCTTCTTTCTCAGTTTCGCCGATGATCTTTTCCAGTTCACCTTTCTTGTGTTTCAGGTTAGACTCCTTATCAGAGATCGCCTTCTTGGCACCTTCCAGGTTACGGCTCTTATCCTTTACCTCTTCGTTTGCATCTTTGATATGCTTTTCAGCCAGTTTGATCTCGAGCGACTGCATTTCGATCTCTTTGGTGATAGCTTCAAACTCACGATTATTCTTAACGTTATCCTGTTGCTTCTCGTATTTCTTCATCAGGGCCTCTGACTCTTTAATTGCCGCTTTCTTATTGGCAATAAAGTCCTGGATGCCACGGATTTCATCCTCTACATGAGAGAGACGGGTGTTCAGTCCTTCGATCTCATCTTCCAGATCCTTAACTTCCATTGGCAACTCTCCCTTCAACACCTGGATTTCATCCAGTCTGGAGTCCATCTTCTGTAGCCTAAGTACAGACGCCAATTTTTCTTCTACGGAGTATTCTTTTACAGTAGCCATGTATGTTTTTATAAGTAATTTACCGGATTTGTACGAATTGTAGATTTAAGAGGCGCAAAATTAGGGAATTTTTCAGTCAATATATGATAAAATAATTCAACCGTAAACTGCTCGCTCTCGAAATGACCCACATCCGCTATAACTATTTGATTTTCAGCATCAAAAAATTCATGATATTTAAAATCGGCTGATATATACGCATCGGCCCCTGCTGATATGGCCTTTTTCAGGAGAAAGCTGCCGGCTCCTCCGCAGAGGGCCACCTTCTTCACAGGTTTTCCCCTGAGTGGTGTATATCTCACGCATCCCGTGTCGAATTGCTGTTTTACCCAACGCAGAAAGGTTTCCTCATCCATCGGTTCTTTCAGGTACCCTACCAGTCCGGAACCCACCTGCGCATATGCATTCTCCAGTTTCACAATATCGTAAGCCGCTTCTTCGTAAGGATGACTGTCCAGCAATGCTCTGATCACATATTGTTCCAAATATACGGGAAATATCACCTCCACCTTTGTTTCTGCCTCTGTGTGCAGCTCTCCGGCCTTGCCCACGTGAGGATTCGTGCCTTCTCCCCCCTTGAAGGTACCAGATCCCTCCACATTGTAACTGCACTCGCTATATGCGCCAATATGTCCGGCGCCGGCTGCAAAGAGGGCAGTACGTACCTTTTCCGCAGCTGCCTGTGGCACAAATGTATAGAGCTTCCGCAGCAACTCCCTTTTGGGAGACAGCACAGTACAATCCTTTAACGCCAGCCGGCGGGCCATCATTTCACAAACGCCGTTCCGCACATTATCCAGGTTGGTGTGGGCGGCATAAACGGCAATATCGTTCTTGATGGCTTTTATGGCCACCCTTTCGACATAGTTGCTGCCATTGATCTTTTTCAGTCCGCCGAAAACAATGGGATGATGGGCTACCACCAGGTTACATTTTCTGGCAATGGCCTCGTCTATCACAGCTTCGGTAGCGTCCAGCGTCAGTAATACACCGGTTACCTCCCAATCCGCACTGCCAAACAGCAGCCCCGCATTGTCGTAACTTTCCTGGTATTGTAATGGTGCAAATGCCGCTATGGCATTAGTAATATCCCTTATCTTCATATCGGCATAAATTTACCCCTACTTTTGCACAAAATCAACAGCATGGCACAGACCTTTTCTACAGCAACACAATACGAAACCTATAAAGGGAAGATGCAGCAGATCGCAGACATCCGGAATGCGATCGCCGTACTTAGCTGGGACCAGGAAACTTATCTGCCGGAGAAAGGGGCGGCGTTCCGCGGACAGCAGATCACGACCCTCAGTTCCCTCTCACATGAACTGTTCACGGCAGACCAGCTGGGAGAACTGCTGGAAACGCTCAACAAAGAGAAACAACACCTGGAACCTGTAGCTGCAAAGAACGTTGCACTATCCCTGGAGGATTACCAGAAGAACAAGAAATATCCGGCCAGCTTTGTGGCAGAACTGTCCCAGACCACCAATGAATGTTATCATGCCTGGATCAATGCCCGCAAGGAAGGCAGCTATGCTGTTTTTCAGCCCGTGTTGAACAGGATGGTGGAACTAAAAAGAAAGGAGGCCGACATCCTGGGATATGAAGGGCATCCTTACAACGCCCTGTTGAACGAGTATGAAAAGGGAGCCACCACTACTATGCTGGACAAGGTGTTTGCTGATGTAAAAACAGCGCTTACCCCTTTACTGCGTAGCATTGAACAACGGCCACAGGTGAAAAAGGATTTCCTGCACCTGCATTATGACCGGAACCGTCAGTGGGAGTTTGGGATACAACTCTTAAAAGCCATGGGCTACGATATGGCCGCTGGCAGGCAGGATGTATCGGAACATCCGTTCACCACCAGTTTCAATCCGCAGGACGTAAGGGTGACCACCCGAATTGATGAGAAAGATTTCGGCAATATGACCTGGAGCTGTATCCATGAAGGCGGACACGCTTTGTACGAGCAGGGGCTTGACACGGCGGCTTATGGACTACCGTCGGGAGAAGCTGCCAGCCTGGGTATTCATGAATCGCAGTCCCGGCTGTGGGAAAATAATGTAGGGCGCAGTCTTGTTTTCTGGGAGCATCATTATCCGCAGTTACAGCAGCTCTTCCCTGACAACCTAGGTACTGTCAGTCTGCAGGATTTCTATAAGGCGATCAACCTGGTACAGCCATCCCTGATCCGCACGGAGGCAGATGAACTGACCTATCATTTTCACGTGATGGTGCGGTATGAAATAGAGAAAGGATTACTGGACGGAACTTATCAAACTAAAGACCTCCGCGAGATATGGAATTCCTACTATAAGGAATTTCTGCATGTAAGCGTTCCGAATGATACGCAGGGCGTTTTACAGGATATCCACTGGTCGCACGGCAGCTTCGGTTATTTCCCCACCTATTCCCTTGGCAGTTTCTATGCGGCCCAGTTCTTTGCGACGGCGCAGCAACAGATCCCCGGATTGACCGGACAGATCGCTGCCGGCAAATATGATGAGCTCCTGACCTGGTTACGTCAACAGGTGCACCGTCATGGCCGTTATTACACTTCCAATGAATTGTGTGAAAGGATAACCGGTCAGCCGCTGGAATTCAGGTACTTCCTGGATTACGCCACACAGAAATTCGGTGATATCTACGGTTTATAATTTATCAGATACTCCCTCTTTGCGCCACACTTCCCTGCCATCTTTGTAAAGAATAAAAGTAGGCAGGGAAGTGGCGTTTATAGCCTGCATGACCTCGCGATCACGACCTCCATCTACTTTCAACAGGTGTACCGCCTTATGCTCTTTCAGGTAAGCCTCTAGAACAGGTCCCATCTTTTTGCAGGGTGGGCACCATTCGGCTCCTACGTCCACCAGTACATCTCCGGATGCTATAACGGTGTGAAAAGTATCTACACTCATCTGTTGCTGGTCGGAAACACCTTCTACAGCCAGCCCTGCCTGTTTCCAGGCATTGATGCCACCTTTCAGTTCTATCACTTCCCGGAAACCATTGTCACGCATCCATTTGGCGGCAGCAGTACTACGTCCGCCGCTTAAACAATATACATATATGGTTTGTTGTTTGTCCAGGTACTGTACTCTTTCGGCAAATTCCTGCTTTTGGGTATAATCCGCCTGCAATGCATTGTGAAGATGGCCCGAATTGAATTCTCCGGCTGTCCGTACATCAAAAACCTGCGCCTCCTTTTTTTCTATAGACTGCTGAAATACAGCTACATCCACCTGCTGCGCCTGTGCACTACTCATTACTGAAACAAGTAAACCTACCAATGCCACGTATGTATAATATTTATAAATCATATTTTTGCTATATATTGTCGAGCTTGTGCTTCCGTAAATTGTTCGTAAGTGCTGCATTGGAATAACTTTTGTGTGTTTTTGGGACAGCCCCTGAACTGTTTGTGCAAAGTTTACGTATTAATCGTTACGGATCAGTATTTTTCTCAATTTATTCATTTTTTACAATTTATTTTTCACCCTGTGCTGGAGTCGATTGACAAAGGCCATATCCGGAAAATGAAACACCAACACCTACGCCAATTTACGCACTTCTGGTATGCTTTGTCATACTTCGTAGTGTTTTTCCTGCTTTCTGGTGCCAAGGCACAGTCTCAGAACACGGTAGAGTTTACAGCCGACAACTGGAGTGGTTGCGGCGCCGTCTTCGTTCAGTTTTTAAATCAGTCAAGCCCTGTCGGAAGTGCCTCATGGGACTTCGGAGACGGCGGAGCCAAATCCACGCTATGGAACCCTACCCGATCATTTAACAGGCCAGGTACTTTTAATGTGGTCCTGACTGTAACTTTCCCTAACGGGCAGGTAAGCTCTGTTCAACACGTTGTGAATGTTTACGACAAACCGAATGTAGTATTTTCCACCTCCCCTATCACTGGCTGTACCCCCCTGAATGTGACATTCCGGGACCAGTCAACTCCCGGGGACGGAACTATCACCAGCATTAACTGGGACTTCGGGGATGGTAACGTAGCCACTGGATCTACCGCTAACCATACCTATGACAAAGGGGGCGGCATTGTGGCCACTTCCATTGTTACAAACAGCTTTGGATGTACCAACAGCGGCTCGCAGATCCTGCAGGTGAATCCCACCCCACAGGTATCTTTTACAAGTAACAACAGAGGCGGTTGCCGTATACCGGTAACTGTCAATTTCACCAATACAACTACATTGAATACAGTCGGTACACTACCGGCTGTTACTTATTTATGGGACTTCGGGGATGGTACCACCAGCCCTGATCAGCACCCCAGCCACGATTATACCAGCAATGGTAATTTTACCGTAAGGCTGACAGCTACTACAGCAGATGGATGTACACAGACCATCACTTCTAACAACTATATCGTAGTAGCTACTGCGCAGGCAAATTTCGCTATTCAGCAGGCTGCCTGTTCCGGTGCTAACGTGACTTTTACCAATACTACGCAACCTGCTCCGGTTTCCGCAGTCTGGACATTCTCTGACGGTACCGTACAGAATACCATAAACGCAGTAAAGAGTTTCGCTACTGCCGGCAATTATTCCGTTAGCATGCGGTCTATCACTTCAGATGGTTGTGAAGCGGTTGTTACCAGGAACTTTACTATTTCTGCACCGCCGACAGTGAATTTCACCATGTCGCCAACAAGTGCTTGTTCTGTACCGGTAAATGTACAGTTCACCTCTTCCGGCACCGGTGCTAATGCCTGGGCATGGAACTTTGGAGATGGCACTACCGGCAACATACAGAACCCCCTGCATAATTTTACGACAGAGGGTACCTTCAATGTAAAAGTGATTGCCACCAGTGCTGCAGGTTGTAAAGATTCCGCTATCAACTCAATTACCATCCGGAAACCAACACTTGCTATAACCGGGACCAACAGAGGTTGTATACCGCTGACAGCAAACTTTGGCACTACCATCGTTAGTCCGGACCCTGTTGTATCCTACGCATGGGATTTTGGAGACGGAACTACTTCTAACCTTCCAACTCCTTCACACGTATACGCAGCGCAGGGCAGGTATAACATTACCCTGACCATTACCACCCAGGGAGGTTGTACACAGACAGCTACCTACCAGGTACTTGCCGGACGCCCTGTAGCTCCTGACTTCACTGTTGATAAAACAAGTGGTTGTCAGCCAACTGTGTTCAATTTTACGAACCTTACACAGAACCTCAATGGGTTGACATACCAATGGGTATTTGAAGAAAACAGCGGAAGTAACGGTACTGCTTCAGTGAGGAATCCATCTTATGTTTTTAATACCATTGGAATGCACGATGTGACGCTGATCGTTACCAACAGCGGCTGTTCACAAAGCATCACCAAAACGGATTATATTGAAACACTTGCGCCTATCGCAAACTTCACGATCAGTACTCCGGATTGTAACAACCGCTATACGCGGACATTTACGGATAACACCAACTGGGGAACAGGTCCTGTGGGAACTTATCTCTGGAATTTCGGAGACGGCACCACCGACAATACCACATCCCCCACCCATACCTGGGCGGGAGACGGTACCTACACTGTTGTGCTGACCGTGTCTAACGGCACCTGTACCTCTACATATTCTGCAGTGATCAGGATCATTACCGAAAAGCCAACTATCGATGCAACACCGAGTGTGGTTTGTCTCGGTTCTTCCATAGCCTTCAATTCACCTCCTCCCGTTCCTGGTACCATCCTTTCTTTCAGATGGAATTTCGGGGATGGCAGAACAGGGACCAACACCAGGAAACCAGTGATCACTTACAGGAATGCAGGAACTTACATCGTAACATTCAGTGCCACCGACGTTAATGGCTGCGTGCTCACATCAGACCCATTAACAGTAGAGGTAAACGGCTCCGTATCAAAGTTCACCATCGATCCGCACCAGTGTAAAGACGAGCCGGTTACATTCACCGATCAATCAACCACCCGTGCCGGTAATACGATCGTCAACTGGAGATTTGATTTTGGTGATGGCACAGCGCCAGTAGATTATACTACTCAACCAATTGGGATCACACATACTTACAGTACACCAAACACTTATCCGGTAAAGCTTACTGTGACAGATAATACAGGTTGTACTGACGACTCCACACTGAATGTTGAAATTCCGAATATCACAGCCAGCTTCAGTGGCAGGGACAGCATTGCATGTTTAGGTATACCTTTCCAGTTTAATAATTCTTCCGTAACTGAACCACTGACCTATGCCTGGACGTTCGGCGATGGCAGTACCAGTACAGATAAAGATCCGGCACATATTTATACCGCCGAGGGTAAATACACTGTAACGCTGGATGTTACCAGTGCTGCCGGTTGTACGGCTCACACAGAAGCAACAGATTTCCTCCGGGTACCTAATCCGATCGCAGACTTTATCTTCCCTACTGTAGCGGGAGATATCTGTCCGCCGGTCATCGTACAATTCACCAACCGCTCTTCCGATTATGTCAGGACATCCTGGTCTTTTGGAGACGGTAGTTCTTCCGACGAGGTAAATCCTACACATAACTATATCAGGCCAGGTACCTTCCCGGTTACGCTGACCGTTTATTCACAGGGCGGTTGTGCAAGCCCGGTAGCAGGACCTAAAGACATTGTGATAGCTGGTCCTGACGGAAGCTTCTCAGTAACGCCTGAATCAGGCTGCTGGCCGCTGACGGCCACCATGACGGCGGTAGCGCCAACCGCACAACGGTTTATCTGGGACTTTGGAGATGGATATTCCGTACGTACCACTACTCCTGTTTCTCCGGCTTATACTTATCAGAAAGAAGGTGTGTACTATCCGGTAGTATTGCTGGAAGATCAGCGTGGATGTACTGTTGCAGCGATAGGTAGTCCAAAAGTAACAGTAGATAAGATCACACCGGCTTTCTCGGCAGATGTGACACAGGCCTGTGATGGCGGTACAGTATTCTTCAGTGATTCCACCAAAGGGGTTTCTATTGATGATGGCTTCACGCCTACTTATGTATGGGACTTCGGTATCTCCGGCCGTACAGATGATGTGGCTACAGGTCCTAATCCTTCTTTCCTTTATGATACTCCTGGTAATTACACTGTAACATTAACTGCTACCAGTTACTATGGTTGTGTGAAGGATACGACAATGCAGATAGTAATAGAAGCGAAACCTATTGCAGAGATCACGCCGATCCCGCCTGTATGTCTTGGAACCGCAATACAGCTGGTAGGAACGGACACCAGGAACCTGCCAGGTACCACCTGGAACTGGACTACGAACGGTCAGCAATATCCTGTACAGACGCCTCCATCTATCACTTATCCACAACCGGGCATCTATCCTGCAGAACTGATCATTACCACTGCCAGCGGTCTTTGCGCCGATACAGCGACAGAGAATATCGAAATAGCAGCTTTCCCGACACTTTCGCCAACACCGACTGAGGCTGTTCTCTGTCAGGGTCAGACAGTTACGTTGCAGGCAAATACAGAAGCAGGTGTTGATATCACCTGGACGGACTACAATATTTCTGATATTAAAAGTCCTTCGCCAATCGTTACACCTGACGTAGACACTACTTACCACGTAATAGTCGTTAACACCGCCGGTTGTAGCGCAGAAGCGGATGTTAAAGTGACCGTATCAGAGCCGTTCACCGTACAGGTAAGTGATGCAGATGTTTGCGCCGGCGGAGCGGTACAGTTACATGCAGAAGGAGCTGTTACTTATAAATGGATGCCTTCAGATGGCCTGAGCAATCCGGATATTGCTAATCCGCTTGCTACTCCTGAAGTGACCACTACTTACCAGGTAACAGGATATGGCAACGATAATTGTTTTACAGATACTAAAGCGGCTACTGTTACCATACATGCAGCACCGGTTGTAAATGCAGGCCCGGATATGGAAGTACCTGTAGGTACGGCGGTACAGTTACCGGTTACAGGCAGTAATGATATTACCCAGATAGAATGGTGGCCGGTCAATTCACTGAACTGTGTGGATTGCCTGACGCCAACAGCCACTCCGAGAGAGAACACGACCTATCATGTAAAAGTGACCAACGCTTATGGTTGTACGACACTGGACGATGTGACCATCAAACTGGTATGTTCACAAGGCGTGATATTCCTTCCTAACACGTTCACACCGAACAATGACGGAGCGAATGACATCTTCTACATCAGGGGTAAGGGTATGAAAGCAGCGAAATCTTTCAGGATATATAACCGTTGGGGACAGCAGGTATTTGAAAGGACCAACTTTAATATTGAGGATCCGGCATATGGATGGGATGGCAAGGTGAATGGCCTGCCAGCGAATCCGGACGTATTTATTTACGTAGCAGAACTGGTTTGCGACTCAAACGAAACTTTTACACTTAAAGGAAACGTAATGCTGGTAAGGTAATATACCTACCAGCATCCCATCAACACATATGACTATAAAACATGCCAGCATGAGAATGAATTGTAGCAAACTGTTAGTGGCACTGTGCCTTTGCAGCACACAATCACTGGTAGCACAGGATATTCACCTGTCCCAGTTTTATGAAACACCGATCTTACGTAATCCTGCGCTGATAGGCCTCTTTAACGGCGACTACCGTGTCCAGGCCGTATATAGGAACCAATGGAACAGCGTTACTATACCATACCAAACAGGAACATTAAGCGCAGAATTGAAATTCCCGGTGGGGAACAGTGAGGACTTTGTGACTGCAGGTATCCAATTCACATATGACAGGGCCGGTACGGCCCGCCTCCAATCTGTACAGGCATTACCAGCTGTGAATTACCACAAATCACTCAGTCAGGATAAGAACATGTTCCTTTCGGTAGGATTTACCGGGGGGATTGTACAGCGACAGTTCGACGCCTCCAAACTGACCTTCAATAACCAGTACAATGGCGGCCAGTTTGACCCTACGGCGGCCACCGGGGAAGAAGGCAGACTGGCGCTGCGCGGATACTCTTACCTTGACGCAGGCGCCGGTATCAGCTTTAACAGCACACTGGGCGTGGACGAACAGGTGACCTATTATATTGGCGCAGCCATGTTCCACTTTAACCGTCCGAAGCTGTCGTTCTTCAAAGACGCCAGCATCGCGATGGACCCCAAGTTCACTGTTAACGCGGGGATCACCTTCCCACTGCAGGAAAGACTGAAGTTCATCGCCCAATACAACGAGATCCATATGGGCGCCTACTCGGAATACCTGGGAGGAGCACTGTTGGGTTACAGCCTGTATGACGATGGTATGGAAAGCACCAGGGCGTTTTATTTCGGGGCCTATATGCGTTATAAAGATGCCATCATCCCTTCTTTCCGTCTTGATATGGAGAAATATGAGGTGGGCATAACTTATGATGCGAATATTTCGAAGCTGAAAACAGCCAGTAATACTTTCGGCGGTTTTGAACTTTCACTGGTATTCAAAGGATTCCTTAACAGCCGGAACAGTACGCTGGAAAGCATACACTGTCCCCGGTTCTAAATTGCAGCACCAATTGTTACCTTTACATCCGACTTCAATAACGTAAACAGATAACAGATGAATGTAACAATTGGTGCTAAAGCTCCGGCCTTTTCTCTCGTTAATACCGAAAGGCAGAAGGTCTCCCTGGACGATTTCAAAGGACAGAACCTGGTGATCCTATTTTTCCCGATGGCATTTACCAGTACCTGCACCGCGGAACTTTGCAGTATCAGGGACAATATTGCGACTTATGAGGGTTTGAACTCGACTGTAGTGGGTATATCTGTAGACTCCCCTTTCACGCTGAAGAAGTTTAAAACGGACCAAAATCTGAATTTTCCGCTGTTGTCAGACTTTAATAAGGAAGCATCTCCGGCTTACGGCGCTTTTTATGAGCAATTTATGCTGGACCTGAAGGGAGTTTCTAAAAGAGCAGCCTTTGTTGTGGATAAAGACGGGGTCATCAGATATGCGCAAGTGTTAGAGGAGGCCAAAGAGTTGCCTGATTTTGAAGCAGTTAAGAACACGCTCAGTAGCCTGCAATAAAAAATATCAAAAAGCGTTAAATTTTTTAAAAAACTAATGGCAAGTCTTCCTTTTTGGCTTGCCATTTGTTATTTTTACATAGGATGATATTGTGAAATAAACCGACTAATATTTGAAAAAATCTTTATCTTTACGGGTATGTGGAAAACCTCTACACTTTTACTTACTTGCTTCCTCTGCCTGGCCTCTCTAGCCAGCCATGCACAAAGCGCTAAAACTTCTCCATTTTCCGATGGAGGTAGTAAGATCGTGAAGCTATATCCAAACCCGGCGACCAGCAGGATCAATTTCGAATTACAGAACAATAACGAGCAAGGTTATGATCTTATTGTCTTTAATTTTCTGGGAAAGAGAATAGATCAGTTTAAAAACCTGAACGCACGTACTACGATTGAATTAGATAAATATTACAGTGGTGTATATATCTTCCAGTTAAGGGACCGTCAGGGTAACCTGGTAGAATCGGGTAAGTTCAACGTAGTCAAATAATCTTCAGACATTTCCTTCTAACGACTTATAAAAGAAAAGGGGTCCGTGTAAAACGGGCCCCTTTTTATGTTTTGTTGATATCCGCTTATTGTACTTCTACAATGAGGAATTTCAGGTAGGTCGTGTTTTCAATATTCCACAGGATAGGATGGTCCTGGGCCTGTGTCTGGAAAGTTACCTGGCGCAGTTTCTTCTTGGCATCCTTTGCAGCCATATCGATGATCTCCAGGAAAAGGGAAGGCGGTACCAGGTTGGTACAGGAAGCTGTTACCAGGAAACCTCCCGGTTTCAGCAGCTTCATACCGCGCAGGTTGATCTCCTTATAGCCGGTGATCGCTTTCTGGATGTTTTCACGGCTTTTGGTAAAGGCCGGTGGGTCCAGGATGACCGTATCGAACTTCTTTTCCTCACGTGTCCATTGTTTCAGCACATCAAACGCATTGACTGCCTGGAACTTACAGATGTCGTCCAGGTTGTTCAGGGTGGCATTCCGGCGGGCGGTATTAACGGCATGTTCGGAAATGTCCAGCCCCAGTACGCTCTTAGCACCATAATGAGCTGCATGGCAGGAGAAAGTACCGGTATAGCAGAATGCTTCCAGTACGTCGGCGCCTTTTACAATATGCTGAATGGCACGGCGATTATCCTGCTGATCGAGGAAATAGCCTGTTTTCTGCCCATTTTCGATATCTACATGGAACTTAAGACCATTCTCATTGATAATCACGTTTGTATCGAAAGGAGCGCTTAAAAAGCCCTTTTGCTGCTGTAATCCTTCCAGTTCACGTACGGGTACGTCGTTCCGCTCATAGATACCCTTTGGAGAGAATATCTTATTGAGAGCATCGACGATGGCGCCTTTCCAGCGGTCCATACCCAATGCCAGCGTCTGCAATACAAAATGGTCATTGAATTTATCGATCACCAGGGCTGGCATTTCGTCTGCTTCCCCGAACACGAGGCGGCAGTTTTCCACATATCCCAGCTGCTGGCGGTATTTCCAGGCCTTCAGCAAACGGCGGTAGAAGAAATCAGCATCGATCTGCTCGTCTTTATCGCGTGTAAGCAAACGCACCAGGATCTGCGATTGGGGGTTGATATATCCCCTACCGATAAAAAAGCCCTGATGAGTAAATACGTCAACCGTATCGCCGGCAGTTACCGGTCCGTCAATCTCCCCTACTTCATTCCCAAATATCCAGGGATGGCCCTGCAGTACACGGTTTTGTATCTTTTTCTTTAAAAAAACTTTGGTCATTGCTATTTTTTCCAGGCTGCAAAGGTAACGCAATTACATATTAGGAAGGGGAATTTAGGGCTGAAAGCCTTTAAGATCAATTGAGCCGGGACCGATCTCTATATCTAAAAGCATGTTAGGCCGTTATTACGCCGTTGTTTCTATATCGAACGATATACAAACTACGGCGTAGATACGGCGTAGCGCCCTTTTAGATATAGAGACGGGTCCTGGTTAGACTGAAGTTAAATGCTGAATACGTCATTGTGTCAATTTGTCTTTCCCTCCCGGCTTGGCAAGTTAATTGTCTGATGTACCTTTGCGGACAATATTACTTCATAAAAGAAAACGTACAAGATATGCAGACAAACGGACAGGACACCGAAAACGGTGGTAAAGGCATGCCAGACATTAATGCTGATGAGAATCTGAGCGGCACCACACACCTCAACGATGCCTTGGCGGATGAAAGCGAACTGGATAAAAAACAGCAGGAGCTGAACGAAATGAGGGATAAATACCTTCGTCTGGTTGCGGAATTTGACAATTTCAAGAAACGTACAGCCAAAGAACGTATTGAGCTGATGCAGACTGCCAACAAGGAAGTGATCATTTCCCTGCTGGATGTGCTGGATGATAGTGAGCGTGCAGCTAAACAAATAGAAAATGCCTCCGACATCAATGCCGTAAAAGATGGCGTTTCGCTGGTTTTCAATAAGTTAAAGTCGACCCTGCAAGCCAAAGGCCTTAAACCTATGGAAAGTTTGCACACCGAATTTAATCCTGATCTACACGATGCGATCACTGAAATTCCTGCACCTTCTGAAGAACTGAAAGGAAAGGTAATTGACGATATGCAGAAAGGCTACTACCTGAATGACAAATTGATACGTCATGCCAAGGTGATAGTAGGAAAATAAGTGACGTTCTGACAGAAAAGCTTTCATTAACCATGCCGGCAGAAATTGCCGGCTTTAGTGTGATATATGTCTACCAAAAGAGATTACTACGAAATACTGGGTATAGCCAAGTCCGCCTCCCAGGATGAGATAAAAAAGGCCTACCGCAAAGTAGCTATGCAGTACCATCCTGACAGGAACCCCGACAATAAAGAAGCGGAGGAAAAATTCAAGGAGGCGGCAGAAGCCTATGAAGTATTAAGTGATACCGACAAACGGGCACAGTATGACCGTTTCGGGCACGCTGGCGTTGGAGGCCGTGGAGGTGGCTTCAATGGAGGCAACATGAACATGGACGATATCTTCTCCAACTTCGGAGACATCTTCGGGGAAGATATTTTCGGCAGCTTCTTTGGCGGCAACCGCGGTGGCAGTGGTGGCGGCAGACGTAGCAGAGGTACCCGTGGTTCCAACCTGCGCATCAAGATCCGTCTTACCTATGAAGAGATCGCTAAAGGCGCCAACAAAAAGATCAAGGTTAAAAAATATGTTCCCTGCAGCCACTGTAGCGGTCTGGGAGCGAAAGATAAAAATGCGTTCCAGACCTGTGGTACCTGCGGCGGTTCCGGCCAGGTTAGGAAAGTAACACAGACTTTCCTCGGTCAGATGCAAACAGTAACCACCTGTCCTACCTGTCATGGCGAAGGACAGACCATCACCAGCAAATGCGGCCACTGTAAAGGTGAAGGACGCGTTTATGGCGAAGAAATGGTGAACATCGACATCCCGGCAGGCGTACAGGAAGGTATGCAACTGAGCCTCAGCGGAAAAGGTAACGCCGGCGAAAGAGGCGGCGCGCCCGGAGATCTGCTCATACTCATTGAAGAAGAGCCACATCCTGAACTGCAACGCGATGGCCTGAATGTAGCCTTCGACCTCTACATCTCCTTCCCCGATGCCGTATTTGGCACTTCAGTGGAAGTACCGACCATCGACGGTAAAGCGAAAATTAAAATTCCAGCCGGTACCCAAAGCGGAAAGATCTTCCGCCTGAAAGGCAAAGGATTCCCTTCCGTTAACTCTTACGAAAAAGGAGATCAGCTCATACATGTGAATGTATGGACCCCTCAACAGGTAAGCAGTGAAGAAAAGGCATTCCTGGAAAAATCACAGGCATCCGATAACTTTAAGCCTAATCCTGAAAAGTCTGAGAAAGGCTTCTTCGAGAAGGTAAGGGATATCTTCAGCTAAACGCAACACGTACAATCATACTTCCTCTATAAAAGGCTGTCCGCCATAAGTGGACAGCCTTTGTCTTTCTTACTTTTATATTTTTTACTTTTACAGGATACATGTTCGATCCGTCAAAACTTCAGATGCTGGAAAACCGGCTGGTAAAAGTGTTCAAACACCTGCGCAAAGCTGCCCGCCGGCAGAATATTACCTGTTACCGGGTATATGATGATGATATTAATGAATTCCCCCTCAGTATAGAATTATATGAGGACCACATTTATGTGGCGGAATACCAGCGCCCGCATGGTATGGAAGAAGACGCGCATGAAGCCTGGCTGGACAGCAGCCTGGAAGTGATCTCCAAAGTACTGGAAGTACCGCTGGAGAAGATCTTCGTAAAACAACGCCAGCGTAAAGCCAGCAGGCAGGAACAATATGAAAAACTATCTTTCGAAAGCCATGAAATGACCGTACAGGAAGCAGGACTGAACTTCAAAGTAAACCTGTCTGACTACCTGGATACCGGTCTTTTCCTCGACCACCGTATCACCCGGGGTATGGTCAGAGAGCTCTCTGCAGGTAAAAAAGTACTGAACCTCTTCTGTTATACCGGTTCTTTCTCTGTATATGCCGCCGCCGGCGGAGCTACCCAGGTAACATCCGTGGACCTTTCCAAGACCTACCTGGCATGGGCGGAAGAAAACATGCGCCTGAACAATTTTGACGTGACCAAACACGCCTTTGTTCATGCCGATGTACTGCAATACCTGGACACACTTCCGGAAGAGGAATTTGACCTCGTCGTACTCGATCCACCTACTTTCTCTAACAGTAAACGCATGAAGGAGTTCCTGGACATTCAGCGGGACCATGTGACTATCCTGAACAAAGTACTGAGAGCTACCAAACCGGGTGGTGTGATCTACTTCAGCAATAACTACCGACGTTTCGTACTCGAGAACGACAGTATACTGGCAACTGAGATCAAGGATATTACAGCTCAGACGATGCCGTTCGATTTTCAGCAGAAGCTGATCAGGAAGTGTTATAAAATAACACGGTAAGGCGGGTCAATCTTCAATTTTACCAGACTTTTTCAATCCTTTCAGCAGGACGATGAATTCCTTGCGGTAGCCGCCGGGATCATCTCCCAGCGATCGTTTTGCTATATCCATGACCATATTACAGGTTCCCTTGCCTTTATAGGCTGACTTTCTGAGCAACATGCCCATCAGGGCCACTGCACTGGCAAAGCGGAAATCGCTCGAGGCTTCTCTGAAAAGGGTTAACTCTCCCGGTACCGTATAGCTGATGGTCTTCATCGTTGTATCAATGGCTTCCCGGTAGCTTAAATTGATGGTAGCCAGTGAACTATCGGCCGCAGCTATTCCATCCTGTGGAACGATCTCATACATGGCTACGGCACAATGCCCCGCACCAATGATGCCGCCGGATATCTTGTCGCCCGTTGAATCTTCTTCCTGGATCACTTTATTTTCGTAGCCTATCAACCGGTAAGATTTCACCGTACGCGGGTTAAACACCACATCAGCCTGAATATCTTTTGCCACTGTAAATAAGGTACTGCCGAACTCGCGGGCAAAGATCTTATTAGCCTCTTCCAGGTTATCGATATAGGCAAAATTGCCATTCCCTTTACTGGACAAAGTCTCCAATTTGGAATCCTTATAATTTTTCATGCCGAACCCGAGACAGGTTAGTAGCACGCCCGTCTCCTTTTTTCCCAGGATCAGCTGTTCCATGTCATGATCACTGGTTTGCCCAACGTTGAAGTCGCCGTCGGTCGCCATAATGACCCGGTTATTCCCATCTTTAATAAAATTCTCTTCTGCGATCTGGTACGCCAGTTTGATAGCCGCCTCCCCTGCCGTGGCCCCTCCCGCGCTGAGATAGTCAATTGCATTCAGGATCTTCACCTTCTCATTACCAGGTGTATTGGGCAGGATAATACCGGGAGCGCCTGCATATGCCACAATAGCTACATGGTCATTGCTGCGCAGGTTGTTGACCAGTATCCGGAAAGCGGCCTGCAACAGGGGGAGCTTATTCGGCGTGGCCATAGAACCGGAAACGTCTATCAGGAAAACGAGATTACTGGGAGGAAGGCTATCCACATTCACTGATTTACCACGGACCGCTATCTGTAATAAACGGTGTTCCTCTGCCCAGGGACAGGTAGCATACTTGCTGTAAATGACCAATGTCTGACCGGGAGGTGGCAGCGGATAATGGTAATGGAAGTAGTTCAGCATCTCCTCAATGCGTACCGCATTGACAGGGATCTTTTCTTTCAGCTTTACGAAACGCCGGATATTGCTGTAAGCAGCCCTGTCCACATCTATAGCGAACAAGGAAGTGTTCTTGATGCCCGTTTCGACAAACTTGTTCTCGTATAATGTACCATAGGTCTCATCAAAGAAAGCCCTGGTACCCATACCGGAATTACTATAATTAGGATTAGAGCCGTTGGAAGAACGTTCCCGCGCGATAGCCTTCGCCCTTTTAGCTACGTCCTCCTGTATCTCTTCACGGCTGTTCAACTGAACGAGCATACGGCTGTATGCTCCCGCAGACAAGCTTTTTGGGAAGTATCCGTTGTGCTGGAATAATAATATCGCGTCCTGAGAGGGCACCGCAATGCGAAAAAGTCCGTACTGGTTCGTAATAACCTTCGCGGTATCGTGGTTTACTGTGACGATCACTCCGGGCAGGGGATTGTGAGAGATGCTATCTTCAACTGCCCCTGAAATCCATATCTTCTGAGCTCTCCCAGGTACAAGGATAATTAAGCTGACAAGCAGCATAAGGAGCCTTTGCATCAGTTTTGCATCAGTTATACATAAATATAATAAAATTGGCAGGAGATTAGGTTATGATCGCGAGGATTTATCGAATACAATATTGGATGGGGATGTGATTGGCGGCGGGTGTTTGATATAATTTCGGATGGCGGCCGATACAAATTTTCCAGGGGTACGTTTACGACGTTCGGGGTTTCAATATTCCCGACGTTTCCCCGGGGTTGTCACCCCGGGGATCGTTCGGACATCAAATCGTTTATTCACACAGTTTATAAATTTCAGGCAGGTTCCTGCCAAGACCATCATAATCGAGGCCATAACCCAACAGAAATTTATTAGGTACGGAAAAGCCCAGATAATCGATCTTAATGGGATGTTGTAGTGCCTCCGGTTTGGTGAGCAAAGAAGCGATCATCAGTTTTTTAGGCTGCTGATGTTCCAGTTGCGGCAGGAACTGGCTCAGTGTCTTACCAGTATCCACAATGTCTTCCAGGATCACAACAGTACGCCCGTAAAGATCTTCGTCGAGGCCAATGGCCTGCACTACATTACCGGTAGATTTCATCCCTTTGTAGGAAGCCAGTTTGATGAAAGATATTTCCGCCTCAATGGTGAGGTACTTAAAAACATCTGCAGCAAACATAAAGGAACCATTCAGAATAGCGATGAACAAAGGCTTTTCACCTTTCAGATCATTGCTGATCGATGTAGCCAGCTCCTGTATGCGCTGTTGTATTTTCTCAGCACTGATATATGGCTCAAATTGTTTGTCATGTACCTGGATAACAGACATATGATTCCGATTTATGTGATTAGATTTTACCGACCAAAAGCCGTTGTCCTATTTTGATATCAAAATTTTCCAGATGGTTCCATTGCTGTAACTGCTCTACTGTTACGTTATAACGTTTGGCAATACCATACAATGTTTCTTTAGTCTGTACTTCATGATACAATGAATTACCATCTCGGATAGGGCCGCCTTTGTCCGCGGGTGCTGCTGCCGGTTGAGATGGCGTAGATACAGGCTGTGCCGGAGATGTTGTTACCGGCGCCGCAGGTTGCTCGGATGCAGGCGTTGAAGGCGCTGGTGCAGCTGGTGTTCCAGATGGCTGCGTTGTAGCAGATCTGGATGAATATGCAGGTTGTGCAGACGCAGGTGTAGATTGTACAGATGGTGCAGGTTGCGTAGCTGAAGGTTCAGTTTCAGCTGGTCTTGAGGAATACGATGGTTGCGAACCTGATGGCTGTGCAGCAGATGGTTTGGAGGAAGATGCAGGCTGGTTAGCCGCAGGCTTTGACGAAGCAGGAGTACCCTGTACGGCTCCACCACCAGTGGTCTTTACGTCTCCGATCTTTTTCAGATCATCTACCATACCTGCAGGCAGATTGCTCTGAGGTGCAGCGGCAGGTTGTTGTTGCTGTTGTGCAGCGTTCTGCTGTGCTATTTCCTGTTGTCTTTCTATTTCTGTTTTTACGTCTTCCACGATCTGTCCTGGGTTCAGGTCTCCTTCGGTAGGATCTTCTGCAGGCGGGTATTTTGCAAGGCGTGGCGTTTTATTGGCATAACCTGCCAATGCCAGCCGCTCTCCTACTTCCGGCTCCTGGCCTTCCTTCATTTTATTACGGCGGCGCAGCCAGCGAAGCTGAATACCTTCCGCCTGGGCGATGTCGAACATCGTCTCGCCAGCGACTACAGTATGGTAATCGTTCTTGCCTGATTTGGATTTCTTCTGCAGGAAGATGAATGTTTCCTTTGGCAGCGGATTATCATTTTCCAGGTCATTGTAATGGACCAGGTTACGCAGTTTTATATCACGCTGGTCAGCTATCTGTATCAGCGATGTACCGGCAGGCACCAGGATCACCTTGCGGTCATTGATCTGGAATACACTGCCTTTAGGGGCATTCGCCTTTGTAATACCTGTTGATTTTCCAGGAGCAGCTGTTGGTGCTTTGGATGGTTTTGAAACGACTATTTCATCGCCGGTCTTCGCATTGCCCGTTCCTGTTTTCGTTACACCTTCTCCTTCCAGTGTATACTGTTGCAGGTTGTAATCTTCAATGAGTTTGATTAGCTGTTGCGGATAGGTATTGCTGGTAGCATACCCTGCCTGCTTCAGGCCATAGGCCCACGATTTATAGTCTTCTTCCTGGAATTGGAAGAGGAAAGCATAACGGGGATTATTCCGCAGAAAGTCCGAGTGGTCCTTGTAGGAATCAGCAGCTGAAGGATATTTACGGAAGCACTCCTGGCGGGCGTCGTCGTCATACCTTACACTTTCGCCTGTCCAGTTGTTCTTACATTTTATGCCGAAGTGATTGTTAGAGTTTTGTACAAGCCAGCTGCCGCCCGACTGTGTTTCCAGGATGCCCTGCGCCAGCTTGATAGAAGCAGGCACTCCACTGCGCTGCATTTCAGCTACGGCGATGTCCTTATACTTTGCGATATACTGTTGTGTAACCGGAATTTGCGTTTGCGCTTTCAGCAATGGCATGCAGCCAAACAAAAAGCTACACACTAAAACGGATCTCCTTAGTTGCATGTATTGAATTTAATGGGTGTGGTTTGCGTAAGCGGATCAGCTGATCTTCCTGATGATCAATAAGCCATCCCTGAGTGTGAGCAATAACTGTTCCGCTCTGCCGTCAGCCGCTACTTTTTCGCAGAAACTGATCATGGCTTTTGCATTGTTGCTTTGTTTTGATGGTTCAAGTAGTGTCTCTCCGTGAAAGAGCACATTATCCGCCAGTATAAATCCTCCCGGACGTATCTTATCCCAGACCAGGTCGTAGTATTGTTCATAGCCGGCTTTATCTGCATCTATAAATACCAGGTCAAACATGTCATCCAGCTGCGCTATTACATTTGCGGCCTTGCCGATATGCATCTTTATTTTTCCGGATAATCCGGCTTCTGCAAAATAACGCTGGCACATTTCCTCCCTTTCCTCGTTAACGTCGATAGTATGTAGTATACCTCCCTCCTTTAATCCCTGTGCCAGGCAGATAGCTGAATAACCAGTATAAGTCCCGAGTTCCAGTACTTTCGCCGGTTGGAGCATGTGGCTCACCAGGTTCAGGAACTGTCCCTGCAGATGGCCGCTTAACATATGCGGCTGATCTACTTTCAGATATGTTTCACGGTGTAAGCGTTTCAACACGTCTGTTTCAGGACTTGTATACTTTTCTGCAAACGCTTCTACAGCAGCAGGAATTATATCCATGTTGTATAATTTTTGCAAAAATATGCCAATAAATCCTTAGAAGTTGGGACGCAGCTTGTTTGTTGTGTAGAAGACCCTGAAATATTCCACCACTTCATCGGCAGTATCGAACAGCTTCAACAAGCCCAGATCCTCCGGAGAAATATTACTTTCTTTCTCCATCATGGTGCTGCGGATCCAGTCCAACAGCCCGCTCCAGTATTCCTTCCCTACCAGCACCATTGGCGTTTCCGTCATTTTCTTGGTTTGAATAAGGGTGGCTACTTCGAAAAATTCGTCCATCGTACCAAAGCCTCCGGGCATCATGACAAAGCCCTGGGAATATTTCGTGAACATCACTTTACGTACAAAGAAGTAGTCAAAGTGCATATTTTTATCGTGGTCAATATACTGATTAGGGTTCTGTTCATGCGGCAGTGAGATGTTCACTCCCACGGACTTCCCTTTTACTTCCTGCGCGCCTCTGTTGGCCGCTTCCATTACACCCGGACCACCACCTGTGATAATGCCGAAACCTTCATCTGCCAGGCGTTTGGCGATATCATGCGCTAATTCATAATACTTACTTCCGGGTTTTGTACGTGCAGAACCGAATATAGATATGCAGGGGCCCATTTTTGCGAGAGATTCAAACCCATCCACAAACTCGGCCATGATCTTAAATATCTGCCAGCTGGAATGAGCTTTTGTTTCTGTCCAGTCCCTCTCCTTCAAGTGCATTAAACGATCGTTCATCTGAGAGTTATTTGTTCAATTATTGGCTAAAATACTGAAAACTGCCGTGAATACGACAGCATTATAACCGGGCGGGATATTTATGGCACGGATCAGTCTCCCATCCCGCGGATTGAATGTAGGCGGATGCGGCAACTGCGGAAACATTGCTTAAGTTGATGAGGGAAATGGTTATTTAAAAGAAGCAGGTAACTTGAAAGAAACCCGCTTAACATTTAACACGTTATGAACATGTAGTTGCCGTTGTTTGACATACCACATAATTTTTATCCATAGCTGGCCATAACGTATAACGTTCAATGCTTTGTTTCTTTCCAGGTTAGTAGTAATGTAAGAATTGCAGCCTGCAATAGCAGGAGTGTAAACAGTACAGTGTTTTCATATAACGTGGTTTAGTTTCTCTCTTATTGACCTTAATTGGAGGAGGGTCAATTTTTACTTAAAATACAGATAATCTTTGTGAATTCCTAACTTGATAACAACAATTAAGGTTTCACAATCAATGCTGTTAGGTTAACGGGAAAACATACTGTATAAACACGCAGGAGGCGGCGAAACTTGTCGCAAAAACATCCTACGAAACAGAAAGGGATCAGGCACTAACGGATGTACTTTCCTTTAATACCTGATCCCCTCATATATGTGTAACTTCTTTCTAGAATCCCAGCGATGCGCCTACACGCAGTATCAGGCCATTCTGATAAGGAGATCTGCTATCCTGCAACACATCATATAAAGCCATTATACTGAATGCCGCACGGCCGCCGATAGGCTGTGTATAACCGCCACCCATCAGTAAGCTGGATACACCATAGCTTTCTTTGACAATTGTTTTCGGATCAGTATCGTAGTAAGTGCTTTTCAGGCTAACATGGTTATACTCTGGCTGAACGTGTATAAACAGAAAATCCAGCGGATATACCCTGCCCCATACGCCGCCACCAAATATGCTGTACTGATTACGTTGACCGGTATTACCGTAATAGTCGCGGAAACGCTCGGAACCATATTGTGCGTTGATGGCCAGCCCCGCAGCAAACAGCTGCGAAATACGGTACCCTACCAGCGGGGATATGTTGATATTGGTATAATCTCCGAATGCCAGTCCCAGAGAGCCTCCTATAATAAGGCGGGACGCGTCAAATCCTTTCCTGCTGGTTGTATCTGTTTTGTAATACTGTGCATGTACAAGTTGTACAGCTGTCAGCAGTAAAAAACACAACAATAAACGTTTCATATTACTGTCCTTTTAAGTGGTTTATCATCAATCGAAAATCTTTCCCCTGTTCAATATATTGGATGGATCGAATACCTGTTTGATCTGCCGCATCAACTGCATGGAGGTATTATCAAATATCACATCCATATAGCTTTTCTGTACCAGACCTATACCATGTTCTCCGCTGATAGTTCCTCCCAGCTGTTTTACCAGCAGGAAGATCTCGCGGATGCCTTCTTTCAGCGTACCGTTCCACTGTTCTTCTGTCAGTTCTCCCCGGATGATATTCACATGCAGGTTACCATCGCCGGCATGTCCGTAACACACAGAATGGAAACCATATTTATGTCCGATATCTTTTACTCCTTTCAATAACACCGGTAGTTCCGCACGTGGCACTACAGTATCTTCTTCCTTGTAAACAGAATTGGCTTTTACTGCTTCTGCTACCCGGCGGCGTAATTTCCAGAGTTCTTCTTTCTGCTGATGATCTTCTGCGAAAAGGATCTCCCCACAGTCAAATTCAGTCACCACTCCTGCAATCCCTTCCATTTCCTGCATCAGCACTTCGGTATAATTCCCGTCTACTTCTATCAGCAGGTGAGCCTGTACATCGTCCTCTATTTTGACTGTACTGCTATCCACGTACTTGCTCGCCCAATCCAGTGCGTCCCTTTCCATAAATTCCATGGCCGAGGGCGTAAATCCGGCACGGAAGATAGCGCTTACTGCTGCACAGGCGTTTTCAGCGGACCTGAAAGGCACCAGCATTAAGAGATTGAACTTGGGCAATGGTATCAGGCGAAGCACGATCTTGGTCACTATGCCAAGCGTACCCTCGCTGCCCACTACGAGTTGCGTCAGGTTATAGCCGGTGGCATTTTTCAGTACGTTCGCCCCTGTCCAGATCACATCCCCGGAGGGAAGCACCAATTCCAGGTTCAGTACATAATCCTTCACCACTCCATATTTAACAGCTTTAGGTCCTCCGGAGTTCTCTGCAATATTACCCCCGATAAAACAGGAACCTCTGCTGCTGGGATCGGGGGGATAGAATAAGCCTTTTTCTTTTACGGCATCCTGCAACACTTCTGTGATCACACCGGGTTCTGTAGTCACCTGCAGGTTCCTTTCGTCCAAGTCCAGGATACGGTTGAACCGTTCCATGGATATCAGTACACCGCCCCACTGCGGTAATGCACCGCCACTCAGACCGGTACCGCCGCCACGGGGAGTGACCGGCAGCCCTTCCTGCTGACACAAACGCATGATGCGGCTTAATTGTTCAGTAGTATCCGGTTTCAACACTACCTCGGGGAGGTAATGCAGATCTTCTGTTTCATCATGTGCATAGTTGTCCAGACTTTCTGTGTCCACTATGACGTATGTGGCCCCTACTATCTCACGAAAAGCTTCGAGATGGCGGGTATTTACTTTCGCGAAATCGATCATGCAACAAAAATAGGAAAAAGCATCCTGTTAAAAAGAAGGACAAAATACGGACCTCTTGGCGCCTGAAAAGCTACGGTTAGGATACAGGCCGGTATAAACGATCCCGACCTCGTAAGCACCCCGGCGGTTATTGAACTGTGCCAGCGAGGAGGTCGTCACGTCATAGCTAAACATGATCTTCACGGTTTTCAGCTGGTAACCTACCAGGAATACCGCCGCATCTTTCATGCGGTAGTAAGCGCCGCCGTACAACTGTGTTTCCCCGTCGCCGGAAAGATTATAGGCGAGGTTGCCTCCGAATACTGTTTCTGTGGCATTAGCCTGCCTTGCGTAGTAGGCGGACGGGTTCAGTATCACTTTATCACTCACCTTCAGACTGGCATTCAGGAAACCGATATACCGGCGGGCGATCTGGTTATCACCCTCATAAAACGTTTCCCTCGGCTGATTCACGTGTTGTGCCGAAAGCCCGGCATTGATATAGAGATTATCAGTTGGAAAATAGGCGTAGTTCATTCCCACCTGCATGTCAAAGTAAGCGATCTTCGTCTGATTGAAAGGTTCTGCAGTAGGCACCTGGGCATCAAAGAACTTTCCGTTCCACTGGTCTCCGAAGGTCAGTTTTGTTACATCCACCCTTTTACTGGCAGATCCTACGTTGAAGCCCAGTGACAACAGGCTGCTCTGACCAAGCAACTGGTGGTAGGCAATGGACCCGTATACTTTGGTGGAGGTCAGATTGCCACTGCCTGCCACATCCCTTAATATCACACCTCCTACACCTAACCAGCCATATTCAAGTCTGTCGCGGAACAATTGGAAATCACCAAAGGCAGACATTGTTTTATAAGGTACCGGAATACTGGCCCACTGGTTACGGTAGTTGATGCCGATACGGTAGTTACCATCCGGTATGAAGCCTGTGTTAGCAGGGTTTGTAGTAAGCGGAGAGTTAAAGTACTGCGAGAAATGCAGGTCCTGCGCATTCCCCTCCAATGCTGCGGTTAACAACATTATACAACCTACGATGTTTTTAAAAATCTGCTTCATATCATCATCTTAACAAGGTTACGCTTCCATTCTTGGTAGCAGTGGTACCGTCACTAAACTCTACGTTGATCACAAATGCATAGGCATCCATAGGTTGCACGGCGCCTTTGAAACTACCGTCCCAACCTAATAAAGGATCATTTGCTTCGAAAACCATCTGCCCCCAGCGATTATAGATCTTCATATTAAACTTTGCAATACCAAATCCTTTTACCAGGAATACATCATTAACACCATCCCTGTTCGGTGAGAACGCGGATGGGATATCAAACAGCGGTATTACGATAGCACTCACCTGCTTGTGGGCCGTATCCGAACAACCCGCGCTGTTTGTGGATATAAGGTATACATCATATACACCGGTCTTGTTGTACTGATATACCGGGTTTGCTACTGTAGAACCCTCTCCGTCGCCAAATTCCCAAAGGAAGGTAACAGCGTCAGGGGAAGATTGGTTTGTGAACGTAACAGGCGTATTGTCTAACGGTTTAGTTGGTGAATAGCTAAAGTCGGCCGTTGGCGGCGGGAACACCCTGATCACCATCGATGTATCATCTGTTATGTTACAGGTACTGCTATCCACTGCATGTAATGATACAGTATAGGTACCCGCATTATTGTATGTATGTATAGGACTTATTTCAACTGATGCAGGAGAACCATCGCCGAAGTCCCATGTAAATGTCTCACCACCACTAGTCGTATTCACAAATTCAATAGTGGCAGGTACACAGGTACTGTCCGGTGCTTCAAAACGTGCTCTCACGTTCTGCGCCACACGCAGCGTTACGGTATCGATATCCGGCGCATTACAGTAGTTCGTATCTACCAGCGTCAATGTTGCATTATAAACACCTTCTGACAGGTAACGATGTGTGTATGGGAAACTGCCGGGACCCACTTTAACAGGTGCAGAACCATCACCGAAGTTCAATGAAAACGAGGTATCAGTAAATGGTCGTGGCGGAGTTGGAGCTGTGAAGAGGAACTCGTAATTCAATTCTGCACATGGCGGAAGGCGGTCTGCAGTCATATTAAAGACAGCTCTGTCAGTACGGATGCGCATGTCCAGTACAGCGGTATCACAACCGTTACAGCTGGCGGGATCACATTTCACTAATGTTACCCTGTAGTTGCCAGGATTATTGTAAGTATGCTGAATAGTATCATTCGTACCTACTACCGGCGCAGAGCCATCTCCAAAGTTCCATGTCCATGTTTGCGCAGGTGTACGTGTAGTATCAATGAAAGTGATGGTAGCTGGTACGCAGTAGTTAGTTCTTCTTTCCAGTGTTTTGATACCTGCCTTAACACCATCGAGGTTGAAGGCGATCTTCAAAGCTCCAAAGTTACAGTTAGGCGGTGCAGTCGTTGCATATGCACCCGGCGTAGTCGGATAACGCGGCCTGAAACCTGAACGGCTGTTAGGGCACCATGCACAGATACCCTGATAGATCACACCATTACGATCGAAGCGGCTGGTACCACCATCCACATGTTCGTATGTACCATTACCACCAAAGTAGCTGCCGAACAGGATATCCGTAGCATCGCGTTGTAACACGAAGAAGTAAAAATCCTGACTATCACTTCCTGGCTGTAAAGGATTTTTAAGCGGCAATCCGGATGTATTGGAATTCGGATAATGCAGGTCGATATCGATACCACCACCCCATCCGGATACATACACATTTTCACAACGGTCAACCAGGAAGGCTACCGGTGAAATGCTTGGCGTAGAAGCACCCTTACCAAACGTTGTGGAGTATACGAACGCCGACAGATCGGGCTGTAGTTTTGAAATGAATTGTTTTGAGTTGTTGTTGTAGAAGCTACCTGTATTAGGCGCCTGCTGCGTTGGCCAGGTGCCTTCTGTTGTACCCATCACGTACACAAAGCCACGGGAATCCAGCTGAATACCATATACCTGATCTGCCGCTACAGTATTAGCCCCCAGGTATGTGCTCTGTAATAAACTGGCGCCATCTGAACTGATATGCGCAATGAAACCATCACATATACCACCTCTGTAAGTCCCATATAGCGGATTACCTCTGATAGGGAAGTTATTACTCGCGGTACCACCGGCTACGTATAATGTACCACCGTTCAGTGCAAGCACATAAGCTGCATCTTCCTTGCTGCCGCCAATAAAACTGGCCCAGAGCAGCGTATTACAATCCTGATTTATCTTCATCAATACGCCATCCTGCGCACCTCCGAAACTACCCTGGAATACACCAGGGGTTACGGGAAACCTGTCAGAACGGGTACAGCTGGCCACATAAATAGCCCCTGTATTATCTATTACCACTTCGCTACGGGCATCATCACCGTAGTTACGCAGCAATGTAGAAGCCCCAATAGTTCTGTCTTCACGGATATTCACACCATCATCGCCGGGACTGGCCACAATAATAGAACCGATGATAGCAGAACCTGTAGCATTGAGTTTGGTCACTGCGATATCCCATCCTCCACGGTTACCAACTACTGTTGGCTGACCGCCATTAGGACCAGGAAAGTTTCCGGAAGTAGTCCTTCCGGAGATCACCAGGTTACCGGCACCATCTACAAAGAGGCTATGCGGTTGTTCTTTACCGCCGCCACCCAGGTAGGTGGCATAGACCAGATTACGGCCATTCGGAGAGAACTTACTGATACCGATATCAAAACCGCCTTCAGCATAAGTATTCTGTACGACGCCGGGAGTAACCGGATATCCTACGTTGAACACAATGCCGCCACCATAAAAGGCGCCTGCGTCATCATAGGTTGCAGTAAAACCCCAGTTATCAGCTTGTGAGCCGGATACAGTAGAAAAGATATAAGAAGGATCGATGATCAGTGGATAATTACTATCGTACTTGCCTGATACTTTGAACCGCAGTTTCAGTCCGCTCAGCACATAGGATACTTTTACGGATACACGCTGGTTATCAATGTACTGGTAAGCGAAAGGCATTTGTTCTGTTACTGTACCCACCGATGTTGTGATGATCAACTGTTCCTTTTTGATCTCCAGTTTATCCACACCGGTATATTGCAGCTGGATCTGGGAAGGATCAGCACCGGGTTGCACGATGAGGTCATACTTCAGGACACCCGCATCTGAATATACCTGCATATCAATGCCCTGGTATAATGCCTTATAGTTAACGAGTTGATAAGATCTTACGTTTGATTTCCATTTAGACGGGTCAGTGCCGATGAAGTAATTTGAATAACTCTCATCAGCCTTTTCTGCAGAAATTTCGGGCGTTCCGGCATTCAGGAAGGTCACGTCATATGCATGTCCTTTCACAACGGGAACCGGCATGGGAGACGAGCCATTATCGCCATCACTACCTGTACGTGCATTTGCAGCGCCAGGCGCTGTAGGGCCGGGATAGCCGGGATGAGGCACGTAGACGGTATCGGTACCGCCATGTGAATGACCGTGCATCTTTTCAGCCAGTTCGTATCGTTGTTGTTTATCCTGCAGCAGGAAAGTAAAACCTGTGCGTTTCAGGAAAGCGGCGCCGCCACCCATATCGGTTTTGTAGAGGAAATCACCGTTCCACTGTCCTTTATTCTCGGTAAACTGCAGGGGTTTGTTATCATAGATTTCCTGTACCTGCACCTGTGCACTGGCCTGAACGCCTGCAAAAAGCGAAAAAAGGAAAGCCAAGCAGCTTATAGGGAAAGTAAAATTCAACGGAGTAGATTTAAATTGTTTATTCCTAGTTCTTTATCACTATTATAATACGTAATAACGCAGACGACGGTACATTTGTTACCGCAATAACAGCGCCAATTCAATAAAGTAGCATCATCCCCAAAACACCGGCTTTATAATAAGATGGCGGAAACGGGCCGGAGTTTAAAATAAGTCAATATATACCTGCTTGCCGGGGTGCATTTAAATAATAAACGTAAAAGTGGCTCAGGAAATTTTACTCCACTGAGATTTTCCTTGCTGTGCAGCCAGAAACTGTTGTAAGGATTGATTCTCAGGCGTTGACAAGTCAGGGTCTTCCTGTAGTATCTTTTCCGCACTGGCGCGTGCAGCTTCCAGTATCGGCCTGTCCTCAACAATATCAGCCAGTTTCAGGTCCAGTAGTCCACTCTGGCGGGTACCTTCAATATCGCCGGGCCCCCGCAGTTCCATATCTTTTTCTGATATCACGAAACCGTCATTTGTTTGCACCATTACCTGTATGCGTTCTTTGGAGTCAGCTCCTACCTTGTTACCTGTCATGAGGATACAGAAAGACTGCTCCGCTCCCCTGCCTACACGGCCGCGTAGCTGGTGCAGCTGGGAGAGGCCAAACCTTTCCGTGCTTTCAATGACCATCACGGAAGCATTAGGTACGTTCACTCCTACCTCTATTACGGTGGTTGCGACCATGATCTGCGTATCGCCTTTTACAAAACGCTGCATATTGGTTTCCTTCATGTCCACGGGCTGGCGACCGTGTACCATACTGATATAGTATTGGGGTTCGGGGAAGAAGGCTTTCACTTCCTCATATCCCTTCATCAGGTTTTCGTAATCAAGTGTTTCCGAATCTTCGATCAACGGATACACGATATATGCCTGCCGGCCTTTACGGACCTCGTCTTTGATAAAGTCCATAACCTGCGGCCGCTGGAATTCTGTACGATGTACCGTTGTGATGGGCTTACGGCCGGGAGGAAGTTCGTCTATCACAGATACGTCCAGGTCTCCGTACACGGTCATAGCCAGGGTACGGGGGATCGGGGTGGCCGTCATGACAAGTATATGCGGCGGCATCGTATTCTTTTCCCAAAGGCGGGCGCGCTGTGCCACGCCAAAGCGATGCTGTTCATCCACAATGGCCATACCCAGGTTCTTAAACACAACCTGGTTTTCCAGGAGAGCATGGGTACCGATCAGCAGATGGATCTCTCCATCGGCCACCTCTTTCAGGATCTGTTTACGGGCTTTCCCTTTCACATTCCCGGTAAGCAGGGCCACCTTCACCGGCATATTTTCCAGCAGTTCTGAGATGCTTTTGTAGTGCTGTTGTGACAGGATCTCGGTGGGCGCCATCAAACAGGCCTGGAAACCGTTGTCAACTGCCAGCAGCATGGTGAGCAGGGCTACCATCGTTTTGCCGCTACCCACATCCCCCTGTATAAGACGGTTCATTTGCCGGCCGGTGGTCGTATCCTGGCGGATCTCTTTCAGTACGCGCTTCTGCGCTCCTGTCAGAGAGAAGGGCAGATGATGATTGTAAAATGTATTAAACGCCTCTCCTACTGTATTGAAGATAAAACCATGCGACAACTGTTGCCGTCTGATCTTCAACCGGCAGATCCTGATCTGGGCCAGGAACAGCTCTTCAAACTTTAACCGGCGACGGGCCTGATTGGCGTCATCTTCTCCGGCTGGCAGGTGAATCTTGAAGTAAGCTTTTGCCCTGTCCATCAGCCGGTATTGCTGCAATACAGGGACCGGGATATTTTCTGGTATTTCGCCAGGGGATAATTGCTCCAGCAGCCCTTTTGTTAGCTTACCGATAGCTTTTGCAGTCAGCCCCCTTGCTTTCAATTTTTCGGTCGTATAATATACAGGCTCGAGGAAAGGTTTCCCGGTAGCTATTTCTTCTGTGACCAGGTCCATTTCAGGATGGGACATCTGCAGGTAACCATTGAATACGGAGATCTTTCCGAACACCAGGTACGATACATTCTGCTGCAATGTTTTTTCCATCCACTGCCAGCCCTGGAACCATACCAGGGAGATCTCTCCGGTCTCATCCCGCAGGTTAGCCACCAGCCTTTTAGCACGCTTATCCCCTATCACTTCAAGCCGGGTGATCTTTCCGCGGATCTGCACATAATCCATCTGCATATGCAGACTGATGACCTTTTCCACTTTTGTACGGTCTACATAGCGGAAAGGAAAATAGTACAGCAGGTCCCTGAAAGTATGCACGCCTATTTCTTTACGCAGCAGTTCTCCCCGCTGCGGGCCTACCCCCTTCAGGTATTCTATCGGATTGGATAATATGGCGTTCTTGAAATCCATGGACTACATTCCTCAGGCAGTGAATTAATTCCCGGCCTGCGAACATGCAATTTTACGTTTAAAGGTCTGGCTTTTTTTCTCTTAAGCAGGTACAAAAATAAAAGGTAAACAGCATACACTGTTTACCTTTTAAAATATTATTAGCACGTGGCGTTTTACTCAGCTTCCACCTTGCCTTCCACGAACTGTTTCATCCATTCTGTAGTAACGGATTTAGGTCTTTCGAGGGAGAAACCAAGTGCACGGTCCCAACACAGGGAAGCCAGTACACCCAGTGCACGGGATACGCCGAATAACACGGTGTAGAATTCGTATTCAACCAGGCCATAGTGAACCAGCAGTGCACCGGAATGTGCATCTACGTTAGGCCATGGGTTCTTGATCTTACCGAGGCTTTCCAGGATCGGTGGCACGGTTTCATATACCAGCCATACGATACGTACCAGTTCATCATCAGACAGGTGTTTCTTTGCGAACTCCATCTGAGCGGTGAAACGTGGATCGGTTTTACGCAATACTGCGTGACCGTAACCTGGTACTACTTTACCTTCGGAGAGGGTTTTTCGTACGTAGTCTTCGATCTGCTGTTTGGTTGGCATACCACCACCCAGTTCTTCACGCATATCGAGGATCCACTTGATCACTTCCTGGTTTGCCAGGCCATGCAACGGACCTGCGAGGCCGTTCATACCTGCAGCAAATGACAGATAAGGATCGCTGAGTGCGGAACCTACCAGGTGAGTAGTGTGGGCGCTTACGTTACCACCTTCGTGGTCAGCGTGAATGGTCATATAAAGACGCATCAGTTCTTTGAAACCTTCGTCTTCATAACCCAGCATGTGCGCGAAGTTACCAGCCCAGTCCAGCAGACCATTAGGCTGTATGTGGTTACCACCTTTGTATTTACGGCGATAAATATAAGCAGCGATACGTGGCAGACGGGCAATGAGATCCATTGCATCGTCATACATGTAGCTCCAGTAATCTTTTTTGTTCATGCCTTCTGCATATGCTTTCGCAAATCCAGATTCTGTTTGCATAGCCATTACACCTACCGTGAACATGGTCATCGGGTGCGTGGTCACCGGCAGTGCGTCAATAGCGGCAAAAACGTGGTTAGGCACGTGAGAACGGCGGGCCCACTGGTTAGAGAGGTGCTGAACATCAGCTTCAGCAGGCAGTTCTCCAATCAACATCAGGTAAAATAATCCTTCCGGCAAAGGCTCGGCGCCACCTTTAACTTTCGGCATTTTCTCTCGCAGTTCCGGAATAGAGTATCCACGGAAACGGATCCCTTCGTTTGCATCCAGCAATGATGTTTCTGTCACCAAACCAGTTATGCCGCGCATCCCCTGGTATACTTGTGCCAATGTAACATCCTCTATCTTCTTATTGCCATGGTTCTTCACGAGGTCCTTCACTTCCGCATTGAGCTCATCGGCCTTTACCTTGAATTTTTCTTTTATATACCCCATTTTAAACTGTTGAT
>CABHOY010000066.1 GCA_902168105.1 uncultured Flavihumibacter sp.
AAAACTCAAATTGCTATGTAAAGCTTAAATTGTGCATCCGTAAAGTCCATACTGAATTTACAATTATCTGTAAAGTCAATCCTGATCCTCACTATAAAAACTGTAAAGTTTTTCTGTATTAAGACAATGAAGCTCCAGATTGGATCAAAGTGTCGCTTATATACCGCTTAGATAACGCTAATCTTACGTTAATCCTACGTTCATGAACGTAGGATTAACGTAAGATTAGCGTTATCTAAGCGGTATATAAGCGGTAGAAATGCCGCTTTAAAACAAGATGGCCGTCGCATATCAGATTTGTCGATACTGAAGTCACTATGGTTGTCGGAGATCCATTACCCATCGGTCGGGAGTACAAGGGTGATTTTTTAAGTCATTTCCGGATTTGCTGGTGCATTTTCGTCCCCTCATTTTTGCAGTTCATCCCCACATTTTTGCAGTTTGGATACACGTATTTGCAGTTCAGATACATTGCCCGGATTGACGTTTTTAATCTCGCTAATATTGTGTCAGCAATCGCGATCAACGGGGCTGCGCCTAAAACAGGAGAGGGGCGCCTCCTGTTTGACCTGGTGATCAGGATTGTGATTAAATAACATTTTTAATCACTAAAAACTTATCATTATGGCATATGTAAAATCAAACCCCTTCACGAAGGGAGCATCCGGCACCGTCGGAGATATGATGAACTTCCGTGTCAGAAAAGGGAAAACAATCATTAGTATGAAGCGCGGTCCGAGTACCAAACCGCCGACTGAAGAACAGCAGGAAGCACGCGAGCAGTTTGCAACAGCGTCGCTGTTTGCCCAGGATGCAGTGAAAGATCCTGCCATCAAAGCGCTGTATCAGAAGGCTGCAAAAGGTGGTCAGACCGCATATAATGTAGCTTTGCGGGATGCAATGAATCCACCAGTCATCGATGAAGTAAACATCAGTGACTATAAAGGAACGGTTGGTGACCTGATCACTGTCAAGGCAAGAGACGTCATTACCCCAAAATCCGTAACAGTCGAGATCTTTTCACAGACTGGCGCGGTAGTGGAGCAGGGAGATGCTGTCATCAAAACAAATGACCGGCGTATCTGGACTTATACTGTGACGGCTGCTAATGTAGCACTGAGCGGTACGCGGGTAGTTGTTACTGTTGCTGATCTGCCAGGTAATATTGCCGAGAAGGAAACTATCATTTCCTAAAATAGTAGTATGGCGTCCCGGTTTTTGCCGGGACGTTCTTTATCTCGCAATAAATTTTTGCATTATGAGAACATCTAAGCGTATTAGGCTCGGCATAGGATTAACAATGATGTAAAAAAACAGAGATTAAGTCTCCAACATTTGCGATGTAGCAAGTGAATCCAGGAGTTCCTCCGTGTTCAATAATAGATTTATAGATTTCAGTTGCATCTATTTTGATGATTTCTACAGATGAAGTCATTCAAGCTTGTAACCTTTTACACAAGGTCAATACTTGGGGATAGGTTAATAATGGGTGTTACAAATTCAATTGAGGAAAAAAAAGATGAAAATTGATCTCCACTTATTTTTGTTCTTATCTGTGTTTCAATGGTTCTGTTATTTCTGTTCTCGAAAGGATGTTGATAAGCAGACCCAGAGCGGGCTCAGACGACCCTAAAAAACAAAAGGCCGGAGACATCTCCGACCTTTCCGCTTTTGTGCCCATTGCCGGTACAAATTCGAACCAATTAATTATGGTGGTTAAAGAGTTAAGCCGTAAAAGCACAAGGAGGTAAAAATGACCGATCAGGAGGTATGAGTTTGAGGAATATTTAACTCCTGATCTCCCGCCGCATGAACAGGTAATAAGACCACGCGAAGCAAACGGTAGTAGCTGCAAGTAACCCGCTTACCTGGGGCCATACAATCATAAGGCTTTCTTTAAATGGCAACGGTGCTGGTACAGCACCTGCCATTTCCTCCATGCTTACCGGGCCGAGGCTGCGCACGGATGGCATGAGCAAGGTGGTTGTGGCATCTGTATAAAGCTGGCCAGGTGCTATTCGCAACAGGTCCAGAATCATATTGTTATACCCAATGATCTGTTCCGGCGACAGCATTTCCGGATTTGCCGGCAAGACAGCCCTCACTACCAATTTTATAAGGAGCTGGTAAAATACGGTGAGAAAGATCCATATCCCAATGGCGGTTAAAGCTGCTGTAGCACCTTGCCTGAAGCGTACAGACAGAAGGATGGAAAGCGCTAGCCAAAAGGCCACATACAGGATGCTGAAGGCGGTGAAAGCTAAAATTCTTAAGGCTTCCTGTGGTTCCATACGCACTCCGGTGAAGAGCAATCCTCCGCCCGTCATGAGTAATACCAGCGACGTAAGGAAAACGGTGACAACCATGCCAGCGCTCACAAATTTAGAAAGTAGGAGGTTGTCCCGATATATAGGTTGCGCCATGATCCTGATCAGCGTACCATTGCCCTGTTCTGCATTGACTGCGTCAAAGCCAAGACTGATGCCGAGTAGTGGTCCCAGAAAACTTATAAAGACATGGAAGGGCGGCACTACTTTGTCGGTAGCAGTAAGCAGTTTTAAATAGAGAAAGGTGTGGTCAGGATCGCTCAAATTGCCGGTGGCAGTACCAATGGTAGAGAGGGATACGTACATGGCGGCTGCGAATGTAAGTACAATGAGCGACATCAGAACGATGAGGCGCCAGCTACGTATATGATCTGCGATCTCTTTGCGCACCATTACGCGGAACGGAGAAGGAGTATGCCAGGCGGTGCGCCTGCTATTGCTCCGGTTGTTTCTTAAAGAAAGTTCTTTGAAGGAAACTGGCAGACATTTCATGAGTTGTAGTTTCAGCTGTATTGTTTTCAAAATACTTTTGATAGATATCATCCAGACCATAGTCTTTTTTGTGTACGCCGGTAATGTCGCATCCGTTTTCCACCAGCAGGCGTACAATGACAGGTGTGATATCGCGGGTGCAGGTAAAGACAAGGTCGTTATCCTGCACGGACACTTCTTTCACGGCATTGAGTTTTGAAAAGATGGACATGTGCGGCCATGGTTGTACGATAGGGCCAGTCAAGGTAACAGTGGTGGTATAACTATCCCCGTCCATCAAACTGCCGGAAAGGGTATTAATGTTGCCTTCCACTTCCAGTTTGCCGTTTACAAAAATGCCAACGCGGTCACATACCTGCTGTACATGGTGCAGATGATGAGAGGAGATCAATACGGTAATTCCCTTTTGTCTGCTGAGTTGTTTGATCAACGTCAGAAATTCCCTAACACCTGTGGGATCAATGCCGAGCGTAGGCTCATCGAGGATGATGACGGCGGGGTCCTTGATTAGTACGTCTGCAAGTCCCAGCCGTTGCTTCATACCCCGGGAAAAGGTGGATGTCTTTTTATTCAAATCGCCTGCAAGGCCTACCAACGCCAACGTTTCCATAGCCTTTTTCTTTATTTCATAGTCCGGCAGGCCATTTAAACGGGCAATATAAAGTAGATTTTCCAGGGCGGTCATGTTATCGTAGAACCCAACACTGTCGGGCATATAACCTACGCTGCGCTTTACGTCAATGGGGGTGCGGGTTGCATTATATCCGCACACATGGACGGTGCCCGCAGTAGGTTCTGTAAGGCCCAGCATCATGAGAATAGTGGTGGTTTTACCAGCACCGTTAGGCCCTAATAAACCGAATATTTCCCCTTTGTAGATGGCGAGGTCCAGACCATCCACTGCTTTTTTCTTTCCATAGCACTTCGTTAACCCTTTCAGCTGTATGATAGGATCATTTATCTGTAACATGATGTATTTTGTTTAATGTGGAAGCGTATGTTTGCCGGAGATGCTGTTATCGCCTGCCGTACTTGCGGATGAGATACCAGACCAGGCCTACAGCCACGAGGATAACCAGGACGCCGAGCCATCCTGCCAGCAGGGACGTTTTTACTGTTATACGGAAAGCGGCTTGCGCGGCGCTTTCCTTGCTCTTTACGTTGAAAGTAGCAGCGTAGTCGCCGGCAATGGTTTTGTCGGGCACACTTATTTTTGCAATGACCTCCTGTGAGGCGTCCGGGTTCAGTTGCTGGAGCTTTGCCGGTTCAAAGGTGCATGTCCACTGTGGCGGAAGTTGCGAGGAGAGCTCAAGCTCCTTCAGAGGTAGCGTGCCGGAATTCTTTACTGTCAGGTGGATCTCCTGGTGTGAACCGGAGGTGAGTTCATCACTCAAGCGGCCGGTAGGTGTTGTGAGGGTGACAGTGTAACTGCCTTTCACCACGGCTTCGAGCTCCAGGGACAGTGTATCATGACTGGATATTGCGCGAACCGGGATCTTGTACTTGCCGGGTTTTACGTTCGGGGAAGGATTCATTTCTACAGATAGTTCCTCTGACTTTGTGCCCGTTATATTGAGTGCGGTGACAGGCATGCCCTGGACACGAAAGCCCACCATCCAGCCTGCCGGTGCATCTGCAGAGAGCTCATAGATCATGGGCGTATTGCCGGGATTATGCAGGGTGGCACTATAACGGAATGTTTCATTGGCCGCAGCTTCGATGTTCATAAGCCTCACGGTGAAATTGTCATTTGCTCCCGGAGAGGAAGCCATTTTTTGCGCTTTTAAAAGTGTGTGACCTGCAAGGAAAATGATGCAAAATAAATAGGAAAAACGCGTCCCAAGTGGCCTGCGCGAACGGGTAAATAGTAATTCTGTTAACATGATCCAATAACTAAAATTTATAAATGATAGTTTTCAAAAAATGTCAGTTAATGTTGTTCCCTGTAAATTTGTAGGAACGGCCAGCAATTTAAAAACAGTGGAGAAAATTTGGAACAAGGTGAAAAAATTTAACAACTTTTTAAGGTAGGAGGGTGTAGCATGTGCGGGAAAACAAAGACCTCAGTTTCTATGCAGCTAAGCTAAATGTTACGACAGGATATTTGTATAAAGTCATGCAAAAAGAGTTTCAGACAACCCTCAAGGCCATGATTGATTGTTTCGTAGTGTCTGAAGTGAAAGCTCTTCTCACAACCTCGAATCTTTCTATCAAAGAGATCGCCAGTGAAATGAATTTTGAAGATCCATCTTACCTCAATCGTTTTTTTAACCGGCACGCCGGAATATCGTTGACCAGGTTCAGGGCTGAAATACATGGCAGATAGTATACTTAATCGGAACTGGCGGCCATTAAACTCAATTATTCAACCAATATTTTTTAAAGAGACAAATAGACAAATAGAGAGTTATGAAGCTCGTTTAGACAGCCTTCATGAAATTGAAAACGGCGAGCTGTTTATATACCCAAGTTGATGTTCACAAAAAAGATGTTTCTAAAATAGAAAGGAGGTGACACCTTCCACGCTGAAAATGGTCAGAAAACAGCCTATGCATATGCAATTGAGAAAACATGAGGTTTATACAGCGGGAGGGATGTGCTGGCAAATGACTCCCACGCCTATGCACAGTTACGCCAGGAGTGTTATGTGGCGTGAATTATTGGTAGTTCGTCATTTTTATCAATGACTTTACATCATCGATTATAATTTTCCTGCCTATTGTACTTATAATGTTGTCTTTTTTAAGGTCTTTTAACATCCGCACTACGTTCTCTTCAGTGGTAGCGGTCAGATTGGCAAGGTCTTTCCGTGAAATAGTGATGCAGATATCCCCCGTATCATTTTCAGACGATTTGTATTTTTCTCTCAAAACAACCAGGGATATAGCTAAGCGCTCCTTCGCAGAGTGCCTTGCTACGATCGACAGATTGTTCGCAAGCACACTGTATTCATGACTGAGTGCTTCTAACAGGTGCCTGGATAAATTTGGTGAGGATTCTATTGCTAAAAGAAATGTGTCTCTTGGAATAAGGGTAATGATACAGTCTTCTAGAGCAGCAGCAGAGTCCGGATAAGTATTATCTGATAGTACTGCATGATATCCGATCAATTCTCCGGCATTGGCCACATATATTATATGTTCATTGCCGTTCCTGTCCTGCTTATATTTTTTGATTTTCCCTTCTTTTATATAGTAAATACCAAAAGCGGGACTGTCTTCTCTGAAGATGATCTGCCCTCTCCGGTAACATTGCTCCACGGTAGCTGATAACAACCTTTCTGTTTCTTCTGCAGTTAAGCTTTCCAGTATTGACCTGGAACGGAAAATCCATTTATCTATCGGGAAGATACCTTTTAAGCTCATATCAACAAAAGTCTAATATCGAAAATTGATTTTTATCAACTTTTAAGTTGATTACTTGCAAAGTTAATGAAACTTTAAGTCGATAGTTTTGCAGGAGGAATATTGGGAACTATACAGGGAAACTTCACTATGCCAAAGAGCACAATTGGATCAATTTACATGTAAACCTTCCCCGGTGTCAACGTATCGCAAACCATTATGATTACAGATAAAACAACATTGAAAGAAGTCTTTTCGAATAATAATAATTTTGATGAATTGTACCCGGATAATATACGTAGCCTGTCGAGATTGCATTGGACGTCGATTGAAATAGCTAAACGAGCCGGCAGATTTCTGGCCGCGACCCCAGGCGCAAAAATTCTGGATATTGGATCCGGTGTAGGTAAGTTCTGCCTCAGTGCAGGCTATCATCACCCTGATTGCAATTTTTATGGAGTGGAGCAAAGGGGAAGTCTTGTAGGTATAGCTAATCAGGTTCAACAACAATTGTCAATTGCGAATGTTACTTTCATTCATGCAAACTTTACACAGTTGGATTATTCAGGATTTGATCATTTTTATTATTACAATTCGTTTTATGAAAATCTAATCGATGAGAGCCTGTATATTGATAATAATATTGATCATTCTGAAAGTTTGTACTATTATTATAACGACTATTTATATAGAGTTCTTAAACAAAGACCACAAGGTACCCGCCTTGTTACATATCAAAGCTCTTATGAGCGTATTCCTGCAGCATATCGTTTAGTGGAGAGTGATGTTGATATGTTATTTAATTGTTGGATTAAGTATAGATAAATGAACTATCCGGTCAGAGCATCGGAAATATGCAAGCATTGAAATAATCCTTAAAAACAAAAATGTTTAAGGATCTGATGAAGGATGGTGATCGTCATTTTTAGAAAAAATATAAATTGGATGTTCAGATACCGGGGAAAGAAACGAAGTTTTCGGCAAAATATGCGCCTGGCTATATTACTTTGCACAACAGCCGGATTTGTAAATGCGTCAGGCTTTCTGGGCTTTTTTGTACTTACCACCAATATGACGGGACACGCGGCTCTAATGGCGCTAAAGTTTACAGAAGGTGATTTTCGTGCTGTACGCATGATCAGTATCTGGCTGCTTTTGTTTTTGTCGGGCGCTTTTTTTTCCAGCCTTCATGTCTCAAGGGTTGGTCGAGATAAACGAGAATCGTATATAATACCAATTTTAATAGAAATAGTTATCCTCTGCTTTGTTGGATATTTTGGACACACATTTGATCATACTATTGTTAAGACAGAATATTTTGCAGGCGGGCTTTTATTTGCGATGGGGATGCAGAATGCATTGGTGTCAGTCATATCCGGTGCTGTTGTAAGAACTACACATCTTACGGGAATGTTTACAGATCTGGGTATTGATCTATCTGCAGCATTGCTAAAGTACCCTGAGAAAGATACATTGCTTCGAAAGAAGATAGTTTTGAGATTTATCATTATCTTATTCTTTCTCATGGGCAGCATCCTCGGTGGGTTTGCCTTTGTAAAATTTCAGTATCATAGTTTTTATATAGCGACAGGTATTTTATTAATCGCCTTATACTATGATTTTTTAAGGGTTAATTCCAGGCGCCTGATATCTAAACTCAGAAAAAAAGGATAGTCCGTCTAGCCTGATGGGAATCTGCAAATTGCACAACGTTAATCCTAGCGAATGGCTTGAAAATGTACTCAGTGTAATAGCAGACTATCCGGTAAACAGGATCAAGGAGCTTCTTCCTCATATCTGGAAACTGAAGCGAAAGTAATCGACTCCCGCATACCTACATAGATGCACTTGCCCGTAGGGATACCCCCTTAACATAGTTTAGTATTTGCTACTCTGCTCTGGCATACCCTATTGGGTACAATAATGTTGCTTAGTAGATCTTCCGTTAATTTCTGTAAAGAAAGGATTTAAAGGCGATTGATGTTATTATCTGTCTCATGAAGAAAATCAACCCAGCTATTGATTAGATAGCTGGAAAATACCCACTACTTGGTATTTTCTAAGAAAGCTAAGAACCTTATTTTTACTACTGTTAGATCTAACACTAGATTTGAATTGCAACAGCTTATTGTTCCTAGCAGTCATTCTTATAATATCTTATTATGGAAGACATCAAAACAGCTTCTGGTCCACTGATGGGTACTCCTATATCTCAATCCTCAAAGAATGAATTTCTTAAAGAGGAATATATACATCTACGATCGGAGGTTATTTCCAGGCTTGAAGAATTATGGAAGTTAGAAAAATTTGGTTTTGGCGGGGCTGCGGCACTAGCTGCTTGGATAATGACTAATAAAGTTACTACAGATGCTGCATCGTGGTTGCCTTTTCTTTTTCTGCTCGTATGCTCTATTCGATTTGCCTCGGGCATGTATCATCTAGGATTTCGTGTAAGTAAATATATTTCTACTACAGAAAAGAATTTTTTAGGTGAAAAGGGTGGATGGGAAACATGGTTTGGCAGACAAACAGTAAATGAGACGGTTGCTTATAGCCTTGCCTGGATAATCGCTTTGGTTATCTCGTTAGCGTTTGCGAAAATAGCTCCCAAAATAGATAGCCACGGATTTAAAGCGGTTAAAGTAGTCACCAATTCGACAAGTTCTCGACTTGATTCGTCACAAAACGAACCATTTTCAAATTGATTATAAATGACTTATTCAGGATCTTAAAGTGGTATAAAATAGAAAATCCGCTCTAGTAGCGGATTTTCTATTTTTGTGCCCAGTAACGGATCACTTTCGAACCAACTGGTATTGATTTTTAGTAAATTATATCGCTTATCTAATACCTAGAGACTCTTCTACTGTCAATATCATTTTTCTTGGTCTAGGTATTCAAAACATGCGGCTGCTCATTAGATAAACTATTATCATTTTTTGCTAAAGAGGGGAAATATCCCGCTCATCCGGAAGGCGATATCTTCCTGTCTTCGGCGGGTTCATTGGTCCGTTTTATAATCAATTCATCTTTTAGATAATAATGCCTGATGATCATCCGCAGATCGCTGCCCCATTTAAAGCTGGTGATATACCCCCCTTACTTTCCGGTATGTAGATGAACCTTTATTAAAATTGTTAGAAAAAATGATCTCAATAATATACAGATAGCCATTATTGGCGGAGGGCCTGGAGGTTTGACACTGGCAAGGCTCTTACAATTAAAAGGAAGAAAAGTAAAAGTATATTAAAGGGACTTTGATAAAAATACTAGAGTACAGGGAGCTACTCTAGACCTGCATTATGAAGGCGGTTTGAAGGCACTGGAAGCCGCCGGTTTGATGGATGAATTTATGGCCAAGTACCGCCGCGGGGCCGGTAACGCACGCATACTGAATAAGGATGCGGAGATTTTGTGGGATCAACACGCGGCTGCATCTGATGAAGATCCACGATCCGAACACTTCGGGCCGGAAATCGACAGAGGCCCTTTAAGAGACTTGCTATTAGATTCACTTCAACCTGGCCGGTATGCTGATCACCGGTACGTCAGGTAATGGCAATATTATTTTTTGTACTACCTTGCCAATACTTTGACTTTTAATTATCTATATGGCCCTCATTAATTTCAAAATCAGACATCCGGATAACATCTTTCCCTGGGGCGATCAATCTGATGCAAGGATGCATTGGTTCGGACTCACAGATGGTGAATATTGGCTTGATTTAAATAAGACTACTCTTTACGAATATACAAACGAAATATTGGCAGGTGAGGAGGTGAATAACACTAATCATGTAGAATATCAAATCGTACGTTTGATAGAAGACTGGACCAGTATATTTGATGCTATTGTAGAACCTGTCCCGGATGCTTTTTATGCAATTGCACGGGAGAATAGTTATTTATACGTAAACACCCGAGATAGAGCGTCTTGCCCGAATGGAAACGGCTGAATAATATTGTAGCTATCAAACTGGCAATATGGAACGCAATATTATAAGCAGAGGCAGACGTAGCCATGATGAGATCACTTT
>CABHOY010000067.1 GCA_902168105.1 uncultured Flavihumibacter sp.
ATACAGGTATCTCTTTTTATAACAAATACGGGCCTACAGAGGCCACGATCACAGCCACGATCTACCGTTATGAAGGGGATGAGCTTACAGGCTCTGATCTTCCTATCGGGCGTCCGGTAAGTAATACACATGTTTATATAGTCAGTGAAGGCCAGTTATGCCCGGTGGGTATTCCTGGTGAGATCTGTATAGGAGGAGTTGGTGTAACCCGTGGTTACCTGAACCAGGGAGCACTGACAGCGGAGAAGTTCATAAGCGATCTATTCAGCGGCATCTCAGGCAGCCGTTTGTACCGTACGGGAGATATCGGCTACTGGCGTGAAGATGGAACGATCATGTATGTAGGTCGTCGTGATCAGCAGGTGAAGGTACGTGGTTACCGCATTGAGCTGGGTGAGATAGAAAGTGTTTTACAGCAATACGAAGCTATCAGTCAGTGTGCAGTACTAGCCACCGGAGAGAATAGTCAGTTGGTAGCCTATGTCGTGGCAACAGGGACCTTTGACAAGGACGGGTTGCAGACCTGGTTGCGTAGCCATTTACCTGCTTATATGGTGCCAGGTATATTCATTCCTTTAGAGCGTTTGCCATTAACAAAAAATGGAAAATTGGACCGTCGGGCGTTACCACCAGTATCAGGTTTGATCACATCAGCGCGTGCATATGTAGCGCCGCGTAACGATACCGAGCATGCCATAGCCACTATCTGGCAGGAGTTGCTGGGGATAGATAAAGTAAGTATTAACGATAACTTTTTTGAGCTGGGTGGTCATTCGCTACTGGCAGCACGGGTAATTTCCCGGCTGCGTAGTGTGCTGGATATTGCAGTGAGCATCCGGGACATATTCAGTTATCCGGTCCTTGCTGAGCTGTCAGCTTATATCATAAAAACAGGAGCAGGAGTGTTGTTGCCCGCCATCGTTCGAGAAGAACTTCCAGCGCATATACCATTGTCTTATTCACAGGAACGTTTATGGTTTATCGATCAGCTGGAAGGTAGTGTTCATTATCATATCCCTGCTGTGCTTCGTGTGCATGGACGATTAGATGTATTGCGCCTGGAGCATGCGTTCCGGCAAGTGCTGTCACGTCATGAAGTATTACGTAGTGTGATGCTGGAGATAGAAGGTACTGCTTATCAGCAGGTGTTGTCAGACAGTGGTTGGTCGCTAGGCTACCGTCGTATTGAGGGGGCTTGCACGGGAAGCAGCCATGTGGCTGTACAGGAACTAGTGGATCGTCCGTTTAATCTGTCCTCAGATTATATGCTGCGTGCAGAACTGCAGGAGTATGCGAATGAAGAACAGCTGCTGGTGGTCGTATTGCACCACATAGCAGCAGATGGCTGGTCCATGCCGTTGCTTGTACAAGAACTGGTGCAACTGTATAAAAATATAGAAGATCGTCTTCCGGGGTTAAGCGTTCAATATGCAGATTATGCTTTATGGGAACGCCGTCATCTTAACGGTCCCTTATTGGAAGAAGGACTTGCGTACTGGCAATCGCAGTTATCAGGTGCCGGTGTATTGGAGCTTCCTTCTGATCGTGCCCGTAGTGCCTCCACGGGGCATGCAGGTAGTCGTTGTTACAGTGTGCTGGATGGAGCACTACTGTCTGGATTAGAGCAGCTGAGCAGTCAGGAAGGAGTAACATTGTACATGACCTTATTGAGTGCCTTCAAGGTGCTCTTGTACCGTTACAGTGGTCAGACCGATATCAGTGTAGGAAGTCCGGTAGCTAATCGTAGTCATCATGAGATAGAAAAGCTGATCGGATTTTTTATAAATACTGTTGTATTACGTACGCAGTTGACCGGAGAAGAATCTTTCCGTAGTCTGCTGAATCGTGTACGTCAGCTTACGGTGGATGCTTATCATTACCAGCATATACCATTTGAGAAGGTGGTAGTTCAGCAGGGCTTTTCCACGAACGGCAGCCGTAACCCTTTATTCCAGGTGATGTTCGTCTTACAGCACGAGTCAGCGCAGCAGCAACTGGTATTGTCAGAAGATGCTGTCTTGTCTTATGGAGCGGTTGTATCCGAGACATCTAAATTTGATCTGACGCTGGAAGTCCGTGTAACTGACACTGGTCTGAAGCTTGGTATGGAATATAATACAGGCTTGTTTGATGCAGCGCGGATAGAACGTATGCTGTGCCACTACCAGGAATTGTTAAAGTCTATAGTGACAAACAGGAATTGTAGCATATCGTCGTTGGGCTTATTAACATCCACAGAAGAGCAAACCTTATTACATGCCTTTAACCAGGTACTAATTGAATATCCACGTAATACAATAGTAGACCTGTTTTCAAAACAGTCGCAATTGCAGGGAGAGAAAACAGCCGTGATATTCGGTGACTATGAGCTTAGCTACAATCTGCTGGACGTGCGGTCGTCGGTTGTAAGCCGTATGTTGCAGGATATGGGAGCTGGTCCGGGGAGTGTTGTGCCAGTATGTATGGAGCGTAGCCCTGAACTGGTGATCGCATTGCTGGGCATCCTGAAAGCCGGATGTGCATATGTACCCATCGATCCATCTTATCCTTCCCACCGGATCAATCATATCC
>CABHOY010000068.1 GCA_902168105.1 uncultured Flavihumibacter sp.
TTACCTTGCATAGTTAAATATACAAATCAATCAACTGGATATCAATACTATAAAAGAAAAAACACAACAAACATTACTGTCTGTTGTGTTTTTTTTAAGGCTAAGGTGGTAGTTGTGCAACGGCCACGGACAGGCGGCCCTCTTTTTTGTTGACCAGCATTGGTTTCTCTCTTCAGCCGCCGTTGTGTCACTCTCTTCAGCGGCAGTAACAACATCGTCACCAGGTCATCTTATGTTAGTCCCCCGGTCACGTCCTAAAAAAGGTTTACACCTTCAAAAAGAGTAAACATGGATAAAATCCAACAAAAAAAGAGGGGCGGCTCCTTTAAGTATGAGCCAACTTTCATGCGCCAGGTTGTATCTGCTTATTTAGCCAGCACTGGAGGCTATGGCTCTATTGCCAAAGAGTTCAACGTGACTTATCATCAGGTTGCTTACTGGGTATCTAAATTTTCTTCGGATATTGCAGCTCCTACCTTACCAGCAGAAGTTATGAGTCCGGAAGAAAAAAAAGAGCTAGAAGCTATCATAAAGAAGAATCAAGAGTTGCAAAAGCAACTCCAACAAGCCAATATGCAAATAATTGGTTTACAGACACTTATTGATGTAGCGGAAGATACTCTCAAAATTGATATCAGAAAAAAGCCTGGGTCCAAGCAGTCCAAAAAGTAAAGCATTACTATCCGGCTTGGGGGCTGGGTAGTATATGTGGATTGTTTGGGAAGTCCCGTCAGGGATATTATAAGCACGTTCGTCACGAGCACTCCTCGTTAATGCAGGCATCCCTTGTCATTAATGAAGTTGAGGCGATACGCAAGGCTGAAAACGGTGTAGGCACCCGAAGCCTGCACAGGCGGTTAAAACCATTACTCAAGGACCATGACATTAAATTGGGGAGGGATAAGCTGTTTGACCTGCTAGCCGCACATCAGCTGCTGATTCGCCGTCGTCGTCGTAAGAAGGTTTACACCACCGATTCCAATCACCCTTTTCGTAAATATGCCAATCTGATAAAGGACCTTACTGTTAAAGCAGCCAACCAGGTGTGGGTGAGCGATATCACTTATCTGGCCTTAAAAGGCGGAAAATTCTGTTATTTAAGCCTGGTGACTGATGTGTATTCCCGCAAAATCGTCGGATACCATCTCTATCCTACCCTACATAGCGAAGGGACGATCCTGGCGCTTAAAATGACATTGGCCACCCGCAATAAGTCTGTATTCTATAAGACCATCCACCACTCTGATCGCGGGATTCAGTATTGCTGTAAGGAGTATACAGCTACCCTGATCCAAAATGAGATCCTCATCAGCATGACTCAAAAGGGAGATCCTGGGGAAAATGCTATTGCTGAAAGAGTGAATGGTTTCCTTAAAACTCAACTGCAACTAGCCACTACCTTTGACAATTTTAAACTGGCAACTCAGGCAGTAAACCAGGCGGTTGATATCTATAATCGTAAAAGACTGCACTCCAGCTGCGATTACCTGACTCCCGACCAAGCTTATCTAAAAGCTTCTGGAATACTCAAAAAACACTGGAAAGCACCTACAAAAAGGGGTGTCAACCTCCAACAGGACTATTCCTGAAACCTGTAAACCAGCTTCAGGACAATCAAGATCTTTGTAAACCAAATTCAGTATTTCCTAACAACAGGTGTAAACCTATAGCAGGACAAGACCATCCCGGCATGATCCATGATAGATCCTGGCCTCATCCTAGGTTCATCCTAGGTTTATCCTAGGTTCATTCTAGGTTCATTCTAGGTTAAATAGCCTGGAATGAACCTAGGATCAACCTTAGATC
>CABHOY010000069.1 GCA_902168105.1 uncultured Flavihumibacter sp.
GGCAACTAATGACCCATGCTTAACGGCTAAAGACATATTATTATTTAGAGTACAATTCTACGATCAGCTGCTCCTTAATGTTCTCAGGAACGCTCTCTCTCTCAGGATATGCAATGAAAACACCTTTCAGTTCTTTTTCATTCCAATCCAACCAGCTGAATTTAGGATTTTTACCGCGGATATTGCTGGTAATAGCAGTGTTAGTTGTTGCAGATGGTTTCAGTCCGATCACATCACCTGGTTTCAGCTGATAAGAAGGGATGTTCATTACTTCACCATTAACAGTGATATGTTTGTGAGAAACCAGCTGGCGTGCAGCAGGACGGGAAGGAGCGATTCCGAGACGGAATACAGCGTTATCCAGACGTGCTTCCAGCAATTTGATCAAAACTTCACCGGTAACACCTTTACGACGGTTAGCTTCTACGAACAGGTTAGCGAACTGGCGTTCCAGTACACCATAAGTGTATTTCGCTTTCTGTTTTTCACGCAGCTGCAGCGCGTATTCACCCAGCTGTTTACGCTTACGGGTTACACCATGCTGACCCGGAGGGTTGCTGTTCTTACCTAAATACTTACCGTTTCCTAAAATCGGTTCTCCAAAAATTCTGGAGATCTTGGTCTTTGGTCCTGTATACCTTGCCATGTTATTTGATAGATTTTTTAGTTTCGGTATATGATCTTTAAAAAATCTTAAACCTGATCATACACCCATTGTTAATAAAATTCTTAAGCAGCAATTCGAAAGCAGCAAGCGGAAGATAATTCCAACTCTCCACTTTCGAAATACAGCGAAATTATATCGATCCTATACCCTTCTCTTTTTAGGAGGACGGCAACCGTTGTGAGGTAAAGGAGTAACGTCTTTGATCATGTTAACCTCGATACCGGAGTTAGCGATCGCACGGATAGCACTTTCACGACCAGCACCAGGGCCTTTTACAAAAACATCTGCTCTTTTCAGACCTGCTTCCATTGCTGTTTTCGCAGCGTCAGAAGCAGCCAGCTGAGCTGCATAAGGAGTGTTCTTTTTAGAACCCTTAAAGCCCATCTTACCTGCAGTAGACCAGGAGATCACCTGACCCTGTTTGTTGGTAATGCTGATGATGATATTGTTGAAACTAGCAGAGATATGTACATCGCCGTAGTTGTCTACTTTAACTACCCTCTTTTTGTTAGCAGCAGTTTTTGTATTTGTTGCTTTTGCCATAATTATATAAAATTCCAGGTTCCAGGTTCCAGATTCCTCTTGCCATATATACGACTACTGGAAACCGGAACTTGTTATTTGTATTATCAAGTTTATTTCTTAGGCGCTTTCTTTTTACCTGCAACCGTTTTACGTTTACCTTTACGGGTACGGCTATTGGTACGGGTACGCTGGCCTCTTAACGGTAAGCCCTTCCTATGACGAAGACCACGATAACAAGCAATGTCTAACAGACGCTTGATATTCATCTGTACTTCAGAACGTAGCTGACCTTCTACCTTAAACTCACTGTTAATGACGTTACGGATAGCAGCCTGCTCATCATCGTTCCAGTCCTTAACTTTCTTGTTAAAGTCTATGCCAGACTTTTCCAGGATATATTGAGCGGTAGAACGACCAATACCAAAGATGTAGGTCAGGCCAATTTCTCCACGTTTATTTTTAGGAAGATCGATACCGGCTATACGTGCCATATTTGTATTTTAATTTACTAGTTATGTATTAAATGATTATCCCTGACGTTGTTTAAAACGGGGATTCTTTTTGTTGATCACCAACAATTTACCCTTCCTGCGCACAAT
>CABHOY010000070.1 GCA_902168105.1 uncultured Flavihumibacter sp.
AAACGTTGATCGATTTCCTTGCTAATAAGGGCTATGATATGGGGGGCTTTGGCTCACCCAATGCCCGTCTTACGTCCCAGATGTATGCAGCTTTGCAGTCCGAGTTCCAGCAGGACAAGGCTAACAAGCGCAAAAGCGATCAGATAGCCCTGCCTAAAGGAAGTGTGTTAGATGCAATGAAGAAGAAAGAGAAGGAAGAAGCAGAGGCAGCAGCCAAGAAGAAAGAAGCAACTCCTAAAGAGGAACCCACACCCGCGGTCGCAGTTGAAGCGCCTAAACCTGAACCAAAACCAGAACCAAGGCCGGAACCTAAAGCAGAGCCTAAGCCCGAACCAAAACCGGAGCCGAAGCCTGAACCTAAACCCGAGCCAAAACCGGTACCGGTAGCGGAAGAAAAACCTGTTGTTAAAACAGAAGAGGCTCCTAAAGAACCCGTTGTTTCTCCTCAACAGCCCGTTGCTGAGAAAACGCCGCCTGTGCAAACACAACCGGAAACTCCGGAAGTAATAAAAACAGACGCTCCAAAGATCAATGGCCCGAAAGTCGTAGCCACTATCGACCTGGATGCACTGAATAAACCAAAAAGACCTCCTGCGCCACCGCCTACGGCAACCAAAAAGCCGGAACAGGAGGAAAAACCAGTTGTTGCAAAACAACCGGAACCTGTTGCCAGTGATAAGGATAAGGTCAAAGAACCGGCTCCGCAACCGCAGGCACAAACACAACCGCAACCCGTTGCACAGCAACAGCCTCCGGTAGAAGCAGCCAAACCTGCCCAACCAGAAGCAAAACCGCAGCAACCCGTTCAGCCAGTACAAAACGTACAACCAATACAACAAGAAAAAACAACGGCTCCTGCTGCTGAAAAACCTGCTGTCCCCGCTGTGGAAGAGAAACAAGCGCCGGCAGCCGAAAAACCGGCAGCTGCCCAGGAAAAAACAAAAGAACCGGCAGAAGCGAAAGAACAACCCGCACACAAACCGGCCGCACAGCATATGGACGAAGTTGCAGCAGACATTGCATCAGACCAGGGTGATAACGGAGGAACCGCCGTTATTGAAAATATACAGGCCGAAAAACTCAGCGGTCCGAAAGTGATCGGAAAAATAGAGTTGCCTGTACATTCAGAAAGACGTGACAATAAGGGTAACAGTAATTTCAACCGTGGTGGTGGCGGCAATAATAATAACGCCGACAACAACCGCAAGCGGAAACGTATCATCGTTGAAAAGAAACCTGAACCTATTCAGCCAAACGATCTTTCCAAAGGAGGTAACGCCGATAACCGCGGTCCTGGTAACCGTGGAGATTTCAACAGGGACAACCGTCCCGGCGGAAACCGCGATAATCGCGGTGGCGATAATACAAACAAACCTACAGGACCTAGCAGACCTCACGCAGCACCTAACCGCGAAGGCCGCCCTGGCGGACCAGGTGGTAACAGGCCTGGCGGTGGTCAACACGGCACCGGTAACCGTCCCGGCGGTGGACCAGCTGGTAACAGACCTGGTGGTAACAGACCAGGCGGAGGCCAACATGGAGGTAACAGACCTGGTGGCTTTGGCAACAACCGCTTCGGTGACCGCGACAGGAAACCTGAGGATAAAGAAATCGATAAGAACGAGATCCAGAATAAGATCAAGGAAACCATGGCCAAAATGAGTGGTGGTGGTAACCGTGGTAAGAATACTAAAGCCAAACAACGCCGTGAGAAACGTCATGAGCTCGCAGAGCAAATGGCTAACCAGGGAGCTGAAGGCAATAAACTCCAGGTAACGGAGTTCGTATCTGTAAGCGAACTCGCCAACCTGATGGACGTAAGCTTTGCCGAAGTGATCTCAAAATGTATGGGACTTGGTATCATGGTGTCTATTAACCAGCGTCTGGACGCAGAGGTAATAGAACTGGTAGCAGGAGAGTTCGGCTATGAAGTAGAATTCATCGGCGTGGACGATGCAGATGAAATAGAAGAAGAAGAAGTAACAGACAACGAGGAAGATCTTATCCCAAGAGCGCCTATTGTGACCATCATGGGTCACGTAGACCACGGTAAGACATCCTTGCTTGACTATATCCGTAACGCAAACGTAGTATCAGGTGAAGCAGGGGGTATTACCCAGCACATCGGTGCCTACCAGGTAGTTACCTCTTCAGGTAAAAGGCTCACCTTCCTGGATACTCCAGGTCACGAAGCCTTTACCGCGATGCGTGCACGTGGTGCCAAAGTAGCGGATATCGCCATCATCGTAATCGCGGCAGATGACGCCATCATGCCACAGACACGTGAAGCGATCTCTCACTCACAGGCTGCCGGTCTGCCGATGGTATTCGCCATCAACAAGGTGGATAAAGACGGTGCTAATCCTGAAAAGATCAAAGAACAACTGGCAGGTATGAATCTGTTGGTGGAAGACTGGGGTGGTAAATACCAAAGCCAGGAAATTTCTGCCAAGAGCGGTCTGAATATAGACGTCCTGCTGGAAAAAATACTCCTGGAAGCTGAATTACTCGAACTGAAAGCCAACCCGAACAGGGAAGCTTCCGGTAGCGTAATCGAAGCATCCCTCGATAAAGGCCGCGGTTACGTAGCTACCCTGCTGGTACAAAACGGTACCCTGCATCAGGGCGATACCATCGCTTCCGGTTCTAACTTCGGTAAGATCAAAGCAATGTTCAACGAACGCGGTCAGCGTGTTGACTCCGCCGGACCATCCGCACCAGTACAGGTGCTCGGTCTGAACGGTGCACCGCAGGCAGGTGAGAAGTTCCGCATGTTTGAAGAGGAATCTGAAGCAAAAGAAGTGGCTAACCGCCGTGCACAGATCATCCGTGAACAAGGTATCCGTACCAAGAAACACATCACACTGGATGAGATCGGACGTCGTCTTGCACTGGGTAACTTTAAACAGCTTAACCTCATCATCAAGGGTGACTTTGATGGTTCCGTAGAAGCATTGAGCGACTCCCTGCAGAAACTCTCTACCGAAGAGATCGTAGTGAGCGTGGTACACAAGGCAGTAGGTCAGATCACAGAATCCGATGTATTGCTGGCAACCGCTTCCGACGCTATCATCGTAGGTTTCCAGGTACGTCCTTCTTCTCAGGCATCCAAGCTGGCAGAGAAAGAGAACATCGAGATCCGTACTTACTCCATCATTTACGACGCTATCGACGAACTGAAGAGCGCGATGGAAGGTATGCTGGAACCGAAGATCGAGAAGAAAGTGGTGGCCAACGTGGAGATCCGCGAAACTTACCGCTTCGACAAGGTGACCGTTGCAGGTTGCTTCGTACTGGACGGAAAGATTACCCGCAACACACGTGTAAACCTGGTACGCGAAGGTATCGTGATCTACACTGGCGAACTGGCCTCTCTGAAACGCTACAAGGACGATGTGAAGGAAGTTGCCTCCAACATGGAGTGTGGTCTGAGTATCAAAAACTACAGCGCTCTGCAGGTCGGGGATATCGTAGAAGGCTTCGAAGAAGTGGAAGTAAAGAGAACTTTATAAGATCTGTATAAACTTTTGTTAAATAAATAAGCCGCACAATAGCGGCTTATTTTTTATTGGCTATTTTTGGAATTCACTGCACTCGTTAACATGAATAAAATTTTTGCACTTTCTGCGGGTACGCTGCTGCTCTGTCAGGTTGGTATAGCCCAGCAGAAAATGGTAGCTGATAAAATAGCAGCTATAGTGGGGGATAAAATCGTTCTCAGATCAGACATTGAAGGAGAAATGGTCAATCTACAGCGTTCTACTGTAGATAATACACTGCCTCCCAATGCTCCCTGTATGATAATGGAACAGATCATTGCCCAGAAGGTGATGGTAATGCAGGCAGAACGGGATAGCTTGCCCGTAAGTGAACAAGATGTGGACGGCCAGATAGAAAACCGCATCCGTTACTTCGAAGACCTCTACGGTAGTCGTGAGAAAATGAAAGAAGTGACCGGGTATTCTATTTACCAGCTGCGTGAGCGCTTCCGCCAGCCTATTAAAGAAGGGCTGCTGGCAAAGGCTATGCAGGACAAGATCACCAGTTCAGTGAAAGTAACCCCTTCCGAGGTTAAAAAATATTTCGACGCTATTCCTAAGGACAGTCTCCAATTCTACGAATCTGAACTGGAAATTGGCCAGATCGTAATACAGCCCAAAGCCACTAAGGAAATGGACCAGTATTCGATAGACCGCCTCCTGGAATTTAAAAAACAGGTGCAGGAAAAGACCAGTGATTTCGGACGTTTGGCGATACTCTATTCAGAAGATCCCGGCGCAAAAGAAAATAAGGGGGTATACATCCTGAACCGTAATGACAAACAATGGGATGCAGATTTCCTCGCAGCGTCCTTCCGTCTGAAAGAAAATGAGATCTCCTCGCCGATAAAAAGCCAGTTCGGTTACCATCTTATTCAGTGTATTAAACGTCAGGGTGACAATATCACCGTACAGCATATCCTGCTGAAGCCAAACGTTACCCGTAACGACCTGGCCGAGGCTACAAAGAAACTGGATAGCATACGTCTGGTTATCCTGAACGGAAAGATGACCTTTGGTGAAGCTGTAGTAAAATACAGTGACCTGCCAATGTCAAAATTTGATGGTGGTATGCTCCAGAACAGAATGAACGGTAGCTCCCTCATCACCATCGATCAGCTGGACCAGCCTTCAGAAAGAGATATCGTATTGCTGTTGGACACCCTGAAACCAGGTGGTATCTCCAAACCAATGCCTTATGTCGATGACCAGCCAGGTGGCCGCAACGGTGTCCGTCTTATTTACCTGAAAACACGTACACATCCTCACAGGGAGAATATGACCGACGATTACGCCCGTATCCAGCAACGCACGCTCCAGCTTAAACAACAGGACGCCCGTGATAAATGGCTCAGGGAAAAGATCCCGACATTTTACATCCATGTGGAAGACGAGTTTAAACAGTGTAGTCACATCGCCCAGTGGATAGGAAGTATAGCAAAACAATAACACATATAATTCAGTAGCAATCCCCGGTATAATACATACCGGGGATTGTTCTTTTCAGGAGCGACCCGCATTTATCAAGAGGCGTTGGGGGTTCGGCTTTTTACACGTAACTTTGCGCCTTCAATTCTAATAGGGATGAGTGATGCCATAAAACATGAATGCGGATTAGCGTTTATCAGACTTAGAAAGCCGTTCTCATATTACCAACAGAAATACGGAACTGTTTTCTACGGCCTCAACAAGTTGTACCTCCTCATGGAGAAACAACATAACCGCGGACAGGACGGAGCAGGTATAGCCACAGTGAAGTTAAACACAGAACCTGGAGTACCATTTATGCATCGCCTGCGAAGCAGCGCACCGCAAGCCATCGGAGATATCTTTGCCAAGGTCAGAGACGAAATAGATGAAATAGAGAAATACCAGCCGGAAATCACTAAATACCCAGGCCTCATGAAAGGCCACATGCGTTTCCTCGGGGAACTTTTGATGGGCCACCTCCGCTACGCCACTCAGGGCAAAAACAATGTAGAACTCTGCCACCCTTTTGTACGTCACAATACCATTCCCGCACGCAACCTCGCACTCGCCGGTAACTTCAACCTCGTAAACGTAGATGAACTGTTCAAGTTCGTGAACGTTGAACCAGGAGAAACACACCGCAATAGTGACCTTGCTGCTATGCTCGAAATATTGCATCACTTCCTGAGTAAGGAAGATGAAGAAAGACGTAATGGACTGGATGTCAAAACCATCCTGCAACAGGCTTTTTCTATGTTCGATGGAGGTTATCATGTGTGCGGATTGATCGGTAGCGGAGACGCTTTCGTAATGCGCGATGCACACGGTATCCGTCCTTCTTACTACTATGTGAATGAAGACGTCATTGTCGCCGCTTCTGAACGCGCAGCTATCCGTACCGCTTTCAACGTAGGCGAGAATGAAGTACTGGAACTGATGCCTGGTAACGCCCTGATCGTAAAAGAGAACGGGGAATACAGCGTAGAACAGATCCTCGCCCCGAAAGAACGCCGCGCATGTAGCTTCGAACGTATCTACTTCTCTCGCGGGAACGATGAAAAGATCTATAAAGAGCGTACCGCTTTAGGTTATAACCTGTCAGAAACCGTGCTGAAAAGCATCGATAATGACCTCCGCAATACTATCTTCTCCTTCATCCCCAATACAGCAGAAATTGCCTTCTATGGCATGCTGAAAGGGCTGGAAGATTATCTGAACAAGATAAAAATAGAACGTATCGTTTCATGGGGTAAAGATTTTGATGAAGAAAAACTGTCGGAAATGGTGAACCGCCGTATCCGTATAGACAAGATCGCCATCAAAGATGTAAAAATGCGCACCTTCATTGCTGCCGATACCAGCCGTAATGAAATGGTACAACACGTTTACGATATTACCTATGGTACCGTACGTCCGGGGATAGATACCCTTGTTGTAATAGACGACTCTATTGTACGCGGTACTACCCTTCGTGAAAGCATCATCAGGATGCTGGACCGCCTGGGACCAAAACGTATCATTGTCGTATCGTCCGCTCCGCAGATCCGTTATCCGGATTGTTATGGGATCGACATGAGTAAAATAGGGGATTTCGTAGCATTTAAGGCTGCTATTGCCCTATTAAAGGACCATGGCAAGGAACACATCCTCCAGGAGGCCTATGGCCTCTGCCTGGAGCTGCAGCGTACCAATACACTGCATGCACAGAATGTGGTAAGGAACATTTATAAGCCATTCACTACTGAGGAGATCTCTGCCAAAATCGCTGAGATCATTACTCCGGACGGCATCAGTGCCAAAGTAGATGTTATCTACCAGTCCATTGAAAGTCTGCATAAAGCGTGTCCAAATAACCTGGGCGACTGGTACTTCACCGGTAACTTCCCGACACCTGGAGGAAACCGCGTAGTGAATAAGGCGTTCATGAATTATATGGAAGGCAAAAACGAAAGAGGATATTAAAAATAGAAAAAGGGCTCGTTTAAGACGGGCCCTTTTCATTATGATGCCATTATTAAATTTCCTTTAAATCCTCTGTTCTCAGCGCTGCCGAGCCCCCTATACTACACTTACTTTCAGTAAAATCCGTAAATTAGTTAGTATTAAATACTAACTCAAATCGCGAACAGCAATCTCTTTTTGCTACATAATAACATTGTTGTTATGAAAACATTATTACTTATCCGTCATGCCAAATCAAGCTGGAATGACCCCGACGTAGACGATTTTGACAGGCCCTTGAATAAGCGCGGCAAACAGAATGCCCCGGAAATGGCACACCGCCTGTCTCACCGCGGTATCATGCCCGAATTGCTTATTGCCAGCCCTGCAAAACGCACCAAAAGTACGGCACGGCTCATGGCTAAAGAATGGCACTATGACAAAGACGCTATCCTCCTGGAGGAAGAGTTGTACCTATGTTATGCTTCGACCTTTCTGAAAGTGATCACTAAAGTAGACGATGACATAGATACAGTCGCCATTTTTGCACACAACCCCGGCATTACCGACTTTGCAAACTATGTAACTCAGGAGATCAGGATTGATAATATCCCTACCTCCGGTATGTTTGCTGTTCAGGCAAATATTCAGTCATGGAAAGACTTTGACCGTGCCCGGAAGTCCTTCCTTTTCTTTGATTATCCCAAACAGGAAGTTGTCTGAAGTTAATCCTTGGCTATCTTGTTATAAGACACGGTAATTCCCTTTATCAATGAGGAGCTGAAACCCTGATGTTCCATCTCATTAAGGCCTGCAATAGTACAGCCTTTAGGAGTGGTAACCTTGTCAATTTCTTCCTCCGGATGACGGTTCTCTTTGATAAGTAATTGAGCTGCTCCTTTCACGGTCTGTGCCGCGATCAGGTTTGCCGTGCGCGCATCAAAACCGATCTCGATACCGCCCTGTATGCTTGCCCTGATAAAACGCAGTGCGTAGGCAATACCACAGGCTCCGAGCACAGTTGCTGCGTCCATCAGTTTTTCGTCAATGCTTACAGCCACGCCTAACTGGCTGAACATCTCATTCACATAAGCTTCCTGCTGTTGTGTCACATTCTTATAACAGATACAGGTCATCGACTCCTGTATAGCAATTGCGGTATTGGGCATCGCACGTACCACCGGCATGCCGGCGCCGGCGATCTGCTCCAGGTCATCTATGGAAACACCGGTTATTACACTGATCAAGATCTGGCGGGAAGGATCGAAGGCTTGTTTTACCTCCGCCAACACTTCCCTTACATTATAAGGCTTCAGCGCCACCACGATTACTTCAGCACCCCTTATAGCAGTTTCGTTGTCAGAAATTGTTTGTACTCCTATTGATTGCAGATCACTTAGTGAAGCAAGATTACGTTTGGTCACAGTCAGGTCCGCAGGCGTTGAAAACCCGCTCTTTAGAAGCCCCTGTGCTATCGCTTTCCCCAGGTTGCCACCACCGATGATGGCTATTTTCTTGTTGGACATGTTCACATATTACTTTAAATCCTTCGGAAGGTAGAACAAAAATTTGTTACTTCGCATCCCTAAATCCAGCGTGTAATGCAGAAAGTATTTTATTGTGCGGTCTTGTGCCTTATCCTAAGTTTGTTCACCCAAATAAGCCTCGGAGCCAAGCCTCCGAAGAAAGTAAAGGGAAAAGTGGTGCGCATCATGGATGGCGATACTTTCGAACTGCTGGTAAATAAGACGACCTACAAGATACGTTTAAGTGCTATCGACGCTCCGGAAAAAGGACAGGACTTTTATCAGAGAAGTAAACAGGCGCTTGCAGACCTTTGCTTTAATAAAACGGTCACCGTAGAACTGCTGCGAAAAGATAGATATCAACGCTGGATAGGGGAAGTATATAGCGCTGACGGTCAGTATATCAACGGCAGGATGATCTCTGACGGATATGCATGGCACTATACCGAATACTCTAAAAGTGCGCCGCTGGCAGCCGCACAGGCAACTGCAAAGAGACAGAAACTGGGATTGTGGTCACTCTCTAAACCAATTGCTCCCTGGGTGTTCAGGTCGGATAAACGAAAAGACAAAACACATCGTAAAGCTGCTTAACGCTTTTTACTTATCTTGCTGATCACTTCATTCGTTTACAGTTTTTAATGATTGTTGACCTGTCTGTTGAATATGTCAGTGAATAAGCTCAATGCACCAACACACATCCTTACCGGTCAGGCATGTTATATGCGCCTGCAGGAAGCAGCCGAGAAGCCGTCTCCTACAGATACGCTGCGACAGCTCCGGCAATTGCTCGAACAACTATTCCGTTATCTTACCAAAGAAGAAACACGCAGTTTCGGCAACCTGTTTGCCCGCATGCAATTCTTCTTTGACAAACATCCGGTTCCTGCAACGTTACAGGAACAGCTCACTGCCCTTCGTATTCTCACACACAAAGCTGTTATCGGTACACTGATCGCAGACGAGGAGTTATCTCTTATCTGCATACAGACGATGGCCCAGGCTATACAACACTTTTGCGAAGTTCCTGTCCCATCGGTGTTAGAACGGCAATGCATCTCTGTAAAGGACAGAACGTTACGTTATACACCGCAATTTTCAGCAGCGCTGATCCCGCAGTTGAAATGCCTCGTTACAGATATTGGCCCTTTACAGAAAAGGTCAGATCAGGCGCCATATTTCCTGTTGAGCTGCCGTAATGATGATCTGGGCGCATTCCAGCTGATGATCTCCGAAAGTGTATACGCACACACAACCTTATTACATGGCCAATTACGCGCTTATGATACGGTACATATCCTGCACTGCAGTAAGACCGAAGCGCCAGACCTGTATGAAGCTGTAAATACCACCAGGATCATCCTGGAACCTGATCTCCTGATAGACATCAGCGATCTGGCTGAATGTTTCGGCCCCCGGGGTGCCGGTAAGCTGCTTTACATTGTGAAGAAACTGGTACCGCAAACGCCGGGCATTGCGGCTTTTAAAGGGAATGTGGTAAACGCATTGCTGGATAATGTGCTGCGCAATCCGGAGATGGACCTACGCCAGTCTTTCGTGGAGGCTGTTTCCGAAAATGTACTCCAGGCGGCGGCCTACGGCCGTACAGAACTAAACAATATGTTCACGGATATCCGTACGAAGCACTGGCCTAACCTGTTACAATCAGCAGCAGAATTACATAACCGCCCTGTCAGAATAGAACCTACCTTTTTTTCCGCTTTATACGGCCTGCAGGGAAGACTTGATATCCTGGCGGAAGACGATAATGATTCCCTCCGCAAGGAGATCTTTGAGTTAAAAAGTGGCCGCTCCCCTGATTACGGGGCATGGAAGAATCATGAAATGCAGGTAGTGGGATATAACCTGCTGTTACAATCTGCTTTCGGTAACGAGCGACGTGGCAGTTCAGCTATCCTATATTCCGCCGCTAACGATACCCCCCTCAGGAATGTGAGCAGTAACCGGCCGGCAGAAAACGAACTGCTTGTGCTTCGTAATGAAGTAGTGTCCCAACTATTACGCCTCGCAGCAGGCGAATATGATATACTTGACCAGATCACTACCGATGCTGCAGAAGGCCTTCCTTCTTTTAGCGCCGTACACTTTACCGCTTTTTACGAAGCATATACAACAGCGTCTCCTTTACTGCGGATATATTACCAGCAATTCCTGTCCTTCCTGCTACGGGAATATCTCCTGGCCAAATGCGGCATGTACTCTGCTCCGGACCGGGAAGATGACTCCGAAGGCTTTGCAGCCCTCTGGCTACTATCCGAACAGGAAAAGCTGGAACGTTTTAATATCATTCCCGGGTTGCAGTTCCGCCATTTCGATGCGGAAAGTAGTACGGTTGTTTTCAATATCCATATTCCGGTTAATCATAACTTCCGCACCGGCGACACTGCTATTATCTACCCCCGTTCTTCCGACGGACTGTTTCCACTCCGGCACCAGGTGCTGAAGGGCAGAATAGATGCATTGGGAAAGGCCAGCCTTACCTTTTCACTGAACAACCGGCAGATCGCACATGATTTCTTCGGCCAGCAGCAATTGTGGGTCATAGAACACGATATTTACGAGTCCAACTACTGGGTGGCTGCTACAGCACTGTTTCATGTGTTGGAACCCCGTTTTATACAAAGGATGGAACTGCTGCTGGGGCAACGCGCGCCTCTCGCTACACCACTCGGCGTACCCTGTCCCGAGATGTTTAACAGTAACCAGCAAAGCATACTGCAGGCAGCCCTGGAGGCACAGGACTATTACCTGGTACAGGGGCCTCCGGGAACAGGTAAAACATCTGCTTTACTGACTGCTTTGGTCGCAGCCCTCGTGAACACCGGTACGCAAACAACTATTGTCGCTTTTACCAACAGGGCAGTAGAGGAGATCTGCCGGAAGCTGGACGACAAAGGCATTGCGTACTTAAGGATGGGTAGCCGTCGATCGGCAGCTGAAAACCAGTTGCGCCAGTATTGCCTGAACGGAGATATTGAGGGCGCCGGAAAGTTTATCACGAGTCAGCAGGTGTTTGTAGGTACTGTAGCTACTATCGCCACACGCCTGCACCTGTTACAACTGCTGGGCGTCAGGATGGATACGCTGATTGCCGATGAAGCTTCCCAGCTCACAGAGCCACAATTACTGGGCTTACTGATGCCGTTCCGGAAGTTTATCCTGATAGGAGATCATAATCAACTGCCACCAGTCGTGGCGCAGGCAGAGCACTTCTGCCAGACTACGCATCCCTTACTGACTGCACAGAGCATTACGGACCTACGCTGTACTTTATTCGAACGGCTTGTCCAACATTGTAAAACAATGCAATGGCACCACGCATGGGGAATGCTGAACACACATTTCAGGATGCACAATGATATTGCATCTCTTATCAATCACTACTATGCCGGACAGCTCTCAGCGGGGAACGCCATACAATCATTTCCCTATAGTCCAGAAGAACCTACTGGTACGGATAACTGGTCAGCCTTACTTTCCAGGGGACGTACGCTTTTCATTCCCAGTCCGCACGAACCAACCTCAAAAATGCACCGCACGGAAGCACAGCAGGTAGTTTCCCTGCTGCGGCATCTTAAAGAAAGGTTTGGCCACCGTTTCAATAGCGGGACTGTAGGCGTAGTTACACCCTGGCGTACACAAATAAGCCTTATCAGAGAACTGATAGGAGAGGATGAACTGCTGCAGACCGTTAACATTGACACGGCAGAGCGGTTCCAGGGAGCAGAAAATGATATCATCATCGTTTCACTGGCAGTATATCATCCGGTACAACTGGGCCAGTTACAGAACCTTGGCGCATTTCACTGGGAGGATAGCAGGGTAGAGGTTGACAGGAAGTTACTGGTAACACTTTCGCGGGCAAGGCATCAGGTGATCGTGATGGGCCATGAGCCGGTATTGAGGGCCAGCAGGCATTATGCAGATCTTTTGAACAGTATGGTCAGGTGCTCATAAAATATAAAAAGCCATCTGTCATGAAACAGATGGCTTGTATGTCAGACAACATCATATGATCATTCCCGGAAAACCAGGCTTTAATCCAGTGTTACATGGCTCCAGTTTTCCCCGCTTTTTATGCGGTAAAGTTGCATTTCGCTGATATCAAATTGTTCAGCGATCTGCTTCATAGTCTTTCGGCCAGGTTTTGCCAGTAGGCGTTTAATACTTTTTACTTTGGTAATGTTCAGCTTAAGCCCTTTTACTCGGTTCCGCTGCTTTTCTTTATAGGCCAGCTTAGCGGGGCTGAACTGCTGATGAGCTTCCATTTCTTCTTTAGTAGCCCATTGCAGATTGGTGGATTTATTATTTTTCTTGTCGTAATCCATGTGGATAACGAACTTGTAGGTACGTCCCGGCTTTTTGTTAAACAACTTTGCTACTTCCCGGTGAAGGTAAAGGGACTGATAGCTGTCCGCAGGCTTTACATTTAGTACTGTATAGCCCTCCACTGTGGAGCCGGATAACAATTTCCCGTCTGAAATATCTTCGTAATAGCTAATCACTCTTCCCATGTTAGATACTGCATACTTTTTACGCAGGGCAGATTTATTTTTAATCTGCAAGTCTTTCCAGACTTCATTTTTCAGATTTTTAATCGTGGCCATGTGAAAGAAATTTAATAGTTGAACCTGGGGTTTATCCGTAAACGTTACAATCTGCTACTTCATTTTTTGCTGGCAGTAGGCTTTGGTCAGTAAGGGGGGATGTCCTTTCAATTATATGATCTTTGTAATGCAATGCTATCGAATCTAACACTTCTTCTACAGCTGCCAATGTACTGCAAGTTACTAATTGTTGCCTGAATTCTTTGATATGAGGTAACCCTTTCAGGTAATTGGTATAGTGTCTTCGCATTTCAAGTATTCCCACAATATTTCCTTTCCACTCTACTGAATGCCGCAGGTGCTTTTTACACACTTCCACCCGTTCCAGAACAGATGGGGGAGCCAAATGTTCACCCGTTTTCATAAAATGTTTTATTTCATTGAAGATCCACGGATACCCGATCGCTGCACGTCCTATCATAACGCCGTCCACCCCATATTTCTGACGGGCTGCGATAGCCTGTTCAGGGGTACATATGTCCCCGTTACCGAATATAGGTATATGAATACGCGGATTGTTCTTGACCTTTCCGATCAGTGTCCAATCGGCATGTCCCTTATACATCTGTGTGCGGGTACGACCATGGATGGTTAGTGCCTGGATACCTACATCCTGCAGGCGTTCGGCCACTTCCTCAATGTTTTTCGTATTATCGTCCCAACCCAGACGGGTTTTTACGGTTACCGGCAAACGGGTCGCTTTTACCACGGCCGCTGTCAGTTTCACCATTTTGGGAATATCTTTCAGGATACCTGAACCGGCGCCTTTACAAACTACCTTTTTCACCGGACAACCATAATTGATGTCCAGAAGATCGGGGTTAGTGGCTTCCACTATCTGGGCAGCCAACGCCATGGGTTCTTCGTCCCCTCCGAATATCTGAATGCCCACAGGGCGCTCGTAATCAAATATATCCAACTTCGCCCGGCTCTTGATCGCATCACGTATAAGTCCCTCCGAAGAAATGAACTCTGTATACATCAGGTCCGCACCGTTCTCTTTACACACCGCACGAAAAGGCGGGTCACTAACATCCTCCATTGGAGCGAGCAATAGCGGAAAATTGCCCAATTCTATATTGCCAATCTTTACCATTTTATCATTTGTAAGGCCGACCTCCTTCTCCGGTAAATCCGGAAAGCAATTGTCAACTCGATTTCACAGTGTAAATTTACGCAAATTTAATCTATGACAGGCCGTTTGAAGCAATATCCGCCATCATTACAATTCGCAGCATTTGTTGGCTTATTTCTGATATTTATAGTCTTATACGTGTTTTTCCTGGCGTTCGTATTCCCGCTGATAAGCGGTTACTCTTTGACTACACTCCAAAGTGAACTGTTCAATGCAGAAGAGACGCTTAGTCCCGTACCCCCTAAAGTTCTCGGCTATCTGAAATTAACGCAATTTTTATACACTTTGGTAGTTTATTTACTGCCTCCCATATTTTTTGCCTTTTTGGTGGATAATCGCCCTGGCAACTGGCTCAGAATAGATCAAAAACCACGCTTCCTCCCCGTCATATTAGCCTTTTTAATTATGACCGTAGCCATTCCTTTCGTCAGTTATACCGGCGACTGGAACCATACCTGGCCTTTTTCGCCGGAACTCAGGAAAATGGAGGAACACACGGCCGCGCTTACCCGGACACTGTTGGATATGCCCGATATTTCCAGCTTGCTCTTCAACCTTGTACTTATCGCTGTTCTTCCTGCTATCGCAGAAGAATTCTTTTTCAGAGGGGTCGTACAGCGCCTGTATATCAAAATGATGCCGGCAATGCCATGGCTGGCAGTGTTTATAGCTGCTATATGCTTCAGCGCCATTCATATGCAATGGATGGACTTCATTCCCCGCCTGTTGTTAGGCTTTCTCCTGGGCGCCATCTATTACCTGAGTGGTAACCTGTGGTTGTCAATACTGGGGCATTTCCTGAATAATGGCCTACAAGTGCTACTGGTCTATCTCCACCAGGCAAAAATTATCAAAACAGATCCAATGGCCGACAGCCCCACCCAATGGTACATTGCAGCTATCAGTCTCGCACTGACCATCGGTGCTATCTGGCTATTTGACAAACAAACAATGCCGGGTGAGAAGGGACATGATCACCGTGACGACTTTAACGACAATATTGAATCAATCGGGAAGTAATCGTACTTTAGCTCTAACAAACAGAGTATTATGGAAAAAGACTGGGTGAAAATTTATTATACCAACCAACTATTCCGTGCTGAGATCATCAAAGGAATGCTGGAAGAGAACGGGATCAATGTTGTGATCATTAACAGGCAGGATTCCTCATACCTGGTGGCGTTGCCTGGTATGGTTGAATTGTTTGTACACAATTCCCAGGAAACTGAAGCCAGGCAATTACTGGCCCAAAATCCGGAGGGCCTTGCATAACGGCGGTCTTCGCTTAACACATATTTATAAAACAATCGACTTTTCAGTATGAAAACTTTCTTCACCCGTACTGCGACTGCCCTTGTCTTTGTGGCCGTAATGCTCGGCGGGATCTTATATAGTCCGTTCACATTCTTTTTGCTTTTTTTCCTGATCAATTTTTTTGCGCTGCAGGAGTATTTTAAGCTCATCCGCCATATTGATCCTGACTATAACAATGTTTCCGGCTGGCACAAAACCGGCCTGCTGGTGGCCAGTTCTGCCCTGATCATGGCTTTTACCGGAGAGCACTTTTCCTCTTCCGCCAACCTGTCCCTGGGCTTCCTGGGCTGGTGGCTTACAATTATCTTCCTGCTGATCATGCCCATTGGCGAAATCCTGCTCAGTAAGGACTTCTCCCTGAAAAACATGGGTTATTCCGCACTGGGACTGGCATACATCACCCTTTCCCTGGGCTTACTGGTACACCTTTGCCTGAATTATGACACGATTCATTATACCGATACGGCTACCGGTACAGGCCCGGGTTGGCTAATCCCTTTACTGCTGATCGCTTTTATCTGGATCAACGATACCATGGCCTATATAGTGGGCTCCCTTATAGGACGTACCCCGTTTGCACCGGCTATTTCTCCTAAAAAGACCATCGAAGGTACAGTAGGAGGAATGATCCTGGCAGTGGCAGCTGCCGGTGTGTATGGTCATTTCTGGGGTAGTTCTTACCTCGCCCTGCAGCACTGGCTGGTTCTGGCGGGCATAGCCGCTACCTTCGGTACCGCCGGCGATCTCATCGAGTCAAAACTTAAGCGTATGGCGGGTGTAAAGGATTCCGGCAGTATCATGCCCGGTCACGGAGGATTCATGGACCGTTTTGATTCCCTCTTGCTGGCAGCGCCTTTTGCCTGGTTATATGTACATTTCTTTGCAATGAATTAACTTCGCACCAAATAACACAACTACAATGAAGATCCACAGAGAAGGATTAGCTACCATTTTACTGACTTTTGCTGTTCTTGCCCTGCTGAACGGCGCCGTATTCTACTTTTTTGAACATATGCCGCTTCTCTGGAAGTCTGTGGCAGCCTTTTCCGTGGTTTTGTTCCTGTTTATCATTTCCTTCTTCCGTATCCCTGCCAGGGAAATGAAATTGGACGAATCCCTGGTAATTGCACCTTGCGACGGTAAAGTAGTAGTGATCGAAGAGACCTATGAACCTGAGTATTTTAAAGACAAACGCCTTCAGGTGTCTATCTTTATGAGCCCTGCCAACGTACACGTGAACAGGAACCCTATCAGCGGACAGGTGAAATTGTCACAGTATCACGCTGGTAAATACCTGGTAGCATGGCATCCGAAATCTTCTACAGAAAATGAACGCCATACAGTAGTGATCGGTAACGGAAAAACGGACATCCTTGTAAGGCAGATCGCCGGTGCGCTGGCACGCCGTATCGTAAACTATCTGAAACCTGGTATGCAGGTGGTACAGAATGAGGAACTGGGTTTCATTAAATTCGGTTCCAGGGTGGATATCTACCTGCCGGTAGGCACCCAGGTGAATGTACAACTGGAACAGGTAGTAAAAGGAGGCCAAACAGTGATCGCTACTATTTAACTAATTGGTTATATTTAACAGCATAAAACAGCTTTCATGAAAAAACTGATCATCGCAACATCTGCTATATTATTTTTTGCCGGAGCAACCTTCGCCCAGGAAAAGACAAAAGAAGCTTCCTGTTGCAAGAAGTCGGCTACCACTGCTGCTTGCTGTAAAAAAGACCAGGCCGCAAAAGGTAACGCCTGCTGCAAACAACCCAGCAAAACAGCTGCGCTACGCACAGCAGCAGCTAAACCTGCTCAACCAGCGCCTGCAGCCAAACCATCAGGAAAATAGATCATTACATAATAGCAGAAAGTCCATTTTTCATCAGTCAGTGATGAAAAATGGACTTTCTTATTTAAGCAGTGCCTGTGTTATAGGATCTGTTTTAACTCATGCAGACTATTGATCACAAAGGTCGGCTTCAACTCCCCGTTTGCCGGCACCAGCGGGTTGAAATACACCTGGTCTATCCCCGCATTAAAGGCCCCGATAATATCAATATCCAAAGCGTCTCCGATCATGATACTACTATCGGCCGTAGCGTTTGCTTTCAGGACGGCGTAGTCAAAGATCTCCCGGTAGGGTTTCAGGCTCCCGGCAGATTCCGAAGTGATCACATGTGTGAAAAAGTGATCTATCCCCGAACTTCTCATCTTACGCAACTGCACGTCTTCGAACCCATTAGTGATCATATGCAGCGGGTAGCTCTTCCCCGCCAGGTACTCCAGCACCTCTTTGGCATGCGGGAACAAGGCTGTTTGCGTCGGCAGTTCCTCCAGGAACTGAGTGCCCAGCGCTTCACACAACTTCTCATCACCGATCTTAAAATCAACCAGCGTCAGGCGGAAACGTTTGGTGCGAAGATCATTACGGGTAATATGCCCTTTGCGGAACCGTTCCCACAACTTCGCGTTATGCACCATATAGGTTTGATGAAATTCCTTAAAAGTGGGCACTCCACGGCTCTCCAGGTTATGCACGTGATACAACTGCTCCAGGACCAGGTAGGCATTGGTTTCAAAATCCCATAATGTGTGGTCCAGATCAAAAAATATATGCTTGTATTTCATTTTGCCAACAATCCTTAATCAACTGCAAAGATACTCATTAGGCCGGGAAGCACATTTTTTACTATTTTCCATGTTCTTTAATCTAAGAATATGAACGCAGTAATTACCGGAGCCAGCAAAGGAATAGGAAAAGCCATCGCGGAGAAGCTGGCCAGAGAAGGATTTAACGTAGCCATATGCGCCCGCAACGCGGCCCACTTGGAAAAGGCAGCAACAGATATCCAGGCCGTCAACCCCTCCGTTAAAGTACTTGCCATACCTACGGATATGGGCCAGAAAACGGCAGTACTGGCATTTGCAGAGCAGGTAAAGGCCGCCTTTGGCGCCATAGACATCCTTGTCAACAATGCCGGTATATTCATTCCCGGAGGTATGACCGACCAGGAAGACGGACTACTGGAAAACATGATGTCAATTAACGTTTATAGTGCATATCACCTTACCCGGCAGTTACTGCCAGACATGAAGGCAAACCGGAAAGGACATATTTTTAATATGTGTTCTACTGCCAGTTATACCTCATACCCGAACGGGGGCGCCTATAGTATCACAAAGTTTGCTTTGCTCGGTTTTTCCCGGAACCTGCGGGAAGAATTGAAACCTCACAATGTAAAAGTAACGTCTCTTAGTCCCGGCCCTACATGGACAGCTTCCTGGGAAGGTTTTGAAGCTCCTCCCGACAGAATGATGGAGCCAGAGGACGTCGCCAACCTGATATGGGGGGCATATACCCTTTCAAAACAGGCCGTTGTAGAGGAAGTTATCATGCGCCCAATGCTGGGTGACATTGCATAAATCCTTTACCAGCAAGCACTTCCAAGATTATATTGATTATTTTTTTAACTAACTTTTAACTGGGTATTCAGCACCAACAGGGCTGGCTTTGGCTAAATTTGTTTTGCATTATGAATGTCACTACTGTTAGTATAAGGAAGTTTGTATTATCCCTGTTCTTCTGCCTGGGCGCATTCTCATGCCTGCAGGCACAGGAATTCAGGTTCACTACCTCGGTTAGTAATAACAAGGTAGCGCTGGACGAACCGTTCCAGATACAGTTCATGCTGGAAAACGCACCCAATGTAACCAGCTTCACTCCCCCGGCCCTCAATGATTTTGAGGTCCTGCAAGGGCCGTCCCAGATGCAAGGCCAGTCTATCATGAATGGCCGGCGCTCTGAATACATAGCCGTGATCTATGTAATACAGCCAAAGAGAGTGGGCAACTTTACGATACCCGGCGCCAGCGCCCGCTCCAATGGAAATGTCGTGCGTTCCAATCCTGTAACCATAGAGGTTGTAAAAGCTAATCGAAGCGGTTATCAGCAATCGCCTCAACAGGCCATGCCTCAAAGCGGTTTTCCTCCGTCCCGTTCACAGCGCCAGCAACAACAGCAGGATGAAATGGAAGGAGTACTCAGGAACGGAGAAGATGTGAATGCCAAACTGCGTAAGAATATTTTTGTTAAAGTAGATGTGGATAAGACCACCCTGTACGAGGGCGAGCAATTGACAGCTACTTATAAACTATATACCCGCCTTCCTACCAACTCAAGTGTGACCAAGGTGCCGGCGTTCAAGGGCTTTTCTGCAAAAGACATAGAACTGCCAAATCCGCCGCAGGCGACTGAAGAAATAGTGAACGGCATGCGTTTTAAGGTGTTCACCATTCGTAAAACGTTGTTGTTCCCATTACAATCAGGCACCCTGGAACTTGATCCTGTTGAAGTGGATAACCATGTGAAACTGGTCAAGCTGGTGAAGAACAACGGTAACAGAAAAGCACGTGATCCTTTCGCGGACGTCTTCAATGATCCTGGCTTTAAAGATCCCTTCGACGATCCTTTCTTTGACGATTTTTTCAATCGTCCGGAAGTTACCTACGAAGATGTTCCTTACAAAGTCCAGACAGCTCCCTTAAGGGTAACCGTTAAGCCCCTTCCGGTGGATAGCCGCCCGGTAAGTTTCACAGGGGCAGTCGGCAAGTTCAACATGACCGCAGCCATCGATAAAAAGACACTTAGTACGGACGATGCACTCACCCTGAAAGTGGTGGTGTCCGGCCAGGGAAACGTGAATCTGCTGAATGGCCCGAAAGTGGACATCCCTGCCGGTTTTGAAAAATACGATCCTAAAGTGACTGACAATATCGAGAAGAACAGCAATCCGCTGTCCGGCTCACGTCAGTTTGAATATGCACTGATGCCGCTTGAAGCAGGAGATCAGACAATTCCTGCGGTAGAATTCTCTTACTTCGATGTTGGTTCCAATAGCTATAAATCGATCCGTTCACAGCCATTCACTGTGCATGTCACTCCCGGCAAACAGACCAAACGTGATAAGGAAGATTTCAGCGTAAACAGGAATACCATCACCTCCAATTACAACGGAGCGCTTGACTGGGTAAAACAAGGCAGGTTCCTGCTGGTCAGCCCTTGGTTCTACATACTCCTGCTGCTTCCGGTGCTTTTACTGGTAGCTGCCCTGGTATATCGTCGCAAGAGGAATTATCAGCAGAATAATGCAGCATTCCTCAAACATCGTTTTGCCAATAAGGTAGCTCTGAAACGCCTGGAACTGGCGGCACGTTATCTCAAGGAAGGAAAAGACAAAGCATTCTACGAGGAAACTTCCCGTGCTGTATGGGGATATCTCAGTAATAAACTGCATGTGCCGTTTGCCGATCTAAGTAAACAACTCATACAGGATAAACTGGCACAGCAACAGGTAAGCATTCAATATACGACCCAACTCTTTGATCTGTTGGATGATTGCGAAATGGCACTGTATACGCCGATGCATAACAACGATAAAATGCAGGGCACCTATCAGCAGGCCGTGGCCGTGATCAGTCACCTTGAAGATGAATTGTTACGTGCTAAAAGTGTCGTGTAAACCCAGCTAATTATAACGGATGAAAAAAACATTAACAGCTATCTGTGCCCTTTTACTGCTGGTATACAACGTTGTAAATGCAGCTCCCGACCAGCAGCAACAGTTCGAAAAGGCCAATCAGCTTTATAAACAGAAACAATACAGCGAAGCTGCCGGTATTTATCAGCAATTGATCGACCAGGGCTATAACCAGCCACAATTGCTCATTAACGCAGGAAACGCCTGGTATAGGGTTAATAAAACAGGCCTGGCGATCTATAATTATGAAAAGGCCCTCTCGGAGGACCCTTTTAATAAATCAGCTATACACAATCTCGCCGTTGCAAATCAAAGGGTAGAGGGGTATGTAAATGATCTGCCGCTGCTGTTCTTTCAACAGTGGTGGTTACAATTACAACATTTCCATAGCCCTAACGGGTGGGCTACCGGCGCTATTATCTTCTTCTGGTTGCTGATAGCAGGCTTCATTGCTATACTGATCACGCCCTCATTCAAACCGGTATTATTACGGTGGGGCACAGCCGTGGCTTCATTGCTTTTCATTCTTTACCTGACGATGGGCATCAGTACTTACGTGATTGCCAATACGCACAACGAGGGTATTATAATGGGTAGTGTGGTGAAAGTAAAATCAGCTCCGGACCAGGAAAGTAAAGATATGTTTGAACTGCATGAAGGTGTAAAAGTGCAGGTAACTGACGCTACACAGGAATATTGCAAGATATCGCTGCCGGATGGCAAGACCGGCTGGCTGGCTTGTGGAGAGATCAGGAGGTTGTAGACAAGCTGCAAACTACAGGCGCTTTTTTTGAAACCTGTGGTTTGCAGCTTAAAGCTTTTCTATCCGTTCCATAAATTCCTGCTTACGCTGACGGGATACAGGTATACAACTTCCGTCACTCATAATAATATCCCCGCCATCCCCTTTTATATACCTGTCCATATAATTTAGATTGACCAGGTAACTGTGATGCACCCTGAAGAATCCCTTATTTTTAAGCAAGCCTTCCACCTCTTTCAGTGAGCGGCATACTGATGGTTTCGCAGCCGTATTTACCAGATGGATAATAGTACTTTCCCCGTCGGCCACACAATACAGGATATCCTTGACCAACAGCATTCTCAGTCCTTCCGGACTAGGTAACGCCAGTCGTTCCCCCGGGTAGAGGTGCTGGTGCAGGAACTCCATAAGGGAATCGGTTTTATCGCCCGATTGTTCCTTTTGCCGCTTCCGTAACATAGCTTTTTCGACAGCTTCTACCAGGTCCTCGCGGATGATGGGCTTCAGCAGGTAATCCAACGCATTATGGCGGATGGCGTCCAGCGCATAATGGTCGTAAGAAGTAGTTACAATAATTGAAAACGAAGCGTCCTTACAGGCACGCAGCACTTCAAATCCATTCAATCCCGGCATTTCCACATCCAGGAAAAGAAGATCAGGTTGATATTTCTCTATTGCCTCCAATGCAGAGATCCCATCAGCGCAAATAGCCACTATGTTAACTGCAGGGCAATGTTTCTCAAGCAGAAGTTTCAAAACACTTCGGCTGAGTTTTTCATCATCCACGATAATGGTGCGCATGTTCTTTTAGTTCTTGTCCCCAAAGACTCTCCCTCGGTCAGCATAAGAAAGCATAGGTGAGAGTCAATATAATATACAATATTTAATGTAAAGATGTGAAAGTTTATTTTAGGCAGATGCGGTTTTTATATCTTACATTACCACATCCCTGGTAGCTATCTGCTGCATATTGATAATAACAAGATGACCCCGAGGTTGTTGCATTTCATTATAAAGTTCCTGCTCGGAGATACCCGCACGCATATTATATCGCTCATTTATGGCTTGTAGTCTGGCAGCAGCAATGGTAATACCTTGTGAGAGGAGGGAGTCTTCCGCCGACAGGATCTGACGGATGCCGTTATCTTCGATCCTGACAGAGACCATTTCATTTTCACGGCTGATCCGGATGCGCAGGCAGCCGCCTGTCTTCGCGGGCCGTAATAATATTCTGCGCCAGATCGCTTCCTGGATGTAGGGTTGAACGATCAGTGGGGGTATGAATGTTACCTGCTGAAATACATCGGGCGCAATTTCCAGCTCATATTCAAATTGCGGTCCGAAACGAAGTTGTTCCAGTTGCAGATATAGTTCCAGCGCTTCAATATCTTCTTCCAGGTTAATCCACTCCTTATTGCAATTGCGGATAATAAGACGCATCAGGCGTGCAAAGCGCGTCAGGTAGAGGGAGGCAAGATCCGTACTGGTAGTGAGAATGTAGTGGTGTATAGCGTTCAGGCTATTAAAGATAAAATGAGGGTCCATCTGTGCCTGGAATGCATGCATTTCCAGGTGTACCAGTTGCTGAAGCCTGCTTATCTCTTTTGTTGAAGCCTGTCTAATATGCTTCTCACGTATATAGAACACGCAGCAGATCGTGGTCAAACTCAACAGAAAAAACACCCAGTACGGCCAACCTACTGCGATGAGTATGTTAGAGCAAAAAACCAAAATTTTAAAGGTTTACGGAAGGATACAAATTATAAGTACCTCACAAAGTCGTACAATCCTGATAACACGATATTACTACCGTAATCAAGGCTGGCACTAAATATCCGTCAAATCTGGTTGCCGGGAAAGAGGCAATTACTACAAGGCAGCATTTGCAGAACAACCGGGGGAAAACAAAGGGTAAACGGTATCAATGGCTATTCGGTAAACTTGTATCCTACACCCCTTACAGAGTGGAAGTACCGGGAATTCCGGCTGTCTTCTTCAAAATATTTACGGAAGTTCAGAATAAAGTTGTCGATCGTACGTGTTGTCGGGTATACATTGTAGCCCCAAACTACCTGCAGGATCTTTTCACGGGTCACTACTTCTCCCTTATTTTCAATGAGCAGTTTCAATAGCATCGTTTCCTTCTTACTCAGCTCATAGTGTTTTCCGTCTTTACCAATGCACTCCTGCGCGGCAAAGTCGATCTCATTATTACCGAAGTGATATACGGTGGATACACTGTCCTTATCCTGTATGCGTTTATTTTTGACGATCAGTTTTTCTACCCGTAGCAGCAGTTCCTCCAGGTTGAAAGGCTTCGTCATATAGTCGTCCCCACCTTTCTTCAGGCCCAGTACGCGGTCGGCGCTGCTGTTCTTCGCACTGAGAAATAGAATAGGAACTTCATTATTCTGGATACGGATATTCTCACAGACAGCAATACCGTCCATTTCCGGCAACATAATATCCAGGATGATCAGATCAAAATATTCGTTCTTTACCGCCTTTAAAGCTGCGGTGCCATTATCTACAGCCGTTACTTCATATCCCTCCAGTTCCAGGTTCAGTTTTAAGGCTTCCTGAAGGTTTTCTTCGTCCTCTACCAGTAGTATGGATGCTTTAGTAGCTTCCTTCATAATTAATAATTGCTATCACTAATTTACACACTTTGAATGGAATATACGGGCCAGGTTATCTCAAAACTGGCGCCCGCAGGTACGTTATCTTTCACGACAATCGTGCCTCCATGCTGCTGTACGATCTTTCTGCTGAGGAATAACCCAAGTCCCGACCCTTTTGCTTTACGCGTATTTTCATTGCCTATACGATAAAACTTAAGGAAGATCCGTTCCCGTTCATCTGCCGGGATACCAGGCCCCTCATCCGTCACCTTCAGTTTTAACATGCTGCCGTTACATTCCGCCAGTGATACGTCGATCACTGTATTTCGGGGTGCATATTTAACAGCATTTTCAACCAGGTTACTCAACAAGATCTGCAACATGAACTTATCTCCGTTGACCCACACATCAGGCAAAATATGTGCCTGTATCGTATGTGTCGTAATGCGTGACTGCATTTCCCTTATACCTGTTTCCAGCATGGAAGAGAAGTCTATGTCCTCCCGGAACAGCTGGTACCGTTGCCCTTCCATCTGGGAAGCCAGCAGAATGTTATTACAAAGCTGGTCCAGCCGGTTCGTTTCCCTGATGGTATTGTCCAACAGCTTTAACCGCTTTTCCTCATCCAGCTTGTGTTTACGAAGCGTTTCCAGGTTCAGTTTTGCAGCCGCGATAGGCGATTTTAATTCATGCGTGACCGCCATCATAAAGTTCTGCTGTTGCTGGGATAAGCGCATTTGCTTCCAGATAGAACGGTAAACGAAGAAACCGCCCAACAATATGATAGCCAGAAAAATAAGTCCCTCGCCGAAAAACATGACAGAACGTCTCTCTTCGGTTGTTTGTATACGTTGTAACTCCTGGTGAAATTCTATGGGATGTGCAATACTGTCAGTCCGGAGTACAAGGTTCTGGACCTCAAAACGGGTGATCTGCTCGCTCTGGTTGAACAGCAACACGCCCCACCACACCAATGCAAGGATGGTATATGCCAGTACAAAAAGGTATACGAGGTGGATACCACCCCGTCCTTCCATTTTACGGAATAACTTTTTCATTGTTTCGTAACCCGGCTTTCTCAATCCGCAGGCCTACATTCATTATATCCGGCAACGGATTTTGCCGCATGTTTTGTTCAAAAGTAAATTTATATGTGCCCGGCTTGTTCAGGATGGCATTTTGCTGGATGGGGATCTTGTGCTCATAAATATCATCAAGTCCGCTACCAAGCCATTTCCCGGTATTATCCGCCAACGGCAACTCTACCCGCTGTGCTACCGGTTTTTCGCCCGGAAACTGCGTATGTACCTGTAACCATATATTACTGAAAGGGTAGGAGTCTTTATGCCTCACATTTACATAGATATTGTAAAGGTACGCCGTATCCTGAGGCTGCACGGTAACCTCAAAGACAGGCTTATAAGCATAGGACCATTCATGCCCCGGAATATCCAGGTTTCTTTCATAGGTGTCCATCTTCAGTGGCTGACAGGCTGCTGTAAACAACATGCCTGCGACCACGATAATCCGGCAGAGTCTATTCATACTTTATCGAAATACGTTTTATACCTGAGGAACGATGTCCGGGATTCTTTACAGTACGTTCAATACCTGTTCTTTCGCCTTTTCCAGTTCATCTTTCATGAGTACTACCCATTGCTGGATACTAGCATCATTGGCTTTCGAACCGGTGGTGTTGATCTCACGTCCTACTTCCTGCAGCACGAAGCCGAGTTTCTTTCCTTTCGCAGGATCAGCTTCCGCCAGGATCTCCTTGAAATAACGGCAGTGGTTTTCCAACCTCACCAGTTCTTCGGAGATGTCGAGTTTCTCTAAATAAAAGATCAGCTCCTGTTCCAGGCGGTTCTCATCCACATTCTCTTTCCCCACATGTTCGGCCAGTAAGCTTTCCAGTCGCTGGCGCACCCTGTCTTTTCTCAGTGGGTCCAGTTCACGCACCTTTATACAATAGGATTCGATATTCTCAATACGTAACAGCAGGTCGGCCGACAGCATCTGGCCCTCGTCCAGACGATGGGCATCCAGATCGGCTACCGCCAGCTTTATTACTTTTTCCACCTCAAGCCATTCCTCTTCGGAGATCTGCTCTGTAGCGGGCGTCACCACTTCCGGCAACTTCATCAGCACGTTCAGCATGTCTTCCTGTGGAAGGTTCAACTCTGTAGCCAGCGTCGTAATAGAGCTATGATAATACTTCGCCAGATCCGTATTAATGACCACCGGTCGGGTAGCTCCGTTCTGCCTTATATTTACTGTTGCATCCAGCGTACCACGCAGGAGGGTCTGCTGCAGCTGGTTACGGATATCAAACTCATAAGGCTTTAACAACGGGGAAATCTTCAGGTTTACCTCAAATTGCTTACCATTGAGCGATTTTACTTCAACTACTATTGTAGTCTCGCCCCTGGTATTTTCCGCCCTTCCAAAGCCGGTCATTGATTTCAGCATAATAGAGATTTGTAGGCAACAAACCTACCTAAATTAGCCCAAAGCGCAAAGAATAGGTGCAAGCAAACAACAGCAGGCTACCATATAAGCTGCCACGAATCACGTCCGGGCGCCTCCGCAGCCCCTACCTGAACAGCATATCATAGACCTCTTTTTGCGCCATTTCCCGCATCTGTCCTGGTTCCAGCCCTTCTACCGTGATACGGCCTATGCGGTAACGTATAAGTCTCAACGTAGGAAAACCCACTGCTGCCGTCATCTTCCTTACCTGCCGGTTTTTTCCCTCATTGAGCACTAACCTGATCCAGGGAGCGGGGATCAGCTTACGGAAACGGATAGGTGGATTACGCTCCGGCACCTCCGGTCCTGTTTCAAATAATGCTGCATCACAACGCCTGGTCTGATATTCTTTGCCGTCCACTGCGATCTTAACGCCTTGTTTAAGTTGCTGAACAGCTGCTGTCGTTACAGCCCCGTCCACCTGGACCCAATATTCCCTTTCATGGGCAAATTTGGGGTCCAGCAACCGGTGATTCAATGATTTATCGTTGGTCAGGATGAGCAATCCTTCGCTGTCGTAATCAAGTCTTCCGACCGGATAAACATCTGTTGGCACATCAAAGAAGTCCGCCAGGCTGGCCTTTCCTTCCTCCCGCCCGAAGCGGGTCAACACCTGGAAAGGCTTATATATAATATAATATTTAAGTGACATACCCGAAGTAGTAAGGAGCGTGCGTTTATTTTGGCTGTAAATTAGTAATTTTGCGGTCTGAAACTATGTGTACGCCTTTCCATAATGCCTCGTGTATGAATTGCCAGGACCGATTTGGATCAATTTTGTTCAAAGCGGAGAAGTGCAATCTGGAAGAGATTGAGTCTGCCAAGGTATGTACCACATACAAAAAAGGTCAGATCGTCTTCCAGGAAGGTGCTTATCCCTTTGGTATTTACTGCGTAAATACCGGTAAGATCAAATTGTCACACTGTGGCGATGATGGCCGCGAACAGATCGTTCGGCTGGCAAAACCCGGCGACATTATAGGTTACAAAGCGCTTCTCAGTGCAGAACGTTATACTGCTTCTGCCATCGCCCTCGACGACTCTTCCGTATGCTTCATTCCCAAAGATCTTTTCATGAGCGTTCTGCAAAAAGATGCCAGCCTTTCCCTGGAAATGATGCGCATCCTGGCCAGTGAGCTCAGAAAGGCGGAAATGAAGATCACTCATCTGGCCCAGAAGCCAGTACGTGAACGCCTGGCAGAAACACTCCTTTTTATCAAAGAAACCTATGGCGTGGAACAGGATGGTTTTACCCTCAACGTCCGCCTCTCCCGCGAGGAAATAGCCAATCTCGTAGGTACCGCCACCGAATCTGCTATCCGCCTCCTCTCCGAATTCAAAAAAGATGGGCTTATCGAGCTCCAGGGTAAGAAGATCCGCCTGCTCAACACGGAAGAACTGACCCGCACCGCCAACCTCCAGGACTAATTCCTCCCGATCAAGCCCACATCGACTCCACCTCTTCTTCGACGCTTATTCGTTCTTTGGCCGTCTTTACCAGGGTATTTCCCCTCTTCATGTCCACCTCTTGTTCTCTGCTTGTTCTCTCTAAATCGCTCCGGCATGATCATGCTACCTTCTTAGTATGCTTAAATATTGGTCAACCATAACCACCGGGTCAGGCAGGAGGCGCATCTCCCGCATTGGGCGCAGCCCTACTGATCTTGATTCCTGACACAATATTAGCGCTTTTATGTACGTCGTTTCGGGCAATGTACGCAAGATGCAAAACCATGTATACAAGAAGCAAATTCGTGTATACAAAACGTCAAAATGCGGTGCCGGGAATTTGAGAAAAGATGCAGATATGAATTATAAATTCTCACTATACTGCCTGCCGGTTGTATTCTGCTTCAACATCGGTTGAGATTCGCTTAGATACCGCTCATCCTACGTTAATCCTACGTTCATGAACGTAGGATTAACGTAGGATGAGCGGTATCTAAGCGATATCTAACCGAACACTGTCTTAGGGCTGAATAACTTTACAGTTTTTTTGCAAATTCAGTATAGACTTTACAGATGCGCAATTTAAGCTTTACATAGCAATTTGAGTTTTCATGACATTAACCGAACACTATTAATCCCTTGACCTTCCCTGATCAGGATCAGTCTCCTCTTTGACCCCCATCATTGTCACCCGTCACCTGAGCCGGTAGTTTTGCAGAAATCCTTTATCATGGCTATAATCTCTGTCGCTCCCGGTACCCAGTTACGCTGTGCTCACTGCGGTGAGGACTGCCCGGACCATAAGATCCTCCTGGGAGACAAGCCCTTTTGCTGTGAAGGATGTAAACTGGTGTATGAACTACTGAATGAGAATGACCTCTGCGATTATTACACCCTCAATAGCAACCCTGGTCAATCCCAGCGGCTACCCGTGAGAAAAGATAAATTCGCCTTCCTTGACGACCAAAACATCCGGCAGCAATTAATTCACTTCCACGACGATACACAAACCCACGTCACTTTTTATATCCCGCATATCCATTGCAGTTCCTGCCTGTGGCTACTTGAAAACCTGCACCGGCTCGATAGCGGCGTACAACGGGTCACAGTCAATTTTGCAAAAAAAGAAGCACTGATCATATTCCGGCAACAGGAAACTTCTCTCCGGCATATTGCAGAAACCCTGACCAGCATCGGATATGAGCCCTATATCAGTCTTAAGGACCTCGGGCGGGAAAAGCCACGGATACAGAGAGACCTGATCTACCGGCTCGGGGTAGCCGGCTTTTGTTTTGCCAATATCATGCTGCTCAGTTTCCCGGAATATTTTTCCCAATACGGATATGCAGATGTAAAAATGAACCACGTCTTCCGCTGGTTGAACCTCACCTTATCGCTGCCGGTATTCTTTTACAGTGCACAGGTATTCTTCCGTTCTGCCTGGGGAGGTCTTAAAAGCGGTTTTCTTAATATTGACCTGCCCATCGTACTGGCCATTATTGTTACGTTTGTCCGCAGTCTGACGGACGTATTCACCGACACCGGCGCAGGATATTTTGACTCCATGACCGGTATCGTTTTCTTCATGCTCATAGGTAGGGTGCTACAGGATAAAACCTACCAGGGGCTTTCTTTCGACCGTGATTATACCGCCTATTTCCCTATTGCCGTTTCCGTATTAAAGAACGGGCAGGAAGTGCCCACAGCATTGCCCGATATCAGGATCAACGATACTTTACTGATCCATCACCAGGAACTGATCCCTGCGGATGGTATCCTCGTAAAAGGCAATGCCATTATCGATTATAGTTTCGTAACAGGAGAAGCTGTGCCCGTGCATAAAACAGCCGGAGAGATCGTGTATGCGGGCGGGAAACAACTGGAAGGGAACATTGAGATCCTTAGTATCAAAGAAGTGGCGCAAAGTTACCTGACCAGTCTATGGAACAGGCAAGAACTCCGCACACCACAGGAAGAACAGCCGTCTTTTATTCATTTGCTGAGTCGCTACTTTACCTGGGTAGTACTCGCTATTGCTATTATTACGGCCACTTACTGGTGGGCGCACGATCCTGCACGTATATGGCCGGCCGTAACAGCAGTGCTGATCATTGCCTGCCCCTGCGCATTACTGCTCGCATCCACATTTACCAACGGACATATTCTGCGCATATTAAGCAGGCGTCGCTTGTACCTGCGGAACGCAGCAGCGATAGAAAGGCTGGCTGATATTGATCATATCGTCTTTGATAAAACAGGTACGTTAACCGGCAAAGCAGCTGCCAGCATATCCTATCACGGTATGCCTCTTACTATGGAAAAGCTACGCGCTATCGGATCATTAGCGGCGCAGTCTACACATCCGCTAAGTAAAATGATCGTGGCTTTCTGCGGGAAAGATGATAATCTCCCCATCAGGAATTTCAGGTCGGTACAAGCAAGTGGCATTAGTGGCTGGGCACAGTATTATTTTATACAACTGGGGAATGCCGCATTTACAGAAACGACAAAGACGATCAGTACCGACGGCAGTACAGTATATATTAGCATCGACGGACGACAAACAGGCTATTTTATTGTCCGCCATCACTATAGGGAAGGGGTTGTTGCACTACTTGAACATCTGCAGAAAAAATATGCGTTGTCATTACTATCGGGTGATAACGACGCTGAATCAAACTACCTGCAAAAAGTAATGGGACCTGCTGCCACCCTGCGTTTCACACAACAGCCTGCGGATAAATTAGGTTATATCCTGTCCCTGCAAAAACAAGGTCAGCGTGTACTCATGATCGGTGACGGTTTGAATGATGCAGGTGCTTTGAAGCAAAGCGATATAGGTATATCCCTCACAGAAAACAGTAATAATTTTACGCCCGCCAGTGACGGTATCCTTGAAGCAGATCAGCTAACACAGTTACCGCGTTTCATCAGGACCTGCAAGAACAATAAGCGTATTATCGTGATCACTTTTATAATTTCGCTTTTATATAATTTCATCGGATTATTCTTTGCAGTACAAGGCATACTATCGCCGTTAACCGCTGCCATACTCATGCCCGCCAGCTCCATCAGCATTGTACTGCTTACTTATGGTTTGAGTGAATGGATGGGCAGACCCTGATATCAATCAGTATTGTGATTGAGCGGCATCATCGTATACGCATCTGTTGCAGGCTAGCTTTGCTCATGGAAATTAAACCCAATTACTATGAGTGTGATCATGATACTTCTCGGAGCCAGCCTGTTGGTGGCCATCTTCTTTCTCGCCGCTTTTATATGGTCAGTTAAGAACGGACAATTTGAAGATGATTTCTCCCCTGCACACCGCATACTATTCGAAGTGAAACCTGCTGAAACTACCTGTAAATCAGGCCATGCATGCACTAACAAGAACTGCAAATCGCGTATCTGCAAACCATAACTTATTCTCCTCATTATACTATCAACTCATCTCTTATCATTCGTAATCGAATAAACATGTCTCTCGAAAAGTTTTCGTACGATAACCGTACCGTGAAATGGTTTGCATACGCCTGTATCGGCTGGGGGCTGATCGGTATGTTAGCCGGGTTGTGGGCCGCACTGGCGCTGGTGTTGCCCGACCTTAACCTGGGTTATGCACCTACAACATTTGGCCGGTTAAGACCTGTACACACCAATGCCGTCGTCTTTGCATTTGTTGGCAATGGCATCTTCATGGGTGTGTATTATTCATTGCAACGTCTTTGTAAAACACGCATGTTCAGCGATGTATTGAGTAAAATACATTTCTGGGGATGGCAGGCTATCATTGCAGGCGGCGCTGTCACGCTTCTGATGGGCTGCACTACCGGGAAGGAATATGCAGAACTGGAATGGCCTTTTGATATCGCCATAACACTGATCTGGATTGTCTTTGGCGCTAACATGCTGGGCACGATACTTCGTCGCCGGGAAGCACACCTCTATGTGGCTATCTGGTTTTACATCGGTACCTGGGTGGCAATTGCCATGCTGCATATTGTGAACTCGTTCGAGATGCCGGTATCCTTCCTGAAAAGTTATTCCTGGTATGCAGGCGTACAGGATGCACTGGTACAATGGTGGTACGGACACAATGCGGTGGCTTTCTTTCTTACCACTCCTTACCTCGGCCTGATGTATTACTTCGTACCAAAGGCGGCCAACAGACCTGTATATTCCTATCGCTGGTCTATTATTCACTTCTGGGCGCTGATCTTTATTTACATCTGGGCTGGGCCACACCATCTTCTATACACCGCTTTGCCTGAGTGGGCACAATCACTGGGTACTGTATTCTCTATTATGCTGATCGCTCCATCCTGGGGCGGGATGCTGAATGGATTACTTACCCTCCGTGGCGCATGGGACCGTGTAAGGGAGGATGCCATTCTTAAATTCTTTGTAGTAGCATTGACCTGTTATGGCATGGCCACTTTCGAAGGACCAATGCTCTCTCTGAAAAATGTGAACGCTATCAGTCACTATACCGATTGGACCATCGCACACGTACACGTTGGTGCTTTAGGCTGGAACGGATTCCTGACGTTTGGAATTCTTTACTGGATGATCCCCCGCATTTTCACTACACAGTTATATTCCCGCAAATGGGCCAATGCACATTTCTGGCTGGGTACACTGGGTATCGTTTTCTATGTCATTCCTCTATACTGGGCGGCGTTCACGCAAAGCATGATGTGGAAACAATTTACACCGGAAGGACAATTAAAGTTCCAGTTCCTGGAAACAGTTAATACCATTGTTCCGATGTATGCGCTACGTGGATTAGGAGGTTTACTATATGTAAGCGGTGTGGTCCTGATGATCGTCAACATTGCTAAAACAGTGCGCCGTGGCTCATTTGTAGCGAATGAACCTGCTGAAGCAGCACCACTGCCTAAAGTGATCCAGACGCATGGTAAAACACACTGGCATAACTGGATAGAACGCAGGCCTATACAGCTGTTCGTTTTCAGTCTTATCGTAGTAGGTATAGGTGGGATGCTTGAAATGATCCCTACATTCCTGGTAAGAAGTAATATTCCCACCATCACGAGTGTAAAACCCTATACGCCACTTGAATTGCATGGCCGCGACGTGTATATCCGCGAGGGTTGTTATACCTGCCACTCTCAAATGATACGCCCATTCCGCGATGAGGTAGCGCGATACGGTGAATATTCCAAAGCCGGTGAATTCGTTTATGATCATCCGTTCCAGTGGGGCTCTAAAAGAACAGGACCAGATCTCGCCAGGATAGGAGGGAAGTATCCGCACTCATGGCACTACAATCACATGCTGGACCCGACGTCTATGTCGCCCGGTTCTATTATGCCACCCTATCCCTGGTTGTTTGATGATAAAATAGATAAAGCAAAAACGCCTGCAATGATCAGGGTAATGCGCAGATTAGGCGTACCCTATCCCACAGGATACGAGGAGCAGGCCAATGCAGATATGACTAAACAAGCGGTAGAGATATCTGTCGCATTAAAGCACGACAAACTGGAAGTAGCCCCAGACAAAGAGGTCGTAGCCCTTATCGCTTATCTGCAACGCCTGGGCGCCGACATCAAAAATCCTGGTGTAGCAGCCAGAAACTGATCTGATCAATCTATAAAATCTTAGGGAAATGAAATTCATCAATTACCTGCAGTCTATCACAGGTGTAAGTATATACCCGCTGGCCTCACTGTGCATATTCACCGTATTCTTTGTGCTGGCCGCTTTATGGGCATTCAAGGCAGATAAAGGCATGATAGATCACATCCGGAACATCCCGCTGGATGACTGCTGATCATCACATGCTCATTTTATCATTCGCTAATCGCAACATCATGAACAAGAGATCATTCACTATAACAGGATCTGTCCTTTTCTTCCTATGCCTCCTGGATAGTTTACCGGCAGCAGCGCAATACAAGCCTTCTGCCCCTTCAGAACTGGGGCATCCGGTAGTTATCGTATTACTGACAGTTATTACCGGTCTGCTCATTGCCATTGCTATATTAGGCAGCGCTGTACTCAGCGCCATGGATATCTACAGGGAACGGGTAAAAGGCGGTCAACGTAAAACGATCGTTTCCATAGCCCTCCTTGTGGCAGGATTGCTCTCGTCCGGCAGCCTGCTGGCACAAGATGAAACACCTGTACAACAAACAGTTGTACACAATATTGTCAGTGGGTTATCTGATACTTCTTTGTACCTGATGCTCTCTGTCGTTTCACTGGAGATCCTGATCATTTTCTCACTCTTGTATACACTGCGTGTGTTGCTGGGCATTGAGCGTAAAAAGAAAATAGCGGCTCCTGGCAAACCTGTTGTACACTGGTTTGAACGACTGAACAAAACAAAGACCCTGGATGCCGCCTCAGAAGTGGAGGAAGATATGGGGCATGAATACGACGGCATCCGCGAGCTAAACAATCCTACGCCACCCTGGTGGAGATGGAGTTTCTATTGCAGTATCGTGTTTGCCTTTGTATACATCTGGCGATTTCAGATAGCTCACTCCGCCCCCTCACAATTGGAAGAACTGGCCATCGCAGAGGCGGATGCCAAAGCAGCAAAGGAGGAGTATCTGAAAAATGCTGCTAACAACATCGACGAAAATAATGTAACCCTGCTGACTGCGGCTGATGATATTGCCGGCGGACAGAAACTTTTCTCTACCAGTTGCGCCCCATGTCATGGGCCACAGGGGCAGGGGGTTGTAGGGCCTAATCTGACGGACAACTACTGGTTACACGGCGGACAGGTGAAAGCTGTTTTCACCACTATTAAATACGGCGTACCAGAGAAGGGAATGAAATCGTGGAAAGATGATTTCTCGCCTAAACAACTGGCTATGCTGACCAGCTATATCAAGAGTATACACGGTTCCAATCCGCCTAATCCGAAAGAACCACAGGGCGCATTAGAAAAAGAATAGAACTGATTTAAAAGTATTCGCGATGGAAGAAACATTCAGAGACAGCCTGGCGACTGTTGACAGACAGGGGAAACGTAGCTGGATCTATAGTCAGAAACCGAAAGGTAAACTTTATAACGCGAGGAGTATTCTAAGCTTCCTTTATTTCCTTGCGTTCTTCGCCGGCCCATTCATTCAATTGAATGGCCGGCCTTTGTTTTTGTTCAATGTTGTAGAAGGCCGGTTCATCCTTTTTGGCGCAATCTTCTGGCCACAGGACTTCTTCATTTTCGGCCTCGCAATGCTGGCCTTCATTGTTTTCATCGTCGTATTTACGATGGCCTTCGGCAGATTGTTCTGTGGCTGGGCATGCCCTCAGACTATCTTCATGGAAATGCTATTCCGCAGGATAGAATACTGGGTAGAAGGAGATGCGGCCGCGCAGAAGGCGCTGAACAATGCGTCATGGAATACTGAAAAGATCCTGAAGAAGACAAGTAAACATGTGCTCTTCTATGTACTGTCTTTCCTGATTGCCAATACCTTTCTTGCCTACGTTATCGGTGTAGACAGCTTACTGGAAATAATAACCGGCCCTGTTGCAGCACATACAGGCGGCCTCGCTTCTATGATCATTTTTTCAGGTGTGTTTTACGGTGTGTTTGCATTCTTCAGAGAACAGGTATGCACTGTTGTATGTCCTTATGGCCGCCTTCAGGGTGTATTACTGGACAGAGACTCAGTAGTTGTAGCATACGACTATACAAGAGGAGAACCACGCGGGCATTTCAAAAAACACGCAGACAATAACCTGGGAGATTGCATTGATTGCCATCAATGTGTGAAGGTTTGTCCGACCGGCATAGACATCCGCAACGGAACACAGCTGGAATGTGTAAACTGTACTGCCTGTATCGACGCCTGCAACTTCATGATGGAAAAAACAGGACGGCCGCTTCATCTCATTCGTTATGCATCAGAAAATGGCATCGCGAATAAACAACCGTTACGCTTCACTACGCGGTTCAGATTGTACAGCGCCATTCTTGTGATACTGCTTACTGCCATTACCTGGATGCTGATAAGCAGAGAGCCCGTAAGCGGGACCATTATCCGTACAGCCGGGATGTTATACCACGAAAGGGGCGCTGACAGCATTTCTAATCTTTACCAGATCAAACTGGTCAACAAAACAGCCAGGAACATCCTGCTCGATCTGCGTTTAGAAGATGCACCAGGCAGGGTAGAATTACTGGGACATCAACAGATAGACGTAAAAGGTGAGCAACAGGGAGAAGGCATCTTCTTCGTGGTACTGCCCCGCACAGCTATTAAAAAACGTAAAACTGCTTTACATATCACATTGTACGCGGGAGATAAAAAGACCGGCACGATCAGTACCACTTTTCTGGGCCCTGCTCAGTAGCCGCACATACATTACTAAAATATTCAGATCATGAACTGGGGTCATAAAATTATTATCGTATTTGTTCTTTTTGCGGCAGGCATCCTTACGCTCGTAACCAAAAGTATGCGCACACACATAGACATGGTTACGACAAACTATTATGCTGAAGAGCTGAAATATCAACAGGTGATCGACGGGAGAAGAGCCGCGCAGTCCTTATCAACCCCTGTCAGCATTAATCAGTCAGACAATGCTGTAGGTATTCTCTTCCCTGCCGAAATGCAGGGCATCCCATTAAAAGGCAATGTGTTGTTCTACCGTGCATCCGATTCACGACAGGACGTTTCCCTACCGCTTCAACCAGATGAAAGCGGATTGATATTGGTGAACAAGAAACGATTGCAGAAGGGAAGTTACCGGGTCCAGTTGCAATGGGAAGCTAAAGGCAAGTCATATTACCAGGAAAGTTTTGTAACAGTTAACTGAACAGGCCATGCTACTTACATTCCTCTATGCCCTTTCGCTGGGCTTTATTGGCAGCTTTCATTGTATCGGCATGTGTGGGCCTATTGCGCTTACATTACCTGTGCAACACCTGGAAGGTATACGTAAGCAGGCAGGTATCCTGCTGTATAACGCAGGAAGGGTTACTGCCTATGCTTGTTTGGGTATTATTTCCGGATGGCTGGGCAGGCAGTTCTACCTGGGAGGGTTGCAACAATGGCTGTCAATCATACTTGGCAGCGGTATGTTACTGCTTATCGTACTACAATATGGATTTAATCGTGCCCGCATCTCACTCAACATCCGTTTTTATACACGCCCTATCAAGGTAATGCTGGGCGATCTGTTACGCGGGCAGCAACAACATACCTTGTATGCTATCGGCTTCCTGAATGGCTTATTGCCCTGCGGGCTTGTATGGTTTGCTATTACAGGAGCTGTAGCCACGGGCAGCACCCTTCAGGGAGCACTCTTTATGGCGGCATTTGGAACGGGTACGCTGCCTGCTATGATCGCGCTTACCTGGTGCAACGATCTTATCAGTTTAAGCCTGCGTAACCGGTTACGTCGCTGTATACCTTTTGTTGTAACGATCATGGCCGTGCTACTGATCATACGCGGATTGAATCTTAATATCCCTTACGTCAGCCCGGTCCTGACAGCACCCGGAGAAAAAATTACTGAACACTGTGTTAAACCATCCTGAACATGCAACTTATCAGAAAATATAATACCGCAGCACCCCGTTACACAAGTTATCCTACTGTTCCCTACTGGGACGAGGCCACCTTTGATATCGATACATGGAAGCAGACTATACTGAAATCTTTCCGCGCCACGAACCATACCGAAGGGATCAGCCTTTATATCCATCTGCCTTATTGTGAACAGTTGTGTACCTACTGTGGGTGCAACAAACACATCACTGTTAATCATGGCGTGGAAGCGCCCTATATACAATCTGTCCTCAACGAATGGACATTGTATCTGCAGCTTTTTGAAGAACGTCCCCGCATTCGCGAGATCCATCTCGGCGGAGGTACGCCTACCTTTTTTAGTCCGGAGAATCTTCATGCCTTACTTTCCCGCATTTATCTGCATGCCGATCTACTTCCTGACGCAACGCTCAGTTTTGAAGGTCATCCTAACAATACCACTACGGCACATATGCTAACGCTTTATAACCTGGGTTTCCGTCGCATGAGCCTCGGCATTCAGGACTTCGATCCGCAGGTGCAGGACATCATTAACCGGGTACAACCCTATGAAACAGTTGCCAGTGTTACTGCAGCTGCAAGAGCGATCGGTTATACCTCTGTCAACTATGACCTGGTCTATGGGCTTCCGCTGCAAACAATAGCAAGTGTGGGAGACACGATCGGCAAGGTAATGCAGTTAAGGCCGGACAGGATCTCTTTTTACAGCTATGCACATGTACCCTGGGTAAAAGGAGTTGGACAACGGCGTTATTCAGAAACTGATCTTCCAAAGGATGAAGAGAAGAGAGCACTCTATGAGCTGGGTAAAACACTGTTCGCAGAAAGCGGATATACAGAGATCGGGATGGACCACTTTGCATTGCCTCACGACAGCTTGTACCATGCCTGCGGGCAGGGCTCATTACACCGGAACTTTATGGGATATACTGATCATCATACCACACTAATGATCGGGCTGGGCGCTTCATCTATAGGTGACAGCTGGTATGCATATACACAAAATGAAAAACGGATTGCTGTATGGCAGCAACTTGTAAACAGCGGACAGTTCCCTGTAGTACGTGGTCATATTCTGGATGAGGAAGATCTTCTGTTACGTCGTCACATTCATGCACTGATGTGTAGCTTTAAGACTTCCTGGAGCAAGGCCGATAAAGCGGGACCGGTTATACAGGAAGGGCTTGAAAGGCTCCATGAGCTTGAGAATGACGGGTTGGCGCTTATTACAGAAGAAGGAGTATCAGTGACTGAGAAAGGGAGGCCTTTTATCCGTAATATCTGTATGGCTTTTGATGCCCGCTTATGGAGAAAGCTACCACAATCTCAACTGTTCAGTACTGCTATCTGATGATTTCCAGCTTATTCACTTCATTCTTATCACTTTATAGCCTGCTTAATTTCAATTGCTGAAAGGCTGCATGCATTTTCCAAAAAATGGAATTTATAAACATCTGGTGAGGAGGTAAATGAAAAAGGGTATCCGTTCTTATCTGAAGAGATAAAAAGAATGATGTTGAATCAGCCGAAACACTTGCAGGAAAAGGGTTTTGAAGGGCATTAAAAAAGTCTGACCGTGTTTACAATCAGACTTTCTTGTTATGTGAATGGGTTAGTAAGTACAGGGAACAAAAATTCCCTACACAATATTAAAAAGAATTTCATCACAAAAGAAAAAAAATGCAAACTTTTTTATTCACACCACTAAAAAAAGTGTGGATAACAACAGTTACAAAGAAGCGTTAAAACTTTATTTCTCTCACTCATGAAACATAACCGTTGAATAATCGTATTGTATTCTCTACTACCTTTGCCTCACTAAACAACAGAAAACATGAAGTTTAATGAACCGATCGCAGTAACGGAAATAGCGGCATTCATAGGCGCAGAGCTGGAAGGCGACGATACGCTGATGGCCACGGGTATTAATGAGATCCATAAGGTTGAACCAGGTGATATCTCATTTGTAGATTTTGCAAAGTACTATGATGCCTGCCTGAGATCAGCAGCTACGATTATCATCATCAATAAAAAAGTGGCTTGTCCTCCGGGTAAAGTGTTACTGGTTTTAGACGATCCGTTCAGTGCTTATGTAAAACTGGTGAAACGCTTCAGACCATTTGAACCATCCACCAGTCCCATCAGCGATTCTGCTGTAATAGGCGAGGGCACTATCATTCAGCCGAATGTATTCGTTGGTAATCATGTTACTATTGGAAAAAATTGTATCATCCATCCCAACGTAACTATTTACGACAATTCCATTATCGGGAATAATGTGATCATCCATGCCGGTACTGTTATCGGTGCAGATGCTTTTTATTTTAAGAAACGGGCCGACAGGGAGGTGATGTATGATAAAATGGAAAGCTGTGGAAGGGTGATCATTGAAGATGACGTTGAAATAGGCGCCGGCTGTACTATTGACAAAGGCGTAAGTGGCGATACCATCATTGGCCGTGGCACGAAGTTCGATAACATGATCCATATAGGGCACGGTACTGTTATTGGCCGCAACTGTTTGTTTGCTGGTCAGGTAGGTGTAGGCGGAAAAGCTCATATAGAAGATAACGTAATCCTTTGGGGACAGGTAGGTGTTTCTAAAGACCTTACTATCGGAAAGGGCGCCATTGTACTGGCACAAAGTGGCGTACCTTCTTCCCTGGAAGGAGGCAAGGTATACTTTGGGTCTCCTGTAGAAGATGCGAAAGTGAAGATGAAGGAGATCAACTGGATCAAACGTATCCCTGAGATGTGGCAAAAGCTGTATGGCAATTGATATACTATTCCGAAGGCTTCATGTTTTGCATGGAGCCTTTTTGTTTAATCCTTTCTTCTATGTCCCGCAAACTTCTTCCCCTTATATTCCTGATCGTTTACAGCAACTTTGTTTCCGCCCAGAACGGATTATATGTGCCTGCACAGGAATGGCCTGTTAAGATCAGCGATGGATGGTTCACTGCAAAGACGATCTCCTTCGGCCCTTTCAGCACCTCGTCCCGGAAAAACGGGATTGCCGATGCTGCGGCCGTCTCCTTCATCAAAGACCCTTTAAACCCATTCAATATCCGCGTTAACGGCAAGGACGAGAACGTACTGATACAAGTTATACAAGCGGCGCATATCGCCTTCTCCGGCCATTCCCTGCCCTCATTTCTGGACAATATGCCGGCTACTGCACTCTTCTCCTACATGCTGATCAACGGGACGAAAAATGAGCCTCTAAAACGATGGGAGATGATCCTGAAAGATGTGACCTACCTGGAGCTCAATGAGAATAAACCGGCGGGGGTCCTGCACTCGGCAGACGATGACGTGCGTATTACAGCACATAACCGGTTCGGGGCTAAAAACTCTTATGAGAATATCTGTTATGAATTTCACATCCGCAGGCAAGTAGTTGCGGCCGTTGTTACCGGGGCGCAGCCCCGTGTATGGATGAGCGCGGAGATGGAAGGAAAATCACTCCAGCCTGTTTTGGCTGCCGCTATAGGCGCGCTCCTGGTAAGGTAATAGTTACGATTGCCGGCGTTTCTCTTCCAGGAACTCCTGGCACATATCAGCAATAGCAGTTTGTAAAGGCCTGAAGGAAAATCCCGGCAATGCTTCCAGGATCTTTTTATTGCTGTAGTAAACTTTCGTTTGTGCCGTCCGGGCGGTTTCTTTCGTTAGCAACGCTTTCTTCCCGGATATCTTGCTTTTTACGGCCTCTATTCTCCACACTATTTCCGCCATCCAGGGCTTCACAGCTATATGAGGCGGCTTCTTTCCTAATTGCTTCGCCATTTCCAGGAACAGGTCATGATACTTCCAGTTATCTGTGGTCAATACAAAACGTTCTCCTGTTATATCACTCTCCATCAGCCTGAACATCGCTTCAGCCACATCCCGCACGTCAGTGAAACCATTGATCCCTTCTGTATAGTACGGGAACTCTTTCCAGGCGTTCTTAATCAGCATACCGGAGCTGTCTTCCCAATATCCCGCCCCTAATATGATGCTGGGATTGACAATCGCTACATCCAGCCCTTCTGCTTTGCCACGCCACACTTCCATTTCAGCGAGGTATTTACTTACCCCGTATTTGGAATTGCCTTTACCTTCTCTCCATTCAGCCGATTCATCAAGGATACCGTCTACTTTAGCCCTACCTAGTGCAGCGGTGGAACTTACATGCAACAGCTTTTTAACACCGGCGTCTATAGACATGTTGACAACGTTAGCTGTTCCTTCCACATTCACTTTCATCAGCTGCTGATGATCACCCGGACGGAAAGACACCACCCCGGCACAATGATAGACCTTCTCTATCCCCTGCATGACATCTTCCAGGACGCAAACATCCAGTACATCGCCCTGTACCCATTCTATTTTCTGCTTAATATCTGCTACCTGTTGAGGAATCTCCTTGCGGTACAGCGCCCGTACCGGCTGGCCGGCATTCACCAGTTTCCGTAATAAATGACTACCTAAAAACCCTGTTCCACCCGTAACTAAAATCATGAAATAAATCCCGTTTGCATCAAAGATAATTATAAAATCCCTTCCCGCTTTTCTTACCAAGCGCTCCTTCTTCTACCTTCGCGATCTGCAATGGACTCGGCGCAAAACGCGGAGCGCCGTTATATGCTTCATAGAGGGACCTTGTTACTGCCAGGTTCACATCATTGCCTATCAGGTCCATCAGGGCAAAAGGTCCCATGCGGAAGCCTGCACTTTCCAGCAGCCGGTCAATACTTTTGTATGTTGCCACCCCTTCAGCCGCCACCTGCATAGCTTCCAGGTAGTAGTGCCGTGCCACTCTATTCACGATAAATCCGGGCGTATCCTGCACCATTACAGGCGTTTTTCCCAACCGTTGTGACAGTGTATATAAGAGCTCCGTTACTTCGGGCGCAGTCTCTTTTCCTTTAACGATCTCCACCAGTTTCATAACTGGCGCCGGATTAAAAAAGTGCATCCCGGCTACTCTTTCCGGATGATCTACTCCGGCCGCTATACCGCTTACCGGCAGGGAAGAGGTATTAGACGCAAGTATGGTATCCGGTGTGTTAATGGCTGCCAGCTGATTGAACAGGGTCGTTTTTATTTCCAGCTTTTCAACGATCGCTTCAATAACCAGGTCGGCCCGGCAATCTTCCACACGAGGTGTAAATACGAGCCGCGCAAGAATGGAATCTTTGTCTTCCGGGCTCATTTTACCTTTCTTCACCGCATTGTCCAGCTGCTGTGTGATCTGCTGTTGTGCTTTTTCAAGCATTGGCGCCTGGACGTCAAACAATATGGTACGGTAACCGCCTGTAGCCGCTACCTGTGCAATACCGGCGCCCATAGTGCCGGAGCCGCATACAGCGATGGTTTTGATCTGGTCTGCTGTGATCATAAAGGGAATTTATGGGGTAAAAAAACAAAGGAGAAAACGGCGGATCTACAAGCGCACGTTTTCTCCTTTGCAACAATCTTATTTTAATCGTCAAAGTGCTCCTTCAAACTGTTCCAGGAACCGGGTATCGTTCTCGGAGAACAGTCGCAGGTCTTTGATCTGGTAGTTCAACATGGTAATACGTTCTATACCCATCCCGAAGGCGAAACCGGTATATTTTTCAGGATCAATGCCACAGTTCTCCAGCACTTTCGGATGCACCATACCACAACCCAGGATCTCTACCCAGCCGGTATGTTTACATACGTTACATCCTGAACCGCCACAGATCTGGCAGGATATGTCCATTTCTGCACTTGGCTCGGTGAACGGGAAGTAGGAGGGGCGGAAACGGATACGGGTATTATCTCCGAACAGCTCTTTCACGAAGTGATACAAGGTCTGTTTCAGGTCGGCAAATGACACGTTCTCGTCAATGTACAGTCCTTCCACCTGGTGGAAGAAACAGTGCGCCCTGGCGGAGATCGTTTCGTTACGGTATACACGTCCCGGACAGATGATACGGATAGGCAGTTTACCGGCTTCCATAGCTCTTACCTGTACGGAAGAGGTATGGGTGCGCAACAGCCAGTCAGGATGTTTACTGATGTAGAACGTATCCTGCATATCGCGAGCAGGATGATTTTCCGGCAGGTTCAGCGCGGTAAAGTTATGCCAGTCGTCTTCAATCTCAGGTCCTTCTGCAATAGCAAAACCGAGACGTTCAAATATGCTGATGATCTTATTTCTGACTACGCTTATAGGGTGACGGGTTCCCAGGCGGTGTGGTTCCGCTGGCAATGTCAGGTCTGTATCGGTCGTATCAGCAACGGCGCCGTCTTTCAGGTGCTCAAACTGAGCATACCTTTCTTCTGCCAGCTGCTTAAAGCCGTTCAGTACCTGGCCGAACTCTTTTTTACGCTCGTTTGGCACTTGCTTCATTTCGCCAAACATCGCTTTTACAATTCCCTTTGTTCCGAGGAATTTAATACGGTATTGTTCCAGATCCGCAACCGTGGCTGGTTCGAAAGCCAATATTTCCTGTTTGTAGGCAGCTATTTGCTGTTCTATCTGCTCCATAGGGGGCAAAGATAATTAAAAGATCAGTTTATACCCTACCCCCCTAATATTCACGATCTGTACCCGTGGATCGTCCTTGAGGTACCTTCTCAGTTTGGTGATAAACACATCCATACTGCGGGCGTTAAAGAAGCTGTCATCTCCCCACAGGTCAAGCAGAACAGTCTTCCTTTCCATTACCTGGTTCAGGTTTTCCGACAGGCGCCTTAAGATCTCCGCTTCGCGGTGGGAGAGGAACTCTGTGTTATTATTCCGGGTCAGGGTTTGTTTGGTATAGTTGAACATATACTGGCCGATCTGTATTACATCGGCAGCAGCGCCTGAAACCGAGGCGGCCTCCACTTCCTTGAACCGTTGCAACAAAGCCTTTATACGTACGATCAGTTCATCCATGCTGAAAGGCTTTTTCAGGTAGTCATTACCTCCCAGCTCAAAACCTTTTACCACATCGTTCGTCTGCGATTTCGCCGTCAGGAAGATGATAGGCGTGGTCTTATCCTGCCGCCTGATCTCTGTCGTAACGGTAAACCCGTCCATATGCGGCATCATGATATCCAGCACCACCACATCCGGTTTATGCTCCTGGAATAAGCGCAGCCCTTCCTTGCCATCGGCGGCGTACAGCATTTCAAAGCCTCTCATTTCCAGGCTGTCTTTCACAATTTGTCCCAGCTGCCATTCATCCTCTATCAATAGTACTTTCGACATAGTTATGTGTGTTAAACTGGTATTTGTATGATAAATTCACTTCCTTTTTCCGGCTCGCTATGCACATTGATCGTGCCTCCGTGAAGCGCCACGATCTTCTTTACATAACTAAGTCCCAGTCCGAACCCTTTTACATTGTGCAGGTTACCTGTGGGCACCCTGAAAAAAGTATCGAAGATGCTTTCCTGGTATATTTTAGGGATGCCGATCCCATTGTCTTTTACACGGATGATCAGCTTCCCGTTCTCCAGCATACTTTTGATATACACAGACGGATGATCTCCGGAATACTTGATCGCATTATCAACCAGGTTGCTGATGGCATTGGAAAGATGCGACTTATCCACTTCCACTGTCTGCTCGCCAAGCAGGTTATCATAGCGGAACTGCACCGGGCGGCCCGTTTTCAGCTGATGATTGGTGATAATACTATCCATCACTTCACTCATGTCTGTCTCTTCCCTGAACAGTTCTATTTCCTCTCTTTCTTCGGCAGCGATATGCAGCACCTTTTCCACCAGGTCCGACAATCTTTGCAACTCCTGTTTGGAAATGTCCAGATAGGTCTGTGTTTTCCGCTGATCATTCAACGCATTGAAGTTCTGCATAGCTTCTACAGCTGCATATACTGTGGCAATAGGCGTTTTCAGCTCATGCGTCATGTTGTTGATAAAGTCGTTCTTCACTTCCGACAAGCGCTTCTGTTTCAGGATAGTGCGCAGCATATACATAAAACAGATCGTAGTAAGCACCAGCAGCAACAATGAACCTGCCAGCGTCCATATCATTTTAGCCAGGATATATTGCAAAGGTGATTCAAACTTTGCCTGCACATAAAGATTGCTGGCAGGGTTAAAAGGTATCTTGGACGTTTGTAATGGAGGCCTTTTACGCAGGCTATCCCTGATACTTTCGCGGTTGTACCCGGCGAAATTAATATGGAAAGTATCCAGTTCGTACGGTGTCAGTATCTCACGGGAATGGAGTTCAGCCGTGTACACCGAATCCAGTTTGACAAGCTTCACACTATCGCTGGTCAGGTTGTTCAGCAGTATGAGGTCAGAGATCTGTCTTGCCAGTGTATCCGCATACTCATCGCCGGAGCGCTGGTCTCTTCTACGTTTAATTGTATCAGAGGCCAGGCCGGTGCGTACGCTGGAGTCAGCGCCTCTTGTAAACCGGTTGCCGGGAGGCGCCATTTCATGGGGTATCCTGGCGGAATCGCCATTATTACGGAAATAGCGACGCACATCAGCAAACTGCTTGTTGAACACAGCCGTTCTTAACGACTCGTTGATGTCTTTGTTGAACTGGTCCAGTTGTATATGATAAGAGTTGTATAGCCAGTACCCCTGGAAGAGGTAGATGCCGAGTATACATACACACATTAGTATCAGAATGTTGCGGATCCGCTGACGCATAAATTCTCATTTTCGCTTTTAGTGAGCTCCCGCAGGCGGGGGGTATGGTGCAAATCTATTGGATACTTACTTACCCGCTCTATGCCCTTAACAATAATTAACAGTAAATAAAGCTATTTAACCAACAAATGAAAACCGAATAATGACTTTTGTATCAGAAAAAAACTGAACACATGAAGAACTTATCAAAAACACTCCTCAGCGTCGCACTAGTTGCCTTCTCGGGTATGACAGCAATTGCGCAGGATAAAAATACCGGCGTGATCGATTATGAAGTAAATGCGAAGATGCCACAACGTGGCGGTGCAGAAGGAGATGGAGACGAACAGGTTGTTACCTTCAATCAGCACTTCTACTTTACTGCCGGAAAAGGCAAGCTGGAAACAGAACGTCCTGACTTCGGCGGTCGTGGTGGCGGCGGCGGACGTCCCGGTGGTGGACAAGGTGGCGATGGTAATGGCGGAGGCCGTGGCGGTCGTGGTTTTGGTGGTCGTATGCGCGGTAACTTTGGCGGAGGATATGTTGATCTTTCAGGCAGCAAATATCTGCAGGTCTTCTCTAAACCGGATGACAGCACCAAAACATACTTCGCAGAAGAGGCATATGCTCCTGCAAAAGACGCGAAGCTAAGCGATAAAACTAAAAAGATCGCTGGTTTCAACTGTAAAAAAGCAACTGTTACCGTACGTAACGAAGAGTACACCGTATGGTATACACAGGACCTGCCATTCAGCTACAGCCCAATCAATGGTCTCCTTCCTGATGGTAAAGGCGTAGTGCTCTCTGCAGAAGGCAGCAGACGTTCATTCACCGCTGTAAAAGTAGATTTCAAACCAGTTACCGCCAACATTTCATTACCGGCAAATGCAGAAAAAGTAACTGAAGATCAGTTACGTGACATGCGCCGTGAAGCGATGCAAAAATTCCGTGAACGTCAAAACGGAAACCAATAACAGCTTAACTTGCACCGTTTCCTTTTTACCAATCCCCTTTTCATGAAAAGAATTACCCTTATTGCTTCAATAATGCTCCTGTTTGCGCTTTCCACACAAGCGCAACGGGGGCAGATCAAAGGATTACTGACTGACTCTTCTGCTACACATCCCCTGGGGGATGCAACCGTCGCCCTGCTGAATGGCAGGGATTCTTCCCTGGCGTCTACCGCCTTCACCGATAGCAAAGGGGCATTCTCTTTCACCGGCGTTGCCCTGGGCGACTATAGGGTATACATTACCTTCCTGGGGTACAAGCCGGTTTTCAAAAGTGTCACGATTTCCGCAGCCCAGCCAGATTTGGATATGGGAACCATACATCTCCTAGGCAAAGGCCTGATGTTGAACGAAGTGGAGATTATCCAGGAAGTACCACCTATCGTGGTAAAACAGGATACACTGGAATTCAACGCAGGGTCCTTCAAAACAAGAGAAAATTCAGTGGTAGAAGATCTGTTAAAGAAACTACCTGGCGTAACGGTAGATAAGGACGGCGTTATCACAGCACAAGGGGAAACCGTGAAAAGGGTATTGGTAGATGGTAAACCATTCTTCAGCGATGATCCTAAACTTGCCACCAAGAACCTGCCTGCAGATATCATTGATAAGATCCAGCTGATAGACCGCAAATCTGATCAGGCACAGTTCACAGGCATCGACGATGGCAATACAGAAAAAGCGATCAACATCACGCTCAAAAAAGATAAGAAAAAAGGCTTCTTCGGCAGGGCTTCCGCAGGTTATGGAGACAATGACCGCTTTGCCGTAAACACAAGCCTGAACGCTTTCCGCGATAACAGACAGTTATCCTTCCTGGGAAGTGGCAACAACGTTAACAATCTTGGTTATACATCCAACGACGTCTTCAACTTCAGCAGCAATAGCGGCGGAGGGGGAGGCGGTGGTGGTGGCCGCGCCGGCGGGGGCGGCCGCGGTGCGGCACAATCCACCATCAGCAGCCTTGGCGGAAACAACTCCACGGGCATTACCCGTAACTGGAACGCAGGCTTTAACTACAACCAGGACTTCGGTTCAAAGCTGAAAATTAATGGTAGTTACTTCATCAACGATACAAAGACAGAGACAAGCAGGACCAGTTCTAAACAAACGTTCCTCACTGATACTACCTACTATTATGACCAGCAGTCTGGTTCCCTTACCAACAATAATAATCACCGGTTAAACATGCGGGTTGAATATCAGATCGACTCCATGCATTCATTGATTGTTACCCCTTCTTTCAGTTATTCCGATGGTAGCACCAACTCACTCAATAAGTATACGTCGAGTGATGAGAATAAAATAGCTACAATTGACGGGGTTTCTCAGAACAGCAGCCATGCGAAGTCACCAAACTTCTCTACAACAGCACTGTTCAGAAAGAAATTCAATAAGAGAGGCCGTAGCCTGAGCGCTAATTTCAACTTCGGTTTTAATACGACAGACAGACAGAATTTCTTCAAAACAACAGATACGCATCTGGCGACAGATACAACTGATGCCTTCCCTACCGGTTATAACAGGATGACCCAGGCCAATAATAAAGGCCGTAATATGGGCGTGCGGTTAACTTATACAGAGCCGCTCATGAAAGACCGCTTCCTGGAATTATCCTACGCATGGAATAATAACTATAGCGACTCCAGGAACCTTACTTTTGATAGCACCGGCAGTGGAAAATATGATAAACCAAATGATAGTCTGAGTAACATATTTGAGAATACATTTACTACACAACAGGCAGGCGTTAATATCCGTACGCAGAAACTTAAGTATGATTATACCTTCGGATTGAATGTGCAATTCAGCAGCCTGCTGAATGATAATATAAGCAGGAAGACGCTCATTGATCAGCATACGGTTAATTTCTATCCTTCTGCATCATTCAACTATAATTTCCAGAGAGGTAAAAGGCTGCGTTTCCGTTACAACGGAAGCACTTCACAGCCTACAGTTACACAGTTGCAACCGTTGCCCGACCTGACCAGTTCATTGTATGTACAGCAGGGTAATCCGGATCTGAAACCATCATTCTCACACAGTATCAACGCGGGATACAATGTGTTTAATAACAGCACTTTCCGTGGCTTCTTTACGAATGTGAATGCAAGTTTCACCAGCAATAAGATCGTGAATGCGAATCGTGTGGATACTTCCGGTAAACAATATACGAAACCGGTCAACTCTAATGGTGCTTATAACCTGAGTGCATTTGCTGTCAACACTATTCCTATCAAAAAGCTGAACACTTCTGTGAGCCTGAACACTAATCTGAACTACAGCCGCGATGTAAGTTTCACCGGTACGAAGTTTGATTTTTCTACACTCCGGAAGAGCTTCACAAATAACTTTGGTATCACACAGGGCGTGAACTTCAACTATACTTTTAAAGAACTGTTTGACTTCTCTGCAGGCGCCAGCGTAAACTATAGCGGCGCGCGGTATGCTATTCAGCCAAACAATAATACCGACTACTTCAACTACGCATTCTCATTCGACTACAACGTAAACCTGCCACTGGGCTTTATTATAGGAAGTGATATCAACTACACGTTGAATGCAGGAAGGGCAGAAGGTTACAACGTTGACGTAACGATGCTGAATGCATTCGTATCGAAGAGCGTGTTTAAAGATAAAAGAGGTCTGATAAAATTCACCGGTTATGACCTGCTGCATCAGAATGTAAGCGTAGGCCGTAACACAGGAGAGAACTATATTGAAGACGTGACGAACATGGTATTACAAAGGTATTTCATGATCAGTTTCACCTACTTCATCAACAAATTTGCGGGCAGTGGTAATAACAACAACAGTGACCGCCGCAGGATGGGCAATCCGGGCATGCGGACGGGTAATCCTGGAATGATGCGAAGGGGTTAGATAGACAATACAAAAATGAAGAAGCCGTCTCAATAATAATTGAGGCGGTTTTTTCTTTTGTATAGCGCTATACGCGTAGTCATATATGCGGAGCCTTAATTTTATTCAGTAAAAATATATAAAGGGCTTAAGGAGGTGGGGAACAAGTTTTTGGGCTCTTTCGGCCTTTTGTTATGCAGTTTTCTTCCTTAGATTGTGCGCCAGAGCCAATAATCCGGCCTCAATAGTCACTTTTTCAATGCCTCGTAGCATAAAACGTTTAAAGTGATGATTGTGCTTGATATTACCAAACACAGGT
>CABHOY010000071.1 GCA_902168105.1 uncultured Flavihumibacter sp.
GAAAGAACTTTCTGTTTGCGGGTAGCGTAACAGGCGCCAACCGTCTGGCCATGCTTTATAGTCTCATTGGAACCTGCAGTATGAATAATGTAAACCCATATGAATGGTTGGAAGATGTAATCTCAAACATCAACGATCACCCTGTTAATAGACTTACTGAATTATTACCGCATAACTGGAAATCCTGATCGCTGCCATAAGTGATTATCCTCTAAATATCTACACGCTCTATCTCGGGTGCTTACCAATAATGTCGATGGATCAGGTATACAATCCTTCAAAACCCTCTCTAGTACCGTACAAAATCGTTATCAGGGCATCCTGAATTTTTTGTAATCAGGGCTACCAATACGGCGGCTGAATCATTTAATGCTAAGTAAAATCATTTAGAAACGCGATGAGGGAGTAAGAGACGTCAACTTTTTTCCTTTTAAACTCGTTAAATTATATGTCCAATGAGAATCCGCCAAGATTTCAACCTGATCCCAAATCAATCGATTTTCAGTATCAAATTTAAATAGCGCATAATGACATCATGCACCATTTAATAAGATATGCACAATTAAATGTTTAAATTACTAGAATGGCATTCGCTACGTAAGCTCTTTAAAACTCATACCCTTCATTTTGTTTCAGGTTAGGGTTTAGGCGAATATCTTCAAAGGGTATTGGAAATACTTTTTTGTAAGGAAACCATTCGCCGCCCTTTTGTGGAACTATAATACTCATTAATTTATCCACATTTCCAATTCTTTTAAGATCGAACCAACGATGCCCCCATTCTGTAAAAAACTCTGTTTGTCTTTCATGCAAGATAGCTTCAGCTAACTGATCTGGATTTTCAAAATTTATTGCCTTTAAATTTGCCCGTTTTCTAATTATATTCAAATCGCTTCGGGTAGCAACTAAATCTCCAATTTTTAATTTTGCCTCCGCTCTAATTAAATATTGTTCGGCTAAACGTAGCACTGTTGAATACTCTATTGCCGGTTCGCCATTCTTGTAATGCTTATACTTAAAAGGATAACAATACTTAATTCCGGTAGAAGAGTCGACTCCAATCCAATTTATAAATCTTTGATCACCTTCCTCAAACGCGGACAATAAAAATTCGCTTATCCATACTGGATTCTGAGAGTCATTAGGTCCATTTTCTAGGACAAACATTCTTGCATCCCATGTATTAAAATATATACCATCTAGTGGTTGAGGTTGAATTTGCCATATAGATTCTTTACTATTCTTCATAAAAACATCTTCTAAATTATCTATTGCATATAGTTGGTTATTTATAACAAGAGAACTCTCCAATATCGCGTCATTCCATTTATTTAGATAAAGATTAACTCGCGCCAAAAGGCTTGACGCAACCATCTTATTTGGACGTATGCGATCCTCAGAAGTGCTTACTATATTAGCCGCTAAATAATCATCACTTAATAGCTCCTTCGCTGTATTTAAATCACGAACTATAGACTCATAAATATCCCCAACAGGGGAACGAGGCGCAATTGAATTTAATTTATAGTCGGTAGTCATCAACAAGGGGACATCCCCATATAAATTAACTAAGTAAAAGTAACAAAAAGCCCTTAAAAAGAGCAACTCTCCAATTAATTGATTTCTAATTACAAGATCAACTCCCTTAGAAGCAGACAACCCTTCCAATGCTGCATTAAGCCTATATATTGTAGTATAGAAAAGTGACCAGTAAAATTGACCATTTCCAGAATTGGTATAAAACCCTAATTGACTATATGCCGTTGGATGTGCGCTCAATTCATCAGCCGTAAGCGCACAACAGACCGATATACTTGATCCCCCATGTACAATATCATTGAGACTCGGATATATTCCCGTCACAGCAGCAATCGCCGAAGCATTTGATTCAAATACGTACTTAGAAATTACTTTGTCAGGCGGATTCCCAACATCAAGAAATTTCTTACATGAACAAAATAGTAAAGGGAACGCGATAGTACTCAATAGAGCATTTTTTATTAGACAAGACATAAATAATACTTTTAAGCTGGTTGAGATAACTGGTTATTCATGAAGCAAACAATTAATGTTATAGAGTCAACGCACATGAATAGCCTAATAAAGTTTTGATACTCATAGAACGATCTGAAGTCCTAGTGTAATTACACGTAAGGGAGGGATACTTGTTACGACCTGAGTTTCTGGATCCCAACCAGGATACTTAGTTAGTGTAAACAAATTTTGTCCCTGAAAATAAATACGACCGGAATTCATTTTAAGCCGCTGAAGCATTTTTTGAGTGAACTGCCATGAAACCGAAACATTCTTACAGCGCATAAATGATGCGTCAACATACACCTGATCACTACTTATCCAGGCATTGTAACTTCCCCTTAATTGGTTGTTTTGGCTAAAAGGCTGAAATCGAGAAATGTCCCCTGGCTTCTCCCAAGCTGACATTACAACACTCGGTTGGTTTCTCCTTGTCCCAGGAACCCAAGCATCATTAAACATTCCACTATATCCTTTGCCAATAGAATATTGAAAAAAGATATCTAAGCTTATGTTCTTGTATCTAAATGTATTTTGAAATCCACCGAAGCATTTTGGTGCTAAATCAATAGCTTCAGCGTTAGACTTCGCTGTATTATATAATGCAGGCTTATTATCGATGTCCACAAACATGTACTGTCCAGAGCTAGGATCCACGTTTATAAGTTTATATAAATACTTTGTTGATAAAGATTTACCTACTTCGATGGCCAAAACTGCTTTGTCCGTATAAGACGCTACTATATTTTTGGAAATTGATATATTAAACGAAGTGCTCCACTCAAAATTCTTGTTTTGTATATTTTTTGAAGTAATTATAGATTCCCATCCCTTATTTTCTATTCTGGCAGCTAAATTACCAAGCATTGAAGACGCACCAATCATACTTGGCTGTGCATATTCAATAAGCTGATTACTAGAGAAATTTAAATAGTAACTGTTATTAAATAACAATTTGTCTTTAAAAAAACCCATTTCCAGTCCAACTTCACATTTCTTAGTTAATTCCCATCCAAAATCAGGATTATATATTCCAGACACCTGCAATCCTTTAATTCCCTGATAAGGAAGTTTCTGAAATATATACCGATCCAAATATCGGTAATCCCCAATCTGATCGTTACCTGCTGTTCCATAACTGAACCGCATCTTTCCGTAACTAAGAATTGGTAATAAAGAGCGAATAAAGTGTTCCTGAGAGAATATCCAGCCCGCCCCTACAGCCCCAAAAACAGCAAATTGCCTTCGCGGGCCAAAACGACTACTTCCATCCCTTCTAATAGTTAAATTAACCAAATATTTATCTTGAAAATTATATCCCAATCTTCCGAACAGTGCCGTATACTTGTATTTATAACCTGTTCCACTAGCAAAGACAAATGAGGCTGAACCTGGGTTTCTAATTAGCCCATCATCCGTAATTCCAGCCAATGATAATGCTTGTTGATCATACCGATTTCCTAGGAAAGTAGCTCCCCCTAATAAATTTAAGGAACCGAAAGTAAAGACCTTTTGATAATCAATCTGAGGTTCGAAAATCCAGGATCTTGTTTTATCAACCGAATACAATCCTGCAGCCGTGGCGTTTCTTTGGAACTGTGGATCAACACTTGCTATTGTCGCTGAAGCAAAAATGTTGTTAGTCAATTCGTTTACCCCAAAATTTGCTTTAACACGTAAGTCCGGCATTATTTTGTAACTAAAATCTACATTTCCTATTAAATTGCTAGTGCGAGCCTCATAAACTCCATCTTTTAACTTAGCATAAGGATTTGTCCAAGTAGAATTTGCCCAGTTTAAACTTCCATCACTATTGTACGGAGGAGGAGCATTGGGAGGTAAATTAATATTATTCGCATAATCTCCTCCAGGAAAATCGGTATTGCTCACTAAGTAACTTCCCGTCAAGCCTGTCTCAAATTTTTCATCTAAGGAATTTCCTTTAATATTAAAATGCACTCCTGCGTTGTTACTTCCAAAATCAACAGGAAAAATAGTCCCCTCTTTATGGTAATTTCCCCCTATCAAATATTTAACGGTTTGACTTCCACCAGATATTGACCCTCTTATATCAGAATAGTTGGCAGTTCCTCCTATTAATTCTTTTTGCCAATCCGTATACCTAGTGGTATCCCATTGCAATAAATCTGGTGCATTCTGTATGGTGGGCACAACAGCATCGTTCATAAAGGCACTTCTCCTCATTTTAAGGTATTCTTGAGTGTTTAGCAACTCCAAGCGATTGGCGACCTTTGCCCAACCCTTATAGACATTAATATCAATTTTTGCAGTACCAGACCTACCTTTCTTTGTAGTAATTAACACGACTCCATTTGCTCCTCTTGAACCATATATAGCAGTTGCATCAGCATCTTTTAACACACTAATGCTTTCAATATCCGCAGGGTTGACAAAATTCAGTGTTGAAAGTGTTCTTCCTACAGCACCAAAAGATCCGGTAAATGAGGAATTATAGGGAATTCCATCTACGATAAATAAAGGTTGCGTTCCATTTGTAAGGCTATTTCTACCTCTTATTTGGACCTTTACCTCTCCTCCCTGTATTCCTGTAGTTTGAGTGATAGACATTCCTGTCACCCGCCCCTGTAATGCCAAAAGAGGATCTGTAACCGGCTGTTTTTCGATCTCTTTAGCATCAATAGTTATTGCATTACCCGTGCTCAGTCCTGAGGTTGTGTTATAATATCCACCCTTGATAACAGTTTCACTCAAAGTACTTATTACTTCATCCATTCTGATAATTACAACCCTGTCTGTTACCTGAACGTCTTTTGTTTTAAAGCCTATTGATCTAATAGACAATATCGCTCCAGATTCCACTCCATCTAAAGCAAACTTTCCATCTATGTCAGTTTTAGTCCCTTTTTTGCCCCCATTTACAATTATGGTAGCTCCTGGAACCGGATTCCCATTTGCATCCAAAACCCTACCGGACACACTCATCGGAGGAGAGATAATATTGTTGGACGAATCTATTCTCCTTTGTATAAACTTTAACGAAATCACGCCCTCCCTGTAGATCCACTCAATCCCTCTCTTTCCTAACAAACTCTCCAACACATCATCCAGCATCACCTTCTCAAACGCTATTGTCACTTTCTCATGTACATCCACGGCATCCACCGCATACATAAACCTCAAGCCTGTTTGTTTTTCTATCTGCTTAAATACACTCGCCAATGCCACATCGCTACCCACCACAGTGATCTTTTGCTTCCCGGTCTGATCGGTAGAAGCATATAATGAAGTACAGCACAATAGAAATACTGAAAGAAACCTGACCACCAGGTTGCTGCGAGGCGTAGAGATGCACATAACGATTCAGTTGATTTTGGTTAAAAAGCGTAGCAATAAGCACAGTTGGAAACAGACGCGTGTACAATTCCTTACCACATGACATAGTTCAGTGAATGAAGTCAGCCGAAAAAACGAATAATGGTTGGTTTTATTACTGGTTCAGTATCGTGTTGTAATAGTAATGCCAGGCTAGCTAAACCTGCTATTGAGTCAGTTCCTATTCAGTGGTCGATGTTAAAAGTAAAAAGTACTCTTAAGATTTAACAGAAATTTAAAGCTCTTCCAATGTTGCAAAAAACTTCAACCGTTAACACGGCATTAACTTCCGGCAAATTGAGATTCAGTAGCTTAGCAAGTGTATTAGTTACGTTCATTGTTCTGCCCAGATGTTTTATTATCCCATTTGAGATCCATAACAGTTCATTGTATCATTATATTCTGTTGAGGTATGTATCTAGACGGTTACAACGACGAACATCTTTTCAAGTTGCTGCAGGACGGCAGCGAGACAGCCTTCAATACCATCTTTAACCGCTATAGTAAACGTTTATATGTAGAAGCATATAAACGCTTGCAGGACACAGAGGAAGGTAATGACATTGTACAGGAAGTATTCTTCTGGCTATGGGACAGACGTAATGTCTTGGAAACACCGCAATGCCTAAAGGCGTACTTGGTGCAGGTAGTGCGCAATAAATGTATTGACCTGATCCGCAAAAAGACCAGTACCCGCAGTAAAAAGCAACAATACATTTGGCTGGCCGATACGCAGACTACCATTACTCCAATCGAGAACAAGGAACTTGGCAGGTTGCTAGCCGTGGCGATTAACAGTGTAACGCCTGCCAGCAGGATGGCTTTTGAACAATTATACCTTCATAAAAAAAGTCTGAAAGAGATCGCCGATGAAATGAATATTAACGTTCAGTCGGTGAAGAACCACATTCACCGTGCACTCAAAGTATTACGCGAAAATCTTAAACATAGTTTATCATAAGTACCTTTTGCCGCGTTTTCCGACTGTAATGGTATCATGAGTATAAATGAAACCCAAATAGAACAACTGGTACTAGATGAGTTAGGCGGGATCATTACCCCTGAAGACAGTGCCACCCTCAAAAAACTGCTCGAAGAAGAACCGGAAGCACTCATTATCCGAAACACCATCTACGAACAGTTCTCGGGGCCTGAGGAACAGGCGTTTTTAGCCTTATTGCCAGAACAGCTGCCCGTTGACGAAGTATGGGCAAAGATCCGTAAAAGGAAATGGATTAGGGTAATCGTACGCTCTTCGCTTAGTCTTGCACTTATGGCCTCCGTGGCCTCTGGCATTTACATATCATTCAAGCCAACAAAGCTCTTCCAGCCTAAGGCAATTGTCCATGGATTGTCCCTGAAAACTGTTGCGCTGCAGCTGCCCGATGGCGAAGTCGTCAATCTGGGCAGCACGCAGCAACACGTCACAGTGGGTGATGTAACATTAAACGCAGAGGAAAACCTTTTATCTCTCAAAACGAGAAATAAAACCGGACGCGCTGTAATAACGGTCCCAGCCGGACAGGACTATAAAATAAAACTCTCTGATGGCACAGAAGTACAGTTAAACGCCGCCTCCAGGATGTTATTTCCTGTCGTATTTACTGGTAATAGCCGTGAAGTCACAATATATGGCGAAGCCTATCTATCAGTAGCCAGCGATGAGAAAAGGCCATTTATCGTACACCTCCCGAACAGTACGGTACAAGTACTCGGTACAGAATTCAATGTGAATACCTACGATAATGCCCATGAACAGGTAGCACTGATAAAAGGCGCTATCAAACTGGAAGCAGATGCTACCACGCTCATGCTAAAACCAGGATTTGCAGTACGATACGAAAAGGGGCAGCACATGCAGGCAACACCATTTGATGCGGAAGAATTATTAGCCTGGCGTGAGGGTACTTATGTGTTCCATTCAACGACCATAGATGAAATATGTGGGGTACTGAAAAGATGGTATAGTATCAATGCCGTTTATGACGATGCCAGTACAGGACAGCGCCGTTTCACCGGCTATATAGATAAATCCAGGCCTATGCAGCATTTCCTGGATGATTTACGATTCACAGGACATTTTGATTATTATTTTGATAGGGACAGCGTCCTGCATATACGTTAGCGTTACGAGGTTTAAATTTTGTCATGCAGTCTTGAATGTAAAAATGATGTCGTTTCACGAGGAAGAACTATTACTGTCCCTTAAGAAGGGCAATGCGAAGGCTTTCGCTACAATCTACCAACAATACTACAAGCAACTGATCATATTTGCGCGTACGAAGGTAGACAACCTACAGGAGGCGGAAGACATGGTACAGGAAATATTTACATCTTTGTGGCAACGGAGAAAAGAGTTGTCCATCAACATTTCTCTCAGGCACTATCTTTATAGGGCGGTACATTTACAGTATGCCTACAAATGCCGGCGTAATGAAGTTGCCCGTCGCTTCTTAACACATACCTATTACACATCACCTGACAGCGCCATACCGCAGAACCTCGAAAATAAAGAACTCGGACAACAGATTCGCGATGCTGCCAGACAGGTATCCGCACCTGCCTGCAGGAAGGTATTTGAGTTATTATACCTGCAGGAATTAAGTCATAAGGAAATTGCCGAGGATATGAACATACAGTTACAGGTTGTAAAAAACCAGGTGAGCCGTGCACTGAAAGTTATCCGCACTCATCTACGCGAAGTAGAATGCGTGTAAATACTATTTATCAATAATTGCACGGATCGTGTCCATTGTCATTGGTCCATAGTTCGCACGCTTGATCTGTCGGTTTTTATCATAGAAAACCAGTAAAGGATATGCAACCCCGCCATAAAACTTAATAAAGGCATTATTGTAGTCTAGCCCGAGTCTCACATTAGAGAATCTCTCCACATCGTATTTTTTTTGATAGTTCTTTACTTCGTGAAAGCTACCAGCGCTAATAAAAAGAAGATTAACATCTTTCACTACATCCATAGAGTCTACTAATTTCCGGGAGAGGGTATCACATTGCAGACAACCAGGTCCATAAAAGTACAATAAAATTGGGCGTCCCTTGGCAAGGCTATCTGTTCCAAACTTAGAAACGGTGTCTCCTTTCAGCAATACAATTTGTGGTAATACTTTTGGATCTTTAGGGGCATTATCGGCATATGGAGCCAGGGTACAGCTGACCAGGCCCAGGGCATACAAAAGGAATAGTTGTTTCATATCGTATAGATGGTTAACAAGGGAAATATACCTTGTTTAACCCGGATAATACTTAGGAGATAGCGCATTACTGCTATGAAGCTACCATAGATAATGAGTCACGACATATACAATAATGGCCGCGATTGTAACGCAAACGAGGGGTACGATAATCTCGTGAAGAAAGGCATTTCTCTTATCGTCCCATTCCTGGTTTATCTGAATTAACTCCCGCTCCATTTCCTGATCGCGTTCCAGTAGTTCTTGTCTTTTTCGCCAGGTTTTCAAGGCCGTTTGCGTTAGAGGCTCATTGTCAAAAAGCTCTTTATTAGGTGCACTGCTGGCATATTCTTCCATTTCGCTAATCAGTTTTTGATTGCGTAATTCATAATATATGCCTACCGCTGTTTCATGTTTGACAATAATATTGTTAAGTAGCAAGAATTGGATATTGTTGCTACTTAAATACTCACGTATGGTTTCGTCATCAATAACAGTACTTTGAGAATCAGCAATCAATAATTTCTCCAGTACGTAGCGTACTAACAACCGGTCCTGGTAAGAGGTTATTTTATTTAGTAAGCCGGTATAATGACCGGTATTACGATTAGGGATCTTCAACATATTTTTAAACTAGCATTGATATATAAAATATCCAAATCTCATATCCGGGTCGGGCAAATGCCCATTTTGTACTCATTGTACAACTAAATTTCTCCCTATCTCCTAACTATTACTCTCTGTATACCCCATAACTTTAAAAGACCCGTTAACCACAATTAAACTCCCCATGAGTAACCCGAGCCTCAAAGAATACATTTTTAAAGACCCCAATAACCGCCCTTACGTTTGGACAGCCATTATCGGGATCATCCTACAGCTATTATTCTTCAAATACCTCTATCCTTTTGCCAGCTACATCAATGGAGACTCTTTTGTGTACATACAAACTGCATATCAGAACCTACCTATTAATACCTATCCTGTAGGATACTCAATGTTCATACGTTTGTTCAGCGTATTTACACATTCGGATACTGTCCTCGTTGTGTTTCAATACCTGATGCTACAAGCCAGCCTGTTGTCATTAGTGTTTACATTATTTTATTTTTATAATCCGCACAGATATACCAGGATCGGGTTGTTCGGATTCATGCTGTTTAATCCGGTGTTCCTATATTTGGCGAATTATGTATCCAGCGATACCTTATTCCTGACACTTAGCATTACCTGGTTTACTATATTATTATGGATTGTTTACCGGCCTTCGCGGAAACTAATGATATATCACGCCATAGTATTGTTCCTGGCATTCACAGTGCGGTATAATGCATTGTACTACCCTTTGATCGCTGGTATTGCATTTTTGCTTTCGAAACAAAGTATACTGCAAAAGATATTGGGTCTGGTTGTTTGTATAATACTGATAGAAGGTTTTATTGAATATAATAAGGCTAAATATTACGAGCTCAGTAAAAAGAGGATCTTCACTCCCTTTACCGGCTGGCAAATGGCCAACAATGCAATGTATGCTTACAAGTTCGTCCCTAAAGAGCAACGAAAGCCAGTACCTAAAAAGTACCAGCCCCTGGATAAAATGATAAGGGAGTATTTTGATAGTACTTTCAATAATCCTATGTACCCACATGAAATGATGATGGCCAGTACTATCTATATGTGGACTCCTACCGCCCCGTTACGTACCTACATGCAAAACCGATTTAAGAAAGACTCTACAGCCTCCGAACTTAAACGTTGGGCCAGCGTATCTCCGTTATATGAAGAGTACGGCAAATATATTATCAAACAATATCCGTTAACGTTTGCTAAATATTATCTATGGCCCAATGCACTAAAGTATTATGCCCCGCCAATTGAATTCCTGGAACATTACAGTACGAATGTAGATAGTGTACACCCTATTGCACAACAATGGTTCGACTATAGAAGCAATAAAATCACCACCAAGTTCAAAGACTTTAAAGTAGATATATTGAACTTCTATCCTATCCTGGTAGGTACCATGAATGTGATCTTCTTCCTGGGAATGATCGGGTTTCTTTTATTACAAGGTTATAAACAACAGCCGTTATTGGGTAAGGGACTGTTACTCGTTGTCTGCCTCTGGCTAACAAACTTTGGTTTCAGCATCTTTGCGTCGCCCATTGCGTTGCGGTTCCAGCTATTTCCCATACTGGTCATGACTTCCTTTGCGTTCCTGTTTATGGAATTTGTTATAAAAGAAGCCACCAAAAAAGAATGATCACTGGTCTTCATCATCATATACCAGCACACTTGTCCAGGGCGGACCTAAAGGAGCGTCGTAAGTATAGGGAATCCCTCCTATAGTCACCCAGGTTAATGTGACACTAGTATACAGCGGCATACCTGCATTTACTGTAGGCTGTGTAGGGCTGGTCGCAAAGTTGCGGTAAGGAGACATTTCCGCTATTGTGATCCAACGGCTGGCACCATTAATAGTCACACGTGTACTTACCGTCATGTATAAATTATTCAATCCCCACCGGAATTTGAATGCAGTGATACCAGCTGCTATGGCCGACAGCCCGATAATAAATAATATTGTCCTTGCCCGTTTCATAGTTATAAAGGTTTAATTAAAGTTATAGCTAGAATAGACAAACACACATACTACATCCCGCTGCTGCTTTGGAGCCAACATTAATATCCGATGTTCTGAACCAGGTTGCGATTCAGCAGAATATCACCATGGGGAATAGGAAATAACATTTTATAAGACCGCCACATCGTACCTTTTTTATTGGACAACGCAGACATTACAATATCCGCTTTACCATAACGTTTCAGGTCCAGCCAGCGGTGTCCCCACTCTGTAAATAACTCCACCTGCCTTTCCCGTTCAATAGCGGTTAACAAGGCAAGACGATTCATAGCAGCTGAATATCCCAATCCTGCGCGAAGCCGCAGCACATTCAAATCTGCCCTGGCACCTGCAAAGTCGTTCATATAAGTCTTAGCTTCTGCACGGATCAGCAACACTTCTGACAACCGCAATACTGCCAGGTAAGGCGTAGTTGATATCCCATTTTCCGCTAAGCGGTATTTCATGGGGTAATAATAAGTACTATCCTGTGTAGTATCTTGTCCTATCCATTTCGTCAGACGTTGATCGTTTTGTTCAAAAACGTTCAATAATTGTTTATTCAGGAACAGGGGCTGACTTTCCAGGTCTGGGCCGTGTTCTAAAAACATTAATACCGCATCTTCGTTTACTCCGGTTGCATCAATAGTCTCCAGCCCCCAGATCAGTTCCTTGCTATCGGCAATGAATACATCCTGCGGCGCGCCAGACTTATACAGTCCGTTCTGTGCTATGACTTTATTAGCTTGCTCTTCCGCCGCCACCCAATTGCCCCGGTACAAGTATACGCGGGCCAATAATGCACAAGCCGCCCATTTATTAGGACGTAGACGTTCAGATATTTCCGTCCGTGCATCACCCGCCATGTATGCCGTCTTTAATTTGTTTTCAGCGTCCAACAGGTCCGTAACGATCTGTTGATATACTTTTCCTGTATCACTACGAGCAGCGGTAGTATTCGTTTTAATATCAGAAGTTGTCAGCAACGGTACATCGCCAAAGAAATTGACCAGGTAGAAATAACAGAAGGCCCGGATGAACTTTGCCTCCCCAGCCAGTTGTGTTTTCACGGCTGGATCCAGAGTATGGGATGCATTCAGCCCCTCCAATAACAAATTGCAATGCTGGACACAATAGTATAGTTGGCCCCAGAAAGGGCTATCATCAGCAGTTAAGGTATTCTCGTAACATCGCAAGTATTCCTGGTTGCCTTCCATTAATTCCAGTTCATCACAATACAACCCGCAGAATATGGAAATCCCTCTACCTCCTGCTGACAAGCCGCTTGTGTTCATATAGGAGTAGATCCCCGCCATGACAGCAGCTGCATTCTCATTAGTGCTGTACACTTCCCCACCCACCATTTTATCAGATGAATCACCCACCTGTATTAACTTCCTGCATGACAGGCAGGCATAAAACAACAGGCAATATAAAAACAGTAAACGCATAAGATAATATTTAGAATTGATATTGAACACCCGCCTTAAAAACACGCAAAGACGGCAAAACAGTTCTGCTCAACGTTTCAGGGTCCAGTGACTGATAATTAGTAAAAGTGAATAGATTAACGACATTGTAGTAAAGCTTGCATTTTTTGAACTGCCAGGCCACAGTAACATTATTCACACGTATATACCAGACATCGGTAAAAATAGCTGTACTATTCAGGTACTTCCTATAATCCTGTTCTGATGAAGAAGCTTGTGTTGCCTTCTGTACTTGTGCATTATCACCTGTTTGCCTCCAACGGTCCATCACATAAACATGTTGGTTCCACATTGTTCCGGGCATATGCCCTTTGTCAATAATGGGGTTTTCCGCCATCCGCTTCATGTATTGCCCAGAACAGGACAGCTCCAAACGACGGAAAGTACCTGTAAAGCCAAAACCGCCATAAAACTCAGGAGATATATTGATAGCCACCGTTCTGTCGTTTTCAGTAAGATCAGCTGCCATTATTATATTTCCCTGCCTGTTCCGGTATGAATATTCTCCACTCTTAGGATCTACTCCATGAAAGTCATAGTAAAAAAGTTCCCGCAATGGACGTTTGAGCTGCGTCTGACCAGAAACAGAAGACAACATGCCCGGAAAAGAGAGCAGCATATTAGTTCCCCTGGAGATATTGAAATGCATCCGTAAGCCCCAGTTCCTATTCCGCAGTACAGTTCCATTCAATGTTAGTTCTACTCCTTTGTTCTGAATGGACACTGGCATATTTTGCTGAAGCGATCCGCCACCAGCCATTTCTGGCAAAGGATATTCCACCAGCTGGTGCTGCGACCGGTTATAGTAATACGCAGCCTGTGCCTGCAGCCGGTTATCGAAGAATCCTACATCTACATTGATATCTCTCTTATAGGTAATCCCACCTGTTAAAGCACTGTTCTGTTGCCTGGCTGCTACAATCCCTGTTACGGACTGATAATTGCCAGAGCGCTGATAACTGCCCTCATACTGATAATCTTCAATCTGGTCATTACCTGTGGCCGACCAGCCTATTTGTATCCTGCCATAACTAAGGCAGGGAAGCGCATGCCGTGTAAAATCTTCCTTTCCAAACTCCCAACTTAATGCACCGCCTCCGAACGTATTCACCTGCTCGTCTTTTCCGAACCGGCTGCTGCCGTCTATCCGTAATGTGAGTTGCACGGAGTATTTATCTTTCCAGCCATAGCGCAAGTCTCCATATCCACCGGCATACTTGTAGTCATTTCGTGTGCGAGCCGTCCTGACAACGGCGGCGGCGCCATAATTCAGTATATCCGCATCGCGACGATATCCTTCAGCATCAATCGTCTTATTAATCGCATAAATACTGTTGTAAGTGGCGCCAAGTATCAATTCTACGCTGTGAGATTCTGTTTGCAATTTAAACTGGGCCGTCGGTTCGATAACAAGCGTCTGCGAATGAAACTGGTTCTCAATTGAAGTAGCGGTAATATTCCCCTGGCCTTCCTCTCCTCTTTTCGCAATTGAATTGATTGAAGTAGAGCGGGCTCCCATGCGATGATAACCCGCTACTAAGACAACGCTCATCCAAGAGTTAACCCGGTAACTGGCATTAGTAGTAGCAAGCAAGTTGGATATAAGATTCTTGAATTCCGGCATTGAAACAACCGAACTACCAAATGCATAACTGATCTTCCCATCCTTGAACAAGGCAGGTCCATTAGGAGGTAGTATAATACCTGCGGTATAGTCTGCACCCGGCAACCTCGTATTGTTGAGATTTGCCGCCCCGGTGAGCGAAAGAGACAATCTGTTATCTATCAATTTCGTGTTAATACTGCCGTGAAGCCCAAACTTACGATCCCCGTAATGCTCACCCTCTCGCATAAATACACTCGAGTTTTCCCGGTAATTGAAGTTTACCCGGTATTGCCTGACAGGTTTTCCCTCAGTGATCGTTACGCTCGCATCCCGGTACCAGGCAGTATTACCTATCAATACCTTCTGCCAGTCTGTATACCCCGTAGAATCCCACACGAGTACATCCGGGGCTTTTCCCCTTGTGGGTTGTAAGCCGTCATGCATCCATGCTTCCCGCCGCATCTCCAGGTAGTCACTGGTATGCAGTAATGCCTCTCTACGCGGTACGTGCCCGAAACCATAAGCAACATCCGCAGTAATCACCTTTTTGCCTGTATAACGTGCTCTCTTTGTGTAGATCTTTATGACGCCATTGGCGCCCCTGGCGCCATACAATGCTGTAGCTGCGGCACTTTTCAACACGACTATCGTGTCTATATCTGCCGGTGAAAAATAGGATAAAGTGGAACTGTATGGGCTCATAGTACCTTCCCCTCCTTTAAAATAAGGCCACACCGGCACTTCGTCGACGATATACAATGGCTGACTGCTCCTGGCCAGACTGGTAGGCCCTCGTATCTCCACGTTAATGCTTGCCGCAGGCCGCCCGCTGCTCCGCTGCATGCTAACACCGGTTTCCTTCGACATAAGATCATCCAATATATTTGAGCGGGCATTCATGGCAATATCCCCGATCCTGAAAAGATGTTGCACTTTCCGTAACGACGTATCATTAGGTGGTCGCACCGCCTTTACCACATGCGGTTTGGCGTTATATACAGGGAGTTGCGGTGCAGCAACCACATTTTCATGTGGCATCACCGTACTGCGAATAGCTGTCAAATCAGGCCTTCTGCGCAAGCTGATATGCGTTCCTCTTACCAGGCACTCAACCGGTCTGTCCTTAAATAACATGGCCAGGAACCGCTTTAATGGCATGTTATTACATTTTACAGGTAACATGATCGAGGGATCTACACGATCATTATTCACCATCCTGTATCCCTTTTTCTCCAGTACACTGATCACCTTCTTCAGCGTCATGCTGTCCTTTGAGATCGTAATAAGAGAATCTCTTATCCGCGACTGTCCACATACAGTACTCACAGTACAGGAACAAGCCAACGATACGACAATGCCTCTAATAAGCCGGCCACAGGTGAGGGTAAATATGGTCATCTATTTATGATTTAGGTTTTTAACCAAAAGGAAATTGTCCCCGCCTTTTATACTAGTCTCATAAACTGCATTATTCTTCGTGCCTCTAATGCTATTTTTTTTCTTTAACTACTCATTAACCTCCAATGGACGATCATTTGATAATTTGCCACTCAATCAATACAACTTACTTATCAAATTTTCATCAAATGCAGCAAAACGAGCATGTTAATGATCTGCAACTGATAGAGCAGATAAAAAACGGGGACATACAGGCGCTTGCAGTGTTATATACACGCTACCATAAGCCGCTCGTAATGATGGCCCGCACCCTATCCCCTACTAAAGACGAAGCAAGCGACGTAGTGACGGAAGTCTTACTGTCATTGCTTAACAGAGGAAACCGCCTGAAGATCAAAACAAGCGTAAAGACATATCTGTACAAGGCCGTACGTTACCGGTGCATCACTATGTACGCTTTAACAAACCGGGAAGATGAGCTTCAGAAAGAATATGGCAAGCACCTGACAGACTATGAACCCGCACTCAACCGGATGGAAGTGGCTGAGATACATCATGCATTACAAACAGCAGTAAATTCGCTGCCGGCCCAGATGAAAAAAGCTATTGAACTTTCTTATCTGCAGGAAAAAGAAAAACAGGAGGTAGCAACCGCATTGGGCATTGAGCTATCCACGCTCACCAAATATATAAAAGAAGCCCTCACACGCCTCAGGCAGATCCCCGGGTTAAAAAACTTTTACTAGAGAAACATTGTTCTGATAAGGAAACTTTACATTTATACAAATAGCCTGCTTGGACAAAGAACAGATAATGCAGTTGGTGATTGATGAACTGGTGGGAGATATCTCACCGGAAGATGACCGCATGTACCGCCAGCTGCTGCGGGAAGATCCTGCTGCTGCCACTCTTCGCGACGATGTCATTAAATTACTTACAGAAGGAGACATGCAAGGGGTGCTGGAAGACAAGCTATCATTAGAACATGCACTCAAAAAACTGAAGGCACAGAAAACTAAAAAAAGGAACCGCTTCTTTCGCGGGCCAGGAGCTGTTATTATACTATTCCTTTTAATTGTGACGGGCATCTTCAGCGTCAGGTATCAGCAACAGGCAACAAAGTCAAAAAACACCACAGATCTGCAGGCTATCCTGTATAAGTATCCATTACTGATGTTCAGCGATGAAAGCTTTATCAGGCTGGATGCAGTTACTGTAAATAGGGAGCCTAATATAACGTCGGACGAGCAACATAAAACCTTTCATATTAAGGGACCTATCAACCATTTCAATGAGGCCACACTCATTTCTGCTCGGGGTGAAAGTTACAAACTGATATTGCCAGATGGCACTGATATATATGTTGACGGTAAAACGTCGGTGACATTCTTCTGCCATCGTCCGGTATCCCATCGTGAGATAGCAGTCAGCGGCCAAGTATTCATAAAAGCCGCCCATGACCCGAAACGTCCTTTTGTTATCAACCTCCCACAAGAAGGCAAAGTAAGCGTATTAGGCACCTCCTTCAACGTCAATACCGACGAAAAGGGACATCTGCAAGTAGCATTGAAAGACGGAAAAGTCAATGTGCAAAACGGGAAAAGAATAGCAACCCTGGATCCTGGCTTTGCCGCCAGCTGGCAAAAAGGCAAAGAGATCAGCAAAAAGAAGTTTGACGAAGAAGAGGTACTATCCTGGTTAAAAGGCCGGCATAGCTGTGTCAACGCTACATTACGGGATATGGCCTATATTCTGGAACGCCGGTATCCATACAAGGTTAGTATCGATGTACCTTCGGCTGAAGACACCTCCCATTTTATTAGCGGGCAAATGGACAGGGATATTTCCATTGAAGATTTTCTTACTATGGCAGTAACCTACCCAACACACGATAAATTCCGTTATCATTTTGACAAGGATAGTGTATTCCACATCTCATTAACTCAGCCCCGTAATTAACTGCATTCAGGACCAGACTGGTCTATTAAATTAATATGTCAGGCAAAAGGGGAGAAACGAACCATTATCTGCTCCCGGCTGTTATACTCCAAACGCCGATAAAAAATGTTTCCCTCAACACAAGGAGATGCTAAATTACTACCATTGGAAGGAAGGCGCCCCTCGGACACGCACGCTGCCCGGATACCGGATGAATACCTTCAGCTGTTGCTACCCGCTGCAGTGGTACATAGCTGGCATCAGGAAGATGCCTATATTCTTTCACAACATGTAGGGTTGAAGCAGTTTTCTTTATGGATGCATGATATTACATCCCACTCCGATCAGGTTATCCGTCCATTTGCACCTTTCCCGTTATTTTTCCTGCACTATCTTTTTGAAAGCAGTTTTAATATCAGAATGCCCCACACTGGCTCTTTTCAATTGGACGAAGATGCCTGCAATCTTTTTTATATGGAGACGGGTCTCGGTTATCTGTCACTGGAAGCGGGTACCAAAGCAGTATCCATCCACATTAATATAACGCCCGCATGTATGCAGCAGCTGGCAATGCGATATCCCTCTATTCAGCAAAGACTCAATAAGATGACCGCTGGTCACCAGGTGCTCAACAAACATCCTTACGAAGTTAATGCTATCAGCCACCTGCTGATCTCAAAGATGATGACGTGCCGCTACCTGCAGCCAGATGCGGATCTATACCTGGAACGCTGCTGTACTGATCTCTTTAAGGTCTTCTGCCGACAGCACGCTATTGCTAACAAACCCTCATTTAGTCATGATATATCGACGTATGACGCCTATCTAAAGATCTTTGAATACCTGAGAACTCATCTTGAGCTCCATCACGATATCCACAAATTATCCTGGATGTTCGGTATCCCGGCGGGAGACCTGGCAGCCGGTTTTTTGAATACATTCTCCCTTACCATACAGGAATGTCTTCATATGTTGAAAATGATGCAGGCATTTGCCCTGCTGATGCAGCATTCGTACTCCTTTAGCGAAATCGCCACAGCTGTTGATATGGACACCGAAAAGATGATCAATAGCCTGGAAAAGTACTATAATTTCAAGGTAATGCTCCAGCGGAATTAATCCTTATCATCCTCCGATAACATTCCCTTTACCCTCATCCACGCGGCCAACACCTCATCATCATCCATCTCCATACCGGGGAAACTTGCAACATCCGGTTCTTCTATGGCATCCATTTCCTTCTTCCTGGTATAAGCGAACAATAACACCAGAAATGTAACAACGCCCGCTGGCACCAATCCATCTTTCATGGTTACCCTTATAGTCAGCGGTGTAACAGCTGCAGTGCCTGTACGCTGCTTTTCAAAGATGATCCGGATACTCCCTTGTTCCCTTGCTACCGGCTTGTGCAGGAATGGGGTGAGTAATAAGATAACTATCAACACGGTATTTGAGATGCGATGTTGTGGTGGTATGTCCCTTTTTGAAACGGGGTGCTGTTTCTTCTTCATAAATAGGTGGTTTTTGACACTTCCTATTGTTATAGTCTCAATATTAGGAAAATTTGGGGTGGCAGAAGGCATATTTTTTTTGTCTTATGCCGTTTTGATATCTTTTTATGGTTAAAAAATCTTGTTTAAACCGACATATATTCGCTTAGATAACGCTTAGATAACGCTCATCCTACGTTAATCCTACGTTCATGAACGTAGGATTAACGTAGGATGAGCGTTATCTAAGCGGATGTTAACCGGATCAAAAAACCTTTTTAAGACTTGTTTTAAAAACCAATCCCCATAACAGCACTCCAAACACCACCCCCAATATCATATTAAACAATTGATATCGTAACACCACAGGTGACGCTAATACGCTGAACCCATAATGTACGATCCAATAAAAAGTGCCGATCCTCAGTGCGCTTCGGAACCGCATGTCTGCAAATGAAGGACCCGACACCCGGTAATACGCTATCCATCCGGAGATGAACAACAGGATAATGAAGGTCATTAATGCCGGATAATATTGAAACAAGACCAGCTCCTGTTTATTGGAAACAGTATGGATCTTGTTAGAGGAGTAACGGAACCAGGTCTGTGCAATAGGCCAGACTGTATCACGGCCATCATTATACACGCCCAGGTTCTCTACGGGTGGATATGCGTACTGGAAGAAATTGGGTAGCAGAAAATATTTAAAATATGGAACTGGATATTGGCTGATCAGGTATTTGCCATAGTCATTATACAACGGCGCCACCGCCGCCATCTGGCGGAGATGAACGGGATTGTCTGCTATATTCACTGCACCTGGCGAAGGTTGCAATGGAGACGTAACGTCCCATAGATAAAAAGCCATTAAAGGCGCATCAGGACGTTGGGACATCGGGATATGCTGCAGTGAATCAAGATAGACACTCACTTTATGGTGTACAACCGCAAACTGGGGAGGCACGTCCAGGGGAGGCCGTTGCTGCATATGTGCATACGCATGTACGGCATTGTTGGCCATCTGCCATCCGCTGAAGGCTGAAAATTGCCGGGTGCCCATTACCTTTTCCGATTGGCTGGTCGTGTATAACATAAATCCGCCGATCATACCCGCCATGATCAATCCGCTCATTACCTTAACACGAACAGAGAAAGGGCAAAAAACAATCACGGTAATACTTACTACCGGGTAGATCAGTGCATGATATCTTACCGTGTAAGCCAGTAACAATATCAACAGATGAACAGCTAATAGCCATTTTGAAGGCTGATACACCAGTTTAAACAACTGGGATATCCAGATGAGACTAATACCGATAAAATAGACATCGCTGGTCACATAATTACTTAAGTACAGTATAGCCGGGTTCAGGAACAGGAAAGCAAAAATGATCCTTCTTGCCCACTTGCCTACGGTTGTCAACTCAAGTATGGTGAAAAAGAAATAAAGTGCACAGATATGATAAAAGCAGAATTGTACAAAGATCAGTGCGGTGTCCCAGTGCGTGAAGAAACCAACAAAGCGGATCAATTTCGCATAACCCACCGGCCACAGATTTGCATCTGCATTGGTATAAGCACTACGCAGATAGTTGTAGGAATCCTGCATGAAGTTGGGGAACGGATAAAAATATTTAAATACAACGAACTGCAGCAGCATGGTAAACATCGCCAGGTATACGTATCTCTTGAAATGCATTCTCATAATATGCGGGAAATTTAAACGGCCGGGCTAATAGGTCAGTTTGGAGACCGGGAATATTTTTAAACGCAATTAAAGTTAGTGGTTAAATCTTATTTTATGTACGATTTAAAACAGGCAAGTGTTATCCGCGAAAAGCATAATACCCGCTCTCCTTCTTTGTTGCTGCTGTTACATCACGGCATTGCCGCAGAAACCAGTTATTACGAATGATACTTATCGTACCTGGACAAGACTGTCTCCTAATTACGGCATCCGTAACGATGGGCGTTATCTGTGGTATCAGTATGGTGCTCCCGCTACCGGGGATATACTGGTATTACGCACAGCGGATACCAGCTTTTACCGGGAATTCCCACGGGGCTTCAATCCAGCTTTCGCAGATCAGCGTTTCCTCTTTCAACTCGCGGGAGATACCCTGGTTATTTTCTCTTCAGATAGCGTTACTTATCTGACAGGAGTGATCAACTATACTGTAATGCACAATCAGCTGATCTTGCAAAAGGCTGATGCACTTAGCTGGATGGATCTCCATACCGGTCATAGCAAAATCATCTGTAACAGTGGGGTGGATCAAATTGCCTTCAATGGAAAACAACTGGCATTCATCAAAGGCAACACGCTAATATATTACCAAAACACAGATACCATCAGGACACTGCACGACAGTTGTACCGGCCCCTTACAGTTTTCTAGGGACGGGAAGCGGATCATTGCTCAGTTAATGCCCGCGAAACTACCCGCCCCGTCGCAGATCAGAGTCTGGCACTACCAGGATAACTATCTGCAAAAGCCTCCGCCGATTCCCACTGCTATTGTCGTCCGGCTGGAAGACGGCCAGGTGTCACCCGTTAACGCGCAAGGCACGCAAATCGCCTACCAGGATGGCGGGCGATATATCATCACCCAGAATAGCCTTAACTACCAGGAATATTACTGGAATAAATCTGTTATTTCGACACTATACCTTGTGGATACACACACCGGTGAAACGAAAACGATCGCAGCCAATAAAGATAAACTACTCGTGCAGCCAGGAATATCGCCCGGCGAAAAGTATATGACCTGGTACGATCCTTCATCCGGATATATCCGATGTTATGAAATAGCCACGAGCCGCACGCACGATCTGCTGAAAGGTATCAACATTGCGCAATGGGCGAATGGAGACAGTGTCGTTTATATCCACACCACCTACGATACCTGGCAGGTAGATCCCGCAGGAAAGAAAGCAGCTATCAATCTGACATATGGGAAGCAGAAGCATACCATCTTCCGCTTGCTCTTTCCCGGTATATTCACGGCATTTAATACCAGGACAAAAGAAAATGGTTTCTGGAGATGTATTAACGGGCGTTTAGTACCCGCTACGATGGATAGCTGCCTTTATTACGTGCCGCAATATCCGCTGGATCAGTATAAACCCATCAAAGCAACAGATACCACTATCTACCTGCTGCAGCGCATGCAGGCTACAGCTGCTCCGAACCTGTTACTGACAGATGATTTTGTGTCCTTTACACCTGTTACGGATTTCCACCCACAGGAAGCTTACAAATGGATGAAAGTGGAACTGCTGAAAGACGGGCTATTGTATAAACCGGCAAATTTCGACCCGCAAAAAAAGTATCCCGTTATCTTTCATTACTATGAACGCAGTAAGGATTACCTGCACAGGTATCTGCCGCCTGCCTTGAGCGATGGCAGTCTGAATGTGGCGGCTTATGTCAGCAATGGCTACATTGTATGCATTCCGGATATCCGTACGAAAAAGGGCCGTACTGGTAAAAGTGCAGCCAGGTCGGTGTTAAGGGCAGCGAAACACCTGTCCGATTACCCCTGGATAGACCAGCAGAAAATGGGATTGCAGGGACATAGTTTCGGTGGATATATCACCAACTACCTCATCACACACAGTGATATTTTTGCCGCCGCGCAATCCAGTGCCGGGCCGGCCAACTTTCTCAGCGGGTATGGATCAATCAGGAAGATCACAGGTACTGCTATGCAGCAGCTGTATGAACAAGGACAAAATAATATGGGTGTTACACCCTGGGACAGACCTTTGCGATATCTTAAAAACTCCCCCGTTATCAGGGCAAACAAGATACATACGCCTCTGCTGCTGATGCATAACGACAATGACAATGCCGTCCCCTTTGCACAAAGCATCGAGCTATTCACCGCTTTAAGGAGGCTACAACGGCCCGTGTGGCTGATCCAGTACAGGAATGAAGGACACCAGTTATTCCGGACGCCGGAACAACTGGATTTTACGATCCGGCAACAACAATTCTTCGACCATTACCTGAAGGGCCAACCGGCCCCGGACTGGATGAAGGATCACTGACCGTTATCATCATAGATGGCCCAGGTAGGCCATGCCGCCCCTGTTACTACCGTAATAAAATAAAAAGCCCCGCCGACAGTAGTGGTCGACTGGGTCGTACCTGTATACAATGCATAGTTCGGATGAGTAGGAAACTCAAAAATATCTGTACGGAAAGTGCGATACGGCGCTAATCCCGCATAGGTAAGATTCCTGGAGGCACCGTTCTGGAAGAAGTCTCCTGTAGTCGGATAAAAGAGGTTACTAAGTCCCCGGCGTTTGTTTGTCCTGAAAGACATTATCCCCACCAAAATTGCAGACAAGGCGATCATTGTTAAAATAATCCTGGCCTTTTTCATAACAAAAGTGTTTGAAATAAATGTAGGAAGACTAAAATGGAAAAGAATTAGGATAACAAAAAAGAACTTTGGACAGCCTGCTTAATCCTGGTATCCCTTGTTCTGTGTAAGGTTCGCATTCAGCAGGATCTCACTTCTTGGAATAGGGTACCATTCCTGGTAAGGCTTCCACTGGCCGCCTTTAGCGGTAGCGACGGTATGCATCACCGCGTTGACCTGGTTCGTACGTTTGAGGTCTAACCAGCGATGCCCCCACTCTGAGAATAGTTCCACCTGCCGTTCATGTTGTATGGCCTTCATCAAAGGCTGGCTGTCGTTGATGTTCGAAGGCGGCAAACCCGCCCGCGACCGTATCAGCATCAGATCTTCAAACGCGCCGGTTTGATCCCCCGACCGAAGCCTGGCTTCAGCCCTGATCAGGTATAACTCCGCCAACCGTAGTACCATGAGGTATTCTCTTGCTGGCTCACTCCCGTCTGTTGCTTTGTATTTGTAAGGATAAGGCTCTAAGCCAGTCAGCCAATATTGTTTGCGCCCGTCGCCATTTTCAAACGCCTGCATAAGCGAAGCACTGGCAAAAACCGGGCGCTGTTGTATAAACAGCGATGCATCAGCAGTGAAAGTGGTATTCACTGGTTGCAGTTGCCAGATGGCCTCTTTACTGTCTTTCAGGAAAACCTTTGTCAGCGGAACAGTATCGTAGATGGCTTTATTGTCAATCACGGCCGTTGCAGCGGTGATAGCTACCGGCCAATTGTTCCGGAATAACTGTACCCTGGCCAGCAACGCCATTGCAGCCCATTTATTAGGCCGCACACGCTCGCTCGTTACGGATATTATATCTGCCTGCAGATAATCTGTCCGCAACAGCAATGTTGCCTCCTGCAGGTCCTGAATGATCCTGTCATAGACCTGCTCAACAGCAGTACGCCGCATCGTCGCATTTACCTTGTAGTCAGTACCTGTTACCAGCGGCACTTCGCCAAACAGATTTACCAGATAGAAATAACAGAAGGCCCTGACGAATCTCGCCTCCCCTGTCAGTTGCAGCCTGATGGCCGGTGTAAGTTTAGTGGCAGTTGTCAGTCCTTCGATAGCTGCATTAGACCGGTAGATATAGTTATACAGCAAGCGCCACAATGGTACGTTATCCGGTATCACCTGATTCTTATACATAGCGAGGGACAGCTCATTTTCCTGTTGCAGCAGAAACTCGTCGGCGGAGAGGCCACACAGGTAAGAAAGGCCCTGCCCGCCCATCCAGGCGCCATCGTTGCTCATATCATAGAACAGACCTGTCAACACTCCGGCAGCGCTGATGTCAGACTGGTAGACCAACCCGGACGTCTGGCTATCCACCGGATCATCTGCATCCAGCAGTTTACTACAGCTACCGGATAACAGCAGGAAGAATAATAATATCGTGCACCGCATTCCCATAATTTAAAGCGACAATTTTAGTCCGGCAGATAATACCCTCAGGGGCGGAATAGCTGTTCGCGACTGTGTTTCAGGGTCCAGCCCTTTATAGCCGGTGATTGTAAAAAGGTTCTGTACCTGTATGTAGATCCTGCTCTCCTGCAGGCGCAGTTTGCGCTGTATTTTTTCCGGCAACAGCCACGAGCCCTCCACGTAACGGCAACGTATGAAAGAAGCATCTTCATATCCCAGGTCACTTTTCATCGCCTTTTTATACCCTTCCCGTAAAGCGCCGTTCTGTGTATAACGCTGGCGGTCGCTAACATCGCCTGGCCGTTGCCACCTTGATAGCACTACTGCATATTGGTTTTGCTGAAATCCCGGCATATAGTTGGGATCAAAGGTGGTATTGAGCCCTTGCTGTTTGGTGAACTGCAACAGCACTTCCACCTGGAACTGGCCAATCCGCAGGTTATTCCGCCAGCCGCCGAAGAAGACAGGCACACTGTTCACCGACATGCTCTCAGCGGCTCTTTCCGCCGGTACCGGATGTTGTTGCGCATCTGCGAAAACGTAGGAACCGGTGGCAGGATCTACACCCATAGAAGTAGCCACATACAACTGCGATAAAGGCTGGCCTTCCACAAATTTATTGGTGATGGCCATAGGGATAGTCGGATCAGGATAATTGACCAGTTTATTGCGACCGAAAGAAATATTAAAAGACGAAGCCCACTCAAACTTTTTCTGCCGGATATATTGGGTAGACAGTACAAACTCCCACCCAGCATTCCGGATCACGGCAGGCAGGTTACCAATGATGCTGCCGGCGCCGGTGATGTCCGGCAAAGGATAAGGTACCAGTTGATTGGAAGACCGGTAAATGAAATAACTGGCGGATAATAATACTTTGTCTTTCAGAAACCCGAGTTCCAATCCGGCTTCCGACTTTTGGGTCAGCTCCCAGGCAAAGTCGGCATTGAACAAACGCGCTGGCGTCAGGCCAATGACGCCCTGGTAAGAGCCGGTCACATTGTTGTACTGGTCCAGGTACTGATAATCGCCTATCTGGTCATTACCGGTGGTGCCGTAACTCACGCGCAGTTTACCGAAACTGAGTACGTCCCTCCATGAGGATAGAAAAGGTTCGTCCGAGAAGATCCAGCCTGCACCGGCGGCAGCGAAGACTGCAAACCGTTTCCGTGGGCCGAAACGGCTGCTGCCATCCCTGCGGATACTCAGGTTCAACAGGTAGCGGTCTTTCCAGTTTAGGCCTGTTCTGGCAAACAGTGCCACATAGCGGTAAGAAGCTCCTTCCGTTTTCCCATATACGGTATCTGCGTAACGAATGTTCCGGATCAGGAGATCATCTTTGAAGCCATCTGCGTTGATGGTCTCACGGGTTTCATTATAGCCCTGAATAGTACCTCCTGCGACCGTTTCCAGCCTCAATTCCCCCAAATGACGTACGAGAGTCAACTGCGGCTCAATAATGCGGGAAATAGCCTCATAATAGTGTTTTTGCAAAGAGCCCGTTTTCCCGGCCCGCAGGGCCGGTGGATAAATAGCGAGGGGTATGATGGTTTGCGCCTGGCCCGTGAGCCAGTTATAACCCATGGTGGTTTTTAACGTGAGCCCTGGCAACAGGCGGTATTGCAATAAGGTGTTGGCGAGTACATTCTTTACCCTGGCATCGAACAAAGGGCCTGCCAGCGCAATGTAGGGATTGACCCAGGTGTAATTCAGGCTACCGTCTTCCAGGTAAGCAGGCGGCGCATTGGGTGGCAGCATGATCTGGCTGGTGAAATCAAGACCGGGCAACAACGTTTTATCGGCCAGGAAACTACCGGTGAAGGTAGCACTGAAACGGCGGTCCGCCGATGTGCCGCAGGTATTAAAATATAACCCACCGCGGCTATCCCCGAAGTTGCCGGGAAAGACCATTGTTTCCTTACGATAGTGGCCACTCAGCAGGTATTGGAAATTGTCATTACCACCGGATACAGACGCCTGGGTGTTGGTAATGTTTGCGGTACCGCCCGTTAGTTCCTTTTGCCAGTCCGTATAACGGGTGGTGTCCCACTTCAGGAGATCAGGCGCATTCCTTTCCGTAGGCGTAATACCATCATTCCGGAACGCCTCCCGGCGCATTTCGAGGTATTGTTGGGTATTCAGCAGTCGCACTTTTCCGGATGTTTGTCCGAAGCCCCGGTTCACATTGATCTTCACCTGTGTTCTGCCCGGCTGTCCCCGGCGGGTAGAAATAAGCACTACACCGTTGGCGCCCCGCGAACCATAAATGGCAGTGGCATCAGCATCCTTCAGTACGTCTATACTTTCCACATCTTCAGGGTTAACGAAATTAAAAGCAGATGCCTTCTCGCCCCATATCTGGGAACCGAGACCACCGGTCAGCGCAGGATTGTACGGAATCCCGTTGATGATGAACAGCGGCTGTGTGCCGTTCACCAGGCTGTTTTGTCCGCGGACCTGCACCTTCATCGCCATACCGGGCACGCCACCTGTCTGTGTGATCAGCATACCGGGTACACGCCCCTGCAGGGCCATCAGCAGATTCGTGCCTGACTGTCCGGCAATAAAGTCTCCTTTGACGGTGGTAACGTTTCCCGTATTAAAACGCCGGGTAGTGAGGCCATAACCGATAATCACCTTTTCATCCAGGGGCCTTCCCATGACCAGTTTGGGGGTATCGGGGATAACAGGGGACAGTAATGATGGTATAGTTACTGGTATAGTCTTCCAGACATTGATCGACTGGTCATCGAACTTCCAGGTATACCCTTTCAGCACGACATCAAGCACATCCGGCAATGCAGTATTTTTAAATTGCACATCGATTTTGCACAGCACATTCACCCTATCGGGGTTATAACTGAAGTAATAGCCGGTCTGCTCCTCTATTTTGGAAAAGATGTATTTCAGAGAAACCTGTTTGCCGTTGATGGTGACCTTTGTACGGGCATGGGATTGCCCTGTTACCCGGAACAAACAACAGGTACATAATAACAGGAGGAGTGTATAGCATTTGGCATATTTGGCAATGCCCATAAAAAGGTAATTGTGGCTATATCATATAAGTAGTATTCAATAACAAAAAGTACTCATGCAGATAATTTTTAGCCCATTAACAACCTATTAACTGGCGCTCATTTCAAAAATGATACATTTATGCCCGAAGTAAATAGAGTCTTTACCATGAATCCATTGACCACAAATTATTCAGAAGACCAACTATTGCTATTTATCCAACAGGGGAGTGAGACCGCTTTTGAGGTGCTGTACAAGTGTTACCTCGATCTGCTGTTCTCCAGAGCCTATACTATATTACAGGCTGAAGATGAAGCCAAAGATGTGGCCCAGGAAGTGCTGATCTGGTTATGGGATCACCGCACCTCTATCCGCGTCCATACTACCCTGAATGCATATCTGACAGGTGCCGTCAATCAACGTTGTGCGGATATGCTTAGAAAAAAAGCCAACCGCAACAGCCGTCAGCAGGTGTATGCCTCGCTGAGTGCGACCATTACCGGCACTTCCCCTTTAGAGACAAAAGAGCTTGGCAACAGGCTCAACGCTGCTATGACCATGATCAGCCCTACCAGCAGGAAAGCGTTCATGCTGTCATATATCGAGAAAAAACCATTGAAAGAGATCGCAGCTACCATGAACATTAAAGTGCAGACGGCGAAGAACCACGTCCAGCAGGCGCTGAAAACACTGCGCCAACAACTTCAAAAAAATTAACCTGATCACCCAGTACTTTTTTGCACCCGGCGACTACTATATAGTGAATGACACTTTTATAGGATTATGCCGGTAGATTCCGAATACATAGAACAACTGGTACTTGAACACATAACAGGAGTCATTTCTCCTGAAGACAGTATCACCCTCAAAAACCTCCTGGAGCAGGAACCGGAAGCATACGCCATCTGGCAGAAAATGCACCGGCAACTGACAGGCAGTTATATGCAGTCCGTTCGCGAAGGCCTTCAGGATACCTTGCCATTGAAGCAGATCCTGGAAACAGCCGGAAAACGTAAACGGCGCAAAATATTCACAAGGACAGTACTGGGTACAGCCGCTTCATTGCTGGTGTGCTCCCTGGTATATAAATTACTGATGCCGGCGTTCCAACCAATTTCGCCCGCGCCTATCCCATCGTTCGCCCTCAAATCTGTTGCACTGCAGCTGCCCGGTGGACAATTGCTCCACCTGGGCAGCGGGCAGCAGCAGGAAGCTGATGGGATCATTTTCCGGGAAGAAGGGGGCAAATTATCGTGGTCAGGCGAAGGTAACAGTTCCCAACTGGCTACATTGATTGTACCGCCGGGAAAAGACTATACAGTCCGTTTACCGGATGGTACAGAGGTAATGCTTAATGCAGCAACCATACTGCAGATGCCCCTTACATTTGGAGACAACCGGGAGGTGACCCTGAACGGAGAGGCCTGGTTCGGCGTAGCAAAAAACGAGCAGAAACCCTTCCGGGTGCATTTGCCTAAGAGCACTGTGCAGGTATTGGGCACCACATTCAATGTGAACACCTACGATAGTAGTCACGTAAAAGTGGCCCTGGAATCTGGCGCTGTTAGGATGTTGACTAATGACGGGGATCTGCTGTTAGAACCCGGTAATGCGGTACACTATCAACCTGGAAAAAAACCGGTAGCTACGACATTTGATGCCGGGCTGTTTTCCTGGAAAGACGGTTATTATGTGTTTGAGCATACCCCCATATCCGAGATCGGTGATATCATTGCCCGCACTTATCGTGTGAAGGTGGTCATGGATTCAAGGGCTACTGCAAACAGGGAGTACTCATCCCGGTTGGAAAAGAACGCGCCACTGGAGCAATTCTTAGTACGTTTAAAGACACTTAATAATATAGATTATCAATTTGAAAACGGGGACAGTGTTTTGCATTTGTTATACCGGCCGTAAACACCTTTGCTATGCGATCCACACTATTTAAAGCAAATAAATTGCTGCTGATCGAAAAGGACAAACAGTCCTATATTCCTGCCAACTGCCTGCCGCTGGAATACCTGAAACTTATTATTCCTCATGCTGGTTTGTACTTCAGAGAGGATGAAGAATGTGAGATACTCTCCCAACACATCAATGCCGGGCCTTTCTCGCTCTGGATGCACGATATTTTCGCGAAGGACAAAATAGTGCTTTTGCCCTACACCCCACATCATATCTGGACACTGCATTTTATGTATGAAGACAGTTTGATGATAGCGGGTGGTGAAAAGCCTCCTTATCTGCTCGAGGAACGGGAATGTAACCTGTTCAATCTCCACCCGGGGTTACATCCTGTTCCTATGGAGGATAACACGAAAATCCTATCTGTGCATGTCAACATCCGGCCGGAGTTCTTTCCGAAGCTGATGGAGAAATATCCTGCATTACGCGATTTACTTTCCCGTACGGCACCTCCCGTAAGCTGCGTTCTCAATGATCATCCACACCCCATCAGTGCGGTTTGCGACCTGCTTGTACAACAGATCCTCACCTGCCATTATACCGGCAGGAAAGCACATATCTTTATTTATCGCTGCATACTCGATCTGCTCTTGAACTACGCACAAAGAGAAGCGCATGCGCACGAGCCCTTTCTGTTCAGCAGTCTTGAACACCGGGAAACATACAAACAGCTGTTCAGGTTCATCATAGAACATCCGCACATGAACTGTTCCCTTAAAGAACTTTCCAGGATGTTCGAGCTGCCTGCTGCCGAATTATCCCAGGGCTTTCTACAACACTATGCCATTACCATTGAAGATTTTATTCATATGATAAAAATGATGGCGACTTACAGGCTTTTGCGTAAAAAGAACTTGTCGTTGCCGGTTATTGCAGATGCTGTTGGTTATAAAACACCGGCCGAGCTGGTTAAACAGGTGGAAGCCTATTATGAGTTCAAAGTGAAGAAATAACACGCAATTTTCTTCCATATTAACATTCTCTCTGTGTTACAAACTGGAGGTGAGAGCTACTATATTCCTACGGCTTGCGAACAGCATTACTGTCGAGGCCGTGGTCTTTTCCATTTCCGTTATGATTAAATACCAACCATGAAGAGAATGAAAGTAGCAATGGCTGTCATTGCATTGTTATGTGCATCGTATAAACCACTATATGCACAGGCGCCAACCACTCCAAACAAATCCTGGCAGATGCAACCTGTCGATATTCAAACAAGGTGGGCCTCACAAGTAAATCCACAAAACGTATTGCCTGAGTATCCGCGCCCACAGATGGTGCGTAACGACTGGCAAAATCTGAATGGCTTATGGGAGTACACCATAACACCCAAAGACGCTGCCAGACCTACGCAATTCGACGGTCAGATACTGGTACCGTTCCCGCTAGAATCGGCACTATCAGGCGTAAAAAAAGCATTACAGCCAACTCAACGCTTATGGTATAAGCGCACCATCACAAAGCCAAACATCGCCGGTGACAAACGTGTGTTACTGCATTTTGGGGCTGTTGACTGGCAAGCTACTGTTTACATCAATGGTAAAGAGATCGGCGGACATACCGGCGGATACCAGAACTTCTCTTTTGACATTACCGATGCATTAAAGGACGGCAATAATGACCTGGAAGTAGCTGTGTTTGACCCAACAGACCAGGACCAAGGCATCAATCCCCATGGTAAGCAAGTATTAAATCCCGCTAATATCATGTATACTGCCACCAGCGGTATCTGGCAGACTGTATGGATGGAAACCGTACCAGCTACTTACATTAACAATGTCCGTATCACGCCTGACATAGATAAAGGTCAGCTGAAACTGGAAGTGATCACTGCCGGTAAAAAAGGTGATTACTCTGTAGAGGCAATTGCATCCAATGGCAAAAAAGTAACAGGCAAGCCGAATGCACCGCTACTGCTACAGGTGCCTAACGCACGGTTGTGGAGTCCGGATGAGCCATATTTATACAATCTGAATGTAAAACTGCTTTATAAAGGCAAAGTAGTCGACACTATTGGCAGCTATTTCGGCATGCGCAAAATAGCTATAGAAAAAGATGAGAAGGGAATCGAACGCCTATTCCTCAACAACAAATACACCTATCATCTCGGAGTATTAGATCAGGGTTTCTGGCCTGAAGGATTGTATACAGCCCCTACAGATGGGGCACTTGCTTTTGATATCATGGCTATCAAAAATATGGGATATAATACCATCCGCAAACATGTCAAGCTGGAACCCGCAAGATGGTATTATCATGCTGATAAGGCGGGCATGCTGGTTTGGCAGGATATGGTAACATGTCCAAGTAACAAAACGGAAGCCCGAAATGAATTTGAAAAAGAAAACAAAGAAAATATCGCACAGCTATACAACTACCCCAGCATTGTAATGTGGGTATTATTCAATGAGGGCTGGGGGCGTTACGATCAGAAACGCCTGACAGAATTGATGAAACAAACGGATCCAAGCCGTTTAACCAATGGCCATACCGGTGAAAACTATGACCTTGGTGCACCTTATGATTCTTCTCAAAAATGGATAAGCAGTGATCTAACGGATATACATGATTATCCAGGCCCTGGCATTCCGCTTTCACTACCGGGTAAGGCCCGCGTAATTGGCGAGTGGGGCGGTATCAGAGTGCCAACCTTGAAACATCAATGGAATGATACCGAAGGTTGGGGATATATCCAGGTACCGGCAAGTGCCTTTAAGTTGAAATACGATTCACTTGTAAAAAAACTCAAAGACTTGGAAAAAAAAGGTTTATCAGGCTCTATTTATACTGAACCGTTTGACGTGGAAACGGAGGAAAACGGCTTGATGACCTACGATCGAGAAGTGATCAAAATATCTGCAGAAGACCTGAGGATGATCCATAGTCAGATATTGACGCAGGCTGAAACCTATGCAGCAGCTCCAGGTACATTCTACGCCAAAGTGACCGATACGGCCAATCCCGATCGACAATACACCTCATTACTGCAAGCGTATCATAATGGCAAGAAAGATCCTGAGTTCTTACGAGAACTAACTTTAATGGCGGCACGTTTGAACGACGATAAAAATATTTCTGTACTAAGCTCAGCTTATATAAATAAAATGACTGATCCACTAACATTTAGAAATCTGAGCTTCATCAATCGTTTTACCAAATCAACAAAGGACCCTGGGTTCGAAATTATGTTAAAAAACCAGCAAAAATTTGGTCAGTTAATCGGCGATAATAACGTGAGACAAAAACTTAAATCGATAATATTTAAAAGCGAAATTAAACCTTATGTTACCAATATCGAGGCAAAGCCCGACTGGCCAGAACTGGAGAGAAAAATTGTACCAACATATGGTTCCCCTGGGGAAGAAATGTTTTTACAGGCTAAAGCAATTCACCATATAAACCAGAAAGACTGGTCCAATTTTTTCCCTACTGCGATTACCCTCGTAGAAAAATACAGATCTGCGCTATCAAGTGATATGCTAAATAATTTTGCCTGGGCGGTATTTGAAAACACGTCAGATACATTTTTTTTAAACTCAGCATTATCCTGGAGTAAATATACCGTAGAGAAGGAACCAAACGCTAACAAGCTGGATACATATGCTAACCTTTTACATAAATTAGGTAAACAAAAAGAAGCAGTTGAATGGGAACAGAAAGCGATGGAAATGCAACCTCAAGATCTTTTATTTAAAGACACACTTGAAAAAATGAAAAAAGGTGAAAAAACCTGGAAACAAATCCCTTAAAACCAGCGCCCCATCTACCTTCCAGATGGGGCGCTTTCACATTAACTTCCCATTAACTTCTTTTTATTTTTCATTTCTTAGCTTAGTACTATACCAACTTTGACCATTCCATTTATGATTGATCGCTATACCGAACTACTCAACACCTTCGATGAAATAACCGCATTTGAATGGGCATCCTTCTTCCACGATAACGCCGCTAGAATTGACACGCTAGTCAGTCTATTTGAAGGCTATAACAGGCAGGTAATGAACACCCAGGCTAAACGTTTGCGCGAGTTCAAAAAACTCATCAGTAATATTACAAATGATAATCATTGGTCGGACATGGAAGGTTTGGAATTAACCTACCATCATTTCAATCCGAGAATACAAATACGCGCAAGTTTCCATTCAGGCGTCGGGAACGCATTAGCAACCTTCAGCATCGAAATCAGCACCCCGACCATACAGGCATGGAATCATTATGAGGATAAGCTGATCGCCCGTTATACGCAACACGAACCGGTCATCATGGACAACAAGACAATATTACCCATTATTACCCTACCCGGCGGAGACGAAAAACAGATCCTGGCCACCTTACAAGACCTGCACTCCCTCTTATCCAGCTTGAGTTTCAGAACTTTTTCACACTCGTTAACATCTCATTAACTAACTTCCCTTTTCTATTTACTAGCTTAGCAATCATATAGCGATTGTCGTTCTACAATTCCCCTTGGAATGCAACAACGAAACCTGCTTAAACGAACCATGCATTGTTCCTGTCGCCAGCCCCGGGCAAAGTCATAATATGCTCCTGGCTTATTGATGTTCATGTGTAGAATCAAAATAGACCGTTAAAACGCGATTATGTACCCTACATTATTCGAAGAAAACAAATTACTATTAATTGATCGCCTGGACCAGGCCTACTTCCCGATCGCACATATACCAACAGAGTATCTTAACCTTATCATACCCTACGCTGGCTTGTATTATGAGTATGATGACGATTATAACATGCTGTCGCAGCATATCAAATTAGGACCGTTCTCATTATGGGTACACGACGTATTTGCCCGTAAGGATATCGTGCTGCGACCCTATGCCCCTTTTCATTTATGGGCCCTGCATTTTATGTACGAAGATACCCTGCGCGCGGAGACATCGAAAACAAGTCAGTTCACCCTGGAGGAAAGACAGTGTAACCTGTTCAACCTCTACTCCTACATGCACCGCGTGCCCATGGCCGGCGGACAAAAAGTGCTTTCATTCCATATTAATATACTGCCATCAGACCTGATGTTGCTCGTACAACATCATCCCGGCCTCTACTACCTCGCCAACAAAAGGGTGCAAAGATCGTCCGGCCTTATTAACGTAAAGCCTTACCGCATTAATGCGGTATGTAATATGCTGATCCGGACCATCCTGTCATGCAGGTACATAGAAGCGCAAGCTGTACACTTCCTGGAGCGCTGCTGCCTGGACCTTTTCATCAATTTCGCACAGCAGGATGCCATCGCCGACGAGATCAGGCCTCCCACTGAAGCACAAACGATCCTGTTTAACCAGATCTTCGAATATCTGACTGAACATCCGCACATCGTTCACACAGAAGACGAAGTAGCCAAGATGTTCAATCTATCAGGTGTGAAACTGGCACAAGGGTTCCGGGCGCAATTCAGTATAGGCATCGCAGCATTCCTGCACATGCTGAAAATGATGATGATCTACAACACCCTCCTGCAGAAAGCATGTACCCTGAAGGAGCTTGCCCTGATATCCGGCTACCGGAATATAGAAGACATGATCAGGGACGTGGAAAAGTACTACAACTGTAGTCTGGCTGCATTGCGCAGAAGCATGTAATTCCATTTTGCATTGTTTATAAAAAGCTCCAAATGGAGCTTTTTTTTATTCCCCTACAACCTTCCCTCCAAAGTTTTTCTCCCCATCTCCTAAGTTCACTTCTCCCCCGCACGCCTACCTTTGAAAAGAACGAAAAACTGCATATTACCATTTTAGAGTTTCTCCAAAAGTTAGCCCATGGATCAGCCTATTTTAATACCACAAACAGATACCGAAGTTCCTTTAAAACGAAAAGCCATTATTATTGGCGCAGGTCCCGCCGGACTGACGGCCGCATATGAATTGCTGAAAAGATCGGACGTTATTCCGATCATACTGGAAAAGTCAGGCGATATTGGTGGTATCTCAAAGACCATTAATTATAAAGGTAACCGCATGGACATTGGCGGTCACCGCTTCTTTTCAAAGTCAGACCGTGTAATGAACTGGTGGCTGAACATCCTCCCTGCCCAGGAAACAGGCAATGAGCAGTTCACTATCAGTTACCAGAATAAATCCAGACAGGTGGCGCCAGGTGATAGCGTTACCCCTGGGAACGCGGATAAAGTAATGCTGGTCAGGGAACGCCTCTCCCGCATCTACTTCCTGCGTAAATTCTTTACTTACCCGATACAGCTTTCTATCGATACACTTAGGAAACTGGGAATAGGCACCACCATCTCTATCCTGGTTTCCTATTTACAGGCCCAGGCATCTCCCCGTAAGCCGGAGAACAGCCTGGAAGACTTTATGATCAATCGCTTTGGCAAAACACTGTATAACCTCTTCTTCAAAGACTATACGGAAAAGGTATGGGGAGTACCCTGCCACGAAATTCCGGCAGAATGGGGCGCACAACGTATCAAAGGTGTGAGCATCCGTAAGGCGGTGCAACACGCCATTCAGTCGGCCGTAAAGAAGAAAAAGAAAACAGGCGACATTGCCCAGAAAGATACTGAAACAAGCCTGATCGAGCAGTTCCTCTACCCTAAACTCGGCCCGGGCCAGTTGTGGGAAGAAGTGGCCCGCCAGGTACAGGAAATGGGCGGTACCATCCTGATGCACCATGACGTGATCTCCGTCAATACACAGGACGGTAAGGTGGTCGCTATCGAGGCCTTTAACAAAAAGGACCTCCAGACCATAGAATTAAAGGGGGACTATTTCTTCAGCACCATGCCTATCAAAGAGCTCATTGCCAGTATGGACGGGGACGTGCCACAGAACGTAAAGGAAGTAGCGGCAGGCCTACAGTACCGCGATTTCATCACCGTGGGAATCCTGCTCCAGAACCTCTCTGAACAGGATAAACGTACCGGCAAATGGAAACCGCTGCAACTGAAAGATACGTGGATCTACATCCAGGAGAAAGATGTAAAAGTAGGCCGCCTGCAGCTGTTCAATAACTGGAGCCCCTACCTGGTGAAAGATCCCAACACAGCCTGGGTGGGTATGGAGTTCTTCTGTAATGAAACAGATGATTTCTGGAAACTACCCGACGACAGGATCGCCGCACTGGCCATCCGCGAGCTGCAGAAGATAGGTTTAGCGAATGCCAGCGATGTATTGGATTCTACCGTACTGCGCGTGGAAAAAACCTATCCTGCCTATTTCGGCGCTTATGAAAGATTTGATGAAGTGAAACAATTTGTCAACACATTTCCAAACCTTTTCCTCGTAGGCAGGAACGGTATGCATAAGTATAACAATGCTGACCACTCTATGCTTACTGCTATGGTGGCAGTAGACAACATCATTGCTGGTGAAACCGGGAAAGATAATATCTGGTCCATTAATACGGAACAGGAGTATCACGAAGAGAAAACAGGACAGCATGCCTGATCAGCTGTACATAAAATTAGCCGGACAGGATTGCCCGGCTACATGTATACAGACTAAAAAATTCAATCAGGATGCAATGATACACCTTTCAGCATTCAATTAAGTTAATGCGAGGTTAACAGAATTAAATTCCCTTTTTATAACCTGAAAGTTCACCCGGCGCTTCATGCCACTGTTTCCTTCAGCGTCGCGATTACGCTGATCGTTGACCCGGCTGTAGGACTATTGGCCTGGTAGCGGTACAACACCACACCCGGGCCATTTTCCTGCAACAGCAAGATATGGCGGATTAAGAATGATGAATTAAGAAATGCTTAATTCACAGACGTAATTCCTAATTCTTAATTTCTAATCCCTTATTTATTTTATATGCGAACGCCATTGTTACCACTGCAACTGCTGGAGGACAGCCTACAGCACCCACCGCGCCCGGAAGACCCTTCAGCCTATGAAACAGCAAGCTCCATGCATAAACAATCCCTGGCTGCTATAGAAGATATTACCCTTGCATTTGAAGAATGCCTGGCCGCAGGCATTAGCGAACAGACCCTTCGCAAATACGTCACTATTTGTCAGGAGAAGATCACAGCCCTTTGTAATGACGTCCCTTTCAGCTGGCTGGAAGTTGAAACTGCCGCCCCCGTTGAATACGACGAATGGCGCTACCTCTGTAATGACCTCTGCCATCAGCTGGAAGATCTCATTCTCTACCTCATGTTTACCTATGCCAAGTTTTATAATAAAATGGCGGTTACGCCTAACGTGTACCGGGAACTGATGCGGCAACGCATCGCTCCCGGTCTTTCCGTGATCCGCAGCTGGTTCAATGATTCAGATGAAAGTTGCCGGGAACTGCAAGAGATGATCTTAAGCTTGTACGATGCCTTCGACCCCGAAACATCCAACCGGATGAACCACTACCAGCTGGACTTCCTGCGGGAACTGCAACAGGCACTGCTCAAATACTGGTCGCAGGAAGACAATACCCTGGAACATGGATTATTACAGCAACTGCTCTTTTCCCTCAACTTTAACAGCACGGATTATTATCATTATTGTACGTCTTATATCAGTCAGCAGCTGACAGAATTACCAGACGCACACACGCAACTGGACCTGCTCTCTTTCATCCATAAAACACTTTGCCAGATTCCCGTTAAACAGGGCCTGGCCTATAGTCATGATGCACCTTCTATTATCGCGTTACTGAAGGAATGGTTGCAGGTGGAAAGTAAATACCTGCAATCAGGTATGAAGCGGAACTCCTCCAAAAGCGTGAAGAAGTTCAAAACGCTGCCGGAGAATTTTAAACTGCAAACGAACCTGACACTGCCCGAGCTGGCAGCATTATTCAAAATATTAAAGGAAGCGGGAATTGTGGAAAACAGGAATATGCAGGATGTATTCCGTTTGCTGGCGCTCTGTTTTTCCATTCAAAAGAAGGAAGCATTCGAAGCAAGTACCTTCCAGTCACATTACTATCGTATCTCCCCCGATACATTAAAAAAAATGGAGGATCTGGCGCACTCGCTGGTAAGAAAGGTCCACCAGCTAAGAAAAGGGCAGTAAACCACTATCGTGGCTTACTTTTTCTTCTTCTTCTTTTTCTTTAGCGTTTCCTGCTGTTTGTTATGTTCATCCAGCAGCAGCTGCCAGTTATCGTTAGGGATGTCTTCAGAGAAACTGATCGTTTCCCGGTAATCGTTCTTGTCTATTTTCATGACGGTAATGTCCTTACCGATGTAAGTCTGGATAGCCTCCAGCACCGGCCTTTCTTCTTCACTGCAAAAAGACACGGCTTGTCCTTTTTTAACGCCACGGCCAGTACGTCCCACGCGGTGTACATAGTTTTCAGGCACATCCGGCAGGTCATAGTTCACCACGTAATCCACATCAGGGATATCGATACCACGTGCATTCACGTCGGTAGTGATCAGGAGTTTGATATCGCCTTTCTTGAACTCTTCCATTACCTGCAGGCGGTTATCCTGCTCCTTTCCTCCATGCATGGTCAATGACTTGATCTCCACACGTTCCATAGCTGCGGATACTCTTTCAGCACGTACTTTCGTTCTTACAAACACCAGGATCTTGTTTTCAGGGAATTCTTTCACCAGCCTTTCCAGAAAGAAACGTTTATCGTCCATCCCCACAAAAGCAACGGCATGCTGTACGTTCTTAGACACAGGGTCCTGCGGAGAGATCTGGATCCTGATAGGGTTCCGTACTACGGAATAGGCCAGGTCTTTGATCTCCTCATCGATGGTTGCAGAGAAGAACAGGGTCTGGTGTTTACGGGGAAGATGTTTCATCACATCCCGGATATCCCGGATAAACCCGAGGTCCAGCATATGGTCCGCCTCATCAAGTATCAAGATCTCAGCCTGACCGAGGTCAATAAAACCCCGGCTGATCAGGTCAAACATACGTCCCGGGGTGGAGATCAGCACATCCACGCCCTGGGCCAGCTTCTTCAGCTGTGGCCCTTCATCAACGCCGCCGTGCAGCCCTAATATGTTCAGTTTTGTATATTTCGCTATATTAACAAACACGTCCGCGATCTGGACAGCCAGTTCGCGGGTAGGCACCATCACCACACATCTCACTTCCCCTTTTGCCTTCCGCGGATGGTAGCGCTGCAGCATATGCAGTACAGGAATAGCAAAAGCGGCTGTTTTACCCGTCCCGGTCTGGGCAATGGCCAACACGTCATCCCCCTTCAGGATGGAAGGAATTGCCTTAAACTGAATATCGGTAGGACGTCTAAAACCCAACTCCGCTAAACTTCTCTTTATCTCCTCAGAAATATGGTACTGCTCAAACTTCATGCGGCAAAGATAAGATTAGCAACTGACATTGGCGAGAGCGTGTGTAAGGCGTTGGCGTACTAATTGTAATAGGGTATCTTTAAAGATAATCTGATCCCATGAAAGGTAACTTCCTCGTCAAATTACACCCGCTGCACCGTATATTGATCAGTGCGGGTATAGCCGGAGCGGCATTTCTGCTTACCGAGGTAGCAAACCTGTCCCCGCTTATCCGGATGGTGCTGGTATGGGATGTATTTGCCCTGGCGTACAATATTACCTGCTGGACAGTATTTTTCAATCGTAAGGTAGACGATATCCGGAAATATGCGCGGAAAGAGGACGGTAGCCGCACATTCGTATTTGTGGTCATTCTGCTGGCCTGTTTTGCCAGTATGCTGATGGTACTGCTGTTAATGATATCAGATGAATCCAAAGAAACAGACAAACTCCTGTACATTCCGGTAGCCATAGCGGGGATCCTGTTTTCCTGGGGTATGGTGCATACCATGTTTGCCTTTCATTATGCCCATATTTACTATGACGACGACGAAGACAAGATCGAGAAACAGGCCGGCGGACTGGAATTTCCCAAAGAGCCGGAACCCGACTATCTTGATTTCGCTTATTTCTCTTTTGTGATCGGTATGACCTTCCAGGTGTCGGACGTGGAGATCAGCGACCGCAAACTGCGCCGTATTGCACTGCTGCATGGTTTACTAGCCTTTGGACTGAATACCTTCGTGGTAGCGCTGACCATCAACCTGGTGGCAGGACTAAGGAATTAATACCTATTCAAAATGATTCCAGAATGCCTGCGTAGCTAGTTGTCCGGCTCTTTGCAAACGCTTCTTCTCCCGCAATGGCAATACAATGGAACGATATGCATGTTGCAGGTAAGGCCAGCCAAAGGCGGCGGTATTAAAAATGATCATGATACTTGAGAATAACTGTAGTCCCATAAAGACCGCGATCCCCATGTGCATCAACACGATGGCCAGATAGCCATAAGGACGGGTACGGCGCCACCAGATAAAGAAAGGATAACCTGTTTCCAGCAACAATGTTCCCCATCCGATCACTTTAGCCAGCAAGGGGTAATTAGCCATCCAACGCATATCAAATCTGGCAAACTGGCCTTGCATCAGGGTTTGCCAGATGGCTTCTCCATTCCACCATTGTATGCCCATCGCTTTTTCAGCGCCGGAAGCAATATACACAAGGCACAGGTGCAGCTGTAATACCCTAATGGATAATGTATTCCATTCAGTAGCCACAGGTGCTGTGGGCCGGGAAAATGTATCCCAGGAGAACACCTCACCCACTGGCATGATAATACAATAGAACAACGCGATGTGCATAAACGTTTCCACACCATAGGCCCCCATGAAACCGGTGTTGATAAATGTGAACTGCAACGCCCACGCTACAAAAGCAGCATACCGTGTGAATTTCCCCAATAACAATACGCCCAGGCTGCACAGGTAAATACCCATCAGGATATATACCCAGGCATCGGCCGGCATACCCGTCACTTTCACTAATGGCTGTAACCACGACAACTGGGGCATATAAGCGTCAACGATACCGCTGCTGATAGACCAGGGTACCAATCCGTTACTCCCGTACAACAGGGTAATACTGCCCGCCAGCCAGCCACCCTGCACTAATCCCAGCAGGGCGGCACCTATTCTGAAAAACGCCAGCGGCTCACCGGTGCTGGGGGTCAGGAAGAAACGTTTAAGACTAGCGAGCATAAGAAAGGTTTTTAAAATCTTTTACTAAGAATGGCTCCCACTTCGGTGTGCCGCCTGCTCTGAACGATGCCATATCGGGCACCTGTTTACCGATAACGGTGACCCGCACCATCCGGGTTTCGGGGTTCTGACGTAACATATAAGCGGCGCAGCTTTTTGCCAGCAAGGACTGGGCTTCGTCGATACTGAAAAAATTATAGATGGTCTGTATGCGGCGATTGCATTCCGTATTGCCGCTTTCCAACCGTGTCACCTGCTGATGTGTGCCATCTGCGAGTGTGTATACCACCGCCATTTCATTGCCGATATGAGGTGCGAAAAAACTGAAGATGTTCCCGCTGCCGGTATAATCACCATAAGCCGTAATTGGTTTCAGCAGCCAGGATTTACCGGTCGTCCATTCCTCCAGGTGAGCGGCATGCAGCGCAGCGATTGCCAGGTGGAAGATGGCGATACTGGTCCAGCAGATATGTTTGACTGTTATCATAACAGATGGATTGAGAAGTGAAAAGGAGCAGGAACTAAGAACCAGGCATGAAAACAACTCCACAGCAACTCCCGGTCCTTAATTCCTGATCACAACAATATTAGAAGCCAACTACAACACCACCAGCCACTTCTTCGACGTTCAGTTTTTCGAAACGCACGTCCAGGCGGGCAAAATTGGCGCGGATATCTTTCATGATCTCAGGATCGAAACATCCGATCAGGTTGGGGAACCTCTTTCTCAGGATGTCTTCCCATTTCAGACCATTGTAAACGGTAAGACGGGCACCAGCACCTGCTACCTGGGTAATATCGGCAGTACCATAGAAACCACGGGTAAAGTAAGGCAGGATGCCTGCAGGAACGGACAAACGGAATTTCGACAATGGCGCCTGACCGATCACTTTCTGATCTACCACGTCGGGCTTTAAATTAGCACCGGCAGCCAGGAATGTTTTAGTAGCAAGCAATTGTTGTCCTTTACCTATTTCGTATACAGCCAGGTCAGCAAACTGTTTAGGATCAGCTTTCTTTGCCAGTGCAGCAGCACGGGAAGCAATATCAAACACAGGGATCATGGTAGGACAGGTTTTGATCCAGATCTTACGGAATGGGGCCTTTTCATAACCGATCTTAGCCAGTTCAGGGAATGGCGGGCGGCCACCGGGACCAAAATACTGTGTTTCATCAGACAGGCCACCATAACGGGCTTTGGTGATGTAAGCATTGGCAGGTAATCCGTCAAAAGCTAAGAGGTAGGTATCCGGTGAAAGATCTTTCAGGATCGCATCCAGTTCATCTGTGCCTGCCAATCTGCCGCCGGCTTCAGTTGTGGAACCTATTGATGACTGAGGGGTAGCCTGCTGGTCTTTCTTGCAGGAAAATAATGACAGGGCAGCTATAGCAGCTACGCCTGTGAAGAGGAGATGTTTGCGCATTTTCTTTGGGGTTTGTGGTTAATAATTAATTCAACGACACAAAACTCACTCAATTAACCCTTCCCGTCAAGTGCAAAAACTCCTGTTTTACTACGTATAAATACGTGAACAATGGAAAATCGGCAGATGAGCAACCGCGAAGCAACTCATCTGCCATATAATTTACGTTCTGCAGCTCTAGCGCAGGAACAGGATCTTACCAGCCTCACTTGATCTGTAAGTACCGGTAGTGGCGTCAAACGTATAGGTACAGGTACCGAAATGGTCCCATGCACATACGTAGTCATAATCCTTGATACCTGCTACTGCAAACTCGCCCGTACTGGTTTTGTAATACTTGGTTTCAGCACGTTCAGCTTTGTTTTGCAGATTTGTGGCTACCGCTGTTCCGGCAGCAAGGGTAACGGCCACTGCCATTAACGCGAATCTTACGTTTTTCATTTTTGTGGGTTTGATTTTGTAGGTGAACGGGGCAACAACAGGATGATAATTTTAACAACATAGCTGCTGTCACTATATTAATATCGGGTTTCCTTGCGATGTTCTTTTGTGCTTATCGAGGTTGCCTGTGTGAACGATCAGATAGTTTCTTTTTTCCTGATTCATGGGTTTACATTTTTTTCGTGACGGGGTTAACATTTAATAGGGTACTGAAATTTCATGGATGATTAAAGGCCGTCTTCCTTGGCTATGGTCACGAAGATATAATAGTCTGCTGCTACGCGACAGCAGTTATTATTTTGATAAAAGAATATTTACTATCTTTGCGTCAAATTAACACAAAGATTAAATGAAACCCTTTCATAGTTATCAGAACCCCTCCCTTGCAGTGGACCTTGTTGTATTTGGTTACAGTAAGCAAAACCTTTCCGTTTTACTCCTGAACAGGAAAGAAGCGCCTTTTAAAGACCGGTGGGTACTTCCCGGCGCTTTCCTGCAAATGGAAGAACGTTTCAAAGATACCTGTTCAAGGGTTTTAAAGACGAAACTGGGCATGGACGATGTTTACCTGGAACAGTTATTCTCTTTTGACGAACCTGACCGTGATCCACGAGGCCGCGCCATTTCCGTAGCACACTATGCATTGGTGAACCCTGCCAGGGTGGCTATCGCTGCAGGCAGTATGGCAAATGACGTCAGCTGGTTTAACATCAACGAGTTGCCTGCGCTCGGGTTTGATCACGATAGTATGTTCCAGCAGGCGCTCCAGCGCCTGCGCTCCAAGATCACCTATTTCCCCGTGGGCTTTGAGCTGCTGGACGATCTGTTCACGATGCCTGAACTGCATGAACTGTATGAATGTATCCTGGATACGACAATTGACCGTCGCAATTTCAGAAGGAAGATCCTCGATTCAGAGTACATCATCAACACAGGTAAAAAAAGAGAAGGATCGCAGAACCGGCATCCTGACCTCTATAAGTTCAATAAAAAATTAAAGAAGAATAGCTTCCAGATAAACTTCTAAAAGATGAAATACAATAACCCATAAAACCCCACCCTATGGAATGGTCACAACCTCCTGGGTACGCCCTGATGGAAGTCAGGGATCAATTAAAACAATAAATACAATGAACGAGAAACAAAAGAAGAGCATCAGTAAATTTCTGAGCCTCATCCTTCGGCATCAACCGGAGGTTATTGGAGTTACCCTGGACGAAAACGGATGGACAGATGTAGATGAACTGATCGCTAAAATAAATGCCAGCGGACACAAACTATCCTTTGATGAACTGGAAGAAATAGTTGACACGGACGAAAAACAACGTTATGCCTTTAGCCCCGATGGCAATAAAATACGTGCCAACCAGGGTCATTCAGTCGATATCTCCCTGGGGCTGGACCCGACAGCGCCACCGGAATATCTGTATCACGGGACGGTATCTAAATTCCTTGACAGCATCAGGAAAGAAGGCCTGCAACGAATGAGCCGTCAGCACCTGCATCTTAGCCGTGACAAGGATACCGCTGTAACAGTAGGTAGTCGCCGGGGCAGTCCTGTTATCCTCAACATCAGCAGTGGTCAGATGCACAGGGACGGCTTCCTGTTCTATATCTCTGACAACGGCGTATGGCTGACAGATCATGTGCCGGCTAAGTATATCAACTTCTAACAATGACTGAGAGAAATTTTATCAAAGACGCCTTACTCGGCGTAGCTACCGGCGATGCACTTGGCGTGCCGGTAGAATTCCGTTCCCGCACTTCGCTGATCAAAGATCCTGTTACCGGTATGAGAGGATATGGTACACACCGGCAACCGGCAGGTACCTGGTCTGACGATAGTTCACTTACATTTTGTCTTGCTGAGATGTTATGCGGACAATATGATCTGAAAAATCTTGCGAACCGCTTTGTTAACTGGAAGGAATATAGCTACTGGACACCTCATGGAAACGTGTTCGATATAGGTATGACTACTGCGGAAGCTATCATGCGCTTACAAACCTCCATACAGCCCACCCTTGCCGGTGGTACAACAGAAGGCAGTAATGGCAATGGCTCCCTGATGCGTATCCTACCGCTGCTTTTTTACATAAAAGACATGCCGATAGAACAACGCTTCAAACATGTACAGGAAGTTTCCTCCCTTACCCATGCACATCTGCGGTCTGTCAATGCCTGTTTCATTTATCTTGAACTGGCACTGGCTATTCTGAACGGACAATCAAAAGATGATGCATACAAAACGGTATGTCATGAATTGACCGATTTCCTGCAAAACGAGGAAGCGCATCACTTTGGAGATATCCTTTCCGGACAATTGCCACAGTATCCTTTGGAAAAGATCCACGGTACAGGATACGTGCTGCGTACGCTGGAAGCCGCCATCTGGTGTTTGCTCAATACCGGTTCCTATAGTGAAGCTGTTTTACAGGCTGTGAACCTGGGAAATGATACGGACACGACAGCAGCAGTTACAGGCGGACTGGCAGGTTTGGTGTATGGATGGGAAACAATTCCGGCCGACTGGCTAAATGTTTTGGCAAAAAGAGACGCAATTGACCAGCTGATTGCTAACTTGCAAGCCAAAATTTACGGATAATGGCGCGGACGTTTGTAATTGGGGATATACATGGTGCATTGAAAGCATTGGAACAAGTGCTTGATAAGCTCAAACTGAAGGCAGATGATCATCTGATCTTCCTGGGCGACTATGTTGATGGCTGGTCACAATCTGCACAGGTGATCGATTATCTCATGCAAATCGAAAAACAATACCATTGTACATTCATCAAAGGTAATCATGATGCCTGGTGTGAAGCCTGGTTAATGGGAGGATTTCCTGATCAGACATGGCAGTTCAATGGAGGCAGAGAGACGGTAGCCAGCTATGAAGGATATAGCCAGTCACAGAAGAATAGTCATATCATCTTTTATAACCGCATGAAAGATTATGTCATTGACGATGAGAACAGATTGTTCATACATGCCGGTTTTACCTCTATGCATGGTCCTGCTATGGAACGATATGACACCAGTTACCAATGGGACAGGACCCTCTGGGAAATGGCTGTAACTATGGATAAGCGTATCAAGAAAGATTCAAAGTTATTTCCAAAAAGATTACTTGTATTCAACGAGATCTTCATCGGACATACGCCTACCATCAACTACGATGTAGATGTACCTATGCGGGGTTGTAATGTGTGGAATGTGGATACAGGCGCTGCTTTTTATGGCAAGCTAACAGCGATGGATATTGATACGAAAAAGTTCTGGCAGAGCGATCCTGTCAAACAATTATATCCAAATGAAAAAGGAAGGAACCGTTAAGGTTATTTCAAGACTAATTCTTTCTTTATAAGAGGGAGGTCTTTGTCACTGACATCAGTTTCATAATAGTAAAGCATGCCATCTTCCATGACGATCCTGTTCTGCAGGTCTTCATCACTTAGATAATCACATAAAGTGGGAATGGACCAGTAATCAGTGATCCTTATCCATCTTCCTGCGGTGTAAGACCACGTGCTTGCAGTATACATACAGGAACGCGTTGATAGCACGAAGATGGAAATCTCATCCTTTCCGTCGGCATTCAGGTCCCCTTCATTCACCAGCCTGATATGCCGGCCTGTCATAACTGGCATAGGCTTAATCCTGTTATCCTGGAAGCGGACGATATATTGTTTTTCTGTTGGCGCTTCTATACTCCCCCCACTAACACCGTCATTATGGGTATTGCCCACGAATACCCCATAGCCCTTGTCACAATTGGTGTCTTCATCAAAATAACCTTCCACATGTACTGTATCCGGAATGAACTGCGCATTCTCCGGAGGAGAACCGAGGATCATCATACCTGTATCAATGGCGGGTTCAACTATGTTACTCATGCCAATGGCAGTTTCTTTTTCTTTGGGAGGCTCTATGGTGGAATAGCATGCTGGCAAAAAAAAGAGACATAAGGCATAAAGGGACTTTTGCATCTCACATGAATTACGAGGTACTAAAGTATTACTTTATTTATGCTTATTCAAACTTTTACTCTAGTTCTCAATGTTTTAGTGTTTACCTTGAGACAAATTCCAGCTTCCTTCTATCCACTTCATCATTTTCATAATAGTAAGGAATACTGTCTTCCATAACGATCCTTCCATCTATTTCAATCTTATCTATCGGGGCTGAGTGACCATGAAACTCGGATGAGAAGATCTCCTCCCATTTGTCATTGTGGTAAGTGTAGGTACTAAATATACACATGCCGGTTACCAGATATTGCTGCAGAACTGATATCTTATCTGTTCCATCATGATTAAGGTCTCCTTCATTAACAAGTGCTACAGCCGCTCCGCCCAGACCTGACAACGTTCGCTGTTTTTCGTCCCGGAAACGAAATATATAATCGTATATAACACTGTCCTGATGGTTCTCCTCTCCATGCTCATCATCCCTGGGGTCAAATTTTGCTATATACTTATCTACTACTACCAGGTATCCTGAATCAGGGATATTGTCACCGTCGAAGTTACCGATGATAAGAGTAGAATCACCAACTTCAATAGCAGCAGGTACATCTTCATGACTGTCTGCTAACGTTGGATATACTTCAACAATTTTAGCTTCATGGTTAACAATAGCTGTGTCATGAACCTGGGTTTGCTCTTTTGTATTCGAGGAGCCGCAATGTGCAATCAGCAGCACCGATAGGGCGTATAGGGTTTTGTACATAGAGCTAAAATATATTTTTTTGTCCAATTTAGAGTGGGAACGTTTGCGTAAATAATTACCGCTGCTTCTGATTGCTCACGTTTCAAAACCTGTAATTTCAGGAAGAAATAAAACCCCGTTATGAAAACACTAATACTACTGGCACTCACATGCCTTCTGGAAGAAGGTATGGCCTATGCTCAAACCCCGCTGTACGTCGCCCCCGGCGGCGCAGCCTCTAACCCTGGCACAAACATCAATGCCCCTACGACACTCGCCAATGCTTTAGCGACCATTCCTGCAGGCGGTACCATTTACCTGCGTGGAGGCACTTACAGCTTCTCTGCATCAGTGATCATTCCTGCTACTAACAATGGCACATCATCCGCCAACAAAAATGTTGTAGCATATGCAAGTGAAGTACCTGTGCTCGACTTCTCCGGACAAGCTATTGCTGACGCCAATCGTGGCCTGGTACTGGATGGCGACTACTGGCATTTCACCGGTATCACCATCAGAGGCGCTGGTGACAATGGCATGTTGCTGGCAGGCAACAACAACACTATCGAAAAATGCATCTTCAGCGGCAATCATGACAGCGGCTTACAACTTAGCCGCTATGTAACCACCAACACGACTATCAGCTCCTGGCCTTCCAACAACCTTATCCTGAACTGTGAGGCATTTGACAACCAGGACCCTGACAACGAAGATGCAGACGGCTTTGCAGCTAAACTAACCTGTGGTACAGGTAATGTATTCAGAGGTTGTATCTCTCATCACAACATTGATGATGGCTGGGACTTCTATGCGAAAGATGAGACAGGCCCTATCGGCGCCGTAACACTGGAAAACTGCGTGGCCTACAACAATGGCGCACTCAGTAATGGCGGCACTTCCGGCAATGGCGATAAGAACGGATTTAAACTGGGCGGTTCAGGTATTTCTGTGAATCACATCGTTCGCCGTTGTGTGGCATTTAACAATGGCCATCATGGTTTTACTGACAACAACAATCCTGGTAACATCGAAGTATCCAACAACACGAGTTACAACAATGCGGAGTCAAACTTTAATTTCAGGGAAGGCAGTACCGCCACCTACAGGAATAACCTGTCTTTCAATGCCGGCTCCAGCGACAAATCAAACGGTACAGAAGTAGGTAGCAGTAACGTGTGGTGGAAGAACAACGTCAGCACCAACAGTGGCGGACTGGTAGTAAGCAGTGTAGACTTTGTGTCCACAAGTCCCAGCGTTGGTAAAAATTCAGATGGCAGTCCGAATCTCGGTAACTTCCTCGCCCTGGCCAGTGGCAGTGACCTGATCAACACGGGCGTAACAGCTCCCGGCATTACTTATACAGGGTCTGCACCAGATCTGGGTGCAAGGGAATCAGGCAGCACCGGCAATCCGAATCCGGGCACTTATACACTTAACCTTACGGCATCTCCTTATGCAGGAGGTACAGTGACAGCTAGTCCCAATGCATCGTCTTATACCGCAGGTACGGTAGTTACGCTGACGGCTTCACCTGCCAGCGGGTATACTTTCTCAGGATGGAGTGGAGCAGCCAGTGGAACATCTACCACTACTACTGTAACTATTAATTCCAATCTTGCAGTTACAGCCAATTTCACAGCCAACAATGGCGGTGGTGGCAATACATTACGCATTGATGATGCTGCATCAGCGGTAAGCGGTTATTGCGGCGCGGATGGTAGCCGCCAGAACAGCTACAGCGGTGCCGACGGTGGTTATTATATCAATCTGTCCAATTCAGCATCAAAAGGCGTTAATTACCGTATTACAGTACCTTCAGCAGGAACCTATTCATTTGTATGGAGATATTCCAATGGCGGTGCCAACGTGTCTACTACTGCGCGTCTATTGGTAAATGGCAGTACAGCGGTAACAAGTGTATCATTCCCAAAAACCAACTCATGGACGGCATGGACCACTACGGCTGCCGTAACGGCGACACTTGCAGCTGGTACAAATACGGTAAGGATCGAAACAACATCCTCGACTGAATTTGCTATCATAGATTGGGTAGAAGTGACTGGTAACGGCCCTTCAGCAGGCGCATGCAGTGCAAGCCTGCAAAGCACAGTAGCATATAAAGAAGAAGATAGCTATACAACTGTCAACGAAGCTGCCCGTGTCTATCCTAATCCAACGGTGAATACATCTAATATCAGCTTCTATAATAAACAGGAAACAAGAGTAGCTGTCAGGTTATTTGATGCCAATGGCGCACTTGTTAACACTATAACAAATAAGCTCTATCCAGCTGGTCAGCACCAGCTAACGGTTGATTGCAGCAAGCTGGTACAGGCAGTGTACTTTATCAGAGTGGAAAGGAATGGTAAGAGTGAAACGTTACGGATCATCAAACAATAACATCCCTATAACTTTTCTCCCGGCTTCAGTGCTTTGCCCCGCTGTTGCTCTGCGGCTGCAAATGCCTCATCCGAAAGCGCCTGAAATCCTTTAGGCGCTTTCGACGCCGGCCCTTTATAAATACCTACGAAAGGTTTAGAGAATGTCTTACGGGTTACAGGATCTGTCATCCGGAAATATTGCGGATACCAGCCTTGTACAGTACGATTGTCCGGTACTGCTTTCTGTGCAGCTTTGGCCCTGTTCTCCAGGATCTTTTCCAGTGAAACCTTGTTAATATCTGTTTCTTTAAAGAAGTACACGCGACGGCCTTTTAATCCATTACCGCTTTTAAATACGCCTGCATGGTGCCATTCGGAAGCGAAGACTTCAATCTCTTTTGCGCTGATCTTATTGTTGAATTTCTTGGACAATAAAGCAGCTACCTCACCAGCCTTCAACAATTGTTTGTCTTCAGCATCCTGGTAATTTTCAGACTTTCCCTCCTGCAGATATTTACGCATCTTCATGAGGGAAAGTTACAATAATTGCCATCATCGAAGGAGATTAATCCACTATCGTCAACTTCTCTCCTTTATCAGTTTTCAGAGAAATAGCTAACGCAATCAATCCGGAACCGGCTAAAATGGCTCCTCCCACAAAAGGAAATCCGGCGCCGACAAGATCTTCTATTCTGCTAGAGAACAGAAATGGTAAACAGAAAAGCATACCACCAATGCCTGCGATAATAACAGCGGATACACCAACAAGTACAATAGTTTTCAGAGACATCATTATTTCATTTAAGGTATAGATATACACAAGATATACTTTTTCATCTATGATCTATCATGAAATGCCTTACTATCTCCCGGCGCCTCCTCCCTCTCAAACATACCATAGTCCCTGCTTACCGTTGCAATACGCAAACGGTAGTTCTCAAACACATGATCGCGCCCTTCCGACTGCGCCATACGATGCAACTCTGTATTGCGCCATTGCTGAATAGCAGCTTCATCCCGCCAGAACGATAAGGACAATATCTTAGCAGGATCGGTCAGGCTCTGAAACCGTTCAATGGAAATAAAGCCATCTATCTCTTCCAGCAATGGCCGCAGCGATGCCGCGATATCCAGGTATACCTGCCGTTGTACTTCTTTTGGGATCACTTCAAAAATTACAGCTATCATCATCTTTTATTTAAGCGTTATTAACATATTGTCAGGAATACGCGCATTGTACAATGGTGCATAAGTTATAACAGGTTGCTTTAACCGCACGTCAGGATAATGTTCAAAAAGCCAGGACAACGCATCTGTCGTCATTCCTGTGGCAAATCGATGCGCTATACATTGGTGGATACCGGCGCCGAAAGTCAGGTGGGTATCATTGTTAGTGCGGCCAGGATCGAATTGGTCAGGCCTTGTGAATTGTTGTTCGTCCCGGTTCGCTGCAGCCAGTACAACGACAACCACCGCTCCCTTTGGGATGAGATGATCTCCCACCTGCAGGTCTTCAGTGATCATCCTGCGGGTATGTTGTATCGGCGGATCAAAGCGTAGTGTCTCTAATACTGATGCCTTCAGATCTTGCTTATGCTGCGGTCTTTCACCTGTACGCAGAAAATGTAATAATGCGTTAGCCAGTAGTCCGCTGCCCGCGTCATAACTTTGAATAAGTAGTCCGGTGAGATTACTGACTGCCACAGGGATCTGTTCCCGGTCAACAATATGCCGCTTCTGTAAATGCGCAGACATGACATCATAAATATCCGCAGCTACGGCATTGATAGCCGCTATCTGTGCAGTTGTTTTTACCGGCAACATCATATTGACCAGGCGGGGAATGCAGCCAGTGATCAACGCTATATCCGCCTTGCTGAAGTCTAGTCCTTTCAGGATCAGCAAAGCAGGCAGCCGCTGACAAACATCCTTTATCCAATCCGTTTCCCGTTCTGAAAATAAGTCCTTCAATACTTTATCCATAGCGACGGGTTGTATCTGCTGATGCAGTTGTATCGTTACTTCTCTGAACATTGAATGCTGTGGCGGATTACTCAACCGGACCAGTTTACCGGATAATAACAACGCCGCCTCATTCAGTCCTTCCATACAAACAGCAGGTATCTTTGCCGCCGGATGATGTAATATTGTTTTACAGTCATGATAAGCATGCACGGCCCAAAGATCACCTGCCGGATCAAAGCACACAGGCTGCTCCTGCAATCGCTGCCGGTAAACAGCATAAGGGTCCGCCGCTTCCGACTGACGGAATAATATGTTATGTATCATGCTGCAAGATTACCTAGCTTTATATTCAAATACTTCAGTCTACACTTAAATATGGAAACAGCCTTTAAAAATATTGCAGCCCTTATCGGCGATCCTACCCGGGCTACCATCTTATGGACATTACTGGATGGGAAAGCATTCACTGCAACCGAACTCGCTATTGCAGCAGACACCTCTCCACAGAACATGAGCATGCATCTTACTAAACTGGTACAGGCAGACCTTCTGAGTGTAGAAAGTCAGGGGAGGCACCGGTATTATAAATTCTCACGGAAAGATGTAGCGTATGCCATTGAAGCGCTGGCAAACCTCATTCCGGCAGCCAGGAATACACCAGCTGTAGAGCAGGACTCCGCCGTTAAATACTGTAGGACCTGTTATGATCATCTGGCAGGTAAAATAGGTGTAGCTATTACCGATAGCCTTATTTCCCAGGAAATATTATCTGAAACATTCGACCTGACAACAAAAGGGAATAAGTGGTTCGGTAAAATAGGGATCGATGTTGATGTATTAAAACAGCAAAGACGCACCTTCATACGCCCCTGTTTAGACTGGAGTGAAAGACGGCATCATCTGGCAGGCGCCGTAGGCGCCGCCCTGCTTGATATGATGCTAGCTGAAGATTGGTTGCGGAGAACGAGACAGTCCCGGGCTATTGTGGTGACAGCAGAGGGAGAGAAAATGTTGAAGAAACATTTTCTCCTTACACCGTCCAGTGTTCACGTCTGATAATATCCTCCAAACGGGCTTTGTCCGCCCCCATTTGAGGCTCCAGTCCTAACTGTTGCATCAGGCTGTAACTGTTGATCACGCCCTCTTTGAACCAGGGCATTTCTTTGCTTAGTGTAATGAGTTTTGCGAAGCCCCTCATATGATCCCCTTTCTGGATCAGGAAATAGGCATGTGCAGCACGGAAATGTGGATAGTGATAGAACTCACCCGCGATGGTATCCCAGATCACCTCAGTAATAGAAGACTCAGATTTTAATAACGCTATAGCGTACACGGGAGAGTGAAGAAGGTCATGTTCGAAACATACCAGCTCGGGAACGGTCAGCGACTTCCTGTTATCATTCATAAATCTGATACGCAGCACTTCATTATATAGCTCATGCGCCCGTTCTTCTTTATGGGTATAGTGCCAGATATCTCCCAGCAGGATCTTTGCTTTCAGATGATTAGGTACAAGGTGCAGGGCTTTCTGCGCACGCTCTTCCGCCTCTTTATACCTGGTGAGGATAAAATAAGATCTGGCCACCGCCATATGAAAATTGGCATCGGTCAGGTCAGGACCAGTCGCATGTTCTGCCGCTATCGTCAGGGCATGCTCCGGATAACGATCTATGTTGTAACGCTCAATTACCTGCCAGAGTTTCATGGACTCGCCAATGGAATTATCCAGGATCTTATATATAATACCTCTCCTGTCCCATATGGACTTCACTCCTTTCCAGGTTTCAAATTCTTCAGGAAAAGCAACGGCGAAGGGAATCACCTCATTTGTTTCTTCCGAGCGGACCCGCATGCTCATTTCTTCTTTCGGTCTGCTGGTATAACGTGCGGCTGCTGCCAGGAATTCTTTATCAAATAATTCTATGTCTGTCATAACCGGAGCAGGTGCGGCCTGCCCATTCTTATTGCTGCTGTTGCCAAATAACTTAGCGAAAAAGCCCATATCCGTGTAACTGTATTGTTCCGCAAGATATACAAATTATATACATATTATTTATAATACCATTTGAATAAATATAGAGGAACAGTCATTAAATAATCCTAAATTAGAATAGGAAGCGAAGTATTCAGTATTTATCATATATCAACCAAATGTCAATTTCAAGAAGAGCGTTCTTATCCCAAACAGGGAAAGTAGCTGCTGCGTACCCCGCTATGCTGGCTTTGGGAATGTTACAGAAAGCACCCGCCCATGCCTTTGACCTGCAAGGAAACGGCAACGGCAAACGTATCATTATCCTCGGTGCAGGCCTGGCCGGACTTACAGCCGCTTATGAGTTAACTAAGCTTGGATATCAGTGTACTATTTTAGAAGCCCGTAACAGGGCAGGCGGCAGATGCTGGAGTATCCGTAAGGGCGCCGTTCATCATGAAACGGATATCGCCCCGCAAACGGCCGCTTTCGATAGTGACCAGTACTTCAATGCCGGCCCCTCCCGCATTCCACATCATCATGAGCTGACAATGCATTATTGCAGGGAATTGGGTGTGCCCATCCAGGTATACAATAACGTAAACGAGGCTACTTATTTTTTCAGCGAGGGCAAAGGGCCTCTTTCCAATAAAAAGATCAGGGCCAGGGAGATCCATAACGACCTGCGTGGTTATACCAGCGAATTACTGGCTAAAGCCATTGATCAACAGAAGATTGACACCGCATTGACCAAAGAGGATTCCCAAAAGATACTGGAATACCTGCGGGCAGAAGGTGGACTGGATATCGATAAACTGTACAAAGCGTCCGACAGGCGGGGATTTATCGACGCCCCGGGTGCTGGCGATAAACCTGGAAAGATAGGCGCCCCTCACCGGCTTGCCGACATTATCTCCTCCGGACTGGCAGATCCTGACTTCTATAACGTGGCAGAGTATACGTATGAATTACAGATGACCATGTTCCAGGCTGTCGGCGGTATGGATAACATCTCCAAAGCTTTCGAACAACGGGTAGGAAAAATGATCCGCTTCGGATGTGAAGTTACCGATATTCTTAATCAGCCGGAAGGAGTGAAGATCAGCTACAAAGACAAAAAAGGCCCCGGCGAATTGCAGGCAGACCTCTGTATCTGTACATTACCGCTGCCCGTCCTGAGCAACATCCGGCATAACTTCTCTTCCGATGTGAGCCGTGCCATTGACTATGTGCCATATATGGTCACCGGTAAGATCGGCATGCAGTTTAAAAGAAGGTTCTGGGAAGAAGATGAACAGATCTTTGGCGGCATCACGCATACCAACAATGAACTGACGCAGATCTTCTATCCGTCTTACGACTATTTAAGCAAGAAGGGTATCCTGCTTGGTTATTATAACTTTCATGAAAAGGCGAAACGGACGGGCAATCTTACGCATGCGGAACGGGAAAAACTGGCGATGGAGAAAGGCAGTCTGATACATCCGCAATATCCGAAGGAGTTTGAAACCTCCTTCTCTGTCAGTTGGCATAAGACCCCATATAGCATGGGCGGATGGGGATTGTACACAGGTGCTACCAGGCAAACATTCTATAAGAGTTTGTTACAGGCTGATAAACAGGTATACTTCGCAGGTGAACATACCACCTATCTGAATGCCTGGATGGCTGGGGCCTTCGAATCGGCCAGAAGAACAGTAGCTGATATACATGCCAGGGTAACAGATCAACGTGTCACTTATCCCACTGCTACAGGCAGTTAATGAATAGACATTTTTTACAACCAAAACAAATTGCTATGAGTACCACCAACTCCATGAACAGACGCAACTGGCTGAAGACCACAGCACTGTTTACCGGAGGATTGACAATGCTTCCTCCAGCCATTAGCCGGTTGCAGGCAGCGCCTGTCGCTCCCGTCGCAAGCAATAGCACCGCTTATGCCAATGACTTTGCTATCGGCCCCAAACTGCCTGCCAATTTAAAAGCCAGACTGTTTGCCAACGAGAATCCTTTCGGGCCTTCTCCCAATGCTAAAAAAGCAATTATGGACAGTATGCTGACCAGCTATCAGTATCCCATCATGATGATACCGGAGCTCGAGGCGAAGATATGTGCACATGAGGGCATCACTGCCGATATGCTGATGATCAGTTCAGGCTCCTCGCCCTTGCTGTTGGGTACAGCGGTGAGCCTGTTAAGGGACGGTGGCAACGTTGTTACCGCCGAGACGACCTACGATGATCTTCCCACCCGCTGTGAAAAAGTGAACGCTAAATGGATCAAAGTGCCGCTTACCAAAGACTATACACACGACCTGGATGCAATGGAAAAAGCGATCACACCAGATACCAAACTGGTTTACGTTTGCAATCCAAACAATCCGACGGGCACCATTGTAGATAAAGACAAGCTGAAAGCATTTTGTGAAAGAGTGTCTCAGAAAACAACCGTATTTGTGGACGAAGCTTATATCGATTATCTGCCAGATGCTGATGACACCACATTGATGAGTAGTGTAAAGAAAGGACATAACATTATTGTAGCCCGCACCTTCTCAAAGGTATACGGACTGGCTGGGTTGCGCATCGGTTATATCGTAGCACAACCAGCTACCATTGCAAAGATGCAACCACATACCGCCTGTAGTTGGGCCGTTCTCTCCGCTCCTGCTATCAGCGGCGCGCTGGCCAGCTACCAGGATAAACCGTATATACAGGAAACCGTAAAGAAAACCGCAGAAAGCAGGCAGTTCCTGTACGACACGCTGAAAGCGGAAGGCTATAGCTACATTCCTTCCCACACCAACTTCGTTATGTTCCCATTAAAGATGGACGGGGAACGTTTTACGGAAGAAATGATGAAACGTGGCGTAGGACTGCGTAACTGGAAAATGAACGACCAGCACTGGTGCAGGATCAGCATCGGGCGTATGGACGAAATGCAGGCATTCGCGGCTGCATTCAAGGAATTATCTTAATTAACAGACTGTATGAAAAAATATCTGCTGACATTACTATCTGCTGTTTTCACTTTTCATGTGATGGCACAATCCCGTCCTATCACAACTGCTGAATATGTGAAAGCAAAGACCTTTACGGTGAAAGACCTGGACAACGACACTTATGTAAAGTTCAACAATGCCTATGTACTGGACCGTTATGAAATGCGGAAACCGTATGTAATTACGGGCGATGATGGCCAGAAAAAAAGGATTGACCTCTACCGGTTAGTAGCGAAAGACAGTATGCTGGACATCGCTACCGTCATCTTTTATACCAATGAGAATGGCAAGCTGTATACAGCCGTAATGCCATTGTTCAACAGCAACGCTGATATCTGGACCCAGTACTTTGAGGATATTCACGCCATTGACAAAGTAGAAAAGAACTATGTGCTGAAGCTGTCATATGTGTTATCCAAAGAATTCAGTTACCAGTTATACAAATCAATGAATGCAGGCAAGGACGTCAAAGAGGAAGCCGGCACCTATGGTACGGACATCTGTTTCCCGGGCGACCAGCTGGTAACATTGGCTAATGGCGCACAAAAAGAACTGCGTGCAATTCAACCCGGCGATGAGATCGTCAGCCCTGATGCAACTACTCATCAGACTAATATCATTCGTGTAAAAGAACTGGTGAAACATACCGCAGAGAATTACGCTATCACCCGTTTACTGGTCATGCATGCGGCAGAACAGGAAGAAGCCGGTACACATATGGTAACCTTGTCAGGCAAGGTATTACAGGCGACACCTAATCATCCGGTGCTGACCGTTGCAGGTAAGAAACAAATGGGCGCTGTAGCCACAGGCGATCAGCTGCTTTGTATGGATGAACACACCAAAACACTCGTCACATATACAGTTGTAAATAAAACGGAAGCTGCCGGAGGTAAGCAACCGGTCTACAATATTATTGCAGAAGGCGGGGATGCCTTTATGATGAACAACATTATGGTATTGCAGAAATAGAGAAGGGGGCAGACGCCCCCTTCTTTTTTGTTACTGTTCCGCCAGTACTTTACCGGCGATATTATTAGGAACCAATTGATAATCCTGGAACGTTACAGAAGCAGCTGCTCTTCCTGAAGAAAGTGAACGTAATGTATTCACATACCCAAACAGGTCCGACAACGGCACTTCTGCTTTGATGTACTGCGCACTTGCCTTCATCTCCATTCCCCTGATCACACCACGACGCCTGTTAAGATCGCCTGTAATGGCGCCGGTATGTTCTTCCGGCAAGGTCACTTCCACATTCATGAAAGGCTCCAGCAAACGAGCACCGGCTTTCGCAGCGGCTACACGGAAGCCCATTAACGCAGCATGTTCAAAGTCCAGCGCATGAGAGTCCTTCTCATGTATAGCGCCATCCAGCAAACGCACCCGCATGGATTGTACAGGATAACCTGCCAGCACACCATTCTTCATTGCTTCTTCAAAACCTTTCTTTACAGAAGGTATGAACTCACGCGGAATAGCGCCGCCAGTAACCTCGTTGATGAACTCAAAACCTGACTGTCCGTCTTCACGAGGCGACAGTTCGAACACGATCTCAGCAAAGTTGCCCGAGCCGCCATTCTGTTTTTTGTACACTTCTTTATGTTGTACAGCCTTAGTGAACACCTCTTTATAGGCGATCTGCGGTTGACCTTTATTGATCTCCAGCTGATAGTTAGCTGCCAGTTTCTCCATTACAACTTCCAGATGCAATTCACCCATTCCTTTAAGGATGGTTTGTCCTGAAGCAGCGTCCACTTCTACCGAAAGGGTAGGATCTTCTTCCACCAGTTTCGCCAGCGCTTCACCCAGTTTGTTAACATCCTTGGCTACTTTTGCCTCGATAGCATATCCCATCATCGGTTCAGGGAAGCTGATCTTTTCCAGTAATACAGGGCTATCCAGATCGGACAGCGTATCGCCGGTACGGACATCTTTCAATCCTACTACGGCGCCAATGTCACCAGCCACAATTGTATCAGCGGTTTCATACTTGTCAGACATGATACGCATCAGGCGACTGATACGCACTTTTTTACCTGTGCGGCTGTTCCATACGGTATCGCCGGTACGTAATACACCTGCATACACTCTGACGAATGTCAGCTTACCAGCATAATCATCAGAGATGATCTTGAATGCCAGTGCAGCAAACGGACTTTCTTCCGTAGTGCTTATCTGCACACTCTCTTCTGTATCGGCACTGGTCGCATGTATGTGCGGCAGATCGGCCGGAGCAGGTAGGTAACGCACCACAGCATCCAGTAAAGGTTGTACGCCTTTGTTACGATACGCTGCACCTGCCAGTACAGGAATGACCTGCATCTGCAAGGTAGCGTTACGTAATGCGCGATAGATATCTTCTGCAGCTACCGATGCAGGATCAGTCGTATAACTTTCAAAGATCACTTCGTCATACAATGACAACTCTTCCAGCAGGTTAATACGTGCCTGTTCCGCTTCTGCCTGCATAGCAGCAGGTATATCAGTGATAGTATACGTTTTACCATCCTGGCTATCCCATACATAAGCCTTCATAGTGATCAGATCGATCACACCGGAGAAAGCATCTTCAGCGCCGATCGGTAATTGTACAGGTACTGCGTTCGTATGTAATACATCACGGATCTCTTTCACCACACGACGGAAGTCAGCGCCCTGCCTGTCCATCTTATTGATCATAACGATACGGGGCACGTTGTAACGGTTAGCCTGCTGCCACACAGTTTCAGACTGTGGCTGCACACCCGACTTCGCACAGAAGACAGCGATCGCACCATCCAACACACGGAGGGAACGTTCTACTTCAGCAGTGAAGTCCACGTGACCGGGTGTATCGATAATATTCACCTGGTACTTATTATCATTGAGTTGCCAATATGTAGTGATGGCCGCAGATGATATGGTGATACCACGTTTCTCTTCCTGCGGATCGCTATCCATAACGGTATTTCCTTCATCCACACTACCTAACTTATGGGTAAGTCCTGTGTAATAAAGCATGCGTTCTGTCACAGTTGTTTTACCTGCATCCACATGCGCCATGATACCTATATTTCTGAATTGGTCCTGTCGTTTCATTTCTGTTGATTTTAAAGCAATAAAAAAAGCCTTCCGCTCTGGTAACGGAAGGCTTTCTGCAATATGCATAGCACTATACGTTACCGGACTTGCCGTGTAAACAATATTGTCAATGTTTTGATAATGGCTATCATATTGCTTGTTATAAATGTTGTTAGCGAAATATTAATTGAAATAAATGCGGTTTAGTTGTGCGGATATAGTTATCCGATTAAGCAGTTGTATACAACTGCATGCATGTAACTAAACGTAATTGGTTAAGGAAGAACGGGGGAGACAAATAAAAAGGCCCCTTCGGATGAAGAGGCCTCTGAAGAATATCCAGACACAGTAATTAACCTCTCATATCCGGGCAAGGATCTGCCTCCCCGTTCTTAATTAAGACAATACAGGTGCTAGCAATTACCGCCCTGATAGCAGCACTTGCGTTGAACACTGATTGATATGAAATACTGTTTGTCATTGTGATTAAATGCTTTTAAAATTCGTGCACAAATGTACGAAGTTTTTCGATATAAACAAGGAGTCGCATGTCTTCATGCGACTCCTTTACGTAATGTTAACAGTATTATAAAGTTAATTGAGGATCTACAATATTTAATGCGTCGCTTCTTTCATTATTCAGCATCCATGCACCCAGATTAAACCACTCAGCACATTCATCCAATATCCACGCATCTGAACTACATACTAACTTATCACCTGCTATCAGGTATTTATCAGGATCATTCTCAAGATAGATCTCCCAGGGGAATTGATGCGTCTCTGCCAGTTCATAACAAAAGCCTTTCAGCTTTCCGCTATTGGAAACAGGAGCATCGAAGATCCAGATCACTTTTTGTACTTCCAGTTTTTGTAATGCCTCTCCTATCAGCACCAGCACATCTCCGGTATCATTGATCATTTTATAGGTGCCGTGAACAGATGATATATCGCGGTAACAACCGTCCAGTCCTTTGAAAACAAAACCACCGGCATAAGCAGTTTCCAGCAGGATCAATAAATTGAAACCATCTATATAAACAACTTTATTCTTCAGCTCTCCGCTATGCAGTTCCTTATTTTTCCGGTTCTCTAACTGTTGCCGGGAGCAGCTCATTCCCTGTAACGCCAATTGTTGACGCCTGATCAGGTCATACCTGTTACCAACAAGAGCCAGCGAGGCTTTCTGTGGATAATCCCTGCTCAGTAGATAATACATATCTTCCAGAGCTGGCTTTAACTGGTTCTGTGTAATGACAGGTCCGAATAATGCACTGTCTGCTATCTGCTGGTCTTTGTTTCTTCCGGGTTGTAAAGTTTCTTTGTCCATGGCGGGGGAGTGAACGTCAAAGTTAAGCTGTCCGGTAAAGCTTTCCCTTCGAATTTATGGTTGCGATGCCGGGCCGATGCCGTAAACAGGCTTTCCCGGTTCAGAGATCCTGAAAGTCAGGTTGATACGTGCACCGATCTTTTTAGAGGTTTTCGGAATATGATGTTCGTAATGTTCCTGCATAGTTTCCCCCATTAGCAGAAAACTACCGTGGGTTAAAGGAATGTCCAGCTGATCAGCGACCGACCGGTCTTTAGGTCTTACTTTAAAAAGCCTGGTTTCGCCGAAGGTAATGGAAGCGATGGGATGGTGCCTGCCATCTGCCGGCAATGTGTCGCTATGCCAGGACACGGAATCATTCCCATCCCGGTAATAGTTCAATAGTACCCGGTCAAAAAAAACGCCACAGGCAGCTTCTACTTTGGCCTTGATATCCAACAGGTCAGGCGTCCATTCAAATCCCTTTGTTCCGCCATAATAGGCGGTTAAACGGGGATCCGGAATGACCCTGTCATACATTTTCCTGGTACGCTGTTGCCAGGGGGTTGTTTCTTTGAGTGCTTTGAAATATTTATCGGCTTCGGCCTTAGGGAAAAACTGCTCCCAAAGTCTCAATTCAGTATTGGGCAGCTGAAAATCTACGTAACGCCTTGTCCCCTCATCAAACAGCTCACAATCGTCAAAAAGTTGCATAGGGTACAAAGATACGAAACCGGGCCGAAATACTAAATATTTTAGCATTTCAGCCCGGACGTGGTCCTTATTCACTTCATCTTCGCTTCAGCAGTACTTCTCCTGTCCTTATCCTCCCTTTATCTTCCCTTCTGAAGGGAGGATAAAGGGAGGATAAGGACAGGAGAAGTACTACTGAAGCGAAGATGAACTATACCTGCTCATTTACTGGGGCATACCGTAGTTATCCATCCATCTGGTTTTGATCTCAGCCCTGGCGGCAATGAATTCCTTATCGGTTCCCTGGGCGATGGCATCAAGCGGGTAACGCAGCGGACGGGTCCCTTTTTCCATATTGACCAGTGCCAGCACTCCGTCGGCAATCACCTGCGGGTCCATCTTAAACTCAGCCATTTTGCCAAATAAAGCCCCTCCTATCGCATTAATATGGTTTTGGGTAGTCTCGCCATATTCGGTGGTAATATCCTGTTTATCGGCATGTATACCCGCTTTACCGCCGGTATTCATTTCAGTAGGATATACGCCTGGTTGTATAGATACATTTTCAATACCATACTGTTTTAATTCACCCTGGATACCTTCGGTGATGGTCTCAACGGCAAACTTAGACATCAGGTAAGGCACCATGAAAGGTACACTGAAGCCGCTGGCTCCTGAGGTCAGGTTGATGATCAACCCGTTCTTTTCTTTACGCATAGCAGGCAGTACAGCCTGGTAGGTACGGATCACACCATAAACGTTTATTTCCTGCATCTTTTTGATCTGGTCGATAGACCAGGATTCCAGCAGTCCGAACCCTGACACTGCGGCATTATTGACCAGCACGTCTATCCTGCCATGTTTTGCCAATGCTGTCTTTACAGCGTTATTTACAGAATTGTCGTCTGTTACATCCATTTCCAGGACATCCACATTGGGCAATGCGCTCAGTTCTTTAGCTACTGCTGCATGCCGCTCGTTTACTCCGCGCATGGTAGCAATAACGGTGTGTCCCGCTTTTGATAAAGTGTTGGTCATTAATCTTCCAAAGCCAGAGCCAGTTCCTGTGATTAAAATTATCTTCTTCATGATGCTATATTTTGTATTGTGTATTTTTTTGTTTTACAACACAAAATTGCGATGAAGTCATGCCTGGCTCCATTGATCTATACATCTAAAATCTATTGATAAATATCATTGGGACTTATTTCTTTACCGCCTGGGTACGGACGCGGCTTAGTGTTTCAGGGGAAAGCCCCAGGTAGGAGGCGATCATATGCTGGGGAATACGGTTAACGATATTAGGGAACGTATTTAGAAAATGCTGGTATTTTTCTTCGGCTGAAAAGCTGATAGCGGCATGGATCCTCCGCTGGGATGCTATAAAGCTTCTTTGCAGGATCGTATTTATCATGTCGTTAAAGGCGGGTATCTTCCGGCAGAGATCATCAAAGTTCTCCTTGTTGATCAGCAGTACATGTGTCTCTTCGATCGCATCTATATTGAATGGGGAAGGCGTTTCATTCTGCAGGCTCTCCCTGTCGCCGGTCCAGTAATTTTCGGGCGCAAAGTTCATAATATGCTCATGTCCTTTATCGTCTACGTGGTACGCACGAAGAAACCCCTTGCACACAAAGGCGTTATAACGCCATACATCGCCTTCCTGCAGCAGATATTGTCTTTTACGCAGCTTTTTGATCACGCTGACAGCTTTGATCATTTCTGCTTCTTCCGCTGTGATCTTTGTTTTACTGTTGATATATGCCAGGAACACTTCAAACATGTACACTTCCTTTAGATACCATAAAAGTACGAAAGATCAGGTGCATTTTATGGCTTAATCCCCGCATCCCGTCATCTCTTGCGCTTCCTGCGGACGCCCACTATTACCAACAGGACAACGGCCATGATGATAATTACGGTTAGAGGTTCTATATGTATTGTTATTAGATCCATATCAGCGGATTTCGTACTGGCAAATTACGTATCACTTCCTCATTCTGTGGTTGATGATCCAATCGTTTCCAGGTATCAAACCATTGCTGTCGCCCGTATTGCCTTGCTCCAAATATGAGGAAGGGTTGTGCCACCGGCCATTCATCAAAATACATAACATCGTTTGCTTTTCCCCATTTCTTCTTATCGGCCACATAGGTGAACATAAATTCGATCCCTTTTTTTATGCTACGACCGTCTGGCAACTGATAATCCCACACGTCATTTTCACTGTCGGAAAGGATCTGGCAGATTGTGACCATCGCATCCAGATTAAAGAGGGAATATCCGTATGGCTTTGTTCTGGCCATTTCCAGCGGGAAACTACCATCTGCCGCCATCTGGTTTGGTAACAATACATTTTTATATCTGTCTGCACAGAACCGAAGCAATGCAGTATCGCCGGTGAACTGAGCAAAACAAGCCACCTGCATTACCCAACAGGTGCCATGGTTATTCTTTGCATTCATTTCATCTTTTCCATACTGATGTGTGGTGACCCAACGGAGATAGTCTTTAAACCACTCCCTGATCCCCTTCAATAAGTTCTTATCAAAGTTCGGCGCGTCCTCCATGACCAATACACCCTGGGCCACTTCCATCAGGTGGATGGCATCAATGATACCAATACCTCTGCCGGTAAACCGTCCTTTAATAGCCTGTGCGTATTGCAGGTCCGGATGCATTAGAGTGGCGGTATCCGTAAACCAGGCCCGCAAATGAGGGATCGCTGCACTAACATATTGCTGATCATTAGTAATACGATAAGCGGAAGCCAGGGTACCGATCACTTTGCTGAAGCGTATCATGTATTGCCGGTGTGCAACGAAGTTGTTTGGATTGGTCATACCATCCCGCTGAATATAAGGGCCATCCGGATGCGCGGGATCAGGCCACCAGTAATCGCCTTCCGAGTAAAAATCATGCCTGCCACCCGCACTCCGCTCGCAGGAAGACGCTGTTACCGTCATCGGTAACTGACGCATTGCCGAAGCAGCTTCGGATAACACCTGCTTACGCAGTACGTCAATGATAGCTTTATCCCGTGGATTAAATGAACAACATACAATGAGTATCAATAGAATCGTAACGTGCTTCATGGGTTATTAACATTGTGTATTGCATAATACAAAACTCCTGCGATAATTTTCCCTAAATTGCCTGGATGATAAAACGATTGTCGGCATATATCCTGATCACCTGCCTGTTATGTATTTCCTGTTCAGGACAGGCGCTACGACCGCTCGATGTGGCTAAAGAGATCTTTAAACCAGGTGCTTCCGAGGAATTCATAGCGAAACATATTACCGGCGATTATAACGGTCATCCGAACGGAAAAGACCTCCCCTCCGAAATAACGCCTTATCTTCTGATATGTCATCAAACAGGGAAAAAAGCCGTTGTTACAATGACCCTTGTGGACGACAAAGGCGGAGTTACAGATAAATACCTTCATTTTATAAAAGAAGATTCGCGGTGGAAACTGTATGCAGTGGCAACACCTACGCTCGCACGTATGCACCGGCGTATGAAAGATGAAATGGAAGCAATTACTCCCGCTCAACTGGATAGTCTGCTTGCCATTTATCAGCATCAGGAAAATCCTCCGTACAAAAGCAAAGAAGAGTTTTCCTTCATACTGAACAGTCTGAGATTGAAACTAGCGCCAGATGATAGCCTTGTAGCACATTTCCAGCGACATAAAGCGACATTTAATCAACTGTTGAAGGAGGCAAACAGCACGTCAAAATCCCCCGAAACTGAAACGCCTACTTTAGTTAATACACGCACAGCTGCATATAGTCCCTTACTGATCAGCAACGTTACTACCGGTGGTTTTCTGCCGGCTGAATGTATCGACTTCCATATACTGAATGACCAGGTAGGATATCTGTATGCCTCCAAAAAGAAATATCTGCCTGAATTACGTCCCGATAAAGTAATGATGTTAAGATCACTGGGGAATGGATGGTACTTATATAAGGTGAATATCTATCTGTAATATGGCTGTTTTATTCTAATTTATTTACTTTTGTTATGAACATCCCCTACTAATAACCCGGCTAATAATAACATGCAAATAGAATTAAAAGTAAACTGCACTTGCAACTGCAAGCCAATGGACAGGACCCCGCCTAAATACAATACAGATATAATTGCCCCAGCCTGCTTCTGGCAGGAAGCAGGAGAAGACTACACCTTACAGTTATGTCCTGTTCCCGGACAATCATACGGCGTTAAACTATACCCTCCCCTGAGCATAGCCCTTTACGAAAAGCTATGGCTTTATTATGAATCGCCGCTTGCCTACTACAACGATTTCGAAAATGCCGGAGACATAGCAGGTACCCGATTCTGCTACGGACAGATCACCGCTATTCATGAAACAATCGACAATATTGCCACCATCGAATTTAATGTGGAGAAGTCCTTATCATACTCAGATATTGTAAACTCATGCCCCGAGGTATCCTATCCGAAAGAGTGGCTGGGAGGTTTTATCGGGAATCATAATGCGTGGGTGGAGAAACATGCACCTTATTACCTTATAAAATCTAACGCACAGGGAGACCTGGGTCAAACGGTGGTCGCATTAGAACATAATGACGAAATATACGTCCTGTCTATGTACGACTGGGGATTCCATAGAAGCGAATATTACGCAGGGAAGTATCTGATCGATAAAGAATTTAAGAAGTATATCCTGGAAAAGTGCGAGTAAGCGATGTCTCCATAAAAATGACATATTGTTAATATCCCCATAACATAAACGCCCCATCACTTTTATATTTTTGTTGACACCCGTATCACCTATATCGACATCCGTGAATACCTGTACTGTGCATACCAAGTGAATCCACGTGTTTTTCCTTTAAAACTATCATAATGAAAAAAACATCCCTTATTCTGTTAAGCTGCTGTAGCCTGCTGCTGTTAACACAATGTCAGAAATCCGAAGACGACCTGGCGCCTAAGATGGAACCCGAATCCGAAGTGGCTGTAGCCGTAGCTGCTGCACCCTGCGCCTGCCAGGAAAGTTCTCAAAAAGTAAGTGGCGCCACTGCGCAGACATGGGCGACACAATTTGCGCCATTGGTTAAATTTGACCGCGCTTCCCCTGATTATCCTACTTCTGCCGAAAACATTTTCGCAAGCTCAGACCCCGCTACAACTGTATGTGGCGGCAAACTGGTGTTAGTGGAAAGGTCCGTTGCAAGATCCATGGACTTCCCGACTTATTACGATGTACAGATTCACCCAAGTGATCCCAACAGGATCTTCATTGACTACTGGTGGGCATACAAACGCCAGGAAAACTGTTTCTCCAATCTGGGTGGACATGACTATGACCTGGAACACATAGTAGTACAATTCAATCAGTCTACACAGCGTATTATCTCTGTTACTTATTTTCAGCATGGCGGGTACTATACCAAAGACTGGAGAAGTGTTTCAGCAGGTACGAGAGTACAGTCATGGGTAGGAAAATATGCGCATGGCAACTACCATTTCGGAAGTTCTATTACACTTCCCGGTTATGAGTGTGCTTATTGGGGCGATTACAGAAATCCTAATGGAACCAGGGATGAAGTGCTGACATCCAGAAGACTGGTACAGATGGATTGTAGCACTACTGAGTTCAACTTCAGTGGTAACTGGGGGGATCCTGGTAAAGGGCCTTTATTCCGTGACAGGAATTACTGGAACTTCCCTGCATGCTCTGGTACAGATGGTCCTTTCGGTCAGGACGGTTGCAGCGCTTGCGATTTCGGTAATACAAAACTGATCGGCACGATCTAAATATTACGCAGCCGTAGGAAGGCTGAAAAAATAAGGGAATACGGAGCTTCCGTACTCCCTTATTTTTTATGGACCGGCAGTAACAATGCCATCATTTGTGATCAGTAATTCCTTAAACGCCATCTTAGGTGGCAGGCCATCGCTGCTCTTCTCCCAGCCACTGCCATTGTTATCTGATATATACATCCCATCCCACTGACAAGCGATCAATCGCTTACCTATCCGTTGTACATGGAATGTATACAAATTAGGCAGCCCTACATCAGATTTTATCCAATGCGCGCCATCATCCTTTGTTTTGATAAGGGTGGGACCATAACAAAGTGCAAACACATATTCACCATCGTTGGAAATGTTATGCAGCGGATGTGCGTCATAGATGGAACGCCAGTTAGCGCCGTTATCTACAGATAGTAAGATCCCTTTGTTGGTACCAGCATAAATTTTGTTGTTCAACACTGTAATACCATTTACCTGTATACCTGCAACAACCTGCTTCCATGTTTTCCCATTATTAGTGGAAATGAAAACGCCATCATTGGTTCCCGCTAACATAGATGAACCGTTTGCAAATAAACGACGTATTGTATGGTTAGTTAACCCATCATTGGACGCCTTCCAGGTAGCGCCATTATCCACAGAAATATAAATACCATACTGATGACTACCTAACATCAGCACTTTTCCCAGACCTTCCATAGCATCAATTTTGATATCTGCAGGAAGACCTGTTCCTGTTTTTTTCCAGCTATGCAGATGATCTTTACTAATGTATAAACCGTGCGCATCGGTAGCCGCGAAATAGTTGCCATTGTGAAACGCGAAGTCATTAACGACAGCTGCGGGGAATCCCATATCCGCCTGTCGCCAGCTGGCGCCCTGGTTGGCAGAGAGATAGATCTTACCGCCTGCTGCCAGCTTACTTTGTGCGTGTACGCCGTGCAACGTGGTTATTAAAACAAACAGGAATAAAAGTGTGTATTTCATATTACATGGATTGTCGTGTTATTTTCCAACAACAGGAAATTGCGAGATCCTTAGTTTGGTACAACCATATGGTATTAACGTAATATCCTCCACTTCACCGGTTTCCAGCTGGAATATCATGCTATATGGAATTGGCCCTGTCATTTCATTGTATAACTTCCAGGAAGGAATGCGTTTCGCTTTTGCTTTAATCAATACAGGCGCATTCTTCAGATTCCAGGGATAACTCGCTGTACTGTCTTTCTTTTCCACGATATAACTTTCCTGCAGCTTATCGTTAGGTATATCCAGCAGACCGTAGTTCCAGGGAGAAGTAGAACGTACTTCATAATAAGTATTCCCATACTCGATCGGATCTTTGTCGTTCGTTACCTTCTTTATATCTTCTTCCATTTTCAAACCATAAGTGAGCGGCCCACGCTCAACAGACACCGAGTTTTCATACCACTTGTTCCTGTAAACGTGCATAGGCAACAGCAACTCCACTACATCACCTGATTTCCAGGTACGCGCTACCTTTACGATCTGATTGCCTTCCACTTCTTTCCAGAGTTGTCCGTTTATCTTCACAGTAGCCTGTTTACACCAGGCGGGAATGCGGAGGTGAAAAGGGAAACTTACATCTGCTTTTTTCTTTCCGGTGGATAATGTGAAGCGGATCGATTCTCCAAACGGATAGTTCGTCTCTTCTTTAAAAGAAACTTCTTGCTGATCTCCTACGTAGGTGGTCACTTCGCTAGGTGCATAGAGCAGGGCCGCGATGCCTTTGTCGGCCGTAGCATGCCACAGGTTCTGTGTGAATTTAGGCCAGCCCTGGTGCATATTGGAAGTACAGCAGGGATATCCCGAAAGAAGGCCATAACAGAGATCTGTGCCATGATGGTTCACGTCGAAGTTGCGGGTCTGGCGGGTAGCCATGACCTGGTTAGCCTGTTGGAAATATTGTCTTTGTATAAAATCTTCATCGATCTGGGAAGGCAGAATATTATACGTGATCTTCTCCAACTGGTCGGCATAGCTAACGTCACCACTGATCTCCAATATACTTTCCAGCGTGAACATCATTTCCACAGCCGTACACAGTTCAGAGCCCTGAGTAGGATTGTTACCGTGCAGCGCTTCGTCGCCGCCGTATAAGCCATGGGCCATACCATTGTATCTTCGCAGATCGTCGAAGCCTCTTTTTGTGGCATCAAGATATATTTTATCAGGATGCTGCTGATAATAGATAACCGGTTCTTTCATGCCCTGTGCCAGGTTCACACCATGCACGCTACCAGCGCGGCGCAGCATATCGCTGTTCATAAAAGCAGTAGTGAAGTCGAAGGTCTGCTTATGTACGAGGTTAGCGAGGTCCAGCAGGAACTGATCGCCCGTGATATTGTACAGCCAGTATATCACCATCAGGTTGTCTCCGCCACGGTATCTGCCCCAGAAGGACCAGTGGTCCAGCGGGTGCTGTGGTAACTCTTTCAGCTGATATTTAAAGTAATTAGTCAGCAGGGTAATGACCCTTTTATCGCCTGTAGCGGAGTAATACTGTTTCAGCACTTTGAGCATAACCATTTTAGGCCACCAGTCACGACTGTTATCCCGCTGAATGCCCGGTTCATAGGGATAATCTTTGGAAGGCCCGAAGTACCCGTCTGGTTGCTGACTTTTAATGGACCATTCAACCCAGGGTTTCACCCTGTTGATGAGCATAGTGTCTTTGAGAATATAGGCAAGCGGCAGCAAGCCATCTATCCAGTAGGGACCACGTTCCCATTGATCGCCATCACCTCCGAGCCAGCCATTGCGCGGCCCCATAACGAGGGGATACAACTTATCAAGCTGGCCGGTGGCGCCTTCTTTCTGGTTGACGAGCATAATCTTGAGCCATCCTTGCGGCTCAATAGCGCCTAGTGGTAACTCAATGTAAGGTTTCTGATAGAGTGGTGCACGGTTACCTGTGTACTGTTGGACCTGTGGGGCCTTCTGTCCTTTTTTCACCTGACCTGTAGTGGTGAACGGGAACCCCATCACGAATAGTGGAATAATAGCAATGATCTTCATATCGCGTTCTTAGAATAAAAGTTGAGACGGGTTATTGTCGGCTAAGAACGAAATATAATTAATTGTCAGCGTAAAAGAGAATTTATGGTTGGTTAATGCTTTCTACGGCTTTATTAAAATAACTGATGATCTTCTTTTTATAGGCTTCTTTATGTGGCGATTTCATGATGAGGATATGATCAGCACTTTCCACTGTCCACAGCTCAGTAGGCACCGGACTATTCCGCTTAAACCGTTCTCCCATTTCGACAGACACCAGTTCATCTGCGTAAGAGTATATCAGCAACAGGGATTTCAGGTTCTTCGCATCTTTAATACGGTCTATGACCCTGATCTTTCTTGCGTACCTCGGCATCAGGCAATTCAGGACCTTGAGCATTTTATAAGCAAGCGGATACCGGAACCAGAACTCTTCCGGCGTGGTAACTGCACTTTCAACAATGGCAAACTCGTAAGGGTGTTTGCTATCGCCGAAAGCAACAATGGACCATTGCGCGCCCAGCGAAATACCGTGATATCCTACAGGCAGGTGCGGAATGATCAGTTTTGCTTCCCGGCCTATAGCAATAATATCTTCAAAGTAAGAGAAACTTCCGTTCGTGCTTTCGCCAAAACCGTTAAAGTCAAAGATGAGGGTATGAAAGCCATTGTCTCTCAGCAGATCGGTATATCCATTCTTCAGAAAATAGGCTTTCGCTTCTTTTTTCATGGGATGTCCCAATACGATCGTGGCCTTCGCTGTTTCTGTTCTTGCAGCTGCGAAAAGCCCCTGTATAGTACCGCCTGATCTGCTTTTAACAGAGATGGACTGCCAGTCGCGCTTTTCCAGTTCGGTTAACGGGCTTTGCCATTTTACCATATACGTTCCAACAAAAGGCCATTTGATGATCTTAAAAAGCATAGTTCTCTTTTTTTGGGTCTCTTAAGCTGTTAACTGTCCGGCGAAATTCTACAAATTAACGGGAAATACAAATCCCCAAATCCGGGGGCGCTATCCACCGTAAACGCAGAAGGTCCATGGAAACTACGCCATGGACCTTCTGATTATCAGGTGATGTTCTATTCCGTTACGGTGAATGTCACTTCATTTACTTTCGTAAGGCCGCTCATACCGCTATCCTGGTAGGTCAGTTTGTACGTTCCCGGAGCAGTGATACGGTAACCGGTCAGCAGGTCGATCTCTGAAGAAACTTTTCCTTTTGCAGGAACCTTGATGTAAGCTTCTGCCGGAGGTGGCATGATCCTTTTAGCCATAATACCCTTGTACATTACAGCTTCACCTTTGCTGTCCTGGATGTCAAAGTAAGAGTTCATGAACTTCTCAAATGGGGTATGCCATTTACAGAACTGCAATTCCTTTCCGGAGTTGTTGCTTACAGTAAATTTCAGCATAATAGGGCTGCCCACTTTTACTTTTCCGGGCACAGACATAGTGGTAACAAGTTCCTCTGCTGTTGACGGAGCTGTTGTTGATGATGGTGTAGTTGCTGCTTTCTGCGTATTCTTGCAGGCAGTGAAAGAAAAAACGGACAGACAAGCTGCCAATGTAATAAGCTGGTTTCGCATCTAAAAAAAATTGAGCCCGAAAATTAAATTAAATAATTCAATTATTCTTATCTAGCCGTACGCATTAGCGTTAAGGCTTCGTGAAAATTGCAAGTTTTTTACACTGGAACAGCAGGCAGAAAAGGCGATTTTTGAAGCATGGAAATCAATACGATCATTGAGGGAGCACATTCCGTATCTTTAAGAGGGCAGGAACCGGCAGATGCAGGGCCAATTGGGTCACCTATGCATCAGCAAGAAGAGATTTCCTGAAGTACATCGGATTTACGCCAAAATACTGTCAATGGATAAGCAGGCTAAAGAGTGCATTAAAAGTGTACAAAAAGCAGGGTTATCATTTTTATTATGAAGACTTCGGCTATACCGACTTTTCTCACTTCGCCAAAGACGCCAGGCTGATAACAGGACATGCACCATCCATATTGGTATGAAGATCGTACGGATGAAAAATATTTTTATGAATTCGAAATATACCTTAACTTAACAATACAACTGTGAACTGGCTTTACGCAACCAAAACCTCAATAACCTTAAAATAATATCCACTATCGACGTTCACCAGACTTCTAACTTTTTGCTGCTTATTCTTATCATTAAAGCATAGTGCGCTTTTACTAAATATCCTTAACTCAAGGTCCGGTACATACCAACCGGAAGGGAAGTATTTTTCTTTTACTGAAAGTCAGAACATATCCAAACCTCAATAATTCCTTGAATGATGAAAAACTCTATTATTAACACCCCCGACCAGCATGGGTTTATTCTGAACGGCACGGCGGCATTGTACATATGCCATCTGCCCATGTTCAATATGAAAAACCACATGTACCAGGTAACCCTGGAAATCACCATCTCACCGGAAGCGAAAGCTGCTTATCTGAAAGACCGGCAGGAAAATCCCGGCAACTATTATGTATTAGGTAATTTACAAACTGATCTGTTCACGATCCCTGATGTAATGTTAGGCACGCGGAAGAATTTCCAGGCAGACATCTTCCGGGGTATGCCGGCCGATCCTAATAAGGACACGCCACTTATCCACAATGTAACAACAACGATCACAAGGATTGTTTATGCCCGTCATTTTGATTACACGATCCCTTATCCTGATGATATGACCTATATCATCTTCGGCAACGAGGAAGAAGCTTTCATGGACCATTATCTGACAGCAGAAGAAGACTTCCTGAATATTGTAGCCCTCGACGAAGTACCTGACTGGCTGCCCATTGATCAACTGGGCATATCTGCCAATGTAGGTTTTATCGGCATCCCTTCCACCCCTATGCCAGATGAACCGCCACTGCCTGCCGGTACTTACAAAGTGACTTTTCAGGGACAGGAAGAGATATATGATCTCGAAGTGGGAGAAGATATTTTCTTTGACACAGAAATAGTGAATATGCCTGCCGAACAAACCGCGATGAAAGGTTTCTATGTATACTAGGCCAGACCATTGCTACACATTCCCACACACTCAAAAGTTATCATCATGAAACAACCGCTAACCTCCAAAACCCAATTTGCGCGCAAGCTGGCGCAAAAGCATGAAGACATTCTATCTAAACTCAAAACAAAAGGAACAGGATCTGACGATCTTGCCGGCTGGTTCCTCGGTCCTAAAGCAGAGAATACTGAACTGCTGCAAACGTTGATCAGGAAAGCTATGGACAACCATTGTAATGACCGGAAAAACCTATATCCCAATGATCCGGTGTACGTAACGGAAGCGATGAAAGAGACGCCGGAATATAAGGAAACGGTGAGGATACTGACTGACAAACTGGATGTACTGTTACAGGAGTTGAAAGGCTCTGTCCCTTTCTGGAGTTATCGCTGGCAGTCGCATATGAACTGGGATACGACCCTGCCAAGTATGGCTGGGTATTTTGGCACGATGTTGTACAATCCCAACAACGTTGCTGCTGAAGCATCTCCCGTTACCACTGTGCTTGAAATGATCGTTGGTGACGAGCTGTGTAAAATGCTGGGATATAATGTCTCCGATGACGATCCTGCACAAGGCCCCAGGGCCTGGGGGCATATCACCTGCGATGGCTCTATCGCAAACAATGAAGCGATGTGGGCCGCACGTAATCTGAAGTACTATCCTATCAGCCTGGCTGCAGCAATTAAGAACGATCCTTTGTTGCAGAAAGCCGGAGCATTGAGAATAAGGCTGGCCAACGGCACCGTCACCACTATATCCAAGGCCAGCAGCTGGGACCTGCTCAATCTCTCCGTTGATGAGGTATTGAGCCTTCCGGACAGGCTGAACGAAGAGTTTCAGATCAACTTAGACCTGCTTACCGATATCATGAACAATTACAGTATTCAGAATATCGGATTTGATGGTCTTAGCAAATACATCGATGCTGGTATAAAACCTCCGGGGCTGATGGCGGCGTCCACCTGTCACTACTCCTGGCCAAAGTCGGCCGCAGTGCTGGGTATTGGGGCCAATAACCTGATCAAGATCTATGTGGATGAAAATGCCAGGCTACACATCGGCCGTTTAAAAGAAGAGTTGCAAAACGCACTGGACAACCGCATGCCTGTACTGATGGTGGTGGCTGTGATAGGCAGTACGGAAGAAAGCGCAGTCGATCCGTTGAAAGATATTATCCAGGTAAGAGAAGAGTTCAGGAAAAAAGGCCTCAACTTTATGATCCACTCTGACGCAGCCTGGGGCGGTTATTTCACTTCCATCCTCCGGCAACCGGAACGTGCTGTTTCCAACAGGTTTGTATTATATACGCCGACACTTACCATGAATGCGTATGTTACAGAACAGTATGCCCACATTCATCAATCAGACTCTATTACCATCGACCCGCATAAAGCAGGATACATCCCTTATCCTGCAGGTGGCCTTTGTTATAAGAACGGCGCCATGCGTAACCTCGTAGCATTTACAGCGCCCGTGGTATATCATGGCGGTGTAGACCCTACCGTGGGTATCTACGGACTGGAGGGCTCTAAACCAGGTGCTGCTGCAGCTGCCGCCTATATGAGCCACCAGGTCATTCCACTGGACCAGAGCGGTTACGGACAGATCCTCGGCAAATGCCTGTTCAACAGTAAACGCCTGTACAGCGCCTTCATTACAATGGCAGAACCGGATGATCCGTTCATCATCGTGCCATTCCAACGCCTGCCTGCAGAGAAGAATGGAGAAGCTCCTGAAAAGATCATTGAACAATATGAGTTCATCAAAGACGAGATCGTTCCAAAGACCAATGAACAGATCATGTCCAATCCGGAAGCAGTCGCGTTGTTACCAGAACTGGGCAGTGATCAGATCATCATTACCTATACGTTCAATTTTAAAGAGAACGGCGTAGTGAATAAAAATGTGGATAAACTGAATGAGTTAAACCTGAATATCTTCCAGGCATTAAGTCTGTCTCCGGGCGAGCACGATCATCCGTCTAATACACCGATGTACGTAACACAGTCACAGTTCGACAATGAGTCATACGGCAAGTCGTTTGTAGATAATTATAAAAAACGGCTGGGCTTATCAGCAGACAATGACGAACCTGTGAACATACTCATCTCTACGACCATGAACCCGTGGTTGACAGATACATCTGAGGGCAACTTCATCCCGGAACTGGTGAAAGCCTTACGCCAGACGGTATTGGAGCAGGTAGAAAAACTGGTGGGCGCATTGGAAGAAGCATAACTGACTAGTTAAAAAAGGGTGTCATAAAACAAAGGTCACATCGTTATGGTGTGACCTTTGTTATGCCTATTAATAAAGGAAGGATAGCAACAATGCTATCCTTCTGCGTACCAGTCAGGAGATCTGATACAACCACTATATGACTATCAAACGTATTGTTAAGGAATGGCTATACCATTGAATGTTCTTCCCGGATCGTATTGCTGTTTGACCTCTCTCAGACGCTGCAGGTTTACACCATATGCATCCTCTATCTGATCATACTCCTCCGGCCCCAGGATATTCGGATAACCACCAGGAAACGCTTCCTTCGCCATCTTCTGGGACAGTTTCCTGGCCCATTGAATATGACGCTGCCCGTTAGCAACATCATCAGGCTCCCAAACGGCCAGGATCTCCACCATAAAATGTGGTTTCCTTAATCCGAACGGTGTACTGGTTAACGGTACTCTGGTTGGAGATCCGTGGAAATAGTGGAAGTTCAGCATAGAGAACGGTGAGGTCCTTTCACTGCCGGCGATCACGATCTCTTCGATCACATCTGCCGTAAGATCTCCCAGCCATCTTGTTTGCATAGAGGTGTGACGGCCGATCACCACATGCTGATCGAACATTGCCAGCACATCTCCGTACTGCATGGGGCCTACCTGTTCGAAGATGATCGTACCAATTCCTTTCAGCAAATTGATCACACGCTGCCCTTCAGCAGCCTCTCCGTACCATGTCGGAGATATGAACAACATCGGGGTCCCATCAGGAGCAGGGATCAGACCCACTAACGATGATAACTGATCTGGCGCATTCTTCATGAATCCGGCATACCGCTGCAGGATCGTTGTTGCTTCTGACCAGGGGAAACATATCAGGCCTGATAAGATAGGCTTCTCATCATGCAGACGGACCGTTAAAGAAGTCACTACACCGAAGTTGCCGCCTCCACCACGTATTGCCCAGAACAAGTCGGGATATGTGGCCTCACTGGCATAGACGATACTTCCATCGGCCAGTACAAGTTCTGCACCAAGCAGATTATCAATGGCCAGTCCGTAACTCGGGCTTAAAGGCCCATACCCGCCGCCCAATGTAAAGCCTGCAAAACCGATACATCCAATAGTACCAGTTACCGCCACCTGTTTATACGGAGCCGCTGCAGCTATCAGTTCTTTCGCCTTGATACCGCCACCCACTCTGGCCACACGCTGTAAAGGGTCAATCTTAATATCGTTCATTCTGCTCATGCTGATAACGATACCTTTGTCGTTCAAACAACGTCCTGCCCAGTCGTGCCCGCCTCCAAGCACAGAAAGCGGCATCTTCTTTTCGGCCGCCAGCCATATGGTGGACTGCACATCTTTAGCATTATAAGGCCGTATGATCATGGCCGGCTGGTATTTTACTGCGCCGTTCCATATCTGCATCTCTTTGTTGTACTCACTCTCTCCGGGTAATAACACTTGCTCTTTTTTCAGGGGAAACATCATATCAACGGAGGATTGCTTTTTATAACTCATTGTTCACCGTTTTTCTCTTAATTGCTTTACAAAGATTATAATAAAAGATAGTTGAGATTATAACCGAAGCTGGGGAGATAGGATCACCAATTATAGTAGTGTGCCGGGTCTGGTGAACTGATCGTCAGGAGTATAAAACCATACATTTATTCTAATTCAAAGAGGTATATTAACCCACAGCCGGACAACGTTTTCCATGCAACTCCAACCCTATCCTGCTTTGACGCATCTTGTTCCGGTAACCGGTTTTGCATACCTTGCAATAGAACAATTTTCATATGCAGCCGATAAAAATTGCCACCGCACAGTTTGAAAACCGCAGTAATGACAAAGCCTACAATCTGGGTATTATCCGTTCGCTTTCAGCGCAGGCGAAGTCTCAGGGCGCACAGGCGATCGCTTTCCATGAGTGTTCTATCACAGGTTATACCTTTGCCCGGCATCTGGACAAACAACAACTAACTAACGTAGCAGAATACATTCCTGAAGGCGACAGCATACAGGCGTTAATTGCCATTGCAAAAGAACTGGATATTGTTATTCTCGCGGGACTATTTGAAAAAACAGAACAAGGCACCTTACATAAAGCTTATGTCTGCGTTGACAAAACAGGTTTACTGGCGAAGTACCGCAAACTCCATCCATTCATTAATCCGCATCTTACACCTGGCGACGAATATGTAGTATTTGATCTGCTGGGATGGAAATGTGGCATATTGATCTGTTACGATAATAACATTATAGAAAATGTCAGGGCGACCGCGTTACTGGGCGCTGACATCATCTTTATGCCGCATGTTACCATGTGCACACCTTCTACCAGACCGGGAGCCGGCTTTGTAGATCCCGCATTATGGGAATTAAGAGAGGCAGATCCAACTTCATTACGCGCAGAATTCGACGGATTAAAAGGCCGTAGCTGGCTAATGAAATGGCTTCCCGCCAGGGCATATGACAATGGCATTTACGCTGTCTTTTCGAATCCTATTGGGATGGACGACGACCAATTGAAGAACGGTTGTTCAATGATCCTTGATCCTTTCGGAGATGTCATTGCGGAATGCAGGCGTTTAGGCGACGATATTGCCATTGCAACACTTACGCCGGAAAAGCTCACTCAATCCGGCGGACACCGGTACAGGAATGCAAGACGACCGGATCTCTACGGAGATATACTTGCGGCTCCGCATAAGGCCGTACAGAAAGTGGTATGGATGACCGACACAGAAGAGTAAAGGCCACCCGTTACCAGATGACCTTTCTATTACCATTGTTCTATTGTCTTGTCAACGCTCTGCGTGCAATTTGCACAACCAGCGTATCAGTATATTGTCCGCTGCCTAAGTGTGAGATCACCTCCTTGTTGAACCGCATTACCGGTCCATGTACATGGCTGGTTTCAGTCCATTCCATCGGCACTCCAAATGGCGTTGGCACCCATGTGGTTGAGGTAACAGTTGCAGTTACATAAGGGATGTAATACTTTCCACCACTGATCAGTATCGGATATTTTTTCCTGTACTTACATGGATCGGTATAATATGTCGGGCATTCACTTACCGGCCCTCCCAACTCGACCAGGTCCATCAATGAGTCGGCAATATTCTTTTCAGGTTTAGGACTATCCTGTGTGGAATCTATCGCGGCAAGCATGATGAGCGTATCATTTTTACTGATGATCTCTACTTTTTGATTTCCTCTTAACGCGTTTTTATCGTCCTGGAATTCCAGGGTAAATGAACTCAGATTAGCTCCGGAAGCAGTTGAAGCATCAAATGTAAAATACGCGGCATCTCCCCGTCGTACGATATAATCTTTAATGATCTTTTGATCATGAATAACACCATTAGCAGTGTACATAACAGGTGCATCAACTGACACATCATCACTTGGTCTGTATGACTCAAGGTCGTGTCCCGGAGAGGTATTATCATCTTTACTACAGGAAAATGCAGTTACACACAACAATAATAAAATCAACATCTTTTTCATGGTTCGATCGGGTTTTAGCGTTAAAGCTAGTTTTAAAGTGAATTGGCGATTGTTTGATAGTAAGACTCGCTTTATTTAAAAACTCCTATCCCCGGACGGACTTTTTTGAAAAAAACATTAATTCAATGACTGTCAACGAAAAGGGCAGAATGGAATAAGCTCCATCCTGCCCTTGCTGTTCATGGTTCTATATATTATTCAACGATCAGTTTATAACTTGATCTTTGTCCCTTGCTACTAATTACGGTTACATAATATAATCCAGGTTTCCTGTTACTTAGGTTGCAAACCACCTTTTGTTCCCCACCGGGAACCGACTTTATGATACCAAGGTCCTCCACCATACGGCCCTGCGCATCGTATACCATGATGGCCGCCTGCTCATTTTTCGCCAATGTGATATTTATTGTAGCGTTACCGCTGGTCGGGTTTGGATAGATCCTCGCAACCTGCTGTTCCGCAACTTCACTACCTGATTGCAACGAAACCGCGGAGCCGGTTGCTGTTAAGGCGGCGCAATTTGCGGCCGACGGTGCATTACCTGTTATCTCAATCCAATCAACATCTGCGGTGGCAGACGAAGCGACTGATTGCAAGCGGATGGTATTACTACCTGCAGCCAGCGATACCGTTGCAGTAGCATTGGCAAAAACATTACTGCTGCTTGTTCTCGGGAATGGTTGTGCACTATTGACAGTAGTACCGTTTACGATCAGCGCCATAACGTAGGAATTACTGCTACTGCTGTTTACATATCGCCATGTAAGCGAGTAGCTCCCAGCAGAAGGCACACGCACTTTCCAGTCCATTCCTCTGCCAGCGGAATTGGTCAGGTTAATCACCCTGCCATTGTTAGCACCGCTGTTAGTACTGATGGCGCCCTGATATGCGCAAAAACCCTGGGCGGTAGTAGCATTGTCTTCTATCCTGATCGTACTTGAGCCACCGGTATTCTGCAATGTGAAGTTTCCTGTAACTGACTTATTACTGTTCAACGTTACATTTACTGAAGTCGCAGTACCAGTTGCATCACCACTCCATCCTGTGAAGATATAACCCGTGGCAGGAGTTGCAGTAACAGTGACCACAGTACCGGAATTATAAGTGCCCGCACCAGAGACTGTACCACCTGCTGCCGGTACGGCTGTAGTGCTGAGTGAGTAAGTTCCCGGATTAGGATTAGTGCCTCCGCAGGAGGGACTGGTCAATGTTGCACCCGCACTTGCGGACACCATGTTCTTTACCTGGCTGGCAGGTGTTACGGTCAGTGAATAAGGAGGCGTAAATGCAGTACCGCTGCCGGCAGTATTACCGGAAGTACTGGTAAAAATATTATTCCGGGAGGTGATTGCGGTAAACGTATTATCCATCAGATCAATTGGCTCGGCAACATTTTCAAACACATTACTTTCAACCAACAGATCTGCTTCAAATCCAGCCATCACACATTGTGCGGCAACGCTGCTATTAAAAAGGTTGTTAACCACATGTACTTTACCGAACCGTACTCTCGGCATGCGTGCTTTACAACCCTGCGCCCACCAGCAATACTGCATCGTGATACGCAATTTTCCTCTGTCGCCAGTAGCGCCGTCGCTGGAACCGAACAGATTGGAGAACCGGTGATCATCGGAACCGCCAGAACCACCAGGGATAGGCGTTTTGTTATAAATGAACTTACACCATGTTACAGTAATGTAGTCAGCAGCATTTTTGATATCCAGGTTGCCATCCATTCCATCGCGGAACTCACAATGATCCACCCATACGTTAGTGCTGTTATCGATGGTAACATTATCCCAGCCATCGGCATCATAAGCACCGGGGCCTTCAAAGATGACGTTCCTGAAAATGATATTGGAAACTCGTTTTACACTCAATATACCTGAACCATCCTGTGTCAGGTCACTTGATACTAATTTTGCACCAGGCAGACCGTAGATTGTCTTTCCCGATTGATCCTGAAAACTGATACGTCCACCGGACGGGATTGTAATGGTCCCTGAAATGTGGACAACCTTTACTGTAGAAGATGTAATAGCAGTTTTAAGGTCGTTGTAGTTTGTAACAACTGTAGCGGCGGCAGATCCTCCGCCTGTTACACCTCCGTTTTGACTGGCCCAGCCAATAAGGGTACACTGGCTATAAGCAGATAAACTGGCAAGGCATAGTATGGCACTTAGCACCAGTAGTATGAACCGGTTCTGTTGCATAGGGTTTGTTTTTATGATATTGGTTAGATAAATCTTACATAAGTGGAATGGCTGTTAGCTCGCCATGGCTTTGGGCTAATCCAATTGTTCACAACATCAAGTTCTATCTTTTTTATTGGTTTTTCGTGCTCTGTTAGGGATTTATTTATGCAATCGTTCCCGAAATAATTGAATGCGGGGAAGCGTCAATGGTCATACGAAGTAGATGAATAATGATGTTTTAAATGGGTTCCATGCTGTAGTTTAGCAGAATATCTCGCTATTGTATTGAAGCATTAAAAAAGAAACAGCCCGGAAACGGGCCGTAAGTTCTCCTTTCATTTTTTACCCTCCTATTATTTCTTCTTTTTTTGTGCCTTAGGGCTGCTACCCGGCACTTGTGCCAGACCAAACGTGAAACTAAAATCAGATGAGAATGCTTTTAAAGCAGAGTCACAACTACCGGCAGTTGATATAGATGCATACCTGTGACAACCGGTACATGTCTGCCGCTGTATGTATGTTTCCATAGTTGTATTAGCCACAGGCTCCAGTGGCTGCATTCCCGTAGTCTTCACAGGAGCATTCACCGGTTGTGTAGGCGGTGGTGGAGGCGGAGCCTGTGACCAGAGCACATTAATCAGTTTATAATGCAGCCAGATGGACTCCGGATATTTCTGGCGGATAAAGTTATGCAGTGTATTGGTGATCAGCCTGGAAGTATCAGGAATGGGGAAACGTCGTGTTACCTGTATAGGCACCGGCCCTGCTCCTTTGCATAAGTAGTAACCAGGCGCCTTGTTCGGCTCACAACCTATCGTATCGGGACCACCTGTATTGGAACAACCTGCCGGTATATTCAGGATCTTAGGCTGACAATTCGCGTTATACAGGTTGTAGCTGGTTGAAGGATTGTCACCATCAGGCACATTATTTTCATGCTCAAAAGTGGTCCATACCCATTGCGGCTGGGAGGCTGTTTTCTGCAATATGTGCAGGCCCACAAGTGCCACCAGTGTAAAGCGGTACTCGCCGGTAGAAGCATCCAGTACGACTGCTTTGGAAAGCTTATAAGTGAGCCATTTTTTGTTATCCGGATCGGTCACTTCCATCCAGGCCGACTTGATCTCTACAGCCCCTGTGGGGCCGTTATACTGCCCTTCCGGGAATACAACGGGCACACCGGCCGCCGCCGAATCACATTGTGTATTTGCGTTGTAATAGCCATTGTTGACTATGAAATTATACTCGTCACGGTTCATGTGGATGGTATACCATAAGTTGGTGCCGTTTTGCGCCCCCAGCCATGCAGGACCAAATTCAGGATGAGCTTCTTCTTCGTTGGAAGAGTCGAGTACTATCATAGGATGATCGCGGAATTTGCTTGTCGCTGTTAAGAAGAGCGTCGCTTCTGACATCCGCTTATCTTTTTTCAGCACATCAGCAGGCAATTTTCTTCCTACCTGTTCCCATGCAGGCGGACGTACACCATTGGGAGGATATAATTCATCGGCGGTAATATATGTCTCCCATTGTACAGGAGCGGTACTGCCTGGCGTTCCAAAATAATCGCCTTCAGATGGCCAGTTCAGCGACACAAACTGCCACCAGCCGAAACAGTTAGAGTTTGTCTGACTGTTAAATTGGCCAGGAGGCAGATCGCCGGGAACATTGCTTCCAAAAGGAATGTTCACGTCTGCACTACAATTGCAGGAGTCAACAGCGATCCTGGTTTTAGTGGCTTGACCTGGAGTAATAACTGATGCGAGATAAACAATCAATACAATAACAAAGGCGACGAGCCATACTTTCTGTTTGAGGATTTTCTTCATTGACAGGATGATTTTGGTTGTGATGAAAAACAGGGCAATAGTATCACAGACAGGCATCACTCCTGTTATGATTAAATAGTGATCATGACATATGGATGCACTGTGCTATTGCTGTGCAGTTGCCAGATAAGGTTTCGTTAAAGTGATATCAAGGTTGATTTAATCGGTCTGCAATAGTTATGGTTTTTTGAGTATTACTTTGAGGTCAGTCTGAAGTTAAATATACTGATAATTTATACACGAAATAAAAAATCAGGGCATAATTATATTGGAATGAATGAGTTAGTATTAAGTGATTTTATCAGATGCGGAAGATGTTTAATTTATCACATAGTGTTTGAGGTTACCGGTTGAAAAAGCATTAATATTCATCAACTGCTTGCTAACTGTCAGGTATGTCTGAGCTAATTGGTCAAGAACATTGAGCCAAATGGAACATCCGGATTGTAGTTCATATTATTTCTTTACAGAAATAATATGAACCGGAAAATTCAGAACAGTATGGAACAACTTGAAAACAAATTTTCGAGAGTAAGACATGATCTGCCACAGATATTTGAATTACCACGAGCGACGGAATCCGTTACATCATTTAAGTTAAATGTCCCACAGGTAGCAATTGACGACCTTCAGCAGAGACTAAACCAAATTAGATGGCCTGATCGGGAAATTGTTAATGATTGGTCTCAGGGTGTTCCATTGTCAGCAGCAAAAGCGTTGGTTGATCATTGGATGAATAATTATGACTGGCGAAAATTCGAATCCCGTTTAAATAGCTTCCCGCAGTTTCGAACGCTTATCGATGGTGTAGGTATCCATTTTATTCATGCCCGCTCGCCACATCCGGATGCTTTGCCGATACTCCTGACACATGGATGGCCTGGCTCAGTAGTTGAATTTCTGGATGTCATAGATCGTTTAACTGACCCTACGAAGTTTGGAGGAAATGCTAAAGACGCATTTCATGTGGTTGTACCGTCTATACCAGGTTTTGGTTTATCAGATAAACCTACTGCACAAGGCTGGAACCCGTTGCGTATTGCACGTGCATGGACAGTACTTATGCAGGAAAAACTAGGATATACTCAATGGGTAGCTCAAGGTGGCGATTGGGGTTCCGCTATTACACATGCATTAGCCGGCGAGCGTCCACAGGGGTTACTGGCGGCTCATGTGAACTTACCATTAGTCGTTCCGGCTGTTTATCCCGATAATCCAAACAAAGAAGAACAGAAGGCCATCGAGGATATTGAATACTATTTAAACCAGATGTCCGGTTACGCTGATCAAATGAACACACGTCCGCAGACAATTGGCTATGCGCTAAACGATTCACCATTGGCGCTTGCTATGTGGATGTACGAAAAGTTCTGGGAGTGGACGGATAACCAGGGACAGCCTGAAGACGCCTTAACAAAAGATCAGATGCTCGATGATATTTCCCTTTATTGGTTCACCGGTACAGGCACTTCCAGTGCTCGCCTATATTGGGAAGGTGTAGGAAGCACTATCAGAACTTCAGGTTTTTTCTCAGCTTCACGTGCTACTTCTGATAAAATATTACTTCCAATGGGAGCTAGTATTTTCCCTGGTGAAACATTCCTTCCTCCACGTGCCTGGGCAGAAGCTGCCTGGCCGAACTTATTTTACTGGAATACGGTAGATAAGGGAGGGCACTTTGCCGCCTTTGAGCAGCCTGAGATTTTTGCAGGGGAGATGTATAAAGCGTTCGGGTCGTTCCGGGGATAAATGAATACGCACAGTGATGTATGTTGTCATTGTGCGTATATTTTCTGCTAAAAATAGAGACTTTCAGCATCAACATAAACCGAAGGTATTCAATAGCTAAACAGCTATTTACAGACTAAGAATAATCATTCATTCTTATTGTTATCCTTAATATTTTCCATAGCTTCACTGCTCCAAAAAAGTTTTTATATATTAACCAACCACGCTATAATAGCAGACATTAGAACCATTATACACAATTCCAGAGATAAGGCAATTCGATTAGTAGATCATGAACGAACTTGGGTTACATCGAGAAGCATCGTATTACGAAAAGGACCTGGAGCAAGCCATTATTACCCATTTGCATGATTTCTTATTAGAGCTAGGTAACTGATTCTCTTTTGTTGCAAGGCAAAAACGACTACATATTGAAGGTGATGAGTTTTTCATCGACCTTGTTTTTTACAATCGTCTATTACGATGTTTTGTCATTATTGAAACAAAGACTAACAAACTTACGCATCAGCATATCGGGCAATTACAGATGTATGTGAATTATTATGATCGATATGAAAAGAAGGATTATGAAAATCCGACTATTGGTATTTTGCTTTGTGCAGAAAAAAACAACGCTGTAGTAAAAATCTCACTACCTGAAGATAATAAGACAATAATAGCAAGTGAATATAAATTATACTTGCCTACAGAACAACAATTAATCGAAGAGGTTAAAAAGGAAATTGAGAAACGAGAGAATGAACCGGTCTAGAATTGGGGAGATAAACTTTTGGTATTGATCCGATCAACTTGATCTTTGATCCGTCAAAAGACCACAATGTCAAATGAAAATGACTGACTGTATAAAAAAATTAGATGCTTTTCTGCAATTTAATGAATACCAGGTTTTAAAAGATGCAGGAAAAGTTAGTCATGCAGTAGCAATGAAATTGGCGGAAACAGCGTATGAGAAATTCCGGATCGAACAAGATAGAACTTCTAAAAGTGATTTTGAAAGACTACTTAAACAAAATAAAGACGAATAGATTTAGATTAACGCGTCACAATATGGACTTGATTTACGTGTACCAGGTCCGCAGTAGGACTTCTTTGAGCGTAAGATTTGCTTGGCCACGTGATCATTCAACTAGCTAACCCAATTCACTAAAGTCCACCACCGCTTCCAAACACCCTCCTCTTTTTTATAAACATCTATGAACCCGCTTCCACACAATGGGCCACAAGAAGAGTCATAAAAAACAAAACAAATGCTATCATTTCTTATAAATATAGGCTTTGTCAACCAGGCTATACGATGGTCCCGATATACACCCTTCTTATCAAGCTGCTTGGTAGGGTCAGGAAGCGCTAAGTTATCGATCCCGTATTTACGTAATGTTGTAGTGTCCCATTTGAATGAGCGCATCGCACGTAGTTGACGCTTAATCACCCGTCGATCCTTTTTATTAAAAATGACCTTTTCCACCGGTTCACCTACAAACCGTCTTACGATAGAGTCACTCCCAATTGTATATTTTTTTATCTCTTCAATATCGTATGCACTGACATTGGGCTGGAGTTCATAGCCTACATCGCCTGTTAGGCGAGCCAGTTTATATATTTGGACAATTTCCTCATTTGATATCTTCTGACCATAGGCTGTACCGAAGATTATTGAAAGGAATCCCAGTAGTAAAACGATTTTTTTCATAAGTATACTTAACAACCAATAAAAGCAAAACCTGGAGAGTTGAGTCGGTCTAAATAAGAATATCCCGGATGAAGCTTTTTTTGCAAAAAAGATTTTATCTCTGATCTTATTCGGATGACCGAACTATTTATCATTGTCCCACAACCTTCCTCGCTATGAAGTCGAATCCATCAAAAATGGAAGATTTCCCCGAACCATTTGCACCTATCAACAATACCAACTTTGAGGTTTCCGGTATTTTATCAATGGTCAAGTCAGAAAAACGCTTAAAATTTCGAAGTTCCAGTTTTATGATACGCATGGCTCAAAAATTAAGTAATCCATGCAAATGATATGGAGAAGAAACAAAAAAGGAGATCATTTCTGATCTCCTTCTGTCGGGGCGGCAGGATTCGAACCTGCGACCTCCTGCTCCCAAAGCAGGCGCGATACCGGGCTACGCTACGCCCCGAGCCCTTTAAACATCTTGCTTTGTTGCCATCGCTTTCGATGTTTGGGATTGCAAAGGTAGGCGATTTTTTGAATTAACCAAAAATGATTCAAAAAAAATATCAAAAATTTTAAAATAACTTTCGGACGCCATCAGTGAGATGCATTTTAAAAACGGGAAAACACGCACTCACACTGGGAAAATAAAGAATTCTATGAGCCTTGCTAAACTATTCTGCCTGGGCAGCCTGTTACTCGCCCTCCAATCCTATGGACAAACAAAAAAATTGCCGCTGGTCAGAGAACAACTGTTCGACGACAACTGGCGGTTCAAAAAAAACCGGCTGAACGGAGCAGAGAAACCAGAATATCCCGATGCCGACTGGCGAATACTGCACCTGCCGCACGACTGGGCGATAGAAGACCTTCCCGGGCAGAACGATAGCACCATCATCGGCCCCTTTAACAAATACAGTCCGTCCCAGGAGCACGGCGCCTATGTTGTAGGCGGCATCGCCTGGTACCGTAAACAATTCACCTTGCCTTCCCTCCCTGAGGGACAGACCATTGCGATCCGTTTTGAGGGCGTTTACATGGACAGCGATGTCTGGATCAACGGGCACCATCTTGGCAACCACCCATATGGATACACGCCCTTTACCTACGATCTGACGCCTTATCTCGCAGCTGCCGGACAAACGAACGTCATAGCTGTAAGAGTAAAAAATGAGGGCCTCAATTCCCGTTGGTATACTGGTGCGGGTATCTACCGGCATGTTCACCTGGTAATGCCCCCACCCGTACACCTGGTAAAAGACGGCATTTTCATTACCAGTCCCGAGGCCGGAACACAGAAAGCCGTTCTGCAGGTCACCTCGGCCATGACAGGCAGCGGAAAAACAGCAACCCAACGCATGCTGCAGATCCGGCTGAAGGATAGTACCGGTCTGGTAGTCGCGGATGCCATGCAACCCGTGACGATCACCCCAGGCGATACTACCATCATTACTAAACAACTCACGGTAAATAATCCGTCCTTGTGGTCACCAGGAAGACCGTACCTCTATACCACCGAGATCAGACTGCTGGATACCACGAATGTGAAGGCTAAAATCACCACAGACCAACTGGTAGTCAATACAGGTATCCGGAAAATCAGTATAAACGCCCATAACGGGCTCACCATCAATGGGGAGAAAGTCCTGCTTAAAGGCGGCTGCCTGCATCACGACAACGGACTATTAGGAGCCGCAGCCTTTGACAGGGCCGAGGAAAGAAAAGTGGAACTGATGAAGGCTTACGGTTTCAATGCTATCCGCACCAGCCATAATCCGCCTTCCGAAAAATTCCTGGAAGCCTGCGACAGGTTAGGCATGCTGGTGATAGACGAGGCTTTTGATATGTGGATGGAACAAAAACAACCGCTGGATTATCACCGGTTCTTCAAAGACTGGTGGCAGCGTGACCTGCAAAGTATGATACTGCGTGACAGGAATCATCCAAGCATCATCATGTGGAGCATCGGAAATGAGATCCCGGAACGGGTGGACCCTCCCGGCCTGGCAATTACCCGTCAGATGGTAAAAGAGATCCGGAGAATGGATAGCACCCGTGCTATTACTGAAGCAGAAAACGATTTCCAGGGACGGCCATTTACCTGGGAGGCTACAGACGCCTCTTTTGCATTGCTGGATGTAGCTGGTTACAACTATCAATGGTACAGCTATGCAATCGACAAAAAACGCGTACCAGGCCGTGTAGTGTATGGATCAGAAACACTTCCCGGAGAGTTGTACAACTCCTGGAACCAGGTACAGGGTCTGCCCTTTGTGATCGGCGATTTCGTATGGACCGCCATGGATTACCTGGGAGAAGCCGGCATTGGACACAGCACCTATACCGGCAGCGGTTCCGGTAGGCTTACCTTCCCCTGGTTCAATGCCTGGTGTGGCGACATAGACCTCATTGGCAATAAAAAACCCCAGTCTTATTACCGGGATGTGGTATGGGCAAACAGCCCTGTTGAAATGCTGGTGCATACACCCGTACCCAAAGGGCAGGAAGAAAAGGTGAGTAAATGGGGATGGCCAGACGAAGTGCCCTCCTGGACCTGGCCGGGAATGAAAGATAGTACCATGCAGGTGCGGGTATTCACACGGGCGAAGAAAGTTAGCCTGGTATTGAATGACCTGCGTGTAGCGACAAAAACCGTATCAGACAGTATACCCCTCACCGTTACTTTTGATCTTCCCTATGTTCCCGGAGCGCTGACTGCATTCGCATATGACAGCAAGGGTAATGAGGTCGGCGTTAAAACCCTGGTCGTGACCGAGCCGCCGTCAGCTATCAGGTTAACAGCCGACCGTAAACAGATATCTTCAGACCCCGGCGCTCTTGTCTATGTAAATGTGGATGTTGTCGATGTATTGGGAAATATTATACCAAATGCGAATTTCCCATTAAAGATCACCGTCAGCGGACACGGAACTTTGGCAGCTGCCGGAAGCGCCTGTCCAAATTGTCCCGCCAGTTTCCAACAACCTGCCCTGACTACGTTCAGAGGGCGCGGATTGGCCATTTTAAGAGCAGATGGACGACAAGGCAATATAACACTCCAGGTAGAAGGCGATGGTCTAAAAACGGCTAAAATTAGCATCCGGACGAAATAGGCTTGCTTCGACTCTGCATCTTCTCTGCTTCGTCTCTGCCCGGTCTCTCCTTGTTCGACGCTTCTTCGACGCTTGTTCGACCAATACTTCACAGTCAAATTGACACATCATACCAGTTGGATGTTTATTCAACTGGTATGATCTTAACAATGATCTTCAGGCTGTCCACCACTTCCTGATACGGTGAAGTAATACCGGATATATGTCATAAAGAAGGATAGTGCTCAGGATAAATGGGATCACAAAAAAAGTGGTCATCCCGATCAGGCCAAATAGGTAACCGCCTATTAATCCTCCGATAATAAAAAAAGCAAGTACGGTAACACGGATATAAATCTTATCTTTGAGTTCACGGGTTCTCTTAACATGCGGATGTAACAGATCTGACAATTCTCCCGCCAGGTCAGTGATCAATCCGGTAAGATGGGACGTTTTGATCAATCCTCCGGAAATCCTCGATACCAACCCATTCTGCAACCCCATACAAAATAACACCGCTCCCGTTACAGCCTCCCGCTGAAAATCACTCATACTACCCACGTCATTCCCGTAGAAAGCTACTGCCAGCAAAATAACGATCTCCAGTACTATTGGTGTGGAATGCGCTACATAGGTACTCCGGTAATCGAGCGATTTGACAATGAAGTTGGACACAAAGGCGCCGAAGAAGAACATGAATAACCAATATAACACCGTGTACACTTCGCCTATGTCCTGCTCCGTGATCTTTCCCGCCAGTGTGGCTACGTGCCCTGTTATGTTGGACACAAAAGACAGGAAAGCGATCACGCCTACCACATTGGTCATGCCGGCCACAGAAGCTGTAGAAGATGCCAGCATCAGATTCTTTTTAAGGCTGCGCTGACCGGAAATTTCACGAAGCATACAAAGAAGTTGGTTGATGAGATAATGCATCCGACAAGAGTAATGCCAGTATTTTATTAAATCCCCTTCATCCTATCAAGGGAGAGATAGATTGGGATTTCCCGATATGTTTAGATAATTTTGCAAACTCAAACACTAAGAATGGAAGCTAAAATGACCGCCCGGCAATATTGGTCGCTGATACTAATACTAGGAACAATGACGGCCCTCGGGCCTTTTTCAATCGATATGTACCTTTCCGGTTACCAGGCCATTGCCGAGGACCTTCATACGACAACAGCCAGGATCGGACTTTCACTCGCCAGTTATTTCATCGGCATATCTGCAGGTCAGCTGTTATACGGCCCGCTACTCGATCGTTTCGGAAGAAAGAAACCGCTTTACGCAGGATTAATCGTTTATATGCTGGCTTCTGCGGGTTGTATAGTGGCTAAGTCGCTCGACTTTTTCGTAGCCGTACGTTTTATCCAGGCGGTGGGCAGCTGCGCTGCTGCTGTCGCATCTGTAGCAATGGTACGTGACTTCTTCCCGATAAAGGACAGTGCAAAGGTATTTGCCCTGCTGATGCTCGTGGTAGCGGCTTCCCCTATGCTTGCGCCAACTATAGGCGGCTTTATCACTGCGGCATGGGGCTGGCAGGTAATATTCGTCGTGTTAGGGCTGCTTGGATTATTTGTGATGCTCGCCTGCTTTTTCTTCCTGCCGGAAAGCCATCAGCCAGATACCTCCATGTCCCTGAAACCAGGGCCTATCATTAACGGTTTCTGGTCGGTAATGCGGGAACCGCAGTTTTATACCTACGCGTTAACGGGGGCGCTCGCCTTCTCCGGATTATTCGTGTACGTATCTTCTTCCCCAGTGGTGTTTATGAATATCTTTCATGTATCTGAACACAACTTCGGCTGGATCTTCGCAGGATTGTCTGTAGGATTTATCGGGTCCAGTCAGTTGAACAGCCTGACCTTACGCTATTTCAGCAGTGAACAGATCACCCGTATAGCACTGTTCGGACAGGCCCTTGTAGGGATCGTGTTCTGTATCTCGACCTATATGGGATGGCTGGGATTAGGCTCCACCATTTTCATGCTGTTCCTTTTCTTAAGCTGCCTGGGATTTGTAAATCCGAATGCATCCGCGCTCAGTATTGCACCTTTCAAAAAGAATGCAGGAAGTGCGGCCGCTTTAATGGGCGCTTTACAGATGGGTATCGGCGGACTGGCCTCTACGATCGCCGCACTGTTTGATATGACGACTGCGGTACCGATGACCGTTATTATGGCTTGTACAGCTATATTATCGCTGACGATGCTGCTGGCAGGACGTGCACGCATCACCAATCCTGTTTTATTGCAGGAAGGAGGTGAAGCTGTCGTCATTCACTAAAACATTTTACTGAATACTAATTAAAAAGACGCCTTCCCGGCGTCTTTTTTTGTCTGCTGACATAGGTTTGTCATCCACAATCCCTTTTTTTGCATAAAAAACCACGATATGCAAGCTATTCAACCCTCACCCACTTCCTCTCATCATGACTTCGACTTTCTCTCCGGGCAATGGCATGTCCGTAACCGCAAGCTGAAAAGCCGTTTAGACGGGTGTACTGAATGGGATGAATTTGACGCAACACAGAATATGCGCCTCGTATTACATGGCATCGGCAATACCGATATCCTGTCTGCCACTGTTAATGATCAACCTTTTGAAGGAATGACCCTTCGCCTGTTCAATCCGGCCAGCAGGTTATGGAGCATCTACTGGGCCGATAGTAACAGGGGCGTACTGGAACCGCCGGTATTAGGATCTTTTACAGGAGATACTGGATTATTCTTCACTGAAGACGTATTCAACGGCCAGAATATCCTCGTGAAATTTAACTGGGACAAAACCGATCCGGAGGCGCCGGTATGGAGCCAGGCATTCTCTGCAGATGATGGCATTACCTGGGAATGGAACTGGTATATGTATTTCACACGTATGTAGCAACTGCCTTACGAAAAAGATACTATCTTGCAGTCAGCCATATGTCCTATGAAACAGACCTTCTTATTTCTGCTTGCCCTATTAAGCTTTCAATGCAACAGGCACTCTGCCAATAAGAACTTCGATCTGAAGATCAATGTAGATATCGGTAGCTATAAGTATACTAGTCATCCGGTTACAGAAGCTGAGTTCCATGTATTAAAGCTCAATATCGCCAAAACATGGCCACAGCAAATACTGGCCAGCGGCAGGACCACCACTGCCAGGGAGCACGAAGCAACACCTGTACTGCGTTCAAAATATACAATACAAGAATATATCCGTATTGCAAATGATATGGAGACCTTCAAAAAAGAACTGGTTGCTCCCGGTGAATATCTGAAAAGTACTGCGGCTTCACCGGAAATAGCGGTGCTGGAACATAACAAAGTATTCGCATCACTGTCAGACGAATGTATAGCCGAACCCGTTAACTATAGTGATCTGATCATTACAGCTATGCAGGGCATCCTGGCTGACAATCATATCAAACTGGAGATCTGTTATGGTTTCAAACAGATCTCCACCTTTGAAACCAAGTATACTATCTATGCTAAACTGAATAACATCCTTCACACTGTTACCTTCATTAATACCAGGGGGTGCATGCCCGATAATACCGCCATTTACCTCTTACTGAATAAAGTGCTGATGAGCACTGATATTAAGGAACGACTGGTCCGGTACAGCGATCACAATAGCCTGGTATTTGTACAACCGGCCAGGTATGAACGACTGGCAAGAAGACTGGCACAACCCTGATATCACAGCTTCCACTGCTGCCAGGTGAATGTAAAATTTTATACATTCACAGTATAAACACGTTTGAAAAAGATGACCATGTCAATAACCGGTACCCCCGTAGCCCTCCTCTATCAGGCGCAGCAACCGCCTGCCCGGAATGGTATTCTCAAACCCATGAAACCAGGCGGCTATTCAGACAGTGGAGCAGATATCGCCTATGCGCTACGCGAACAACAAGTGCCTGTAAGCACCCCGGCAATTCACCCACAGCTCTCTATTGACCTCGATTGGGTTTTTCCCGATACAGAAGCCGGCATATTACACGCCCTGGCCAAAGGAGCGCAGGTATTGTGGCTGAATACTATTTTATATAACGGTCATCCGGTAGAAGCTTTTCTGAAAAAAGGCATTGCAGCAGTTGGACAACTGCCACGTAATACCGACCTATATGATGATAAATGGACGACCAATAAACTATTGCAGAAAAATAACCTGCCTATTCCGCCCGCAGTGCTGATCAGCAGGGATAACCTGTACGATTACCAGCTGGCCTTTCCCTTTCCGGTAGTGGCCAAGCCTATACGCGGCAGAGGCAGTGAAGGCGTCAGAGTAGCGTATACGCAGGCCGAGCTGGATGCAGTACTCGAAGAGATATTCGATGAAGATAAATATGGCAGTGCTGTTTATGTAGAAAAATTTCTGTCAGGACAGGAAGTGACCATTACGGTAATGCCCCCTGGCAAATACGTGATCAATGATGTTTGCCAGGAAAAGATCAACTACTGGAGCCTGCCGGCGGTAGAGCGTTTTAATCACCAAGAGGGTATCGCTCCTTATAACGAGACTGTTGCTGTTGTCAATAACAGCAGGGTATTGGACGAGGCCCGGTTAAAATCACAAAAACTTGTTACTCTTTGTAAACAATGCGAATCTGCTGCCGCACTGGTAGGTGCAAAAGCACCTGTAAGAATAGATTGCAGGCAGGATGAGCAGGGAGACTATTTCCTGTTCGACCTGAATATGAAACCCAATATGACCGGAGCTACCCGTCCGCACAGACAGGACCAGGACAGCTTATCTGCGTTGGCCGCACGGAGAATAGGATGGAGCTTCCCAGACCTGCTGGTAAATATGCTGCGCCAGCAATGGCGATTGTAATTACCGGGCTAAACCGAGCGTGAATGATTGCTCCTGAGGCAATGAGAAAACTTTTGTCTTCTGTTTTCTCAGCTCTTTGTATAACCCGAGGAGATCTGTTACAGTGAGGTCCCTTATATTGTTGAAGACCAGCTCATGCTGTTCCTTCGTTGTTTCAAGTACATGATAATACTCGCGGATGTTGCGGAAGATGCGCAACAACAGAACAGACACTACAGGATTTCTGTCCACCCGCTGATTAGCGAGATGCCTGGAGGTTAACAAAGTTCCGGCATTCATTAATGCCACCCTCAGTTCAAAAAGACTGCCGGTATTGGTATACTGCATTGTCTCCAGCTGTGCTCTTATTTTCAGGATTTCGTACATGTGTATTGGATAACATTGTTTTTCAAATATTACACCAATACACATATCAATAATATCTACAAATAAAATGGTCAAAACTGCAAACAAACCATCAAAATAGTATCACAACTCTCTAAGGATCGTTTCCAACCTGTCTACAGATAACCACGCACGTGGACTACCTGACTTTCAGTTTTTCGAGCATTTCATCCGTAAATGCTTCAGCGGACGCCCCATAAGCCGTTACCAATACTCCTTTCATACCGTCGGTAGATTCAATGGCGTAAACTGCCGCCTCATCAGACGGGTCTGTATCGCCTTCATAACGGTACACGTCAACAATGCTGAATTCATTTACCCCTATTTTGCTACCTCCATTTACAAGGAAATTCCCTTCCAGGTTAAAATCGATTGTATACCCCTGACGTTTTAGAGAATTGATAGCATTGGAGACGGTGTCATAATGGTATTCCATATTTAGTATTTTGAAGAATGAATAATTTAGTTGGTCCCTGTCCGGCTTTTCTTCCACATTGGCTGTATCTTCAATAGCTTTATCAGATAGATGACCAGGAAAATAAGCTCCAGCCGGAACGAAGCTATAAAGGCGCCCCTACCGAACATTGCATATGCGCCAACAAAAAGGCACACAATGATTCCTACTGCTGCATCGATCAACCCTGCTTCCATCGCCCAGTCCTTTTCAAATAACAATCCATAAGCGGCGGTCCCTTTTAAGAAGAACAACGCTAACACTGCCAGCGTAATGAAAGAAGTACGATCGTTGCTCTCCAATCCATACAAGGAAACGTTGTAGCTTGTGTCCAAAATAAACATTAATGGATATAATGCGACCGCAATTACCGCCATGAATAAAAAGATATAACTGAATACTTTCAACCACCAGGTTAACAGTGTCCTTCTCTTTGGCAACATTAACTCTTCCAGGTCATTCAGTTGGTCGGCGATGATAGATTTGTCTTCCATATATTCACATATTAAGGCCTTAAGCAAATATACGAACTACCACTGCAGCCATAACCAAAAAAAGGACCGTTCCTGGAGAGAAACGGCCATTAACAATCAAGCTCCACTGTATGAATAAAAGGAAGGATATACTTTGAAAATAACACCGTAGCTCTCACTGTCCTTTAACGCTCCATAGTCGATAGACCATAGTCCATAGTAAAAACACCGGATTTACTTCCTGGCTTTATTGTCTATGGTTAATTCGGGCTGTTGTTCATTTCCGGGATGCTGTCATCCATGAACTATTGCCTACCGTCTACAGATTGCTCACTATCCTTATAAGCCACTAATTCTGACTCCCGTCACACTTTGCAGAACACTTATTCATCAACTTTACCTAAACCTTGTTCCTTGCTGTTGTTCCCCTGTTTATTTACTGTTTGCTGAATGCTCTACAAAACTACTTCCGTAACATTTGAAAGTCAATTGACTAATCACCTGTTCTGTTGTATTTTTTATGGAGAACATTACAATGTGTGTCTTTTCACAATACCAAGCTTCTTCATCTTCGATGCCAGTGTAGACGGAGGTAGGTTCAACAATTCAGCAGCCCCACCCGGACCAGATATCTTATGATTGCATTTTTTCAGTACTGTAAGTATATGCTCCCTTTCTAATTCTACGATTGTTTTAATATCAGCTTCGTCGGTTACAACGATCGTTTCTTTTTTGGATGTTACCGGGAGAGATACTTCTCTTATCACGCTTTCACGCGCCAGCAGTACACTTCTTTCTATAAGGTTTTGCAGTTCCCGCACATTGCCCGGCCATGAGTAGTCTTCCAGCTGTTTCAATGCTACAGGTGCTATTTCTGCTACCTGTTTTCCTGTAGCTGCGCCATACAAACGGATAAAGTGAGATACCAGTAATGGAATATCTTCCCTTCGTTCGCGCAGGGCTGACAGAATGATCGGGAATACGTGCAGACGGTAGTACAGATCCAGGCGGAATCGTCCTTCTGCTATCTCCTTCTCCAGGTTACGGTTAGTTGCTGCAATGATGCGGACATTGACTTTCAGCGGGCCATTCCCTCCGATCCTTTCTATTTCTTTTTCCTGTAAAACACGCAATAATTTCACCTGCAGATCTGCCGGCATATCTCCTATTTCATCCAGGAAAATAGTACCGCCATCGGCTCTTTCAAACTTCCCTATCCTTTTCTCCAGTGCGCCGGTAAATGCGCCTTTCTCATGACCGAAAAGCTCTGATTCAATAAGGTGTGTAGGCAGCGCCGCACAGTTTACTTTGACAAACGGTTTAGACTTACGGGGAGACAAGGTATGAATACAATTTGCCACTCCTTCTTTACCTGTTCCGGTTTCACCCAATATCAACACGGAGGTATCCAGTGGCGCCACCTGGCGGATCAGTTCAAATACGCGTAACATAGGCGTACTTTTTCCGATAATACCCTGGAAGTTAGGAATAGGGGGCAGGGCATCACGCTGCGCTTCCACCACTTTATCGGGCTGGTATGCCGGCAAACGGGGTGATTCTGCCTGTCGTCCGTCTTCTGGCTGCACTTTCAACTGGCGCCTGTGCTCATAACGATAACGGGCTATATCCAGTGTTACCAGCAGGTCTTTCTCTCTGAACGGCTTTACAATAAAGCCATAAGGCTGCGTTACTTTTGCCGCCTCCAGCACCTGGCGGTTACAATTAGCAGAGAGATATACGAAGGGGATGTTTGCCTTATTCAACTCAACGGCCAGATCTATGCCTGTCTGGTCCCCTTTCAGATAGATATCCAGTAATACAAGGTCAGGCCTGTCTGTTTCGATGATCTCCAATGCTCTGAGCACGGAACGGGCTACACCGGAGACCTTATACCCAGCCCTCTCAAGTGTCAGCCGTATATCACCAGCGACAATCAGTTCATCTTCTACGATCATGATCTTTTCTTCCATACTAAGCGGTTTTATTTAATTTCAATAAGCCGGGAAGTTCATCCCTGTTATGTTGTGGCTTAAATATCAGGGTAACGGATACCCCATTTTCATCTTTAACTGATAAATCTCCCTCCAGTTGCTCGCTCAATGTTTCCATCAGGATAATGCCCATGGAAGCATGTCTTCTTTTCTCAAAATCGGCAGGCAGTCCTTTTCCGTCATCTTTCACAGCAAGCAGGACATAGTCCTCTGCAACGTAGTGCAGGTTAACACTTATAGCACCTTTACCTCCATTTGCGAAAGCATATTTAAATGAATTCGTAATAGCCTCGTTCAGGATCAATCCTATCGGCACCGCCTGGCAAACTTCCAGGTAAACATCTGCTATTTGCAAATCAAAAGAAATCTGTTGTAATCCGGTAAGGCTATCTTTAAAATATGCAACAAGTTCCCTGATATATATATCCATATCTACTATAGCCATACTACCTGATAAGTATAACTTCTGATGAATGAGTGAAATTGCCTGCATGCGATGCCTGCTTTCATGGATGGCGGCCAGCGCATTTTTATCGTCCAGATGTGCGGCCTGCGCATTCAGCAGCCGCATGATAATTTGGAGGTTGTCCCTTACACGATGATGGATCTCATTGACCAGCCAGTCCTTCTCTGCAACCAGTTTACGTTGGGTGTAGAGTAATACGTGCAGGGAATTGTGTTGTTCATGAATTTCCTGTTGTTGTCGCCGCAATTGCCGGTTAATATTCTGTTTCAGCTGATAACGGTTGTATCCAAGTATCAGCAATACGGCTAACATCAGGGTTCCGCCGATGATCACATTCCCTTCCAGCCGTGCACGTTGCAGATCGCTCTTCTGCAGCAATCCCTGCCTCTTCAATAGTTTGATGCTCTGTTCTTTCAGCAGCAGATCATGGTCTTTTTTTTCCATATCATATTGCATCTGCAACTGCGCGACCTCCCTTGTCTTTTCTTCACTGTAAAGAGAGTCCTGCAGCAGCTTATACTGCTGATAAAAGTCAATCGCTGCAGGATAATTACCCAGGGCGGAGTCTGCCCGGAAAAGATATCCGTAATCATTTAGCAGTTCATAGGTGTACCCTGCCTTCTTACAATAGTCCTCATAGTCTATTCCATATTGTTTCACACTATTGTAATCCTCAACTGCCTGGAAATAGTTGATCACGGCCTTATATATTGCATCCTGCATATAATGGGAAGTACCGAACGACCTGGACAGCGATTGCAGCCGCTTTACCTGGATATATGCATCGTCATACCACCCCATACTGACATAGCTGTTAGACAACCCTGCAGCAAGCGTGGTCTTATCTTCATCAGACGTAATGTTGTAACGCTTTTCCATATCCTTCAGTATATGAATGGCTTCTTCCGGCTGATTGAGTCGTTGATAGGCACTGGCAATATTTGGAACTAACGTAAGTAAAGACGCTGTATCCCTCCATTTTTTCGCTACTTCCAGCGATTTTTTAAAATATGTCAGCGCCTGGGCATATTCTGCCAGATGGAAGAATGTGAGCCCCAATCTGTTGTAGATAGTACAAAGTTGCAGCGTGGTATCCTGTTGCAGCTCTGCGGTCTTTACCGCCATATAACCATTTTTCAGGGCAGTTTTGTAATTGCCCATCTGGCTGTTTACATTTCCCAACAGATCATAGATTCCCTGTAGCGCAGGATATTGCACTTCTTTATAAATGGTAAGCGCCTCTTCTAATTCTGACAGGGCAGGCAGCAACATGCCCTGGTGGTTATGGCAGTCGCCCAGCATCTGCAATGCCATCGCGTGCTTAAGACGGTTAGCGGCCATCTTATACAGCGGAATGGCCAGTTCATAGCAGGCAATTTTTTGTACCAGCTCATTTTCAGAGTAGGTATCAAAACCCTTCGCCCTTTCCATCCAGGCGTCTCCCACTCCTTCGGGAATAGGATATAACACTTGCTGCCGGGAGGAAAGTGACAGGGGCGATGTCAATTGCGCAACTATTACTGTAGGCCACAGACATAAGATCATAAAATAGAGCCGCAGTACCCTTTTATAGCACTTGCTGGTATGGTCCCTATATTTTTCAGGCATAGTCCGTGATTCCCTCCTCAAATTCTACCGGTCCGGTAAAAGCTTGTTTTTCCTGGTATTTAAAGTTGACTGTAACTATTACACCGTTGTGGCTATGTATGTTCAATGTTCCCTCCAATTGTTCGCTTAATGTATTTATCAGTGTCATACCCATGGATCTCTTATGGGCATCTCCAATGCCGGCCGGGAAACCTTTTCCGTTATCTGCAATAACAAGCGTCAACTGCCGATCACCTGTTTGTTGCAACGACACGAGGATAGTTCCATTACCCGTAAAGGCATATTTTATAGCGTTAGTCACGGCTTCATTCAGTATCAGGCCCACCGGCACCGACTGAGATACATCCAGTTTTACAGACGCGACCTGCAGGTCGAAATGTATCCTGTTCATACCGGAGAATCCCTCCTTGAGATATAACACCAGATCCTGTATATAGGTTTGCATATCTATCAGGGCCATATTCTCAGATTGGTACAGCTTCTGATGGATCAGGGAAATGGCCTGCATCCGGCATCTGCTTTCCGTGATGGCGTTCAGGGCATCTTTATCATCCAGAAAAGCGGCCTGTGTATTCAACAGGCTCATGACAATCTGAAGGTTATTCTTTACCCTGTGATGGATCTCTTTCAGTAACCACTCTTTTTCTCCCAGCAATTTATCTTGTGTACTGATCAGTTCTTCCAGGAAAAGATTTTGTTTATAGATCTCTTCCTGTTGCTGCCTCATTTGACGGTTACTGCGCAACTTTAATTGATATCGATTATACCCCAGCAGCAATAACACCACCAGCATACCTGCACCACTGATGATCACGTTTCTGATAAACCTCGCCCTCTGCAGTTTTGCATCCTGTAGCTGGGCTTCCCGCGTCAGCAGCTCTATGTTCTGCTGTTTCATTTTCAGAACATGATCTTTCTGCTCCGTTTCAAACTGGATCTCCAGTTGATTGAGCTGCCGGCGTTTGGTGATCCGGAATATCGAATCGTTGAGCGTTTTAAATAACTGATAATGTTTTATGGCATCCTGGTATTTCCCTGTTGCAGAATCGGCCTTAAACCAGTATCCGTAACTCTGAGCAAGAACTGTCAGCCGTCTTTCCTTTTCTGCAATTGCACATAGTGCAGCAGCGTACTGTTGCACTTTATGATATTGTTTTTTGTTCAGATGGTATCTGATCAACTCTGTATATACGGAAATACTATCTGCGCCGTTGCTTCCTGCACCAATAAAAAACAAATTATGACCGGCCCCATTCCACAACAGACCATAATCCGCTCCATCTGGCCCACCTTCCCCAAGCTGCTGTGATGCTATTTTTGATGGCCATATGCGTTCCTGTGCAAAACACTGAAACAAGCAACCGATCATACAATAGGAAAACGACAGTAGCCTATTCATAAGTTAATTATTTTATACATCTCTATTAGATTCCCTGATTTCTGCTATTTGCTCAAATTGCTCTTTACCTGACATTGGGACGGTTAGCTAGTACGGTATTTCAAAGATGGCAGTGATTACCTGAGGCACAGGAAAAATACAACATTTTTTACGTTTAGGCAATGTCTCATATGGCGTTACTATCCTATTTGCTGTTTAAATGACACTATAACAGATACTCCCTGTTCTTCCCGGATGGTAATAGTACCTTCCAGTTGTTCCGCTAGCGTTTCCATCAACCGGGTACCCATTGTTCCGTGTGTACGCACATCAAATCCCGGCGGGAAGCCCTGCCCGTTATCGGAAACAGTAAGTACTAACTGGGTATCCAACGCATATTGCAATGACACCACAATAGTTCCCGTCTCATTTTTTTGGAATGCGTACTTGATCGCATTGGTAAGCGCTTCATTAAGGATGAGCCCTACAGGCACGGCCTGAGAGGCATCCAGATTCACCTGGGTGATCTGCAGATCAAAATAGATATCCGGCTGTGCATCTTCAAAACTATCTTTCAGATAGCCTACCAGTTCACGGGTATAAGTCTGCATATCTATCAACGCCATATTTTCCGACTGATACAATTTCTGATGGATAAGGGAAATGGCCTGCATGCGATGTTTGCTTTCACTGATCGCCTCCAGCGCATCTGCATCATGCAGATAAGACGCCTGGGTATTTAGCAGGCTCATAACGATTTGCAGGTTATTCTTTACCCGGTGGTGGATCTCCTTTACTAACCATTCCTTCTCCTCCAGTAATTTATCCTGCGTGGTGATCAGCTCCTGCAGCGAAAGGTTCTGCTTGTAGATCTCTTCCTGTTTTTGTTGCAGTTGTTTATTGCTTTGCTGTTTCAGCTGATAACGGTTAAAGCCCAATATCAATACCAGCAATAATAACACAGTGCCTGAGATGATCACGTTCCGGGTTAACCTGGCCTGTTGCAACGCGGACTGCTGCAATAGTCCCTGCCGGGTCAGCAACTCAATATTCTGCTGTTTCAACCTGATATCTTTATCTTTTTTATCTATATCAAACTGAACCTGTAACCGGGCTATCTGACCAGCCTTCGTAACATGAAACAACGAATCGTTCATTATTTTATATTCCTGGTAATGTTTGATAGCCGCAGGATAGTTCTTCAATGCGGAATCGGCCCTGAACCAGTGCAAATAGTTATTAGACAGCACATTGACCAGTCCTATCTTTTTACATACGTCGGACTGTAGTGAGCAGTAATAAGAAGCTGTTCCGAATTGCATGGTAGAAAGGTAGTATGCGATCAATGCGTCGTAGATCAGTGTCTGATAATAATTATAGGCCGACATCTGCCGTGAGAATACCTGCAAATGGGGGATGAATGCTTTTGCCTTATCGTATTCCTTTATCTCGACATAACATCTCACCATGTTGGCAGTGATCCAAAGCTGATCTTTAAAGATGGGCTGTTTATATATGGAAACTATATGGTTCAATAGTGTGAGCGCTTCCTGGGGCTTACCGGTTTTGAGATATGTACCGACAACATTAGTGCTGATGATCAGAATAGAGGCAGTGTCTTTGTAACGGCAGGCTATTTCCAATCCTTTACGGGAATAATCCAGCGCCTGTTTGTAGTCGCCCAACTGGAAATGTGTAATTCCCACCCTGTTGTAGATAGTACAAAGCTGCAGGCTGCTGTCATGCAGTTCTTCCGCTGTTCTGATGGCCATCAGGCCATAGGTCATACCCAGGCTGTAATCGCCGGTAGATGTAGCGATGATGCCCAGCAAGTCGTACAGGCCCTGCAGGTCTTTTCTCCCGCTCTCTTTATAGAGGACGAGCGCTTTGTGTAAAATGGCCAGCGCCTCATCGAACTTTCCCCAGCAGTGATAGCAGTCGCCCAACATTCTCAGTGCAAATGCCTCATCACCTATGGCGCCTGCTTTATGGTATTGGATGGCAGCCTCCTCATACAATCTGATCTTCTCCTTCAGCTGCTCTTCTATATCAACCGAATAATAATTGCCATTCTCCATCAATACATCACCGAGATCCCTGGGCAGATTGGCTGATGCTAAGATCTTCCTGGCTTTCATGATAGCGGTCTGACCTTCATTTAACATCCCTTTCTCCCGGTAAACTTTAGAGTAACTATAATAACAGCGACCTTCCCAGTGAGGATTTTTCATAGCGGAGCTCATTCCGGCAGCACGGTCTATATATAATAGTCCGCTGTCCAGGTCAGCCACATGTTCATCTTCCCTATCTACATATGCATTACCCAGTAGCAGTAGTATGCTGATCATCTCTCTGTCTGTAGAAGCTTTCAGCAGCTGACGCTGTAATGCAGGGATAGAAGTCTCAGTCTGGCCCATACATGGTAGTATGCCCATAAGCACAATATGGAGGACCAGCGATAGCCTATACATAAGTCGAATTATTTTTTGTCCCTGCAGTTGTAGGCAGTTACAATAATCCGATATTGTTTTTAATAATTCTTTCTATTCGATAATATGTACAATAGATTCGATAAAATAGCAATTGTTGTTTTTACGCTTATAACAATAAAAAGCCAAGCCCTCCTAAAAAGGAGGGCTTGTTGGAACCTATTGCTTATGATGGTTGCTTATAGTAATTGTTTATACCAGGCTTTCTTCCATGACGAATCCCTTTTGACGGTACAAAGGTCAGCAAGATTTCATGTACAATAAATCACCATACAAGGTCAAAGCACTCACCTAAAGCGGGGATGTATTTTAATAATTGCGAAGCAAAGCGAGTAACGATTTGTCTTTCAACATTCCGGGATAGAAGGCTTTTAGCTGATAAGAAGTATCCAGCACTACCCATGCAGGATATGCCGCCCGATGTTGCATCAGCTTTGCTGCAAGCGCATGCAACCCTTGAGCGCCATAAGGAACAAAAGAATAAGCAGTATCATTAAACACAATGGGCTGACGGCTTTCAGCATTGAGGGTAACATAGTAATACTTTTCAGATAGCAGTTGCTGTAAGGCAGGCGAGCGCCTGATCTGCATATCCTGCATTTTACAATAGCTGCACCAGTCAGTATAGATCTTAATAACAATAGGTTTCGGATGTACAGCCATACTATCCTGCAGATGGGTAAAGGTAACCGGTCCCTCTTGAGCAAGGACCGGTGTTGCTAACAGTATGGAATATATCGCGTATATGAAAAACCTCGGTATCATGTTATTTAAACAGGTTATATCTCACCCCCAGAAATCCTCTGATGCCTTGCAACGGCGCATAATTATATTCCGTGTCGAATGTATATCCATTAGGATTATTCACCGGATCGTTCACATATTTATCAAAGGGATCAAAGGGTCTTATTAAAGCATACTTAGGTACATAGTTCAGTAAATTTTTTACACCACCATATACCTCCCATCCTTTAGCAAATTTCTTTGTGACCTGTGCATTTGCCAATAGAAACCACGGAGAGTATTCAGGCCTGAAATCTTTCGGCTGTACAGGCAGGCGCATAGGACCGTTCCAGTTTCCTGTCAGATCAATGCCAAAGCCGGCGGGCAGGCTATAGCTGACAGTAAATGTACCGGCCCATTCGGGAGCGAACACCTGTTTGCTTTTCTGCGGGATGCCTGCATTATCTTCATCCACCTGGTAAACGTCCATATAAGTAAGGCCTGCCAGGACCTTTAGCGGGAAAGCAAAAGTAGCATCCGCATTCAGCGAAATTCCCTGTGACACAGCATGTCCCCGAAGATTATCATAGATGATCTTATTAGGGTCCTGATCGAAATCGCCATTGATCTTATTAGTAAAATAAGAATAGAACCCGGTCGCATCGAGGTTGATGAAAGCATTATTCATCGGGATCTTCAGCACGTAGTTCAGGTTACCATTGTAAGACTTTTCCGGCTTCAATGCCTCCGCTATCACCACCTGACGGGAGCCTGTCAGCGCAGCATGATCTTCCGTAAACAGGTTCACCACACGGAAGCCTGTACCAAAGCTCGCCCGGAGGGTGTTATTCACATCAGGCGTCCACTTGTAAGCAATACGCGGTGAATGTATACTACCGTGATTTTTGTCATGGTCATAGCGGTAACCCAGTAAGAACTTATGCTTCTCGGCGAGGGACCATTCATCCTGCACGAACACACCGGGTAATGGCGTCCTGGCAGGGATATTGACCTTCCCGTCTTCCGAAAGTGTGCCAGGGGTATTATCGTCATACCAGGTATAACGGTAGGAAGCGCCGGTTAGCAGATTATGTTTTTTTCCCAGTTGCTTATCCCAATAAAGCTGTACAAATCCAACATGTTGCGTAGCCATAAATGGATTCCTTCCATAGTAAGAGTTCTGTTCATGCCTGTTGTAAGAGTATTGCAGCATGATCTTTTCTTTTACAGGAAGCTGGTACATACCGATCAGTTCTATCCTTTTGGTATAGATACTTTCACCGTAGATACTATCGCTACCGCGCCAGGTTTTATTCCAACGCATATCGCCACCCCAGCGGTCTTCGTATACATATCTGGCAGCAATACTGGCCTGCCGGTCTTCCTTCCGCCGGAAGGCCCATTTATTAAAAAGAGAAATACGGTGTTGTATGGTAAGGTCAGTAAAACCATCGCCGTTATTGTCTTTAGGCTGTTGATAATTAAAATAGCTTAAGCCAAACAGACCGGATGCATTGCCCGCTTTCAACTTCATCGCAGCATCTACATTAAGTTCTCCCCAGGTAGTACCGAATATGTCCGCACTAACGATGGGGGCATTCAATGGGTTCTTTGTGATCACATTCACAAGCCCACCCATTGCTTCCGAACCATATAAAGAAGAACCAGGGCCTTTCACCACTTCTATGCGTTCCACCATACTCATAGGGATACCGCTCAGACCATATACGGTAGACAACGCACTTACGATCGGCATACCGTCTATAAGGATCATAGTATATGCTCCTTCCATCCCGTTGATATGAATATCTCCGGTATTGCACACATTACAGTTCAATTGTGGCCTTACACCGTTCACCATACCGATAGACTCGAACAGGGAGGGAGAAGGGCTTTTTTGAAAATATTTAGGGGTGTATACTTCTACAGGTACCGGGCTTTCGGCCCTGCTAACAGGCTTAAGGGTGCCTGTTACTACCACGTCATTGAGTTTTGTCACATCAGCCTGTAGCCTGATCTGCAAAGAGACCTTTCCGCCAGCAGCGACGGTTACTTTCCGGGAGAAGGGGGTGAAACCTGTAGCGGATGACCGCAATGTATACGTCCCGGCTTTCACGTTGTTCAACCTGAAATAACCGGCAGAATCTGTTGCGGCACCGGCTTTATTTTCAGCCAGGTATACGTTGGCAAGGTAAACCGGTTGTCCGTCAGACAGCACATGTCCACTAATAGTTCCTGTGGACGATTGTGCCGTCGCTTCTGGCGTTAACGCCAGACAGACAACAACCATTATAAAAGATATTTTTAAATATGCTAAAGTACAAGTACGGATCATTTCTGAATATTATTTAGTCTTATCTAAATTATTATTTTAGACAAATCTAATTATTAATTCAGAAATTACCGCTCCTTATGTTAATGATCTGGTAAATTTTCAGGAAAGCGTATTGAATATCAGCCCGTACCGGTATAAAATACCGATAACAGAAAAGGACTTAAAGGGAACATGGGTTTATTTCCGGTCCAATAACTCCTGCACTACAGGAATATAAACGCTCTTAGGGAAGTTGGTTTTGAAATAAGTAAACAGGTCTGCCTGTGCGCCACTCGCCGGCGAGTGGCCGGGGATATGTGTCAGGAATTCATTGCCTGCCACCATTTCATGCAAATTAACGGGGGCGTAGGCATAGAGCCTGTATGATTCTTCAAAGTGACGCCAGAAGTCAATACTGGTAGCACTGGCCCCACCTCTTACGTATCCTTTTTTGATGAGGTAGCATTTTTTGGCGATCAGCTGTTCCACTCCGGGGCAGGAAACATATTTAGCATCGAAAGGATCGAACAGGTCGGTGGCATCCTGTACAAGTTGTTTCAGTTCTTTGTCATTCAGGGCTTTGTTCTTTCTTTCAGCGGGATTGTCTAGACGTTTACCTGCACTGTTCAGCAGATAGTAAACCAGCCGGCTTTCCAGGGTAGTCACCATATTTTCATAGAACCCGACCGAGAGCTGTCCTTTTCTCAGGTAAACCAGTAAAGGCGCTTTCAGGCTGAACAGGGTGGACCGCATGCCCCAGAGGGCGCCATTAACGGTTTTTGCGGTATCTATAACGTTTTCCATTGCACTACTTAGCCGGTCACTGGAAAGTGGCGTATCATTATTGAACATTTCATGTCCGGCGGCATTACTGCCGGAATAGATCTTCTTACCGGCGCTGCCTTCCCGGCTGATGCCGATATCCACAGAATCCCCCGGTTCTACATATAGAACGGATTTTACGTACTTATTTTCGATAGTGACAAAACCTGCCGTGGCCATGGGCACCCTCAATGTAAACTCATGGTTGGATACTTTCCCGGCGCTTTGTTTATAGATTGAATTAAAAAAGGTCCCGATCGGCTTGTAGACGAATACGTCCATACTATCCGGGCTATCCGGCAATTTTCCTGTAATAACAACGTGTTGCGCAAATGCGGTGAATGGAATCAGTAGGATAAATAGTATCTTTCTCATATCGTTTTCTAAACTTATCAATCGGACCCTCCTCAGCTGCGGGTAACAATTTCAGTTGGCCCCATTAATTTACACAAAAAAAAGAAATCCCCGGGATGATTGTGCCTTTGGCGCCTGCTTTTTTTACTGCCGGGTCATTTTCCGGGATACGGGTCACCTTCATCGCCCGCTGAATCAAGTCCGGCGGTCGCACTTCATGATAACTTTGCAAGGGGATCGTCGTTGTTACAGACAACAAAAGAGAAAAGCACCCTTTACAGGATGCCTTTCAGAATTTTGTTTTATGGAGGAGGTTAGGCTTGGGTAGCCGTTAAGAGATCTAATAACTGGCCTGTCCGATGTCCAGTCTATTGATCTTTCCATCTGCATTTATATGGAATTTGAAATAGGTCTTGAAATCTCCCCACTGATCACTGTGAAACTTTCCATAAAGGTCCAGCCCATTGTTCTCTACTTTGTCAATGCTGGTGAAACGTTCATGTCCCAGTGCCTTCTCGAAGAAACTTTTAAAATTCATCTTATTACCATCATCATACAACGCGGCATCTGCAGTAAATAAGCCGAACCACGCTTTACTATCTGCTGCTTGCAGTGCGTCGATCGCTTTTTTAACCGTTGCATTGGTAAGTTTATCATTGTTCATTTTGTTGTATTTACTTTGTCCTTTAGCTGTCAATGTGCATATCATTATTGCCATTGCATAAATGATAGTCTTCATTTTAGTTGGTTTTAGCTAGTGGATGCTGCAGGAAAATTGCAGCCAGGTTCATCAGAAGGAAGGGCAGTTCTATGGCAGCTCCTTTGAGATCTTTTAAAGATAACTGCAAACATAAGATCAGTAAAATAGCCACGGCCATGAAGAAGTTTCCCACTACAAAAGTTCTGGGGAATAAGATCAGCATAGCACTTAACATCGTCACGATCCCGTTGATCAATACAGCTTGTCTGTTGAAGTGAAAGCGACCCAGCATCTGTGCCATTTCCGGTTTACCGGAGATCATGGCCCATCCCTGTTTTACACCCATAAACACTATTATCAGGATCAGCGCTGTACTTATAATTTTGACGAACATAGCGGCTATTTTTTGAATTAAATGGCAGGTGAATGCTTAGTTGGTAGCGCCGCCGTTAACCAGGAGGTGTTGACCAGAAACGAATGAAGACAGATCGCTGGCAAAGAATTCAGCAATGTTAGCCACATCTTCCACTTCTGCCAGTCTACCCATCGGACAACTGTCCAGCAGTTGTTTTCTCAGTTCAGGGTATGCTGCAGGATCAACAAAGATACCGGAATGATCTACTGCGAAAGGAATAAGGGAGTTCACAGTAACACCTCTGTAACCGATCTCTTTTGACAGGATATCTACCAGGTAACGAGGGGTGGTCTTGCTACCGCCATATACCGCCATACCTTTAACAGGGAAGGAAGTGGTGCTGGAAGCGATGTAAAGGATACGTCCGTTATCTTCTACATGTTTTGCAGCCTGCTGCATGGTAAAGTAAGCACCTTTTGTATTGATGGAGAAAAGGCGGTCAAACTGTTCTTCTGTAAATTCCAGAACCGGTGTTTCTACCATTTCTATACCTGCATTCGCCACTACGATATCGATCTTTCCGAAAGCTGCTTTTGCTTCTTCGAACAGGCGTTCGATCTCTTTTACTTTACTAACATCTGCCTGTACAGCGATCACATTAGCACCCATTGCTTTGATGTTGCTTACAACTTCTTCAGCAGATGCTTTATCCCTGGAATAGTTGATTACGATGTCTGCACCCAGTGCGGCATAACGTTCTGCAATTGCTTTACCTAAACCCCTTGCTGATCCTGTGATCACTGCTACTTTATTCTTTAAGCTATTCATGATTGACACTTTATTTAATTGTTATGTTATTGTTCACTGTTCTTATTAGATATTATTATTGTCGATTAGGCCATACCACCGTTTACGCCTATATTCTGTCCGGTGATCCATTTAGCGGCATCACTTGCCAGGAATGAAACCACTTCTGCAATTTCTTCCGGCTTACCGAGACGGTTGAAAGAAGCCATAGAAGAAAGGCGGTCGATCACTTCCTGAGGTTTTCCTTTCATAAATAGATCGGTGCTGGTTGGGCCAGGAGAAACGGAGTTTACGTTGATACCTCTGGCGCCCATTTCTTTGGAGAATACGCGGGTAAATTGTTCTACGGCTGATTTTGTTGCTACATAGGTTGCGTATGTTGGAATCATCACGCGGTTCACTGTAGTCGAGAAGTTAATAACAGTTCCTTTGTCGGCCAGTTTCGTAGCTGCCTCACGGAGAGTATTAAACGTTCCTTTTACGTTTATATCGAATTGACGTTCAAAATCCTCATCGGTGGTATCTTTTACCGTTTTAAGGATCATAACGCCTGCATTGTTAATCAGCACGTCGATCCTGCCATAATGTGCAATGGCTGCATCGAACATGTTCCTAACGTCTTCGCTCTTGCTTACATCCGCCTGTATGGCGATAGCGTCTCCACCGTTTGCTTTCAGTTCAGCTACAACCTCGTCTGCAGCCTCTTTTCCACCCGCGTAGTTGATGATAACTTTTGCTCCTTCTGATGAAACTTTGCGGGCAATTGCAGCGCCAATCCCTCTTGATGCGCCTGTTACTAAGATCACTTTGTTTGTTAGCGTGTTCATGTTTCGTTGTTTTTGTTTGTCGTTGTTGACATAACAAAGATGGAACATAAACACGCCCTAAAATTGCAAGATTTACACTATTAGTTGTAAATATCTAAGATACCCCTGTTCCGAGCTGTTTTCTGTATAGAACCGGTGTGGTGTCTGTATATTTTTTAAAATAGTTACTGAAGTGTGCGGACTCCGCAAAGCCCAGCTGGTCTGCGATCTGCTTGATGGGAGTGGCAGAGTTCTGCAATAAGGACTTTGCTTCTGTAATCGTTTTATCGATGATCCAGGTACTCACTGATTTGCCGGTTTTTGCCTTGATCACGTTATTGAGATAGTTAGGATGCAGGTTCTGTTCACTGGCGTAATCCTGGGAACGGAAAACACGCTTCGCCTTGCCAGTGCTTAGTTCGCGGTAATGTTTTTCAAGGGTCCTTTTGAAGTTCTTAACGATCTGGGAACTTCTGTTTCCCTCATAGATCGGGTTGTAATCTTCCCAGAAATATTCCTTGATCTTTAGTAATAATACCACGAACAGGTTGCCGATCATTTTATTCTTATAAGGAGAGTTAGAAAAGTACTCCTTATATATCTGCAGGTAAAGGGGTTCGAATTCCGCAAATACTTCAGGTTCCAGCACTCTGGCAGGTACCGTTTCGGCTAGCAGGAAAGGAAATTCCTCGAATATATTGGCGTGGACATTCTCCTTCAGGAAAGACTCGCTCATTGTTACCAGGTACACTTCCTTCAGGCAAAGCCATTCAAAAGATTTATAGTGTCCCGGGTTAGTAAAATAGATCGTCCTCGGGCGGGTACAGAACTCCAGATCGTCTGTGGTATATCTCCCTTCTCCATCTTTCACAAACAGGAAAGAATAGAAATTGGCCCTGTATACGGGGGATTTATACGGTATTTCCTCTCCATGTATATCCTTCAGCTTATGGATCGTGAAGTCATTCTTAGGGTCAATCTGATCCACCGGTAACCCCAGGTATTCGTAATTCTCGATCAGACTGTTAAAAACGAGCGGCTTTTCTGTTTGTTTCTGCTTCGCCATGGTATGGAGGAAATTAGATCCGGTTAAAGTTACAAAGGTTTGGGCTCCCTTGTAACACTTAACCCGAAATCATCATAACGCATCCTTCGTGCTGGCAGCCAGCTCCAGTACCTCAATTTGCGGATGGATTTCCAGCCCGCTATCGTCGCGCTGTTGCTGGAATGCCTTAAAAGAGGGCGTATTGAGTACGGTAGTCTGAACCAGCTCATTTTTGTAGTGAGACAGATGAATGAAGGTATTGCCGGTTGTATAAACATTGTATTGGAAATCGGCCGGCAACTGACGGAAATCTTCCATAAAGGTCCCGATGTTTGCCAGGTTCCGGTTCTTATAGTCGGACTTGACGGTGTAAGTTACTTTTACAGTTATCATGTTTTGCATGGTTTTATATATAGACAGTTGAACATAGGAAAACGTGACAACAGGACCATATACATATTCTAATATTTATTACTATCTTGTCGAAAATGCCATATCAACAATCGTAAACGGGGCAAAAACATTTTAATATCAATCAATTAACGTTCGGGAGAAATTACCTATCTATGAAAAAGCTGTTCGCTATCATTGTGACTTCGGTCGCACTCTATTCCTGTAGTTCTACAAATCTGGTCTACATCAGTGTTCAACAACCGGCACCGGTGACTATCTCACCCAATATCAAAAACGTGGGGATCGTCAACAGGAGCAGTGTTGCTGACAAAAACAAGGCACTGGACATCATTGACAAAGTATTAACTGTAGAAGGCGATAGTCTTGACAGACAGGCCGCTCAGGCAGGCGTTATTGGTCTTGCCGATGAACTGATCAAAAATAACAGGTTCAATAATGTTACTGCTTTCAACAGCATTGACCTGCGAACAAATGTTCCCGGCCAATTTCCGGCGCCATTAACCTGGGATGTGGTCGAAAAGATCTGCCGGGAAAAGCGCGTGGACGCATTGTTCTCTCTTGAACTATTTGATACTGATTCGAAAGTCAGCTATGCTGCTGTTCCCATATCAATGAAAACACCGTTGGGTAATATCCCTGGTATTGAACATCACGCCAGTATGCTTACGACCGTAAAAACCGGCTGGAGGATCTACGATCCTGTAGACAAGTTAATATTGGATGAATATCCGATCACCAAAGACGTCACATTCACCGGAAAAGGCATCAATCCGGTAGCCGCCGCCGGCGCGATCATCAACAGGAAAGAAGCCATACTCGATGTAAGCAGGAAAACCGGTCAGGATTATGCATTCAGATTGATCCCTTATTGGATCAGGGTGACCAGGGATTATTACGTGAAAGGAACGGATAATTTCAGTACTGCTAAACGCAAGGCACAAACGGGCAACTGGAATGGCGCTGCCGAATTATGGAAGAAGGAAACCACTTCATCCAGCAGCAAAATTGCCGGTAGGGCATGTTATAATATGGCGATCATCTGTGAAATAAACGGTGAGCTGGATAAAGCGATAGAGTGGGCACAGAAGGCCTATGAGAACTACAACAATAAACTGGCGCTACGATATGTCAACATCCTTAAAAACAGGAAAGAGAATAACAGTGTGTTGAAATATCAACAGCAAAGTTAAAATCACAGGTCTATGGGAATTCTACTTCCCATAGACCTGCATTTTACTATAATGTTTCTCCGTTAATATCCGTTGTCAGCACATCGCTCATATAATCGAAAAACGGCCGCATGTTCTTAAAGGTCTGATTCGCTTCTTTGAGGAAATCACCGCTCAGCACCAACTCATCCGGAAAATCCCTTCTGAGTAGAAATTGTTTGTAACGCAACAGGTCTATCGCCTCATGATCAGCCTCAAAACCTTTAGGAGCTGTCTTTAGCTGTTCCCCTTTAAGTTCCCCGAATGTCGTAACAAAAGATTTCGCTTTAAGGATCTTTCTCAGCGGTTCAGCATCAAATGCAATATCCTCTCTGACCCGCTTGAGATCTTCTGCAGCGGGCGCCCAGAAACCACCTGCAATGAAACTGTTACCCGGTTCAATATGAAAATAATACCCTCCCCGGCGGCGCTTTGTAGCACGTTTGAAGCTACCGCTCCAATGTGTTTTATAAGGCGTTTTATCGTTAGAGAAGCGGGTATCCCTATAAATACGGAACAGGCTTTTCTTGCCCGACAGTGTCTCTATTTCGTCATGTGTATTAAGTGCCTGAAGTAATGCCTCTGCGAAGTTCTCTACAACAGCTAGTTCTGTCAGATAAGCATCCTTGTGAGCGTTGAACCATTCCCTATTATTGTTCTTTCCCAGTTTATTCAAAAATTCAAAGCCTGATGAAAGTGATAATGCCTGCTTAGCCATAATATCCCGTTTAAATAACCCGGCAAAGATACTACATAACAACAATTCATCGTGGAACCGTACAATCGCGTCGGCAGCAAAGAGCCTACCCAGACCTATCTGCCGGAAAAACAAAAGAGACCCCGGTATGGTGTCTCTTTTGCAAGGCTGTAACCTGATATTATTTATTTTATAAAATGGTGTATTAACCAATCGACGATCTCTTTGATCTTCTCATCAATTAATTCTTTAACCGGATTAAAAGGAGTTCCATCAAAGAATTTCGGTGTTGATCCCGGACCAGTGGGACTTTTATGTTCTACATCAATGGATTCACGCCACCTTTCCGCATGTGTTTTCCATTCTTCCGTATTGACCAATCCGGGTTCTTTAAACCAGACGTTCCATGACAACAGGTTACCCGTCTGCAACATGTTGCCGGAACTAAGATTGAAAAGCTCCATGACAAGCCTGTTAAAATCATCAACAATACCATTACTCGTATTTTGGATCGGTCCGATCTGCACCTCTACATTTCCAACACCCCATGCTTCCGGATGCTTTGCAAATTCAGGGCTTTTGAATAACGTAGATTCACCTCTCCGTACCGGGAAGATAGGTTGCCCCGGGTTCTGATACTCATGCGTCGTAACCCTGATAGCATTTGCTTTACTCGAGGGAAAAGGCAACCCGTTCTTGCTGAATATGGCCCATAATATTTTCCCTAAGGTGCTTTGGTTTGCACTGGGACTAAACCAGATCTTACCTTCAACGGTCATATCAGCGGCAAGATTATATTCCCTGTTAGGCTCGTCCACCCATCCTCTTTGCCCGGTAACGGTAACCTCTACATTCAGCGTGCCCATGTCAGGAATATAGGTGCCTTGCTGTGGACATATGATAGAATATACCCTTCCAAAATCATCATACCCGATCCTGGAAATGTAAGGAGAGAACATCACAAAGCAACGCTTGGGATCTTTTTTCCCCATTTCAGTTTCCCAGCTGAATTCTGGCCATTCCACTCCCTGCTGGCGCTTTAACAGGTCAATGTTATCCATGTTGTCTAACATTGGTAACGAGGAAAGGTCTGGGTTTGGGTAAGCAAATTGGGGATTTGATTGAGCGAATCCACCTATCCATCCCGGTGGGATCTGAACGTCTAAGGACGACTGTTGAGGGATCATGATTTTTTCTTTTTGTGTTATTGATTGAGGTTTATCCGTCATATGACGAGTTGTGGAGCATACACACTAAACTATTACAAATTAACCTGTTAATTGTTGAGAATTCCGTTCATTTATAACAAGCTTTAATACGATCCCTTTGAAAAGTTGTTGGGGAACAATGTTAGAAACAACAAAAAATCGAAGCTGCCTTTTAAATGCAGCTTCGATTCAACTCATAGTTATTAAGAGTAAAAGGATCGTCAGATCTCATTCGCCCATGCCTTTGTCTGATTTTCCTTGAGCATATCCTCTACGAACTGAGGTACTACGTTCCTGAATTTACCGGTATCGGCAGGCACAATCTGGATCATGGCATCGATCATTTCCGTTGGGTCCAGTCTACCTTGCGGCGTACCCAGCAGGCTGTCAAAAATAGCTTTCATATCAGCCCGTCTGGTAACATTATGGCTGTCGTCGAGCCAGCGGAAAGGATTGTCGGCCATTGTTTCATTATAACCGGTCAGATAAGCACCAGGATTGATAGTCTGCACCTTGATATTGTAAACGCGTAACTCCTCATGCAGCGCTTCAGCAATAGCCTCCAGTGCATGTTTAGTCGCCACATATATACCATAACCGGGAGGTGTGAAAAGTCCTCCCATAGAAGATGTGAAAATGATCTTACCGGGCCTCTTCTCATCAATGAACTTACGAACGAAGCGTTGTGTCAGATCTAACGCTGCAAATACGTTTGTTTCAAAGTTTTTCCTCACCAGGTCAATAGGGATCTCGAATGTCGGACCCGCTTCCCCGATACCGGCGTTATTCAATAAAATATCAATATCCCAGGTAAGCGCATATTTAACATCATATGCATCCAGGATGTCAAGTCGTTCTACCCGGAGATTGTCCTGTAGCCCCAGCTCTTCAGCTTTTCTGCGAAGCGCTGTTACCTGGGGTGAGATCTGTACGCCGGCAATCACTTTGTGACCAAGTTTTGCCAATCCAATAGCGGTGCCTTCACCAAAACCGGAGCCCGCACCGGTGATCAGAATTCTTTTTTTGTCTGTCATTGTCTTTTATTTTTGGGATGATAGAATGACGTTTATAGCGCCGCTGCCTGAGAAGCGATTAAAAAATCCTGTGGAACAGCACCTCCTGACACACCGATAAATCCAATTATTTCGCCCGCACTCCTGATAGGTAATCCTCCCGCAAACCCTACCAGTCCACCGTTTGTATTTGTGATACCATAGGCGCCGGCTTCAGGTTTCAGATATTCTCCTACCTGTTCACTGTTAATACCAAACAACATGGAAGTTTTAGCTTTCCCTATCGCTATATCAAGTGAGCCGATTGGTGCACCATCCATTCGTTCCAGTGCTTTGAGATGGCCGCCTGTATCGAGAATAGCAATATTCACAGGGACCTTTATTTCGTTGGCTTTACTGCGCGCAAGCCCGATGGCCGCACTGGCCTGTTGGGAATTGATGTTCATAGCGGATACGTTTTTTCTTTGCTAAAGTTCTTCAAAGACAATAGCACAGCTGCTACACTTTTCACACTTAGAACTGTACTTTTCAAAGCATCTCAGTGGTGATATCGCGATATTTCACAATTATTATTTCAATTGTTGAAATATGAACAATCCACAATTGTAAATTCCCCACAAACAAATAAATACCAATCAGTTATACACTGGTACAATATTACTGTAGCTATCACTGCACCTAAGACATTGTTTTCAGTAATCCATTAATCCCTTTTTCATGCAACACATCATACCATTATTCAGAACTGCAAGGCAACTATACAGTTCACTTAATATCGATATCCATCCTGCGCACCTGGCAGATGATTGCTGCATTTACGACCTGGCTGACCTTATTTGCAAAGAAGCCATTGTTTCCCCCATCCATCGTACCGGGTTTTATTCTTTTCTCTTCGTGAAAAATGCATTGGGTAGATACCAGGTGAATCAATATGCCATCACCTTACGGCCGGGCTCTATCTGTTTAGGCAATCCCGGAGATATCATTCACTTTAACTTTAAAGAAGTAAAGGAACTGTACCTGCTTACCCTGAATGATACTTTCATAAAAGAAAACATGCATATATCGATCATGCAGGAGTTCCCTTTTCTTCAGGCAGATGCAGCCCTGCCAATCATCCTGAATAAAGAAGATTTCGCCGATCTGGAACAGGTATATCAACAGGTGAAAACAATGCAGGGTACACATTCCCCACTGCATAAAAAGAAGATCGGATGTTTGCTATTACTCATCCTTTTAAAGATCAAAGAAAAGCTCTTTTACAAACCAGACGTCAGCCAGGGGCGGCAAACAGATATTCTCAGAAGTTTTAAACAAATGCTGCAGCAACATTATCTTGATCTCTATAATGGGCAGATCAACAGACCATATACAGCATGTGAATATGCAGCAGCACTTGGATTACACCCCAATTACCTGAACCATGTGGTCAGAAAGCAAACCGGTAAACCAGTAAGTAAATGGATCATTGACAAAACTATCGTAGAGTCAAAATTCCTGCTTGACCATTCATGTCTGTCCATAAAGGAGATCGCGTACAGGATGGGATTTGCAGAGGCAAGTTATTTTAGCCGTTATTTCAAAAAGTATGCACGGATGACGGCTGTAGAATACAGGCGAAAATCCGGTTTTAATAATTCAGATGCCGATCAGATAAGCACACATATCAAGGCACAAACCCTGACCATATGAAAGGTGCCTTACTACGTATTTTTTTCCTGTTCTTTTCAATTACCAATACATATATGCTACGGGCGCAAACCAACAGGGGCGATGTTGCCGCATGGTTGTTACCGGGCGTATCATGGCAACCTTCTTCAACATTCAGATTGCTCGGCCAACCTGGCTACAACCGTTATTATAGGGCAGGTCTTGGTTACGTACAGGGATTCATAACAATACATAAAAACATTGTATTAAATCCCGGGTATATGTACTATATCCGTAAAACGGATAAAGGATCGCATCAGCACAGTCACTTCTTCATGATTGCGGTGACGCCACAAATACAATTCGGCTGCTTCCTGCTGGATGATAGAAATATGTTGTGGATCAGGACCGGTACTGACATCGAGCCTTTGTATTATTATCGTAATCGGATCAGGCTTGTCAAGTCATTTCGTTTTGCAGATAGGAAAGCTAAACTATATGGATACAACGAGGCCTTCCGGCTCTTGAACAATGGCACCTGGACACGCAACAGGATCGCCGGGGGAGCCAGCTATGATGTTCTTCCTCACGCAAATGTAGACATCACCTACATACGTCAATGGGATCGCACCGGCGGATGGTTGCACTTGTTTTTTATTATGGCCACATGGAAGCTCCCATCAGGAAAGTGAAATTCCCCCGATTGCAACTTTTAGCCGTTTTAAAAAGTGTCGACGCCACACTTTTTATTATCTGAAACAATGTTACCTAAAGACATCAATGTTGTCTGTCATGCTGCTTGGTACGTGCATCGTACGTGGCAATACTGAACCTGCCGTTGCAAAGGATCAGTCATTGCAGATGCAGAAAGAAATCGAACGAAGTGAATACTTCATCAACAAACAAAACAATAGTAGTATTTACCAGAGCCCTAACCGCAAAAAAGGTTTGAGTGCAGCTTACTCTGCCAACGAAATGAGTATTACTTCGCAGGGGCAGCAACAACACTGGTCTTTTAACCTTACCGTTAAAGGAGTATCTTCCAATGGCAGATCAGTTTACAAACCTGTTGATCAACCGTTGGTAAACATGTATGAAACACGATACGATTCAACCACAACAATCAGTTTACGGTTGAATACATCAACAACGAACAGGGTATCCGCCAGAACTTTATCATTCAGCAGCCCAAAACAAATGTTCAACAATTAACGGTACAACTGCAACCAGAAGAAGGATGGCAGGTATCCAAAGGTAGTGCCACAAGCCTAACGTTAAAAAAGAAGCGCAATCAATTCAAAGATGATTTCTTCATCCTTGATATATTGGTTAAGGAATTCACTGAAGGCGGTTCGATCATCCTTGTGCAACTTCTTCAACTTCTTAATTTCCCTCATGGGTAAGTGGCATAACTTATTATCAAGATCATGCGGCACCCGTGGATCATAAGCGCGTGGATTCCATCGGTAATTATAGGGGATATTGCCCATCAGGCCGATTGAAAGTCTCGTATTAAAACAATTGTTCAGAGCAAAAGACTTGATTTCATGTAAAAGAAAGTTCTGTATTTCTTCCTTGCCCCTTTGGTTATGTTCCTGATAAAAATAATAAATGGGCTTTAACTCGTATATGTCTTTTAAGTCATTACCTTTTGAATATCTTCTAACTTGGCTTTGATGATCGAATCTTTTTTAATTAGCCGTTTTTAAATCACCACAGGGCATTCACTACACCTAAAAAACTCTCGAATTCAAGAACCGGCAACGAAAGCCGAAGGTTATATTCACTTCTCTGTTAATTTTTCAGCTACTATTTCGTGATCATACCCGATAGGATGTACTTATCTATAATATATACGGTAATTGGCTTCAGCTGACGTCCAAAAATCACTGGATGCTCTCCACCAGATGTATAGTATTCCAATTTCCCACCAATCTTAGAATACCAAACCCTGCCTATGGCCTTATAGGTTATAGTGTCCGGTCTGGTTAGTTTCCTGAAATTTTTCAACCTTATTGTATCCAATGCTATGACCATCGCATTAGGTACTTTCTGGTCACAGGCTATGGCTTCGTAATGATCTTCATGCCAATACATGCAGTTGCCACCAGGAGCCGCCGTCCGATTCCACCACCACATACTACCTGTTCCTAGTGCCAGCGACAACATGATCGCAACAGTCAGCCTTTTCGTGGATTTCACCTTTAACTTTTTTTGTTCACCGGTTTCCGCAGTTATAACTCCCGCACTTTCTTTTCCCTTTAAGCTTTCAATCTCAGTAAGAATTATCGGATTTCCAGGAATTACGGGTTCCAGATCTGGTTTATCGCTTCCAGCCGCAGGCGGATTGGCCGGATCATCTGAGGCTGTCAGCAGCTCTCTCGTTGCCGGACCAATGCCATTCGGCGCTGGTTCTTCATTTATATCGTCATCGTTGGAATAACTTTTCCCTATTTCCCATGGCCTGCCAGAAAAGTCAATCAGCCACGCCAAGAGTTCGATATTTTTCCTATCTGTATTTTCAGACTTCCCTTTCAGATAATTCACCAACGGCTTAAACTTATCCGTTTCGCATCGCTCCAGGAGAACATAACAACTTTTCGATTCATTCAAATCTCCACAGAAATCCCTGATAACCCTTTCATCCCGCCTCGTTAAAGCCTGGGTGCATCTCTTCGTGCATTCCTCTTTGAGCCTGGCGGGTGCTGGCTCCACTAAGCCGTGTGGTAACTCGTTGTTTACCTTCTTTCGTTCATACGCCCGCATGACCAGTTGCTGGTAGTCAATAAAAAGTGTCGCCATAAATGAAATTATAGAACTGAATAATCGGAATTAAACCCGCATTCCCGGAATTAAAAGTGGAATACAAGGAATTATCGGAATTATCGGAATCAATTAAAAACCAACCACTTACCACACCCTATCTTCGTTTCGCAATCAGGTAATGCCTCCATTGCTAAGAGGCACTCTGTACAGACTGATTCGCACCGGGCAAAGAAAGCGGAAGCCGGTAACCGGCTTGGGAAGCGATTATCAGCTTCCGCGATCCACGCCCATACTTCCCTAAAAGACAAGAAGCGCTTCTCCACTAACTCAAAACTCCGCTGCCGGCTGCCCGGCATCCGGCAGCTTATTTCCATCAACTAAAAAAACTAAAACAATGTTTAGCATCATATTAGGCTTTCTTTTGTCATTCCTGAGCCCAGCTCATTCTAGTAACTGTAATAATAACAATAGTGAGCAGGTCACTACTCTCGGGGATCCCGGTGGAGATACCGGTGGCGAAACCGGAACAATTCCTCCAAGAAAACCCTGACGTATAATCTAAGTGAGGTAAGAAGGCTCTTGCCTCACTTTTTTTGGTGTCCATCAATAATAATTCTTCGAAATTGAGGAATTCAATACTTTTAAGAGAAATATCCCTCAGTGCGCCCCTCAACCATCATACTACCAATACTGCTCGGTTGTCTTTTAGCCTGTACATCCAACAGGGAGACTCCGCAACCGGTTTCTGCACCCACGCTCGAAAAAGGAGAATCATTCTTCAATAACAATAACGACTCTGCCTTCTATTATTTTAATCTCGTCGCTACGAGAGCTACAGACAGTTTGGTAATTGCAATGGCTTATACCTATATGGGTATCATTCAGGCATACGAGGGAGACCATTATGGAGGACAGGAAAGCCTTTTAAAATCCCTCACTTATCTCAAAGAACGCAAAACAGAAGATCGGGAGTGCCTGAGCTCAGACTATCATGAGCTGGGCAATATCTGTCTTAATCTCAAAAACTATGAAGCAGCGATCGAATACTATCGCAAAGCGCTCCAATACATAGAAGATCCTGATAACCAATATATTGCCTTAAACAGTATAGCCCTTACCTACCAGAAGAAAGGCGACTATGATCTGGCAATCGATCTGTACAAATCCCTGCTCGTTAAGAGTAAGGGCAAGGACGAGAAAAAAGAATATGCCCGTATACTTTCCAACTATGCCAAAACTAAATGGCTGAAAGATTCCAGTTATTACGCGAGGCCCGAGCTGCAACATGCATTGCAAATCCGTAAGGACTCAAACGATATCAGGGGGCTCAATGCCAGCTACGCGCATCTATCAGATTATTATTCGCTCTCCATGCCCGATTCGGCGCTTCATTATGCTGAGAGAAGATACGAAATCGCCAGAGAAATGAATAGCCCGGACGACGAAGTCGAAGCGCTTTCAAAACTTATTACACTTAGTCCGACCAACCTGCTGAAGCCTTATTTTTTCCGTTACCAACACCTGACGGATAGTCTCCAAACGGCAAAGAATGCAGCCAAAAACCAATTCGCATTAATCCGTTACGAAGCCGAGAAAAGCAAGTCCGACAACCTTCAGCTGCAGAAGGATAATGCACAAAAAGAAACCCAGCTGGTAGCGCAGTGGTTCATATTTGTACTAACCACCCTGCTATTCATTACCGCTGGAATTCTTCTAATCCTTCGGCACCGCCGACGCCGGCAACAGATTGAAGTTGCCTCCCAACAGGCCATACAGGAAAATCTACTTAAAACCTCACAGAAAGTACATGACGTGGTAGCTAATAACTTATACCGCATAATGACAGATCTTGAGCATAAAGTGTCTGTAGACAAGGAAGAATTGATAGATAAAATTGAGGCATTATACGAGAGGTCCCGCGATATCTCTTACGAAAACCCCACAACCTCAAAGCTTCCTTTTCATGTTAAAATTGACGATCTGCTGGAGTCCTTTGGAGCCGAACAAATCAAGGTGCTGATCTTCGGCAACGATCCGGTGCTCTGGAGCCAGATGAATACGCAGGTACAGCATGAAGTTGAACATATTCTGCAGGAATTGATGATTAATATGAAAAAGCATAGCCAGGCTCATTCCGTTATGATAAAATTCAAATGTCAAAACGGCCGGTTTGAAATTCTCTATACCGATGATGGTATCGGTCTTTCTCCGCAAGTTAAGTTTGGGAACGGACTGCAGAATACGGAAAACCGTATTAAAAGAATAGGCGGGCAATATACATTTGAACATCCTGCTAAAGGATTAAAATTTCACATTTCCTTTCCAATAGCTTAATCCTCATGATTACAAAGGTACTTATTGCCGAAGATCACGAAAGCGCCAATATTTCAGTGCAGAAAACGCTGGAAGAACTGGTTATCATCAATACGGCCTATGCCTATTATTGCGATGACGCTTTGAATAAGATAACACAAGCAGTTAAAGCTGAAAGCTCTTTCGATCTGCTCATTACAGATTTATATTTCGAACCGGATGGTTATAAGCAGATACTGTCTGGTGGTATGGACCTAATTACTGCCGTCAGAAAAGTACAACCCGACTTGAAGATCCTGGTCTTCTCGGCTGAAAACAGGCCCGCAACCATTGACCAGCTTTACAGTAATTATGATATCGACGGTTTTGTGCGCAAAGCCCGGCATGATGCACGGGAGCTTAAAGAGGCCATCAATGAAATAGCCCAACACCGGCGCTATTTTCCGCGTCATATAAAACAGTTGATCGACAAAAAGAATGTCTACTCATTTTCAGATTTTGATCTCACAATCATAACGCTGCTTGCGCAGGGAATGCTTCAGAAAGACATCCCCGCGCACCTTCAAAATCACGGAATAAAACCATCTGGCCTAAGTAGCGTAGAAAAAAGGCTCAATCAGATAAAAGACGCACTTGGCTTCACAAAGAATGAGCAACTGGTAGCCCACTGCAAGGATCTAGGTGCTATATAAACAACAAAAAAGTTTCGATCCCCAACAGCACTTTACGGTTTCCCATAAAAAAAGGATGTTAATGAAATATACTTTTGTTTCATAAATTAAAAACACCACCATGAAACAGAAGTATTATGTAAATAACAACTCTCAGCTTAACGGCGATCATGAAGTTCACGTTACTACCTGTCAATACTTTCCTCTGATGTATAACAAGACTTATTTAGGAGAATTTGAAACTTGTCAGGAAGCCGTCCGCGAAGCAAAGAAGCGTTATCAAAAGGCGAATGGCTGTATTCATTGTTGTAAGCCCTGCCATACAAGCTAAACGATAATGCCAGTTCTAATAACCTATTGTATTATGAACCTATCGAGCCATGAAACTCCTGTATGCCTGGCTGCTCTCTAGCTATATTAATTGCAACTCAATAACGGTGTATATCTGCGACAGCAAAAATGCTATTAGGTATCATTACAAACCGAATTGCCGTGGGCTAAGTAACTGCAAGCATCAGATCATTAGCATACCCCTTGAGAAAGTAATGGCCACCAGGACCCTTTGTAAGTGGGAACAATGAATAGGCTGCGACCGAAACTATATCTCAATAACTCCAACTTGTATGTATGACAACTCTAAACGATGCGCTGTATAAATATCTGCATTTTAAGGGGGCCCAATCTTATCGCAGATATATCCATAAGGATATTCCGGCCAAATCACCTTCGGCAAAACCACAGGAGCAGGGCACACTCAACGTTAAATCTCACGGCAGTTACGGTGCACTTTTACTTCATCCTAACTGGAAGGCGAAACGGAAAGAGATACTGCACCGCGACATGCATCGCTGTGTGCATTGCCGCAGCGATAAAGAGCTGCAGGTGCATCACAGGCAATACCAATTTATAGCAAGCACGCAGAAGTTCCGCCTTCCCTGGGATTACCCTGCCCATTTACTCATTACGCTTTGCGAATCCTGTCATAGCAAAGGGCATAATAAATATAAAGTACCGACAATCACCATTTAATAAAATATGTATGAGCTTATTCGAGATTTTCAACCGGCAACGCCCAAATGGGCATAACCACGCCATGGCAATTGAAAACGTCATACCCGATATTCCGGAAACTACTTTCATTGAGAAAGATGCACCGGAAAAAGAGCCGCCTCAAGAAAAAACCATTGTGCAGCTCAATGGCGGAATACATCTTTTGTACGAATTCCTCGATAAGAATTATGAATCCAAGGGGTACAATGATGCATTGATAAATCCGGACGCAACCCACCTGGACCAAAATGTTATCGCGCTGAAGAATGACCTGGAAAGATCTATCCGTAAGGTCAAAACGTTCTACGAAGACTTTATCCGGCAAATCAATTTCCATATCACCAGCAGAAGCCGAAGTGGTATGATAGATACCGTGGAAGAACTTACCGTCAAGAAGGAAATTGCAGAGAGCCATATTAGTCAGGTTAAAGAAATCGAAGAGCAGGCAAAGTTTAACGAGGGCGTCGGTCATGGCATTATTATCAGCTACACCCGCGGATTCAGAAATGGTCTTGCGGCAATTTCCAGCCACATTATACTAAACAAGAACTTTTAAAATCGAGCGTTATGAAACATCTATGGGTCCGTTTCGGCTGCTTCATGACAGGATATAACTACAACATCCTGCGAAACTGCAGCGAAGCGGCTTTTAAATCCGTGAAAAAATATACGGCAGCGATGCTGATCGTTTGTATTCTGTGGTTTTTTATTGGTTTTACATTCGCGCATCGTTATCTGTCTCTCGGCCTGCCAGGATGTATGCTAGCGGGACTACTCTCAACCATCATCATTGTACAGGTTGAAAAGCAGATCGTTTTATCTTTCAATCCGAGTCGGCTACTGTTAATTTTCAGGGGCTGCCTGGCTTTCATGATGTCCATCCTGGGTGCGGTGATCATCGATCAGATATTGTTCGAAAAAGATATTGAGATCGAAAAGATTTCCTACATCTCAGAAAAGGTAGACAGGATATTACCCTCGAAAACTGATGAATTAAGAAAACAGATAGTCGCACTGGACACCACGATTAATAAAAAGGAACAGGACAAAGAGAATTACGTCGAAGATATTAGTAAACATCCAACCACAATTGGTACAACTACGCAAATGTCAACAAAACGGGTCCCCATGCAAACAGCAACATCTTCAGGGAAGGATACGACTATTTTGAAGACGGTAAATGAAACTACCACTACGACTACATTAGTGCCTAATCCCAAAATAGCATTGCTGTCGTCCCTTGACTCTACCATCGGTGCCATGCGGAAACAAAGAGCACAAAAAGAAAATGAATTGCTCCATATGAAGCCTGCACTTGAAAAGGAAATGAAAGCGAATACAGGGTTTTTAGATGAGCTAACGATCATGACACGGATGTTATCCGCTTCTCACGTTGCACTGTGTTTCTGGCTGCTGTGGATATTGTTTTTCTTGTTTATAGAGATGCTGGTGCTATTCAGTAAAATGGGCGACAGGTCCAATGATTACGAAAAGGTAGTACTACACCACATGAATTTACAGATGCGACGGCTCGATGCCCTTGGAAAAGGATTTGAATGATAAATTTCTCGCAACATCAACAACAAAAAATAATTCTCATGGATTTTAAAGATGAAATAAAACTCTTTGGCGACAAAGTCGAAAAACTTAAAAACCAGATTCAAACGGAAGAAGCAACTAAGAATGCTTTTATCATGCCCTTCATTAAAGTCCTGGGCTATGACGTATTTGACCCATTTGAGGTGATACCGGAATTCATTGCCGATATCGGGATTAAGAAGGGCGAAAAGGTCGATTATGCGATCCTGAAAGAAGGACAGCCTTCAATACTCATCGAATGTAAACACTGGGGAGAAAGCCTGGATCCACACAACTCCCAGCTTTTCCGATACTTTCATACTACAAAAGCAAAGTTCGGCTTATTGTCTAATGGCATAATTTACCGGTTTTATACAGATCTTGTCGAGCCAAATAAAATGGATGAAAAGCCATTCTTTGAGTTCAATGTGACAGATATAAAAGATAACCAGATCGAAGAACTAAAGAAATTTCACAAGTCATATTTCAATATAGAAAGCATTCAAACTACTGCAAGCGAGCTAAAATATATGACTGAGCTCAAAATGTTGATAAATGTCGAGTTCCAAAATCCCTCGGAAGGATTGGTTAAACTCTTTGCCAAACAGGTATATAAGGGAATGTTAACTTCAAAACTTGTTGAGCAGTTCGGTGCACTTACTAAGAAGTCAATACAACAATACATCAATGATCTTATAACTGAAAGGCTTAAATCTGCGCTAAAAAAGGAAAATGAAGGAGAGCAATCAGATGCTGAAAAGGAATCAGCAACAACAACTATCGAAGAAAAGGGTTCAATGATTGAAACCACGGAGGAGGAGAAGGAAGGCTACATGATTGTAAAGACAATTCTCCGTCAAAGGATAAAGCCCGCTAGAATAGCATATCGGGATGCCCAATCCTATTTCGCGATACTCCTCGATGACAATAATCGAAAAACGATATGCAGGTTGTATTTTAACGGTTCACGAAAATATATTGGCACTTTTGATGAGCAAAAGAAAGAAACAAGAACAGAAATTTTAACTGTCGACGATATCTTTAAATTTGATGAGATACTTCATAAGACTGTTGAGTGGTATGATGCAGAAAAAGTACAGGCAAATTAATTCCAGGTGCGATGGTATGTACAAAATTTACCCTTCCCTTTTCACGCAATTCCGATTAGTAACCACACATAAAGGAGCTATTTCTTATAGAAATAACTCCTTCATTTCAGTTCGCAGATTGGAAGGGGGATATGTAAGCCTGATAGGATTTAACATGCGCTATTCACATATCAAAGCCTATTCAAAGCCAACTGCGCTCGCCTTTTCATACGACCATTCATGTTCACGAGTTCCTTAAACATTTGCCTCGCTTTAGCCTTCTGCTTCTTAAATTTGAAACACATTGCCAGTTGATAATGTGCCAATTCTCTATAACCACTTGCTGTATCCGTAGTCAGCTGTGTAAACCGGGGCATTGCTTCATCAAGATTTCCCTGATGATAAAAATTCATTGCTGTTTTATAAAGGAACTTATCCGGATCTGATGTTTCATCAGTAATTACATTAGACGCCGGTTCCACTTTACCGTCCGCCTTGATGGGAAGAGTAGTCGTGGCACTGGCGAAAGTGGCAATCGACGCAGAGGGCGTAGTACCAATTGATTCGTTAGGTTCAGGTCTGGAAACAGTGGCAGTAACGCTTTCAGTTCCTCCCCAGGAGTTTTTCATTTCCTCTTTTTTCGCATCTCGCTGGATCAGATAAAAGAAGCCTATTACAAGAACAGCTGCGACAGTACTCCAGAAATACGTCAAAAAGCTTTCTTTAATTTGTACGTTTTTCTGATAACGTTCTGCTTCATAAACCGGCGCTACATAAGTACTACTACGAACATATTGCTGAACTCTCACCCCCATAGACTGGTACTGCGCCTGGAACTTAGGCTTTTGGAGAATCTCTACGGCATCACTACAGAGTTCACAATTTACCAGGTGTTGTTCTAAAAGATGTTTTTCAACGTGTGTTAAACGGCCATCTACATAACGGGGCAGCTGATCTTTATTAAAACAATGAACCCTGCTGAAGATCTTTAATATCTTGTCCTTGTTGTCCAAATTTTGCATATTCTAGATTTATATCTTGTTCTTGTTGTCCAGATGTTGCACATTCTAAATTCAGATCTTGTTCTTGTTTACCAGGCTTTGCACATTCTAAATTTGACAATATAAGTGATGCCAATTCCTGCTTCGATCGTTTGAGCAGTTTCCTGGTTTCTTCTATAGTATATCCCATTTCTATAGCTATTTCCGCGAAAGTCTTCTGTTCAAGATAAAACTCCTGCAACAGCTCTGCGTAAGCGACGTTTAGCTGATCAAATGCTGTTCTCATAGCAGAGGTCAGTTGTTGTTTTTGCAGGAGATTACTGTTAGCTTTATCTACTTTATATTCAAGCCGGGTGATATCACTTGACGCAGAGGATGGAAAATAAAATCTGTTTCTCGCTGTTCTATTGGCTTGCGACTTTATAAAGAATTGCATCCATTCTCCAATCTTGGGAATAGTCTGTGTTTGCAGACTATTAAAAAGCCTTTGTAAAAGTGAAGGAAAAAAATCGTCCGGTGTATTACCGTAATTATTGAGAGAAGGTAAGGAAACTGCCGCCAGCAAATGACTATATCTTTCAAGCAAAATTCCTGCGGCTTCCTCATCTTTCAATTTTCTCGCTCTCGCCATTAGCTCATTGTCTGACAAATTCGCAAGCTGTTGTAGCATAGGTTTGAATTAATATTTACAAATGGAGGTATATCGGATTGAATGCACTGACATCTCAGCCAATAAATATGCCGTATGTACTAATTAGCCTATTGAGAATTCAACCTCATTTCTTTAGTAGAATGATAATCAGGCTTTATGGAGCAAAAGTGCTGCGATTAGAGCATTGGCCTGATAAATCAATAGTTGGTGAAATACCACGATGATCATTTTCAAGAGAAGAATAACCGCTAATCACTTGTAAATCACGGACGAATATTGTTTTCCATTCATGGGCAGTTGGCATTTGTAAAAAAGACAAATAAGAGCCAAATAAGTAAAAATCAGACGATTGTATCTTTCTAAAGATATACGCAAGAACCTGTCACATATTGGGGAAAGTACGGTTACAATTTGAGGAAGGATTGCGGAGATTAAGAAGCCAGCCAGCAAAGCTATTAATATTTAAACCGCTCAATGTCCAATCTTGACAATTCAGTATGTTATTATTTAATGGTTTCTGTAACTATAAAAAGTGCCACATGCTACGGCCTATGGAGTAACCTGTTTAGAAGTTTTAGAAATGGTTAACTATCACAAGAAGAAATAAAATGGCACAGCAAAAATCAATACTTCCCACAATTAGTTTCGCATCCCGGCGAGAAAGGAAAAGCTGGAAGAAATGATGATGGGGTCGAAAGAATTCGCGCTTCGCACAGGTAAGCCTGAAAAAACCATCATTGCCATCATCAAAGGAGATAGCTCTATTACCCCCGGATATGGCTGTTCAATTTGACACTAAATATCCCAAGATTGGCAACTTCGACCGTACTTATGCAAACGAGTTGATGAGTTGTCAACATAACTTCACAATACCTGGTGCTATTGGTATGCTTTTAGGGGCATTATATATATGAAAAACTTCTTCCGAAACAATAGCTTGTCTATTGTATTTTTTCTACTGTTTATAGCCGCTTGGGCCGCTCAGGCATCCACCGGCTTCGCAAACCATAATGATGATAGAAAACAGGATGGGCAATTTCCCATTTCTTTCTCATCATATCTTCAGTCAGGGCATTTCATTCAGGCTACTTTTGAAAATTGGGAGAGCGAATTCTTACAGATGGCGCTGTTCGTCGTGCTTACTGTTTCGTTACGGCAGAAGGGTTCCTCTGAATCGAAAAAACTTGACGAATCAGAGGAAGTCGACCGAGAGCCGTTACCACAACGGGATGGCGCACCTTGGGCGGTGAGAAAAGGTGGCTGGATCTTGTTTCTATATAAGAGATCACTCTCCCTCGTTTTGTTTTTGCTCTTCCTGCTTTCATTTGCCTTGCACTTCTATGGAAGTTTCAAAGACGAGAATGAGCAACTGGTCAATAAGGGATTGCCACGCGAGCCGGTAAGTAGTTATATAGCAGATAACAGATTCTGGTTCGAGTCTTTCCAAAACTGGCAAAGTGAATTCCTGTCGGTCTTTGCCATTGTCGTACTTTCTATATTCCTACGGCAGCAGAGTTCCCCGCAGTCTAAGCCCGTTGATGCTCCGAATGATGAGACAGGTGAATGAACGAGATAGATATACATAATACTAATAAAACAGAAAGGTCTTAAATAGAATCACTTAACACATATGTATGAATGCGTTATCTCCGTGGGCCGCTGCCGCCGCCGCCTTTCTTGAGAAGGAAGTTGTTTCGCTTTACCAATTTAGAGCTGGTATCTATACATTTGATGTATACCCTGACAAGGATACTGTCTGGATTCAGGCCAGATGGCCAAAGGGCGGCAACATTTTATTCCGGGCTGCTTATTCACCTGGTGCTGATCTACAGGTAAGTCGTAAGCGCACGACGGAAAATAGTATTGACCTTCAGCTCTCGTCAGTAATGGGTTTGATAGAAATACAGATTTCCGTGGTACAAGGCGAAAGGCCGGTATTACGTTATACGACACGTATTACACCCGCTTGCCGGACAATGATTCCCTTCTGGCCTCGGGACATCATATTTCCCAGCCTGCATGGCAGCCCTGAAAATACAAATGGTAAAATCCATCTGCAACAAGCTGGCACTCGTTCTGGTGTACTATACGTAAGCATGACGAAGCCTAAAACAGGCTCCCTGCTATATTTGCAGAACCTTACTGCGCTCGGTGATTACTGCGAACAAACGGGAACTTCCTGCGCCGAAGTCGTGGGTGGCAAATGGCCGGAACTAGGCCTCTCACTTCCCACATCTGCTGACCATCCACTCGAGCCGGGAAAAACCGTTGTGATCAGTGATGCCCTGATAGCGTTTGAGCCGACAGTACCAACAGATGAACCTACCATAACAGAGCAATACCTGAACCTACTGGCCGAAGTATATCTTCAATTACCTGCGCCTGCTACTAACTATCATCATTGGCCAGACACCTTGCAAAAAGGGTTGAAAGATCTCATACATAATCATGGTTGCTGGACGCAGGTAGAGGGACAAACATACCTGAATGCCTACTTGTGCGACTATGCCACTCCGCCGGAAATTATGGTACAGCTGGCCATTCTCCTTCCATTGATCGATTATTCAGAATGGAAAGGAGAAAAGCAGGAGATAACAGACCAGATCAAAGCAGTCTTACCCTCATTTTTCAACGACGAACTGAAAACCATTATGCGCTGGCTACCTGCGGCGGAAGGGAAGCTGGAAGGAGAGGAAGAACAAAAACGTCCAATGGTGATGGATTCATGGTACCTTCACCATCCACTTATTAACCTCTCACGACTTGCACTCAAAGGAGATAAAACAGCCGAAAAGCTTTTTCTCGCTTCCCTGGATTTTGCTATTAATGTAGCGCAGCACTTCAAATACCACTGGCCCGTATTTTACAAAATGGATACGCTCGAGGTGGTGAAGGAAGAAACCGAGCCAGGCAAGGGCGGAGAAAAAGACGTGGCAGGCATGTATGCCCATGTAATGTTGCAGGCATGGGAACTAACTGGTAAAAAGAAATACCTCCAGGAAGCAGAAAATGCCGCGAAAACCCTAAAGGGGTTAGGGTTCGACCTGTTTTATCAGGCTAATAATACAGCCTTCGCAGCTGGAGCGCTGTTAAAGTTGTATAAGGTAACACGGAATAAAACTTACCTCCGCTTAAGTTACACCTGCCTAGCTAACATCTTTCGTAATACGCGGCTATGGGATTGTAACTATGGTTATGGTAAATCGTTTCCGTCTTTTTTTACCCTGTTTCCGCTAAATGATGCCCCTTATACGGCATCGTATGAAGAACAAGAGGTGTTTTGTATACTTCATGCCTACCTTAAACTAGCGGAAGAAGAAGACGTGTTATCGTCAGTAATTCTGCTGAGTACAGAATACATCCGGCACCTGATCAACAGAGCGCCTTATTATTATCCTCCTATGCTGCCGAAGGCAGTACTTTCAGATGAAGTCAAAATAGGCGAGGTAGATGCTAACGTATGGGTGGCGCTGGAGGACCTGCATGACGGATGGGAAAAGAATGGTGCGGTGGGTCAGGAAGTATATGGTGCAGGTAATGCATTTGGAATTGTACCCAGACATTATATAAGGATTCCCAGGAAAGATTTTCTGATATTTATTGATTATCCGTTAACTGCCTTTTCACGGCGAAATAAAGCTGTTTCTTTTACCATTACCGGCGACAGCCGTTTAAATTGCAGGCTGATGATCATTAAAGCAGGAAAAGATGACATAACACATATAACAGTAGCTCTTAATGGTGTTCAACAGACGAGCGGCCGGAAAAGAAAAGATGGCCACATAGAGTATGTAACGAAAGGAGGTGACCGGGTAGTCATTTCATTCCGCGAGGATGATCAGGCATAAACCTTTTCCACCAACGTTTCTATCGTTGCCATAATCGCATCATAAGGACGATTACCAGTTAAGATTACAGATTGCTCTTTTCCTTTTACCGTATCAATAATGATGGGAATCGGCTTATACCGTATGATTGCACCAACTCTAAATCACTTTTGAACTGGTTAGAGACTTCCGTTGATAATAACTGCTTCAAAAAAAGGTAAAAAATTGAGTTATTATTAGAAGTACAAAAACCTGTCCTCAAATAAAAGCAGGACTTGTTATATCCAAGAGATAAGACAAACACCGGGTGAATATAGAGAGTAAAGGCTCGTCATTAAGCTAGCTAAACGATAACACATTACCAATATGAGTACAATTAACCCCATTGTTAATTTGATCCTTGTGCCTAATTAGTACATTATAATTCCATTACAGCAGATGTAAGACTATTCAGGATGGTGGCATATATTTAGCAATATGACTATTACGCTAACGTAATAAAAATAGGAAGCCTACTTAGTTAAGCCCCGTTTGCTGGTTGCTAGTCACCCATGCTAATATAAATTTGCAGTTACAACTACAATTAATTATTAAAGATCTGTCGGGCAATGCAGTCTGCGGTAAAAAAACACGTATATGAGAACTACCAAAAACCTGGCTGGATACATGTCTATGTCCATAAATAATATTGTTGAAGCTGAACATTATGATACAATCATTTGCTTCTCTCATTTAAGATGGGATTTTGTTTATCAGCGCCCGCAACATCTTATGAGTCGTTTTGCATGGCAATCACGAGTATACTATATAGAGGAGCCAATATTTGATGGTACAGAACCTGAGTTTCGTATATCAGAGAAAGCAGAGGGATTGTATATAGTAGTACCCCATTTAGCACCGACCACAGAGGCCGTGGTAGTAGTGGCACTATTAAAAAAGCTATTGGATACCTTTATGACGAGAATAACCATCCAGAGGACTATTTTCTGGTATTATACTCCGATGGCACTGCAATTTTCTTCGCACCTTTCACCCCTTGCAACTGTATTTGATTGTATGGATGAATTGTCGGCCTTCCAGTTCGCTCCACCGGAATTATTGGAATTGGAAACTATATTACTATTAAAAGCAGACATCGTCTTTACAGGGGGTATTTCACTTTATCAGCACAAAAAATCCAGGCATCATAACATTCATTTGTTTCCCAGTAGCATCGACCAGGAACATTTCCGTAAGGCCCGCAATAGTATCCCTGATCCCGAAGATCAGCAAGCTATACCACATCCGCGATTTGGTTTTGCAGGTGTAATAGACGAACGGTTTGACATTACTTTAATAGACACGGTTGCTGACCGTCATCCTGATTGGCACTTTGTGTTGCTCGGTCCCATAGTTAAGATAGATCCCGCTATACTGCCGATCCGTTCAAATATCCATTATTTAGGCCCCAAACGTTATGAACAATTACCGGCATATATGTCATCCTGGGATATAGGACTTATACCATTTGCGGATAATCCCTCCACGCGATTTATTAGTCCGACTAAAACGCCAGAATATCTTTCAGCAGGGCTGCCAATTATCTCAACACCCATCAAAGACGTGGTGCAAACATATGGTATCAACGGCATGGTCGATATTGCTGCAAATGCCGATGAATTCGAGCATTATGCCAAGGCTATCCTTAAACGACCGGGCAAGCGAGAGCGAATGGCTGTAACGGATCGTTTTCTGGCCAAAACTTCATGGGATACTACTTATTACGATATGCAAAGTTTAATCGCCAGCACAATTATTGAACGGGCAACCTTACATACGAAGGAACCACGTTCAATTCAGGCTTAAAATAAAAAATAGATAAAGCTTCAGACGATGAGTAGCACAACGGAACAAATATTAATAGCAAATTAAACGGGTATGCAGCAAATATCTAAGCTGGAACTATGGGGTGGCATGGAATATACAATTAACCGGGTAAATGATGAATATTTTGATCAACTCTCCTATTCCGGGCATTATAATCGTCCTGAAGACATTGATCTTATTATAACTTCCGGCATCAAAACCATCAGATATCCGATATTGTGGGAAAAACACCAGCCCTCCAGCCTGACGCCGATTGACTGGACATTTACTGATAATAACCTTAACCGCCTGAAGGATGCAGGTATAACTGTTATTGCAGGCCTTGTGCATCATGGTAGTGGCCCGGAGTACGTAAACTTTTTTGACGATACCTTTGAGGACGGATTGCAGGATTTTGCTGCCATAGTAGCCCAACGTTTTCCCTGGATCGAATTTTATACGCCCGTTAACGAACCGCTGACGACTGCAAGATTTTGTGGACTTTATGGTCATTGGTACCCACATCACAAAAGCGACGAAAGCTTTAGCCGGATATTGGTAAGCGAGTGTAAAGCTACCATAAAGGCTATGATAGCTATCCGAAAGGTCAACCCCACGGCTAAATTGGTACAAACCGAGGACCTGGCAAAAATATACAGTACGCTTACTTTGCAATATCAGGCAGACTTTGAAAATGAACGGCGGTGGCTTTCCTTTGACCTGATTGCAGGTAAGGTAATTCCATCTCACCCTTTATGGAATTATCTATTGGATGCTGGTATCGATGACCAGGATCTGTCGTTTTTAAACAGGCAGGCTATTGAGCCTGATGTTATGGGCATCAACTACTATATAACGTCCGAACGTTTTTTAGACGAAAATATATCCCGTTACCCTACTGAATCACATGGCGGCAATGCCTTTCAGCAATATGCAGATGTCGAAGCTGTCAGGGTTAATATTCGGGAGAGAGTGTCGCTTAAAGCTTTGATAACGGAGGCATGGGAAAGACATGGATGGAAAATTGCTCTTACAGAAGTGCATCTGCAATGTACACGTGAGGAACAAATGCGATGGTTATACGAAATGTGGAATGCCGCCCTGACATTACGAACTGAAAACATTCCGGTTATAGCGGTAACAGCCTGGGCGCTATTCGGGTCTTACGGTTGGAACAAGCTACTAACGGAAAAGGAGGGACAATATGAGAGTGGCGCTTATATCATCAGAAATAATCGCCCGGAACCGACTGCTTTGTTAAAACTGATGAAAACTTTACTGACGGGTCAGGAAGTAAGACACCCTGTGCTCGAAAAAACAGGATGGTGGCATAGTGAAGAAAGGATACTTTATGGAGTAAAAGAAACAGTAAAGGGATCTTTTCATAGGGAAAGATCCCGTCCGCTTCTGATCTTATATAAATTCAACCATATTGGAGAAAGAATGGAAGAAATATGCAGGTATAGAAAGTTAGACTATCACCTTGAAAAAATGCCCTCGCTGGAAATTGTGTACCGTGTGGTTGAAGAAGAAAATCCTTGGGCAGTTATCGACGTTACCGGCGAACTGCTGATTATAGGTAAGGAAAAAGGTGTAATTGACACATCCCGGCGCGTGTGTACTCATCAGATAAGAAAGCAGGCAATACAAATGGCTAGTGTATGTCATCACTTACCAGATAGGGAAATTATCAGCAACGCTAACGCCTTTTGCCAAGGAGAAATTAAATGCAGCGACGAATGTCTCATTGTAAGTTCGGACAACTTTCCGATTCCGGTTGATGACAACCCGATTTTCGGAAATACTACCGAATTTATATCAGCAGAATTTGACGCATTGGCAAATAGACTTATTGACTACATTTTGGATGATGTAAAAGGCGTGTATCATTTATAAGATCGCGTGAATAAAAGCTGTATCCAAAGTATGATACTACTCTTTGGGGTTCTTTCAATGTGGGAGATAAAGGATACTACAAGATCTGTTGTTTCCGGAAGGAGTTTTATATGATCGCAGAAATGGCACACTTCGACCCCACCTTAACAAGGTTACATTTGGCTTCTTCTGATTCAAGTTGATTTTTTTTCTTCTTCATCCCCTGTTTTTCAGTAGTATGCACATTTAATTAAAATTATATTTGTGAATATTTTTGTAGGTAATATAAGTGACAGAACAACTGAAGATGAGATATGGTCTTTATTTGACCCATTTGGAGTTGTATATAGTATTAATGTGGCTTATGATAAGTACAGTGGCCGTTCTAAAGGCTTTGCATTCGTTGAAATGCCAGACGATTCCAATGCAGTACTGGCAATTAAGGAATTGAATAATTCAGTAGTTGCTGGCCAGAAAATAGTAGTGTATGAGGCTCGTCCAAAACCTGAAAGACCAGAAAATAATCGTTTCTCCAGATCCGGCCCAGGCCCTGGATTTAGACCCAGATACTAATAGTTGGATGTTTTAAAACGTCGATTACCTTTATCTGTTAATAGAGCAGAAGAGCAAAGCCGCAAAATACGTTGAGTACGTTTGTGGCTTTGCTTTTACGTTTCTATGTACCGGATAGTAGTAACCCAAGCTTAATTTTCTAATTATATCCTTAATAAACCTCCAGGATGGGATATAGTAACAAGAACTATTAGCAACTGCGTTCCGCCCATGAGGTGACGATGAAGATTTGTATCATCATGTTAGTTGTGTGAGTTCGGAAACTTTAGCCTTTACGAGTCTTCGGTCTGCATGAATAGTGCATTGTTTCAAAAGAAACCCTAAAGCTCTGTGGGTTCCAGCGGATCTATGTGACCCATGATCAGATTTTTGATAAATCCATTCCATAGCAGTTTTCTAAAGTTCGAAAGGTTACCAAGCCACCACAGGGATATGATATAGTGCGAACAAACGGGCAACGGAAGATTGTTGTAAATGAAGTAGGCAAGAAGTTAAGAAAGGCTTTTCTCTGGAAGGCGGAAGGAGTGAAGAATGAAGAAATCATTTCCCGGCTTCGTGCTGTGCGTGTAAAGATGTATAAACAGCAGCTAACCAAGATATTCAAACGACCCTTTTATTGCGGAGTAATCAATCATGGGTTGCTGGAAGGAAAGATTGTTGAGGGGAATCACGAAAAACTGATCAGCAAAGAAATCTTTCTCAAAGTAAATGACATACATCAAAGTTCGGGAGGATACGGAGTTCCGCATAAAAAGGAACAAGATGAAGTACCGCTAAAGATATTTATTAGATGCGATACCTGTAATCAGCCATTTACAGGCTATGTAGTAAAGGCTAAAGGGCTTTGGTATTATAAATGCCGCACAGAAGGCTGTAAATGCAATAGAAGCGCTAAAAAATGAGGCATTTCGAACTCCGAAAGTCAATACAATTTTTTCCCGGATAGCCACCTGTCGGGCAATTCCCCTGAAAACGAAAAAGGGACAAATCATACTGATGATGATTTGTCCCTTTCTGCGGACCAGACGGGACTCGAACCCGCGACCTCCGCCGTGACAGGGCGGCATTCTAACCAACTGAACTACTGATCCAACACTTGTTTCCCATTCGTCGGGGGTGCAAATATATGAACATTTATTTCAATTGCGCAAATAAATTATGTACAAATATTTACAATTTTGAAAAACACACGTAAAAAACACGTTTAACGTCAATTTGTACATTACCTACTTTTCTTTAGATTTACAGCTTTTAGGGGGTTCCTACTAATGTTCAATTTGATATGGATCGTATGCCATCCGAGGACGAGGTGTTGTTACGGATGATGCAGGGAGATGAGTCTGCGTTCACCAAAATCTACCGGCACTATCACGCCTCACTTTACATCTATGTATTGCGGTTTTGCAAGGTTCCTTCACTCGCAGAGGATCTGGTGCATGATGTATTCCTGAAGGTATGGGAGATCAGGGACCGTATTAACCCCGAAATGTCCTTTACAGGATATCTGTATAGGATTGCCAGGAACCACGTAATAAAGACAATTGGCAAACTTGCCACCGACAAAGTACTCAGAGACCAGTTATATGCTCAATTGAATGATATTTCCGGCATTCAGCCGGAGCATCAGATCAGGGCTAAAGAATATGAACGTCTGTTCCAGGAGGCGCTGGTAAGAATGCCTGCACAGCGGCTGAATGTGTTCAGATTATGCCGGCAGGAGGGGAAAAGCTATGATGAAGTGGCTTTTCTGCTGGGTATTTCCCGCAATGCCGTCAAAAAACATATGGTACTGGGCATGCGCTTCATATACGATTATGTGCACCGGCATGGCGATATTCTGCTCGCCGTTTACCTCGCCGGAAAACTTTTTTAACTTTTTTTTAAGACAGGGGTACCCTACTTCCTCATTTGCGGATATTATATACAGTACCCGCAAAAGGTGCTCATAATTTATGTCATCATCCACGGACCACAACGAAAAACTTTTACAGAAATACCTTGACGGCCAATGTACTGTGGCTGAAACGGAGGAGTTGTATGCCTGGCTGCATTCGTCAGGGGCTCACCGTTCCCTGCTGGCTGCTATGCAGCGGGAGTTCGAAAAAACAATGGGGGAGCACCATGACATCCCTTCAGAAATAAGTGACAGGATAGAAACAAGGCTGTTACAGGACATTTCCCGCGATAAAGTAGTAAAGATCCATTCGCGTACGCGAATCCGCTGGGCGGTTGCCGCAGCAGCACTGCTGTTGCTTGGTAGTGGTCTTTATTATATGACGACCGTCTCGCCCCGCAAGACATTTACCACAAGTAACAGTACGGTGGCTGATACCGGAGATATTGCACCAGGTACTAATAAAGCTATATTGATCCTGGCTAACGGCGATGTGGTAACGCTGGATAGTGCTGGGAATCAGGTGATTGACCAGGGGCAGACCCAGGTTCGGCAGAAGAACGGACAACTGGAATATGCCGTACAGGGAAATAGTGACGCCGTAGTATATAATACATTGACCGTTCCCAGGGGAGGTCAGTTCAATATTGTACTGCCCGACGGTAGCCATGTATGGCTGAACGCGGCTTCCAGTATGAGATATCCCACTGCTTTTAACGGCGACCGGAGAGAAGTGGAATTGCAGGGACAGGGCTACTTTGAAGTGGCCCCTAATGCGCGTCAGCCGTTTTATGTAAAAGTGAACAACGTTGAAGTCCAGGTACTTGGTACCCGCTTCGATGTCATGGCCTATGCCGATGAAAAAAGTATCAATACAACATTACTCGAAGGACTCGTAAACGTAAAGAACGGGACAGTCCAACAAAAGCTGAAACCAGGTCAACAGGCTATTGTGGACCCTGCTAGCGGTATCATGGTAGTAAGGGCGGCGGATGTTGATCAGGTAATTGCCTGGAAGACAGGTTTTTTCGAATTTGATAACGCCAGCCTGGGGGACATTCTGCGTCAACTGGCCAGGTGGTATGATATTGACGTTAGTTACAACCAGACGGGAAATGAACGGCTCTTTGGGGGGCGTATTAGCCGGGGCTTACCTTTATCCGATATTCTGCATATGCTGGAAGCAAATGGACCTACATTCTTACTGTCGGGGAGAAAACTAACTGTTACATCGGGCAAATAAAGCCTGTGCTGCACTGAATCCACGTAAAGGCAGACAGGGGTATTATTCAAGCAAAAACGACTTACGTTATGGAATTAGTAACTGAAACAAACTAAAGAAGCAGCATGTCCCATAAAAACAGGAACCGGAAGCGCTTGCAACACTTCCGGCAATTTGTCCGGGACACCTGAAAACCACGTCACGTTAATAACTACGATCTTCTAAATTCCCAAACACTACAAAAGTATGTATTTAAACTTTAGTGGTAGGACTTTCCGTGCGCGGAAGTGTCTACCGGCCAAAATTGTCACCGTTATGAAACTGACCACCTTTTTGTTGCTAGTGGTTTGTTTGCAGATCAGCGCAAAAGGGGTATCGCAACAGATCTCTATATCTGAAAAGAAAGCTCCCCTCAAAAAAGTACTTCGTCAGGTAGCACGTCAGGCTGGAATTTCCATAGTATATGATGAAACATTGCTCGCTACAGCCAATCCTGTAACTATTGATGTAAAAAATGCTACCGTTAAAGAAGTACTAGAGATCTGCCTCAACAATCAGCCATTCGCCTATACTGTAGATGGCACCCGCATCATCGTGAAAAGCCTGCCGGCAAATAAGTCTGCGGCCGACAGTACCATCAACGTAACCGGAAGGGTACTGGATGAAAAAGGAGAGCCTGTGCCCGGCGTAAGCGTTCGTGTGAAGGACGGTACCACCGGTACTGCTACTGATGCAGATGGCAGGTTCAAATTGAAGGCGCCTGCCAATGGTTCCCTCATCTTCAGCGCCCTGGGTTTTACTCCCTATACACAAGCCGTAGGTAGTGGAATTCTGTCCGTTAGACTGAAAGGTTCTGAAACGGCCCTGACCGAAACCGTTGTGGTAGGTTATGGCGTACAGAAGAAAAGTGTAGTGACCGGCGCCATCTCCAGTGTAAAAGCTGCCGATCTGGAAAGCCAGCCTATTACCCGTGTTGAAAGTGCCCTGCAGGGTAGGACTTCCGGTGTTACCATCGCAGCCAGCTCTGGTCAGCCAGGTTCCGGTTCTGCCGTAAGGGTGAGAGGTCTTACTACCTTCAATAACAATGATCCGCTTTGGGTAGTGGATGGTGTTGTGGTAGACAACGGCGGTATTGGTTACCTGAACCAGTTTGATATAGAATCTATTGAAGTATTGAAGGATGCCGCTTCTCAGGCTATCTATGGTGCACGTGCTGCGGCAGGTGTTATCCTGATCACTACCAAGAAAGGTAAAGCCGGTAAGCTGAGTGTGAACTATAACGGTTATTGGGGTACTTCCGCTCCCGCGCGCAAACTGAAACTGTTGAATGCCACTGAGTATGCCACATTGATGAACGAAGCGTCTATGGCAGGTGGTGCAGGTATTGTATATGAAAACCCAAAAGCTTTGGGAGAAGGTACCGACTGGCAGGCACAGATCTTCAATAACAATGCGATCCGTCAGAACCATGAGATCAGCGTAAGCGGTGGTAATGAGAAATCAACCTTCTACTCGTCCTTTGGTTATCTGAATCAGGAAGGTATTGTTGCGACAGACATTTCTAAATATCAGCGTATAAACTTCCGTCTGAACTCTACACATAAATTGTCCCAGTGGGTGACCTTTGGTCAGAACGTGGGCTACGCGTATGATAAGTCTATCGGCCTTGGTAATACGAACAGTGAGTTTGGCGGCCCATTGGCATCTGCCATTAACCTGGACCCTATTACACCTGCAGTAGTTACTGATCCTACAGTTGCCGCCCAGGCGCCATACAGTAATCAACCCGTACGCCGCGACGAACATGGTAATCCCTACGGTATTTCCATTCCGGTTGCACAGGAAATTACCAATCCCCTGGCTTATATCAGCACCCGCCTGGGTAACTATGGATGGTCACATAATATCGTAGGCAACGCTTACCTTGAAATAGCGCCTATTAAAGGGTTGAAAATACGTTCTACCTTAGGCTCAAAGATCGCCTTCTGGGGAAGTGAGTCCTTTACCCCTATATCTTATCTGAACGCTTCTACTACTTCCACCCGTACCAGCTATTCCCGTAACTACAATAACGGATTTAACTGGAACGTGGAAAATACAATGTCCTATACAAGACAGATCAACAAGAACAGCGTGACTTTGCTGGTGGGACAGGGTGCATATAGTGACAGCCGTTCAAAATCGTCCGGCATAACACTTTTCGACCTGCCTGTATCTACATTCGAAGATGCATCCATGAAGTTTAGTTCAACCCCAGCCCAGAGGAATTCAACCGGTAACGAAAATCCGGAGCACAAGATTTCTTCGCTGTTTGCACGTGTAAACTATAACTATGATGAAAAATATCTTGCAGAAGCTATTGTTCGTCGTGATGGCTCTTCCCGTTTCGGTTCTAATAATAGATACGGTATATTCCCCTCTTTCTCATTAGGATGGGTGGCTTCTCAGGAAGGCTTCCTGGCACAGAATAATATCGTGAACTTCCTGAAGTTCCGTGGTGGTTACGGTGTGGTTGGTAACGACAACATAGGCGACTTCCAGTACCTGTCTACCATTGGCGGCGGCAGAAGCTACAGCTTCGGTACAGGTGATAGTTATCTGGTTGGTTACAGCCCTAATGCTCCTTCAAACCCTGATCTGAAATGGGAATCTACCAGCCAGACAAACGTTGGATTTGAAGCAACCGTGTTGAGAGATATCACTGTTTCATTCGACTGGTTCAGAAAAGCTACAAAAGACATTCTGCAATATCCGCGTATCCCATTCTATGTTGGAGCTATTTCCAATCCTGCAGCGAATGTGGCAGATATGCAAAACCAGGGTGTTGAACTGGAATTGGGTTATCGTAAGAAATTAGGCGATGTCAATTTCTCTGTGAACGGTAACGTTTCTTATCTCAAAAACAAAGTAACAAACCTGGGTAACGGTATTGAATATCTTTCCGGCGGACAAACCATACAGTCCACCACCAAGCCTATTACGCGTACCGCACTTGGTCAGCCATTTAACGCATTCTATGGCTTCCAGACCAATGGTATCTTCCAGACGCAACAGGAAGTAGATGCTTATGTTACTAAAGAAGGTAAAAAGATACAGCCAGGTGCTGTACCGGGCGACTTCCGCTGGGTAGATCGCAATGGTGATGGCCAGATCGATTATGAAGGCGATGGTACTTTCCTGGGTAACCCGACTCCAAGCTGGACATATGGTTTTACCGTGAATTCCGCATACAAAGGTTTTGACCTGGTAGTGTTCGTACAGGGCGCCGCTGGTAACAAGATCTTCCAGGGGCTGCGTCGTCTCGATATTCCGACCGCTAACTGGCAGACCAAATCACTCGGTCGCTGGACAGGTGCCGGCTCCACCAATGATTTCCCTCGTCTGACAACAAAACCTACTGATGCGAACGGCTACAATAACAACAATTTTACTAACCCTTCCGACTTCTATCTGGAGAGTGGTAACTACGCAAGGATTAAATCCCTGCAGATAGGTTATAATCTGCCTTCCTCTATTTTGAAGAAAGCGCACATAGAAAAATTCCGTCTGTATCTCATGAGCGAGAACCTACTGACATTCACCAAATACAGTGGTTATGATCCCGAAATTGGTGGCGGTGTATTCAGCATCGACAGAGGTATCTATCCTCAGGCTCGTTCCTTCATGGTTGGTGTAAATGCAACTTTCTAATTACTAAAGCTGTAACAAAATGAAAAAAAGACAAATTCCATATATAGCAGCCATGGCCCTGGGAATAAGCCTGGCCGCAGGTTGTAGTAGTAATTTTCTTGAAGTAAGACCGGTAGGTACAAACCTGGAGTCTAACTATTATCGTGATGCAACGGAAGCCTTTAACGGTCTCATTGCTGTATATGACGTAGTAGGTTACCAGAGTAGTGGATACGTAACCAAGACCGGCGCAATGGATGCCGCTTCTGACGACCATCTGGCTGGTGGTGGTGGCCCTGGCGACGTAAGCGAATTCCAGGTGATCTCAAATTATTCACTCGCTCCCGATCAGGGACCGCAGGAACAACTATGGAGAAAGGGATACGCAGGTATATTCCGCGCAAATACCCTGTTGACCAAGTTACCTGGCGTCCCTATGGATGAGAATCTTAAGAAGCGCTTCGTTGCAGAAACTAAATTCCTGCGCGCCTTCTTTTATTTTGACCTGGTGCGTTTATTCAGAAATATACCATTGCTGACTACCCCGGTAGCCACTGCCGACATGTATAATGTGGTACAGGCTCCTCCGGCTGATGTGTATAACCTGATCATTCAGGATATAAAAGAGGCTATTGCCGAACCTAATTTCCCTGATCAGGTAAATATCGCAACAGATGGTGGTCGCGCAACAAGAGGCGCTGCACATGCCTTGTTGGGCAAAGTATACCTCTACCAGGAAAAATGGGCGGAAGCAGCTGCCGAATTCGCAGAAGTGAACGGTACGCCTGGTCAGCCAAACGGCAAATATGGTTACAATCTCGTAGCTAAATTTGAGGACCTCTGGAATCGTAGCAGCAATAAGTTTAACACCGAGTCAGTATTTGAAGTGGCATTTAGCTCATTGTCTGGCGGTGACTGGGGATGCGTTAGCTGTACAGAAGGAAATGTGCTGAATATCATGGTCGCTCCAAGAAACTATATTGCTAATAAGCCAGGTGCACCTTCGGTTTATGCAGGCTGGAGCTTTCTGGTAGTTACTAAGAGCCTGTTTGATGCTATTCACTTTGATCCGCGTTATAAGGCGACTGTATTGAATATGGATAGCCTGTCTATAGATAGTACTGCTCTTTACTCTAAGGGGTATGATAATACCGGTTATTTCCTGAATAAATTTATTGCGAAAACAACCGATGAATCAAAAGGGCCTGGCGCTAAACCATTGAATTTCCCACAGAACCTATATGAGATCCGCCTGGCAGATACTTACCTGATGGAAGCAGAAGCACTGGTTAAATCAGGCCAGAGCGGCGCCGCAGGTACCCGTGCCTATCAATTGCTGAATGCAGTACGTGGTCGCGTAGGATTAAGTCCTGTTGACGCAACCGACGACAACATCTTTAGAGAAAGACGCCTGGAGCTGGCTGGTGAAGGTCATCGTTGGTTCGACCTCGTACGTACCGGCAGGGCTGCAGCAGTACTCGGACCTAAAGGCTTCAAAGCCGGAAAACATGAGGTACTGCCTATTCCATTACTGGAAATGGAAAACACAAAAATTGAGCAGAACCCTGAATGGAAATAAGCAGAATCACAATTTAGATCTAACAAAAAGCACACATGAACTTTCTATATATAAAACATACACGTATTATAGCGATGGCCGCTTTGCTGGCCGGAACTGTTGCCGCCTGTACGCCGGAATCATCTGAGAAAGAACTGGGACCTTTGCCTACAGCCTCTTTCACAGCAGAACCTTCAGCCAGTAGTGCTAACAGGATTGTTGTTACGAATACCACTCCCGGAGGTTTTCTTTTCGACTGGAAAGATGATAACGGAAATGTGTCTAAGCTTGAAAAAGATACACTGGCCTATTTTTGGGCAGGTGAGTATTTGATCAGGTATACAGTTATTACCAGTGGTGGATACGATACGACGAGTAAAAAGGTCACTATTGCGGAAGATGTGAAGTTACAGGACATCCTCAAAGGTGGTGACATGGAGGCAGGTAGCGAACAATTCTGGACATTGTTGAATACAGGAGGTGCACAGACCACTATCAAAATTGAGGATGGTAAACTGAACTTCAGTAATACCAGTAAATCCAATGGCGCCATTTATCAGGCGGTGAACGTGATAGCAGGAAAATTCTATTCGTTTAATGCTATAGTGAGTGGCGAAGGTGCTACCGATTCCTGGTTTGAAGTATACATTGGCACTGCCGCTCCCGAAACGGGAAAAGATTACTCGGATAATAAGTTTATTGCACTGAGTACATCGGCGGGTTGTGCTAAAGTTCCTTTCGCGGGTAAGCCCCTCGAGATCTACGGTTGCGATGGCGCCGGTGTTAACAAAAAAGGGATCATGAGGTTCAAAAAGTCTGGTAAAATATACCTAGTGATAAAAGCCGGTAGCTCCGGCACCGGAACCTTAGGTACTGGTGGTATCAGTATTGACAATGTGAGGTTCCAGGAAGAGATATAATAATTCAAACTCAGCATTAGGAACTGAGGTTCAGAAATAAGGTGTATATGCGCTTAATTACTGATCTTCGGTTCCTAATTTCGTATCTACAAAACAGCACGTATGAAAACACTGAAATACCTCCCTTTTATTCTGCTGGGCATCCACGTTGTTTCCTGTTCAGGGAAAGGCGATAGCGGAAGTGGTCCTGGTCCTGTACCTCCCCGGGGACCGGTAGATCAGCACTGGGCGTTTGAAACATCCCCCGTATGGGCAGATGAGTTTGACTACAATGGCCTGCCCGATAATGCGAAGTGGGGATACGACATTGGTGGTGGCGGATGGGGAAATAATGAGCTGCAATATTATACTAACAGTATCGACAACGCTTCAGTAGCCAACGGTAAGCTGACCATCACGGCTAAAAAAGAAGTGAAGGAAAATCGTAACTATACTTCCGCACGACTCGTAACAAGAGGAAAAGGCGACTTCCTGTACGGCCGCTTTGAGATCAAAGCCAAATTGCCCGCAGGTAAAGGTACCTGGCCCGCTATTTGGATGCTGCCTACTGACTGGGCCTACGGGGACTGGCCTAAATCAGGTGAGATCGATATTATGGAACATGTAGGATACGATCAGGATGTCGTACACATCAGCGCACATACCGAGGCCTATTACTTCAAAATAAATACACAGAAAACAAGTACCAGGAAAATACAGAATGCCAGCACTGAATATCACGTGTATAGAATGGACTGGACACCTTATGCATTGCGTGGTTATATTGATGATCAGCTGACCTTTGAGTTTATTAATGAAGGTAAAGGCTCCGCTGTATGGCCTTTCGATAAAAAGTTCCACCTCCTGCTGAATATTGCCGTTGGTGGCGATTGGGGTGGTGCACAGGGAATGGATGAGTCCATCTATCCGGTAGCAATGGATGTGGATTACGTAAGAGTTTATAAAATGATTGACAAATGAGATTCTGCAATAAAACATGGATCAGCCTGACGTCTTTGTTAATGACAGGTATGATCGCTTTTGCCGGTTGTAAGGATAATAAGGGAGGAGAATTGCCTGATCCTCCGGTTGACCCGCCTATGGTCGATACGACCGATGTAAATATGTGGCTGACTAAGGGAGATAAGACCGTACTCTTGCAAAAACAAAAGGTTAGCCTGCTCTTTAAAGATGCCGTCAATGCAAATCCTACTATTAAAGTAGATGACGCGCAAACTTATCAGTCTATAGATGGTTTCGGTTATTGCCTCACAGACGGTAGTGCCATGCTGATCAACTCTCTCTCTGCCGATGTGCAGGACGCATTGCTGAAAGAGCTCTTCCTGACAGACAGCACACATATCGGTGTTAGTTATCTGCGTGTAAGTATCGGTGCTTCTGACCTAAGTGTAGCTCCTTTTACATATAACGACCTGCCAGCCGGTGAAACAGATGTCGATATGGCGAAGTTCAGCATTGAGATGGAAAAGAAAGATCTGTTACCTATTCTGAAGAAAGTAGTGGCACTCGCGCCCAATATCAAGATCCTCGGATCTCCGTGGTCAGCTCCTTCCTGGATGAAGACAAACAATGCCTCTAAAGGCGGTAGTCTGAAGCCTGAATACTATGCAGCTTATGCTAAATACTTTGTGAAATATATCCAGGCCATGAAAGCCGAAGGTATTACCATCGATGCTATTACACCTCAAAATGAGCCATTGCACGGCGGTAACAATCCCAGTATGGTAATGCAGGCCAATGAACAGGCCGATTTCGTAAAGAACCATCTCGGGCCTGCTTTCAAAACAGCTGGACTTACCACAAAGATCATTGTATACGATCATAATGCAGACAAACCGGAATACCCTGCCGCTATCCTGAAAGACAAGGACGCCTATCCCTATGTGGATGGTTCTGCTTTCCATTTGTATGGTGGTAACATCAGTGCATTAACTGAATTACATGATGCCTTCCCTGAAAAGAACATATACTTTACAGAACAGTGGGTGGGTGGTCCCGGTAACTTCGCAAATGATCTGAAATGGCATGTCGGCACGCTCATCATCGGAGCTACACGTAACTGGAGCCGGAACGTACTGGAATGGAACCTCGCTTCCGATCCAAATTATGGACCGCACACTGAAGGTGGTTGTACCACCTGCCTCGGCGCATTAACAATTGGTTCCGGAGTTATTCGTAACGTTGCATATTATATCATCGGCCACGCATCTAAATTTGTACGTCCCGGTGCTGTAAGGATCGCGTCCAATATTACCAGCCAGTTAGACAATGTGGCCTTCAAAACTCCTGATGGTAAAAAAGTGTTGATTGTCGTGAATAATGGAGCAACATCACAGATATTCGATATCCAGTACAAAGGAAAAGTAGTGACCAGTACCCTGAACAGCGGTGCCGTAGCTACATACATCTGGTAAATTCTAACATCATATTTATAAATGAAAAAGTTCGCATTGATCGGGCTGTTACTGGTAACTTATACCGGTTACGCGAAGAGCGAAGCCCTGAATAACCGCAAAGATTCCACAACACGTAAAGGAGTAACTGTTTATACGACTGCAGAAAATACCAAGCTGCGCTTGTCTGAAACAGGCACCTTGTCGTTTGCTCCGATGAAGCAACCGTTTGAAACAGAGGTATGCATCTTTGTAGATCCAACCAGGCGTTTTCAGACGCTGCTGGGGATAGGAGGTGCATTAACAGATGCCTCCGCTGAAACATGGGCCAAATTGCCTAATCAGAAAAAGGCGGAATTAATGAAAGCCTATTACGATCCGGTAGATGGTATCGGGTATACACTAGCCAGAACTAATATACAGAGCTGTGATTTCTCCAGTGATACCTACAGCTATGTAAAGGATAATGACAGCCTGCTCAGAACATTCAGTGTTGAACATGACCAGCAATACCGTATCCCGTTCATTAAAGCAGCCATTACGGCGGCGGGCGGTAAATTACCATTGTATGTAAGCCCCTGGAGCCCTCCGGCCTGGATGAAGGACAACAACGACGTGCTGCACGGTGGTAAGCTGTTACCAAAGTATAACCAGTCATGGGCTAACTTCTATGTGAAGTTCATTAAAACCTATGAGTCATTAGGTATCCCTGTATGGGGGCTTTCCGTACAGAATGAGCCTATGGCAAAACAGAAATGGGAATCCTGTAACTATACTGCTGAAGAGGAAAGGGATTTCATCAAACGTTACCTGGGACCAACCTTACAGAAACAGGGAATGGCTTCTAAAAAGCTGATCGCATGGGACCACAACCGTGACCAGGTATATCAGCGCGCAAGTACCATCCTGGAAGATCCTGCTGCTGCGAAATATGTATGGGGCATCGGCTTTCACTGGTACGAAACATGGACAGGCAGCACTATGATGTTTGATAACGTACGCCGCGTTGCAGAAACTTTCCCTGATAAGAACCTGATCTTTACTGAAGGGTGCGTCGAGTCTTTCAAACGTGACCGTATCAATGAATGGTTCCTCGGAGAACGTTATGGTCACTCTATGGTGAACGATTTCAATAGCGGTACCGTAGCCTGGACTGACTGGAACATTCTGCTGGATGAAAACGGAGGCCCTAATCACGTAGGTAACTTCTGCTTTGCACCTGTTCATGCAGATACAAAGACAGGCGAATTGATCTACACCAATGCTTATTATTACCTCGGACATTTTTCTAAATTCATTCGTCCGGGAGCAAAACGTGTGATCGCTTCTTCTAACAGAACAGACCTGCAAACTACCGCCTTCGTTAACAAAGATGGTAAGCTCGCAGTTGTAGTATTGAACATGTCGTCAAAAGAGATCCCTTATAAATTGTGGATCAAAGGTGAAGCTGCTCCCGCAGTTAGCTTACCGCACTCTATTGCAACATTGATCGTAGAATAAGAACATGGTTTTAGAAATGAAAGGGCTTCCTCCGGGAGGCCTTTTTCATTTGTATCAAAAAAGAAACCGCCCCGAAATTAATCGGGACGGTTTCTATTCTTCACTCTTTAGTCCAGTCAGTTATTCTTAATCCCCAACTGTTGATTTCCGTTTATATAATTCAACATTCACAAATTATTATTGTACATCCCACCATAATCTTGTAGCACCATTATCGGGACCTTTCAGTAAGGTGATAGCCTTCGCAACTTCTCCGCTGTTGGTGTTATACTCGTTTATCGGGAACGGTAAACGACGGATCTGCGTAGCAGTGTTAATGATGCCGCCACTGAAGTTGTTCACAACAGGGAACAGTTTAGGATAGCCGGTACGACGGAACTCTGTCCACGCTTCCTGTCCTTCCGGGAACATAGCGATCCATTTCTGGGTGATCAGACGTTCCATTTTTACTGCGGTAGTTGCTGCGTCATCCCATTTGATAGTGATGTTAGATGGAGCATCTGCATTATTTGCACTGTTCTTTGGATCTGTATAGGCAGCAGGTGTAAGCGTGTTATCTGAAACATAAGCGCCTGGAGCAACACCCCATTGCGCCATAGATGTAGTGATACCCTGTTCATATAGCGTATGTACGTCACCGCCTGCATTTGCCCAGTTGCGCAAAGCTACTTCTGCTCTCAGGAAGTATACCTCGGCGGCAGTCATTACCTGTACAGGTGTAGTAACAGAGAAAGACGCTGTCGGGCCGCTCAGGTTCAGATTAGAATATCCGATATAATCTCCCTTTGAAACATTACCACCAACAGAGCCGATACGGATCCCTTTGTATTGGGAAGGGAATGTAGTGTCGGATGATTTGTCGAAATACTTACTAATACGCGGATCGTTATAACCGCTCATATAAGATTGGATAGATGCGCCAATACGGATATCTCCCCAGTTCTGTGCGATAAATACCAGTGGGTTGCTGAAACCTGCACCCAGTATCTTCACCTGCATGTTAGCTGCATTGTTGGTAATAACACCACCATTGGCAGGAGCAAGGGCTTTTTCAGCCTGTTGCTGTGCCAGTTCAGGAGCCACCTTCACAATATGCATGGCCAGGCGTAAGCGGAGGCTATTGGCAAATTGCAGCCATTTAGTGGAATCTCCGTCGTATACCAGGTCAAACCTGTTAAAGGAGAAAGGCAGTTTTTTAGCAGTACCGCCAACCCATGCACGCAGATTATTGGATGCACTGTCCAGTTCAAGGAAGAAACGTTTGTAAACATCTTCCTGGCTATCGTATGGAATAGCACTTTTACTTGTACCCACCTTGCTGTAAGGGATAGGTCCATAGATGTCGGTAATACGGCTCATTCCTGCTACCTGCAGTACCTGGGCTACAGCCCATACAGAAGGGTAAGCTGTATCCACGCCGCTTGCACGCAGCCTGTTTATTGAAGACATGACATTCAGATATCCAACTTTGAAAGGCTCGCCGTTCCAGCCGGTTACCAGCGAATAAGAAAGGTTATTCTGTCCGCCATTGAATGGATTGGGAGACATAAAATAACCTGAGTAGCAATCCGCATTCAGATTTTGTTGTAGCTGGTAGGAGTTTGGATCTCCGCCATCTGCAAAGTTGATAATGGAACGTTGCGCCCTTGTGAGGAAAGCGCCGATGTCGTTAAAATCTCCCTGTAGTTCACCTGGTTTAATACCAGTATTATCGTCGTTATATGCGTCAAAGTTCTTAGTACAAGCACTGGCTCCCAGCAACACTGCCGCCGCAATAGCCAACATGCCTTTTATATAGTATCGTTTCATTTTCTTCAGTTTAATGGCAACAATGATTAGAAAGTAGCATTTAATGACAAACCGTAGCTGCGGGTAGCAGGTGGCATGAATATATCTACACCTGATAAACCATTAGCGGTTGATAAGGTCAGCTCCGGATCGAATGGCGCTTTCTTGGAGAAATACACCAGGTTACGTCCTGTCAGCGACAATTTCAGCGCACTGAAAAAGCTGCTGTTCTTTACAGGGATGGTATACCCCAGTGCTACCTCACGTAAACGTACGGTAGTTGCGCTGTACATATATTCTCCGGAAGCTGCTTCACGACCGCCAATTGAAGAATACCATTTCTGTGCGTCTACAGTCGAAACCGCATTACCCTCAGGGTTAACACCGTTTACAGCTACTCCACCTGCATCACGTGCATCGCCGCTTACTTTCGATACGCCGTATTGGTCCAGCATCGCTTGTGTAACAGACATTACTTTACCACCAAATTTGCCATCGATCAGGAAAGACAGGTTGAAATCTTTGTACTGCAAATTGTTGTTCCAACCTAATTGCCATCTGGTATTTGAGTTACCTAAGAACGTGAAATCGGAGCTCTTGATAGGATTGCCATTATCATCGATCATGATACGGCCCTGTGCATCACGTTTCAGTTGAATACCATAAATATCCCCGAAGGAACCGCCTACCTGGAACTTAGACACGTAATTGGAGCCGGATGCACCACTCAGTGTGAACTCAGGTGCATTTGGAGATAATTCTATGATCTTATTCTTGTTGGTAGAGAAGTTCAGACCTGTGTTCCATTTCAGTTTGCTTTCATCGCGCAGCACATCGTAGCGTACAACTGCTTCAACACCCTGGTTCTGTATGTTACCGGCATTGATGAAGAAGTTATCATAGAAAGATCCCTGTGGAGCCCTGATCTGTAAAGTCTGATTCTTTGTATTCGTCTTGTAGTAAGTGATATCTGCACTCAGCCTGTTATCAAAGAAGTGCCATTCTGTACCAAACTCAATTGAGTTTGTTTTTTCCGGCTTCAGATCAGTGAAAGGTGCTGTTGTATTCGGGCTAAAGCCACCGCCTGCGCTGAAAGTATATACAGCCGGATTTGACTGATAAGCCAGCGGAGAATTACCCACCTGTGCAAAGGACCCACGTACTTTTGCGAAGCTGACGAAATCAGGCAGTTTAGCTACCTGGCTCAGTATCACGTTCAAACCTACTGAAGGATAGAAATAAGAACCGGATGGCGTAAACGCGAGGTTAGACGCCCAGTCGTTACGCGCGGTCAGGTCCAGGAACGCCCAGTCCTTGTAAGAGATATTGGCGCTACCGAAAACAGATTGTACCTGGCTGTGGTTTTCCTGCAGGGTACCACTGTTGATAGGATTAAGGGTCTTGAAGTTCTGGATCACGAACACGTTCGGAATGTTAAGACCGTCCTGTCCGGAGTTGAATTTCTCTCCTTTGGTCACTACGTCCCTGATACTTCCACCCAATACACCGGTGATGCGGATCTTATCGCCCACGGGTATATTAAAGTTGGCCAACAGGTCGCCATATTGCTGATTGGTAGTAGTATTGCTATAAACATATACGCCATTGGCAGGAGAGAGAACAGATACAGTACCTGCATGTATTTTCTGCTCATACACGTCATTGATCCTATCCATGCTTCCGCGTGCAGTGATGTTCAGCCATTTGTTCACATCGTATTTCAGACTGGCGTTCAGCAGTAAACGGTTACGGTCAAGGGAGTTCTGATCACGGTTGACGATCCACCATGGGTTCTGCTGTACGTCCTCATTGAAAGGCCAGTTCTGTGTCATCAGACGCCTGGCAGGGTCAAATACTTCAAAGTTGTTCTTGTACTGCTGCAGGTCCTTTCCGCGAGGGAAGAGGTACAGACCTGTCAGTGGATTGAAATAGAAACCACTTAAAGGTGTGTTGTCGATGGTCTGGTTAATATAATTAACATCAGCTTCGGCAGTCAGCTTATCGTTCAGGAAATGTCCGGTTTCCTTGAAGGTGATGTTATTACGGGACAGTTTGTTCTTAGGCTCGATACCTTTTGCGGCGGTATTGGCATAAGAGAAATATGTCTGCATTTTATCAGAACCACCGGCCAGGCTGATAGAGTTCGTCAGGTTCTGACCTGTCTGGAAGAAAGAGGACAGGTTGTCCTGAGCGCCGGATATTTTGCTACCCCAGCTTTGTGTATTGGTAGCATTTGTCTGGCCATAATTATTCTGGAATTCTGGTTTGTAGGCCACATTACTGAGGGTCAGACCAGAGGAGAAGTTGATTACCGTGCGGCCTGCTTTACCACTCTTGGTGGTGATCAGGATCACACCGTTAGCACCCTGGCTACCATAAAGGGCGGCGGCAGAGGCACCTTTCAACACGGAAATGCTTTCAATATCTTCCGGGTTCAGGTTAGAAATAGGATCGCCACCGTCATATGCAGCGCTACCGCCAAATGAGCTGTTTGGCTGGTTGGTCAGCGAGTTGTTCATGGGCATCCCATCTATTACATACAGCGCCTGGTTGCTTCCCAGACCGGATTTGTTACCACGCAGTACCACTTTCGCAGAACCGCCTACACCGGAAGAACTTGGAGAGATGTTAAGACCGGCTACCTTACCGTTCAGGGTATTGATCAGGTTCGGGTCTTTAGCTTTGGTGAGTTCCACGCCACTCACCTGCTGGGTCGCATAAGTGATGGATTTTTCGGATCTCTTGATACCTAACGCCGTTACTACAACAGTGTTCAGCTGTTTGTTAGATTCTATCAGTACAACCTGGATGTTGGTCTGGCTGCCTACAGGGATTTCTTTTTTCTCGAAACCAACGTAGTTGAACACCAGTACATCGGTACTTTCGGCCTGGAGGGTGAAATGTCCCTTTTCATCGGTCAAAGCGCCACGGGTGGTACCTTTTACCTGAACGGCCACGTTAGCCAGGGGCTGGCCCGTACCATCAACCACAGTACCTTCAACGGCAGCCGCAGGTTGTATTGCGGCCGCGGTCTCTTTTTTCACTGCCTTCGGACGGATCACGATGATCTTGTCCATGATGGAGTAGGAGAGTGGTTTGTCTTTGAGGCATTTGTCCAGTACGTCAGACAAACTGGCTGATTTCAGATTGATATCTATGGCACCTGTACCCTGAAGCAGCTTCTCATCATATACAAACTCATAACCGGTCTGCTTGCTGATGCTGTTGAAGATGTCATAAAGGGCCAGGTGCTTACCTGTGATCGTGACTGTTTGGGAATAAGACCTGGCGCTCAGATTCAGAGAGAACACCAGTGTTAAAATGGCAGTTAATTTCATAACTAACAATAATTTACTGTGCAAGAAGCCATCCCTCGGATAGGCCTTGCATGTCTCGCGTAGTTCCATACTTTTGTGTTCTTGGCTTAATAATCGATTTTCAAACGTTAAGGAAATTGGTAGCCATCTATGCCGGGTTCCGATGGCAGTCGGAATCCGGTTTTCTACCTAAAGTTGACGATACGTTATTTTTTACGTGGTCATAACTGGAAAATTTAGTTTTTACATAATGTAGTCCCCCGCTGTTGAATGGGCCTTACTGTTGTTCCCAGGGTTTTACGGTCACATTGTTCCCGTTCACCGCAAATTGTACCCTTTGAGTAGCCTCCAGTGCTTTTAATAATTTACCGGCTTCTTCTCTCCGGGATATTACACCCGTCAGGTCTATATCGGACATATCTCCCTCGTAGCTCACTTCGATGTCATACCAGCGCGACAACTGTCGCATAATGGTCCGGATATTCGTATTCCTGAATCTAAACTTGCCTTCTTTCCAGGCCAGTGTCTCTTCCATGTCTGCCTGGCCGATCTTAAAGTGATCGTCTTTGGCGGAGAGGCTGGCCTGCAACCCTGGTTTCAGTACACTGGCATTGTCGCCATGTTTCAGTTGCACTGCTCCATCCACCAGGGTGGTCTTGATGAACTGTTCGTCCTGGTAGGCCATGATGTTAAAGCTTGTCCCGAGAACATTCACCTCCACGTTATGCACTTTCACCCGGAAAGGCATATCAGCCTGCTGTGCAACTTCGAAATAGGCCTCCCCGGTGATCTCTACCTCCCGTCCTCTGCCGGTAAAGGCGGTGGGGAACCGGATACTGCTGGCGGCGTTCAGCCATACACGGCTGCCGTCTGCCAGGGTCAGTTGATATTGACCGCCATGAGGCGTCGCTACCGTATTGTACATTACCTCACTGCTCTGCCCACCTGAATTATAGCTAAGCGCCCCATTCCTGTTCATGATCTGCGTATTGCCCTGCTTTGCCAGCGCTCCGTTGTTGGCGCTGTCCAGCGGTATTACGGTGCCATCTGCCAGGGTAAGCATCGCCTTGTCGGAACCGGGCAATAGCGCTTTGGCATGTACTGCCAATACCGGAGCTGCTTTTTTACCTGACTGGGACACATAAACGCCGGTGACGATCATTCCCCCAATTACGGCTGCTGCCAAAGAACTATAGACCAACCTTCTGCGCCTTGCTACCCGTAAACGGCGGGCGTCCGCAGCACCTGTCTGAAAAATATCAGACAGCATAGCAGCTGCTTCATCTCCTTCAAGTCCCATATCAGGTACTTTGCCATATAATGTTTCCATTATATCAGCTTTGATAGCAGATGTATGGGCGTCGTCGGCGACTTCCTGCATCAGTTGGAGATATTCCTCATCACTGATCTCGTTCCGCTTATACTTATCAAGTAATCGCTTTATTTCAGGTATTGTCATAGACGAATAGTTTGGCACTGGTTGATAGATATAAAGACGACCGGGGAAAAAGAAAGGAGTATTGGGGATTGAAATTTTTTTTCAGATATGGTAATCAGTAAGTTAGGGGGGCTTATATATGCAGTTGTTGTTTCACAAAACTTCTGACCGTTTGCATGGCCAGCTGCATTTGCTTCTTTACGGTATGAATGGAAATATTCATGCGGACGGAGATCTCTTCATTGCTCATGCCCTCTTTCCGGGCTATATAGACCTTTTTGCGTTCGGGGGGAAGGCTGGACACTACTTTATCCAGTAGATGGTCATATTGGTGGTTCTGAAGACGGTGGTCGGTATCGTTAACAGCGTCAGGCTGCTGAAGAAAGAAATGGTCCAGGGCCTTTACCTGGTTTGCCTGTTTTTTAAAGCTGTCATATATATGGTTACGGGTAAGGATAAAAAGGTAGCCCCTCAGATCTTCCACTCCGGGCATAACTTCCCTCTTTAGCCAGATTTTCAGAAAGACTTCCTGCACGACTTCCCGTGCCGTTATTGTGTCTTTCAGATAAAGCATGGCCACATTGAACACCTGTTTGCTATAATGGTTAAATACAAGTGTATATGCAGACTCGTCACCCCTGGCTATCTGCCGTAATAATTCCCGCTCCTCTGGTAAGGATGAATTTGACAATTTCCTATCGTTTGAATGCTGCCGTAAAAGTAGGAACAAAAAATGAAATCGGGCCAGCCCCATATAGATCTCTACTACTCAATTATTATATTGTGCTCCAAACTGGAAATTCAATTATGAGAAAGGTCTTGACATTTTTATTACTGGGAACAGCCCTGACCCTGCCCGCAGCGGCGCAAAAAAGAGCTGGTAATCCTATTGTACAGGGGTGGTACGCAGATCCCGAAGCGGCTATATGGGGAAAAGAATATTGGGTATACCCTACTTATTCTGATAAATATGAAAAGCAGGTATTTTTTGACGCCTTTTCTTCCCGCGACCTGGTAAAATGGGCCAAACATCCCCATATCCTTGATACAGCTGCAGTGAAATGGGCCAAAAAAGCAATGTGGGCCCCCGCTATCGTACAGAAGGACGGCAAATATTACTTTTTCTTCGCAGCCAATGATATCCAGAGCGATAAAGAGGAAGGTGGTATAGGTGTAGCCGTAGCTGACAAACCCGGCGGTCCCTATAAAGACTACCTGGGTAAACCACTGATCGACAAATTCCATAATAAAGCACAACCTATAGACCAGTTCGTTTTCCACGACAAAGACGGACAATACTATATCATCTATGGTGGATGGCGTCATTGCAATATTGCAAAGCTGAATGCCGATTTCAAAGGGTTTACCCCGTTTGAAGACGGTAATACATTCAAGGAAATTACGCCGGCTGGTTATGTAGAAGGACCTTTTATGTTCATCCGTAACGGTAAATACTACTTTATGTGGTCAGAAGGAGGATGGGGCGGCCCGGAATATTCCGTGGCATATGCCATCGCTGATTCCCCGGTAGGGCCTTTCAAGCGTATAGGCAAGATCCTGCAACAGGATACTGCTGTAGCAACAAGCGCCGGACACCATTCAGTGATCAATGTACCGGGTACTGACAGGTGGTACATTGTTTATCACAGACGCCCGCTCACAGAAAAAGCCGCCAACAACAGGGTGGTGTGCATTGACGAAATGCATTTCGACGAAAATGGGCTGATCGTTCCTGTGAAGATCACCAAAGAAGGAGTGAAAAAAGATAAACTGAAGTAGATCATACGTAAACGTATATTGAAAAGTGGCTGCCATTTGGTGGTCACTTTTCTTTTTATAGGCAGCGTTCTTACAACAAAATCGCACCATTGGTAAAGATAAAATACTATCAGGTGAACATATTGGCGAAATACAGTGTTATAATTATGCTAAAACGGTTTACAAACGATCAGTAGTTGTTAAAATAGTATTTGTTTTAGCCGGTATTTGGTCATAATTATGTACAACGTAATTACTATTGTACAAAATGTTAAAATTGAGTACATTCAGTGTGACGAAGAAAGAATAAGCAAAAAAGAGAGTGAACAAAGAAAGAATAAACAAGAGCGCGAGGACTAACGAGAGAGTCAGCCAACAGCAGTTATGAAAAAGCGGGCGGAATTGCCGCCATCCATGTAGAGAAACTTGTCATTTGTAGAAATTTCGGAACAAACAGTAACAGTGAATTGTATTACTCGTATGAGGAAGACAACTTTTGGGAAATAGACTATTGAACAGCTGCTATTGAACAAATTTCTTTCAAGCCAAAATTTATATAACTACTACTAGAATCAATCAAGATTGCTAAAGTGGAAAGTAGAACAATGAACAATTATTATTCACCTCAAATCACTTTGAATCTCAATCAGCTATTTACTGATCGTAATTCGTATGCGTGCATGTAACGGGAAACAAGTTCCTGTTACTGCATGGTGAATAGCTTAAGGGGGAAAACATCAACTGTAATCAAATCGCTAATTGATAGAAGCTTAACAATGCTATGAACATAGCATAAAGGGGAAAGTATTTTCTAACAACAACCAAATATAACAGGAACGAACAATGAAAGGAAACACTGTCGCATGGCGACCAGACCCACTATGTCCACAAGTGTCAGTCACTTGTCTATTCTCTAACCAAAAACTAAATCGATAATGAGACATCATCTACTACGTTTGCTGGTTGTTGCGATGCTACTCCCGATGGTAGCATTTGCTCAAACAAGGCAGGTACAGGGAACTGTCAAAGATTCAAAAAGCGGAGCCCCGCTTGGCTCTGTGAGCATCAAAGTGCAGGGGAAGAACATCTTTGCAATTACAGGTGCTGATGGTGCATTTACCCTGAAGAATGCGCCACAGGGAGAAATTACACTGGAAACTTCACTGATAGGTTATACATCACAAGGAGTGAAAGTCGCGGCTGGCCAGTCATCCGTCGATATCGTCATGGAAGAATCTTCTTCCCAGTTAGGTGAAGTAACGGTAACAGCATTGGGTATATCAAAAGAATCCAAAAAGCTGGGGTATTCAGTTACTAAAGTTGACGGAGGTGCATTGACACAAGCGCGTGAAACTAACGTAGCATATTCTCTCGGCGGCCGTGTGGCTGGTTTGAGCGTAAGTGGTACTAACGGTGGTCCGGGTTCTTCTGCACGTGTACTGTTAAGGGGTATGGCCAGCTTTGGCGCCAGCAGTCCGCTGTATGTGATAAACGGTGTGCCGATGGATAACTCACAGAGAGGTGCTGCCAACGAGTGGGGCGGTGCTGATAATGGTGATGGTATCGCCAATATCAACCCCGACGATATTGAAAGTATGACAGTACTGAAAGGTGCTTCCGCTTCTGCGTTGTACGGTACCCGTGCCACAAACGGTGTGATCCTCATTACTACCAAAAGTGGTAAGAGAGGCACCATGCAGGTGGAGTATAATATGAACTACGCACTGGAAAAAGCGATCGACTATACAGAATACCAGTACGAATATGGTCAGGGACAACATGGTGCAAAGCCTGTCAATGCTACCGACGCACTCGCCAGCACTCGTCTGAGCTGGGGAGACAGGCTGGATGGATCAATGACCCCTCAGTTTGATGGTAATTCATATGCGTATTCTCCGGTAGAAGATAATCTGAGCCGTTTCTACAGGACCGGACCAAGCTTTACTAATACAGTAGCCATATCCAGTGGCGGTGAAAAAGGATCTTTCCGTGTGTCCGCTTCTACTTTGGATAACAAATCTGTTTTAAGGAACAGTGGTCTGAACCGTAAGACGTTCAACGTGAATGTAGACCAGAATATAACTAACAAACTGAAAGTAAGTGCAGTCGTAAACTATATCGATGACAAGTCAAAGAACCGTCCTTTCCTGAGTGATGGTCCGCTGAACGCGAACAACGGTATCTTCCTGGCTACAAATATCGATGAAGATATCCTGAAACCAGGTTACAACCCCGACAACAACGGCCGTGAAATTGTATGGACGGACGATAACTTCGTAACAAACCCCTGGTTTGCAGTGAACCAGTTCGTCAACAATATAGACAGGAGACGTTGGATATCTGCACTGACCGCCCGTTACGACCTGTTTGACTTCTTATACGGACAGGTACGTCTCGGATACGATAACATCAATGACCGGAAATTCAAAGTAACCCCATGGGGTACTTCTTATTCCACCAGTACCTTGCCTAATGGTACTTTAGTGAGTGGTGATATCGACCTGCGTAATGAACAGACGTCTGAACTGAACGTGGATGGTTTGATCGGTTTCAAAAAGAACATAGTAGAAGACCTGTCCTTAGATATGGCTGTGGGTGGTAACCTGCGTAAAAGAAGCTGGGAGATGGTAGGCGTAGCCGGTAACCAGTTTGTGTTGCCTTACGTGTATGCCTTTAACAACGTAACCAACTTTAGCAGGAACTACGACTATGAAATGAGAGAATCACAGTCAGCTTACTACAATGTGGATCTATCGTACAAAGGCTATCTGAACTTATCGACCACCGGCCGTTATGACGTTTATTCCACACTGCCTGATGGCAACAGAGGTATCTTCGTACCATCTGTGTCCGGTAGTTTCATCTTCTCTGAACTGGTGCATATCAATAAACTGAGCTATGGTAAAGTACGCGCATCCTTTGCGAAAGCGAGTGGTGAGCCTACCGAGGCATATGCCACCAGGCAATACTATAGCGTAGGTAGTACAATTGGCGGTATCAGCACGGGCGAGTTCCCTACCTTATTGCCTAATCTGTTCCTGAAACCATTTACACTGAAAGAAGTGGAAGCAGGCCTGGAACTGAAATTTTTCAATAACAGGTTAGGAGTTGACCTGGCTTATTTCCATCGTAAAACAAAGAATGAAATTATTCAGGGTACCATCTCGCCAGCCACTGGTTATGACAAGGCTTATTTCGGAACTGGTGCCACCCAGAACACAGGTGTTGAAGCACAGATAAACGGTACGATCGTTTCTACTTCCAAATTTACCTGGAATGCTTCTGTGAATGGTACCTGGATCAAGAATAAGATCCTTGACATCTACGGAGATAAGAGCAGCAGTACCGTGTTGACATTGGGTACTTACCGTCCGTTGAACGCAAATACCGCACTGGTAAAAGGAATGGCCGGTCCGCAGATCCTTGCATATGACTTCAAACGTAATGATAAAGGTGAAGTACTGCTGGACAATTCAGGATTGCCAATTAATGACGGTGTGCTCAGACCAATGGGTCAGGTATTGCCTAAGTTCTTCGGTGGTCTTAACAACGACTTCTCCTTCGCAGGCTTCAACCTGTCTTTCCTGATCGATGGCAAGTTTGGCGCCAAACTCCTGTCTGCAACGAAAGATTATGCAGTATTCCGCGGCCTCGATAAGTCCACGCTGGATGGAAGAGAAAGCGGCATAGTGGTAGATGGTATCATTGAAAGCACAGGGTTGAAGAATACCATCAATGTAGATGCACAATCTTATTATCAGGCATACGCAAATAAGATCTCAAAGAATAGTGTACTGGATGCTGATTTCATTAAACTGCGCCAGGTGACATTCGGTTATACGCTGACCAGCAGGTTACTCGGCAGCAAACTGCCTTTCGAGTCTATTGGTATCTCCCTTGTAGCACGTAACCTGGTTACCCTCATGCGGAATTCTGATAACGTAGATCCTGAATCCGGATTTTCTTCGCTTATTAACTATGCAGGTATTGAAGGTACAAGCTTACCAAGTACCCGTACCTTCGGCGTTAACGTGAATGTCAAATTTAAAAAATAATGAACATGAAAAAACGTTTGCTATATATAACGCTGGGGCTTACACTCTTCTCGTCAGGTTGTACGCATGATTTTGATGCCGTTGATACCGATCCCATTTCTGTGGATGCTGCCAGATACAATGCTAATCTGCTGCTTTCGAAATCGCAGTTTCAATACGCTAATACAGGTTATGCGCAATTGTTGTTCGAAAGTATGTGGTCACAGCTGCTGGCTTCCACTTATAACTATTACAGTAACGGTGATAAATATGTCGCATCTTCCGGTATCATCGGTTATCAGAACCAGCTGTGGATTGACGACTACAGGGCGGCCAGTCTTGCTTCAGAAATGACGACGCTCGCTACTGAAAAGCAACTGACTAACCTGGCCAGTATCGGCGTGATGATGAAAGTGCTGGCCATGCAGCACATAACAGACGCTTACGGTGATGTTCCTTATACAGAAGCATTGTCTGGTAAAGCTGGTGTCTTTACGCCAAAGTATGATACACAGGAAGAAATTTATACTTCCATGCTGCAGGAACTCGAAACAGCTATCAATGCACTGGACGCTGCCGGCGATAAGCCTACTGCAGATCTTTTCTACGGTGGGAACATTGACAAATGGAAAAGGTTCGGCTACTCACTGATGCTGCGTTCTGCTATGCGCATCGTAAAGGCTAATCCGACAATGGCGCGTGAGTATGCTGAAAAAGCAGCTGCCGGTGGTACTTTCCAGGGGAATGCAGACAATGCGATCTGTATTACCGACAACTCCACAGGTAATGGTAATGGTACCAGCAGTGCGTTGTTGGTGACAGAAGACTACAGGGAAGTAAAATGGTCAAAACCACTGATAGATTATCTGAAAGCTAATAATGACCCTCGTCTTGGTGTTGCTGCTGAAGTAGCGCCTGCAGGCCTCACTGCCGGTACCAACAGCTCACTGGCGGGAAACAAAGACCCGAACGTGCAGATCGGTATGCCTAATGGCTATGATCTGGCGGGTGGCGCAACTGATATCACTAAAAGGCCCGACTATCCAGGTAGTACAGGCGCAGCTGGCGATATATATTTTCTGGGGAAATATTCCCGTCCTACTACCGCTGTTTATCTCAGCCGTAGTGCGCCACATATCGTATTGACCTACGGTGAAACAGAGCTCTTGCTTGCCGAAGCGTCAGTACGTGGCTGGACAATACCAGGTACTGCTGCTGCGCATTATAGGAATGCTGTTTCCGGCGCGCTGCAGGCGCTCTCTACTTTCAGCGCTGCAGCTGCTATCAGTGCCGGTGTCGCCGACGCATATGCAGCAGCACACCCGCTGAATGAAAGTTCTCTGGCCGCTTCCCTGAAGCAGATCAATGAACAGTACTGGGCTACCAATGGCTTACAGTTTAACTTCATTGAAGCCTGGGTTAACTGGAGAAGATCAGGTTATCCTGTGCTTACACCGGTTGTTTATCAGGGTAATTTCACCGGAGGTACAATACCACGGAGAATTGCCTACCACTCAACAGAAGGATCTACCAATCCTGTTAACTATCAGGAAGCGGTAGGCCGCCTGGGAGGAAATGATAACTATACCGGAAGGGTATGGTGGGACGCACAATAACATAGTTGTTTAAGTCATGCTAATGCGGCCCTCAGTGGTCGCATTAGCTTTTATTCTAAGAGGGTCCCGGCTTAGCAATGTAGCATGTATTCAATCGGATTGATCAGTTTTTCCACGATAGGGCTCCAATGTAATTATTGCATTATGAAAAAAATTAGTATCCCTGTTCTTTACCTGTTGTTAACTATTGCAACTTCACATGTAGTTGCCCAGCAGACTTTATTCCAACTCTTAGCTCCTAAAGCGACCGGCATTAAGTTCATTAATTCGTTGAATGAAACTGAAAAGCTGAACGTACTTGCCTATGAATATTTTTACAACGGTGGCGGTGTAGCCGTGGGAGATATTAACAATGACGGCCTGCAGGACCTGTTCTTTACCGCCAATATGACCCCCAATAAACTCTATCTCAACAAAGGCAATATGCAGTTTGCCGATATTACAAGAGAGGCCGGCAATGTACTGGAAGGAAAGAAAGACGGCTGGAAAACAGGCGTGACGATGGCAGATGTGAATGGTGACGGCCTGCTTGATATCTATGTTTGCTACTCCGGTAAAAAAACTGAAGACCTCCGAAGGAACCAGTTATTCATCAACCAGGGTAATGCAAAATTTGAAGAGAAAGCAAAAGAGTACGGTCTGGATGATCCCGGATACAGCACAGCCGCTGTTTTCTTCGATATTGATAATGACGGTGACCTCGATATGTTTCTCCTGAATCACAATGTTATTAAGATCGATAACATGGAGTTCATGCGCTTCCGCAATGAAACAGACCCGTATGCCGGGAATAAACTATATCGTAATGACGCAAATCATTTCACGGAAATAACAAAACAGGCGGGGATCTTCCAAAGCCCGCTAACCTTCGGACTGGGTGTGGCCGTAGCCGATATCAACAAGGATGGCTGGCAGGACCTGTATGTTACGAACGATTACAACGAACGTGATTATCTCTATATCAATAAACATGATGGCACTTTCGCAGAAGACGCGACCAACTGTTTCGGCCATCTGTCCCAGTTCTCTATGGGCGTGGACATCGCAGACTTTAATAACGATGGCCTGCCCGATGTAATGACCCTTGACATGCTGCCGGAAGATAACCAGCGACAGAAGCTGCTGCAGCTACAGGAAAACTATGAGAACTTTGAGTTGATCATCTCTCAGGACCTCTATAAGCAATACATGCGTAACATGTTACAGCTGAATAACGGCGATGGTACTTTCAGTGAGATCGGACAACTGGCTGGTGTTTCTAATACAGACTGGAGCTGGTGTCCGCTCATAGCCGATCTGGATAACGACGGTTATAAAGATATTTTTGTCACCAATGGCTACCTGCGTGACTATACAAACAAAGATTTCCTGCGCTACTGGGGCGACTATAAAGTAAAAAAAGCAATTGACAGGGAACCTGTGCTGCTGATGGACCTTGTTTCTGCAATGCCTTCCACCTCATTACAGAACTATATCTTTAAAAATAATAAAGACCTTACATTCTCCAATATGCGGAACGAATGGGGACTTGATGCCGGCGGCATTTCAAGCGGCGCCGTATACGCTGATCTTGATAACGACGGTGATCTGGACCTGGTGATCAATAAGATCAATGACGCCGCGGCTGTGTATCAGAATATGAGCCGTGAATACAACAAGAAGCCGTACCTGGCTGTTAAATTAAAAGGAAAAGATAAAAATACGGCCGCTGTAGGCGCGAAGGTGTATGTCTACAGCAAAAGCCTGCAACAATATCAGGAGGTCAATCCAAACAGGGGATATCTGTCCGCCGTATCCACCCGGTTATTATTCGGCCTGGGTGATGATACGCGGGCAGACTCCGTTTGCATCATCTGGCCCGACAATAAAGTACAGCACCTCCGGGACGTTGCAGCCAATCAGCTACTGACAGTCTCTTACGCTCCTGACGAAACTCCCGCAGCCGCTACAATGCCATCCGGCGCGAAATACTTCACCAATGACGATAGTCTCTTTACCTATAAGCACACCGATGCTTCCGGCAATGATTTCAAACGGCAGTTACTGATGATGTTCATGTATTCCAGAACTGGTCCTGTGTTTGAAAAAGCAGATGTGAACAAGGACGGCCTGGAAGACCTGTATATGGGTGGTGATAACGAACAACCGGCAAGGATCTACTTCCAGAAACAGGGAGGTGGCTTTGAAATGGGCACAAAGGTGATCCCAGATAGTGACATGCCTTCGCAGGTTGCTGCTGCTGCCTTTTTTGATGCTGATGGCGATGGTGATCCTGATCTCTATGTAGCAAAGGGTGGATATGGCCTTTTTGAGCCCAATACAGCCGCTTTACAGGACGAGCTATATCTGAATGACGGAAAGGGACGTTTCGCGCTTTTAAAGGACGCTTTGCCTAATGTAAGCGCCAGCAGTAAATCCTGCGTGCGGCCATGCGATTTTGATAACGATGGCGATATAGATGTGTTTGTAGGAGGCCGGGTCATCCCCGGCAAATATCCCATGCCTCCAACTTCCTATTTGTTGGTGAACGATGGTAAAGGTCAGTTTAAAATGGCAGATGCTCCCTTTACTGAAGCAGGCATGATCACAGATGCCCGCTGGACAGATATCGACAAAGATGGCAGGAAAGACCTGGTGCTTTGTGGCGAGTTCATGCCGCTCATGATCTTCGCTAACAAACAGCAAGGGTTTGAAGACGTGACGACACAATATTTTGATCAGCCGGAAACAGGGTTGTGGTTCGGAATGGCCCTGGCAGATGTAGATGGTGACGGGCATGAAGATATTATTGCAGGTAACCTCGGACAGAATACCCAGATACATACTTCTGTAAAACAACCTGCAGAGCTATACTTCTCAGATTTTGATAAAAATGGTTCCATAGACCCGTTTTTGAACTTTTATATCGAAGGAATAAGTTATCCCTTCGTGAGCCGCGATGAACTGAATGAGCAGATCTATCCGATGCGCCGCAAATTCTCTTCCTACCGTAATTACTCCAATGCAACGATGAAGGACATTTTTTCTCCGGAGGAATTAAGCCGGGCAGGAAAATTAACAGCAACAGAAACAAGAACACGTTGCCTGTTATACCGCAATGGAAAATTCGTTCCGACGGAATTACCCATAGAGGCACAGTTCTCGGTCGTATCAAAGATCCTGCCGGTAGACTATGACAAAGATGGAAAGCTGGATCTGCTGCTATTGGGCAACCAGTGCGACAACCGTCTTAAGCTGGGTAGCTTTGACGCCGGTTATGGTTGCCTGCTGAAAGGTGATGGCAAAGGGAACTTTACTTATATACCACAACCCGCATCAGGCATTTGTGTAAAAGGCGATGTGAAATCGGCAGCGATCATGAATATCGGCGAGAAACCTCATGTAATGATAGGCGTAAATAACAAAGGGATCACCTTGTTTAAAGTTAACTAACTTATGAAACGATTGACGATCATCTTACTTTTTGTATGTCAGCTTGGATATACACAACAACATAAAACAAGTTTTACAGATTATATACAGCCCGCAGTGTTTTCACTCTCTATGGTCATGATGCATGATGTAGTGAATCCGCCTGCCGCCTGTAGATTTTACAGTTATGCAACGATGTCAGCCTATAGCATTGTAGCTGCGCATAATAAAAACATTCCCGGAGCTGCAACATTCATTAAGTCATTTCCAGATATTGCCGTGCATGATAGTGGCCGTGTATATGACTATCGTGTAGCCGCTGCATATAGCGTCCTCGAAACAGGTAAACAGATGTTGCCATCGGGGTTTATGTTAGAGAAGGACGAAGAGAAATTATTGTTGTTGTTTAAAAAGGATAAAGTACCGGATAGTATTATCCGTAATTCAGTTGCAGTTGCAGTAGATGTCGCCAAACAAATAGTGCAATGGTCACGCCCGGATGGATACGGCAAACTCAGTACACTGGTGCGTTATACACCGGTAAAAGGAGATGCTTACTGGTATCCTACGCCACCGGCTTACATTGAAGCAGTGGAGCCGCATTGGAAAACGATCCGGCCTATGGTTATCGACTCCTGTAATCAGTTTATACCACTACCGCCTGTGCCTTTCAGTAAAGATTCCACCAGTGCTTTTTATGCACTGAACAGGGAAGTGTACAATGCCGGCGTAAATCTTGATATGGAACAGCGTGTCATCGCATCTTTCTGGGACTGTAATCCGTTTGCGGTGAGCACTTATGGGCATATGGCCATTGGTTTTAAGAAGATCACACCCGGCGGCCACTGGATGAACATCGCGGGTATCGTGGCCCGCAAAGCGCAGCTGGATTTTGATAAGACTGTTCTGCTACACGCAGTGACAGCAGTTGCCATGATGGATGCATTTATCAGTTGCTGGGATGCAAAGTATCTTAGCAACCGCATTCGCCCGGAGACGTATATCAACCGTTATATGGATGTGAAGTGGAAGCCTTTGTTACAAACGCCGCCGTTCCCTGAATATACTAGCGGGCATAGTGTGGTATCCACAGCAGCAGCTGTTGTATTGACTTATATGCTGGGCGATAATTTTTCCTATGATGATAATTCGGAGGAAATGTTTGAGATCCCCACCCGTAAGTTCACCTCTTTCCTGGCAGCGTCAGAGGAGGCGGCCATTTCCCGTTTATATGGCGGTATCCACTACAGGGATGCGATCGATAACGGCGTAGCACAGGGGCGCGCAGTAGGGGAGAAGGTGCTTGAAAAGATCAGAACTGCTGGTATTAAACCCGTATATGGTAGCGGCATGTAATGTCTTTTGAGGTATATTTGGGGCTTACCTTCATTAAAGCACGTTTATGTTACCCGAAATAAAAATTCAGAAGGAAGAGATCCTGTCAGATAACTGGTATATACTTCGCAAGTTTACGTACGATTTCAAACTAAAGAACGGCAACTGGCAAACCCAGTCCCGAGAGGCCTATGACCGTGGGAACGGCGCTGTGATCCTGCTGTACAATGCCGGGCAGAAGTCTGTTATCCTTACACGTCAGTTCCGGCTGCCTTCCTTTGTCAATGGCAATCCCTCCGGTATGCTGATCGAAGCCTGCGCCGGTCTGCTGGATAAGGACAGTCCCGAAGACTGCATCCGCCGGGAGGTAGAGGAAGAGACAGGGTACAAGGTGTCTCATGTCCGCAAGATCTTCGAGGCTTATATGTCGCCCGGTTCAGTTACTGAGATCCTCTATTTTTTCATCGCTGAGTATGCCGCCAGTATGAAAGTAAATGAGGGCGGAGGTGTAGAACATGAACAGGAGGAGATTGAAGTACTCGAGCTTCCCTTTGAGAAGGCGCTGACTATGATAGACGACGGTGGGATCAGGGACGCTAAGACAATTATGCTGCTGCAACACCTCCGGTTGAAAGGGATACTTTGAGTTATGTAACCCTTTAGCATAAATTACTATATTTACAACATCAATATTACTTCCACATATCTGAATGGGATTGCCAGGATCCCTGTTGCCGGATAGTAACACAGCTATTCAACCTGTCCGACATTGGCAGGAGTGTTACTATACATTAGCCTCTACAGGCTACGGGACATTATGTTCCTGATCTTCATTTTATGATTCTCGCTAACCGCTGTTTAACAATTGTTTACGGCTGGCGGCGTCCATTTTTATTCTAAAAATCAATACTTATGTCAATACGATCCAATAAGGAGATTGTACTGGAAATGTACCGTCGTATGATCGGTGGCCGGGACCTCTCTTTGATCGATACCTATATCGGTGACCGGTATATCCAGCATAGCGCCATGTTACGGGACGGTAAGACGGGATTACGGGAAGCACTGGAACAGTTAAAACAGTTACCACCATCCGTGGAACGGGCTTCTCCGGTAGTTTGTGCTATCGCTGAAGGCGATTTTGTGGCCTTACTGCTGGACATCACACTAATGGGAAGGGCTTTACTCGTTATTGATCTTTTCCGCCTGGAAGAGGGCCTGATCGTGGAGCATTGGGACGCCATCCGGGAAAAAGACCTCGTTACCGCAACAACAGACCTCTCGGGGATGAAGGTACACAGGGTTGTAAGGGAAAATAACTGGACCCTTTTGCAATCAACAGGGGACATGCAAAGTGCGCCTCATGTCTGCTACGACATTTTCAGGTCGGAGGGGTGCATAGTACAGGAGCAGATCAGGATCGTACAGGCCATCCCGCAGGTACTACCCCACGGTAATGGCATGATCTGATAGCCCTGTGTTTGCAAAGGGCGCCATTTCGCTTGATTGTAAAGTCCTGGTTCCTGCTGATGCATGAGCCAGGACTTTTTCAATGGAATTATTTGCAGGCTTCCTGGTGTTTTGGCTTAGCTGGCCTTTGACCCCGGTTGATCCTGGTTCCATTTCTATATCTAAAGGCAGTCTACGCCGTTGTTACACCGTTGTTTCTATATCGATCGATATAGAAACAACGGTGTAACAACGGCGTAGACTGCCTTTAGAACGTAGGTTTAATCCTGATCGCATCTAATCCGGAGGCTTTTCGAAGACTGGGATCATTGAAACATGAAACCGGAACGCTGTTAGGCTGATGCCCCTGTTTCTTATACTATCTTATCCTTACCATGCCTGTGTCAAGTCCAGCTCATGTCCACCTCAACTCCATGTAAACAGCATACTTACTTCGCGTCTGTCGTGGTTTTCGCCTTATGGATAGCTGGTTTGTATCCATATGTTAAAATAACATCATAACAACTTCAGGTTTAAACAGATATTTCCATTGGTAAAGGATGATTTTGTCTTAATTTTGCGCCCTTAACGGGAATACAGGGAAAATAATGAGAAAAAAGGTGAAGCGGCACATGCGCAGGGTGAGGTATGTGCTGTACAAAGAGACATTGCTTGACTTCAGAGAACATGTCTGGACTTTTCTGGGCGCATTTACCGGAATCGGGTTGATCGGATTTCTGCAAAGCAAGTTTTTGTCACCTTCAGATAACCTGTTCCTCATTGGCTCGTTCGGAGCATCCTCTGTACTCATTTACGGGATCATTAACAGTCCGCTGGCTCAACCCAGGAACCTGGTAGGCGGCCATGTGATCTGCGCCCTGGTAGGGGTTACCGTTTATAAACTGATCCCGGGCGAATTATGGTTGTCCGCAGCCCTGTCGGTAGCCCTGTGTATTGTAATGATGCAGATCACCAAAACATTGCATCCTCCCGGTGGGGCCACAGCACTGATCGCTAATATAGGATCAGAAAAGATCAAGGCCATGGGATATCTCTATGTGCTCAGCCCTGTCCTGTCGGGTGTATTGATCCTGTTATTGGTAGCCCTTATCTTCAATAACGTGACTTCTCACAGAAAATATCCTCACCACCGCATCTGGCATACCTCCCGAAGAAGGCGCGCCCACTAGCCTTTTTATTTGTATGATCAGTCCATTGAAGACTACGTAATTCATATGAATTAGAAAATGAACAAAATGAACAAGGCCTGTAATAATGGCCAGGGAATGGCTAATGATTGAATGGAAATAATACTAATTTTAGCACCATTACTCAACGACCATTCCAGAAAACCAAATGAAAAACATCTACCCTTGTTTCCACAACCATTTATTTGCATGTGTTATTGTTCTGTTTGCCTTGGGCATAACCAGTTGCTCAAAGGACGATGATGAGAATCCGACTCCCAATCCTGATCTGAACGAATTGTATGCCCTTTCCATCAGCGACGCCATGGTAGATAACAGCTCAGAATCGATAGACACGCTCTGGCCTGTCGCCATCAACAACCCCAATGTGCAATGGAAAACCATCAACGGACAAGCTTATGTACTGATGGCCACCTTCATGAAGTACCCGGAAAGCTTTCCTGCCGGAGATTCCATCACCACTACCTGGGGAGACTCCTGGTTCTTCATCCCTTTACAGATGCAGCGCAAACTGGGACCCGGTTTTACCGCGACCTCCGATACAATTCAGCGTATCAGTCAGTTGCTGGGACTTCCGCCCAGAAACAGCCAGAGTAATACACACATCGCCCAGGTATGGGTCCATGCAGAACGCCTCTTCCGGCCTGCAGGCGATACCGCCATCACAACTACTACCACCGGGGCTACACTGGTGAACACCGTGCCTCCGGAGTATAGGGCATGGTTTAATAATAATATTATTTATTCCTACTATCGCCCCCTGAACTCCCCCACAGATTACTACTACCCCTGGACAAGGCTCGGCTACACCTACGATTGGGCGCCGGGAGCAAACAAGGTAGGTCTGAGTGAATACGTGCTGAAAGCAAGTTCAGGATGCTGGGTAGAAAGTACAACTACAGCAGCAGGCTTTTTCCAAAATTAGTGGTCAGTCAATTCGAATAGTAAAGAAAAGGAGTTGTCTCAGTTAATTTTGAGACAACTCCTCATTTTATAAGAAATACAATGTTTATATTATTTCAACCGGTAGTTAGTTAGCTTCTGTATACTTTTTGAAGTTATCCAGTATCGCCTGCCAGCCACTCTGTTGCATGTCAACAGGATGTGTGTCCTCCGCTTCAAATGTTTCCACTACCTTAGTAGCATCTCCAATGGTGCTGAAAAGGATACTCACCTTTCTTTCATCGCCCAGGGTGTATTCTATCAGCTTGTGCTCTTTCACCTGTGTATACACGCCGCCAAAATCGAAACTGAAACTACCATCCTTCGCTGCCATCGTTGTGCTAAACGTTCCGCCCGTACGCAGGTCATTTTCTGCCTTAGGCGCATGCCAGTCTTCTGAAGCAAATGCCCATTTCTTAATATGTTCTGGCTCATTCCAGTATTCCCATACTTTTGCTACTGGCGCCTCGATTGTGCTTTCTACTGTAATTGCGGTTTTTGTCGTTGTCATATCAGAGCGTTTTTAGTTTGATCATTTGTCGTTGTTGTTAACACTACAAACTTACGGCGGCAAAGCAACAGACAGGAGGGGTGAAAAAGACAAAGAGGAGGCGTTTTACGACCTGGACGGTAAGACCAGTCCAAAAGCTATCCGACAAGCTAAATAAGCGGTATAAAAAAGCGTCTTATAAAACGTACAACCGTTTCATAAGACGCTTTCTGATTAGCATAGTATAAGGATCAACTATTTGTTGTTCACTGATACTGTATTATTAAATATCGGATTCACCCTGCAGTACTTCTTGCCATCAAAACTGATCTCATAATCAGACTTGAAATGCGTGCTCTTCTTATAGTAATCAGTTGTAATGATCTGCGCACCTGAATTACAAGCTGCAATAAAGCTGGACCTGTCATTCAAACGTGCCTCTTTAGTGTCCGAATCAGCCCTGGTGCGGATAATGTAGCCTTTCGTCACCAGGTCCTTGATCTTCGGATCTTTGGAGTTGTTGATGATCATCATGGCTGCTTCCGGATTACCCGGTTCCGAATTCGAAAACATAATACGGCCTTTCAGAGAAGGGTGACCTGCGATATACTGGTCCCTTTTAGCCTCTTTGGCATCAAGAATGAAAGCGAACTTGCCTTCCACTGCTTTTAAAGCGGGCCAGTTGTCATGCAGTACTGCTTCTTCCAGTGTATTGTATTGGCCTCTGATCATATCGGGAGTGATGATATGTTCTTTGCCCAGTCCTTCTACTAACGCTTTATCCAGCTTATCATAAAGTTCGCTGGTGAAAGGTTCAGGTACGGTAAGTTCTGTGTTTTTGCCTGCTCCGTCTTTAGGTTCCAGTGTAATGAAAACAGGATAGTGGTCAGGATGTTTTTCTGACCATGCTTTCAATACCGCAAGGCAGTTCTTCAGTGTCAGATAATCATTGCGGAAGTCCAGGTCCTGAACATGTAATACTTTGAACCCTGGTTCGAGCATAACGCCCTTCTCATCATAGGGGGCCTGTCCTTTTACCCAATCGAGGCCTTTAGGATGTGCATATTTACCACCTTTCTCATCTCCGTAAACATCGATCTCCAGGTTGCGTAAACCCATATCAAGTTGTTCAGCCAGGGGAATGTGCTCATAATCGATCTTGCTGGCAGATACAGAATCCTTGTGCTGGAACATTTTGAACAACGCCGGATCAATAGCTTGCTTGTAACTGTTGTGTGAACCAATGACCTGGATCCTGTTCATCTTCATACTGTCTGGTACGTCGTTGTGTAGCAGGCTCATTGCTGCCACCAATACCAATCCTGAAAGAACCTTCATTATTATATTTTTTTTTAAACAGCCGGCCTTTTAAAGGCCGGCTGTTGGGTTTCTTATGATCTATCGTTTATTATACAGCACCTGCAATGTTTCAGGGAACTGTTTATAATTTCGTTTACTGCTCGTAACCCGGGTTCTGTCTCAGGTTACCATTCAGCCTGATCTCCGTGATAGGAATAGGATAAAGTCTTCTTCTCTCATCCTTATTCATGCTTAGGTTGTCATTTGGCAAAGGATATTCTTTTTCAAAGAGGCCAAAGCGGATCAGGTCATTACGACGCCATCCTTCCCAAGACAGTTCACGGGCACGTTCATCCAGTAATGCCGGCAATGTGATGCCTGCAACTGTAGGAGCACCAGCCCTGGTACGCAGCAAGTTAACTAAATAGTCAGGAGTTTGCAAGGCACCGTTAGCGGTAGTTGGTGCTGCTCCACGCAGAATAGCTTCAGCCTTCATCAGGTAAACGTCCGCAAGCCGGAATACCGGTACGTCATTTCCATTCAGACGGCTGGCCTGGATAATGGTAGGATCCGGGTAGTACTTGATAGAACGCACACCTGAGGCCTGACTGGCAATAGTATTACCAACGTCCATTGGTTTTGGTGGTACCAGTACCAGGTCTTTCGTGATCACTACCTGGTCAGTACTGTTTGGATAATATACCGGCTGGTTAGTAAAGCCGCCGTTACCATCAGGATAGAACTGAGGACCCAGCAACCAGGTACTGTTCCTTGCATCGTTAGTAAGGTTAAAACGATCGTAAAACTCTGGCGTAGTGCTCATCGCAATACTCAGACCAACGTTAAAACCATATGCCTGCGCCAGGTAATAGTAGAAACCAAAACGGGTGAACTGGTTACCAGGTATCTGTTGGTCGTAAGGAATAGCGAAGATGGTCTCGTTGATCTGCGGACCATTATTTGGTAAGAAGATGTCACGGAACCTTGCATCCAGGAAGTAGGTGTTGTTGTTCTGCACACTGTCGCACATAGCAACAACATCCTGGTTACGTTCAATGCCTGTATAAACAGTTGAGTTCAGATACATCTTCGCCAGCAAAGCAAATGCCATTGCTTTTGTAGGACGTCCATACTGCAATACGTTGGTAGCAGCATTAGCTGATTTGGACGGCAACTGCTGCGCAATAGCTTTCAGCTCAGACTCGATGAATTCGAAGATCTTTGCTCTTGGCTGAGTAGATGGTAATGTCGCTACAGGGAAGTCAGTGATGAGCGGCACATTACCGTAAGTGTCCATCATGAAGAAATAGTACAACGCACGTACTGCCCTTACTTCTGCAATGTTAGCCGCCTTAGTGGTAGTGTCCACGTTAGAAGCCACAGTCAGATTGATCAGACGGTTACAGTTGTTGATACCACCGAATCCCCACTGCCAGATACCGGTTACGTTAGGATGATCGAATGTCCAGGTATGATAGTGCAATTGTCTGTACTGGCCACCGTCGTCGAAGTTACCATCCCTTGCAGGAATGATCGCTTCGTCTGTCGACAGCTCCTGCATACGCCAGTAAGCAACGGCATAGTTGGAGGCCAGGTTTGTATACATAGTACCGAGCAAAGCGGCATAGTCCTGAGAGGTAGCAGGGAAGTTGCCGTTTACATACTGTGATTCAACATCCACATCTAATTTCCTGCAGGCGCTAACCGTAACCAGTGCTGCAAGCGCTGCGATGAATATATTTCTCTTTTTCATCCGTTAATATTTTAGTCGTTGTTCCTTGCGGAACATACATTTCCTTAATTAAAATGAAGCACTCAGGCCCAGGATATAAGTACGTGTTTTAGGATAGAAATTATTGTTGTCAATACCAGGTGTAACACCACCGATGTTGATCTCAGGATCTATACCACGATACTTGGTGATCACAAAAAGGTTATTGCCGCTGGCATAGAAACGGATGCTCTTTACTGCCTGTGTGTGCGGTTTGAAAGTATAACCCAGTGTCATGTTGTCCATACGCAGATAAGCGCCGTTCTCTAAGAAGCGGTCAGAGATCAGGTAGGCGTTGATATCTTTGTATGATTCATTCGTAGTAAAGCGCGGAATGTTCTGCAGTTTGGAATCAACAGGGTTGTTCAGCCCTGCCAGCGTCGCATTCAGGATCTTGTTGCCAGTTACACCACGTACCAGGAAATTCAGATCGAAGCTCTTATAGTAGAAATTGTTGCTCCATCCAAACATCAGTTTAGGTTGTGCATTACCTGCAAACCTTGCATCTGTGGTTAGCGGCTGCGTAGCAGTAACAGAACCATCAGCTTTCTGATAAGTACTTATGCCATCGTTGTTCTTACCCAGGTAATGCCACAGGTTGAACGTACCCAATGCATAACCAGGCTGGATGATCTGGCTATAGTTACCGGATTGTCCTTTACCGCCCAGCTGCGCAGTCTGAATATAGTTGATAGCAAACTTCTCGTTGGACAGGTTCGTGATCTCGTTCTTATTGTGTGCCAGGTTGAAGTTCGTTCTCCACGTAAAGCCGTGTGATTTCACTACTGTAGCGCTCAATGACAGTTCGATACCGCTGTTTTTGATGCTACCCACGTTGGCAGTATAAGTTGGCACGAAATACTGTGTAGTAGATACAGGATACTGATCATAGATCAGGTCAGAGGTCTTCTTGATATAGTAATCAATTGAACCGCTGATCCTGTCTTTCAGGATACCGAAGTCCAGACCGATATTGGTAGTAGCAGTAGCTTCCCATTTCAGGTCAGGGTTGTCGTTACGTACAGGGCCGATAGCGTTCGTGATGTTACCATTGTACAGGAACTTGGAGTTACCTGCAGGCGTGCCGTATATCAGCAGGGAAGAGAATGCGTTGAAGCCGGCGCTGTTACCAGATACGCCATAACCAGCTCTCAGTTTCAGTACGGTGATAGCAGGAATGTTCTTCATGAAATTCTCACTGCTGATGTTCCATCCTGCAGAAACAGCAGGGAAGTATCCCCAACGGTTGTTAATACCAAATGCAGATGATCCGTCATTCCTCAAAGAGGCCATGAAGAGATATTTGTCGGCATATGAATATTGTACACGACCATAGTAAGAGATCAGTCTGAGTGTAGAGATCGGATTATTGTCGAAAGCTATTTGTGATGTATTCGCCGGATTGGAAAGGAATAAGTTGTTATAAGTCAGATTATCATTGGAGAAATTCTGCGTGCTGATACCGAAACCATCATTGGTACGGTCCTGCTGGAAAGTATAACCAGCAAGCAATTTCAGGCTGTTAGCGCCAAAGGTCTTATCGTAGTTAAAGTAAGACTCCAGTACTGTACTTGTATTCAGGTAAGATCTCCTTGTTGCCAGACCATTCAGGTTAACAGCCAGGCCTGAAGCATGGTTGAAATAACTGTTATAGTTGTTCTGGTTCCTCTGGCTGGATAATGATAAAGTATATTTCAGCCCTTTAATGATATCAACCTGTGCCAGACCGGTGATCAGTGTTTTGTTATCATCAGTTTTGATGAAGTTGTTATCGATCAGTGACAGCGGGTTCAGTGTACCGCTACCAGTCCTCGCATAATATTCTTTGTAAGTACCATCGGGATTGAAAGGGCTTACTGTTGGCAAATAGAACAACATGTTGGACAATACCTGTGATTGTACAATGTCATTGCCTTTAGTGTGGCTGTTTGTTACGGTCAGCCCTAAACGGAAACGGTTATCGAAGAAACGCTGATTAACGTAACCCCTTACAGTAGTGCGTTCCAGTGAAGTATTCTTGAGGATACCATCATTCTTCAGATAGTTGAAACTACCGCCATATTCGGTGTTAGCGTTAGAACCACCGAAAGAAACGTTATGATTGGTAGAATAGCCTTTTCTTTCCACCAGTTTCTGCCAGTTCGTGTTAGAACCGTCGTCATTCAGTACAGGAATTAAGGTCTGGCCGTTCTTTTTAAGATAGTCACGCAGTTCATCGCCGGTCAGCATATCCAGTTGTTTAGACACTTCTTCCATAGCTACATATGCATTGTAGGAAAGTCTTGTCTGACCTGTTTTTGCTTTTTTGGTCGTAACGATGATCACACCATTAGCAGCACGTGCACCATAGATAGCGGTAGCAGCAGCGTCTTTTAACACATCGATGCTCTCAATGTCAGCAGGGGCCAGCAGATCGATGGATGCACCAGGTACACCATCTATTACATAGAAAGGTTCCATTGCACCACCGGTAGTACGGATAGTGGAAGGCCCTCTGAGTACCACAGCAGGAGATGCGTTGGGGTCGCCACTCTTGGTCACGTTAAGACCAGCTACTTTACCTTGTAATAATTCGGCTGGAGTTGTGAGTACGCCCTGATTGAATTCTTCTGATTTGATGGTAGTAATTGATCCTGTTACATCCTTTTTACTGGCGGTGCCATAACCGATCACCACTACATCTTTCAATTGTTTTGTATCAGTAACGAGTGTTACATTGATCACTTTTCTGTCTCCGGCAGTGATCTCTTTTGGAAGGGATCCCATTAATGTAAAGAGGATCACATCTTCCTGCCCTTTAACGACAATTGTGTAGGCTCCGTTTGCATTTGTAATTGTCCCGTTACTTGTTCCCTTGATGGAAACGGTCACCCCGGGAAGAGGTGCATTGTTCTCGTCTGTTACTATACCTTTAATAGTAGTGCCATTCGTTTGAGCAAAAGTTGTAAAGCTCAAGAACATTGCGAAAAGTAAAGCAGGGAGTGCTTTACCCGCCATGTCGCAGAATGACCTTAATTTTAAAAAATACATTCTCTTCATGTAATTTAATTGTTAAGGATTGCTGGAGGGAGAGATTGTGATGTTTCAAAGAACCATAGCTATGATCTGAGATGCAAAAGTATCTACAAGCAATGCATGGATCAAAGCACTTTACAATAGCATAACAATTCCTTTAAATGACACATGAAAAGCTGGGATGAGTGGTCTATATGTTATATGAAATATGGGGACGGGTTACTGAAGTTAGTATGTATTTAAAACAAAACGCGATTGTTGCACATGCAACAATCGCGTTTTGTATAAGGCAGATGTAGGTTTTAGAATCGATAACCGATCGTCATACGGAAGTTACGGCGAGGCTCGACAATGTAAGAATAGTAACCGGACGCATTTGCTGGCAGCGATGCAGCAGTCAGCAGTTTGCGGTCGTCCAGTACATTGTTCACAAGTACCCCGATGGTATATTTCCCCCTGGAGTAGTTCAAACCAGCATCGGTACGGAAGTAGTTAGGAATGTTAGATTCCTTTGATGCTGTTCCTACTGTACGTTCTGCCTGCCATTGGATACCGGCGGAAGCTCCGAAGCCTGTCAGTGCGCCATGACCGATACGGTAAGACAACCAGCCATTGGTAACATGTGCAGCAGTATTCGGTGTAATATTACCTACGGTTGTTGTTGCTTCCGGTTTACCAGGAGCGTCTTTTGTTATTTTAGAATCAGTATATGCATAATTAATATTAACATTCAGACCTGGTATGATTTCACCGTTGATATCGGCTTCTATGCCCTTTGTTACTGTTTCACCCAGTGCAACGGATACCGGGGCGCCGCGGCTATCATTGATACCAAGAGCTACTTTAGCATTCTGACGGGCGATGCGGTAACCGGTCAATGACGCTACCCAACGACCATTGAAGAATTCTTTCTTAATACCGGCTTCTATATCATTACCTCTGATAGCCTGGAATGCCTGCAGGTTGGAATCCAGACCTGATTGTGGCACGAAAGACTGATCGTACAGGGCGTATACGGAGGTTGATTTATCGATAGAGTAGCTAAGACCCACACGAGGAGAAAACACCTTATCTTGTATTTCTGCAGCTTTAAATTTACCGACAGTTTCTGCGTAAGTGAAACGCAGTCCCAGGGATAGGCGCAGTTTGTTATCGAAGAACCCAAGTTCATCCTGTGCATATACAGAGGTATAGTTCACAGATGAAATATAGTTGCTGGCTCCTGCTCTGGTCCTTACACTCTGTGAACGGTCTATTACGGGAATAGAATCGAATGGAATGCCATATACGGGGTGGTACACATTAAAGATGGAATCTTTCAGTCTCAGGTTAGGCTCCAGCGTACGGAAATCGCCCCAGAACTTCTTATTACCCATATCAATACCTGCCAGGATCCTATGACGAACGCTACCGGTATATTCTTCTCCTGAAAGGGACATCTGTGCAAACCTGTTTTCACCGGCTTCATCACCGATACTGAAATAACGGTCCATATCGCCGTTTTCTTTCACGCTGTTTGCCCACACGCTGTTGGCTACCATGCTGAAGTTAAAATACGCAACCTGGGCATGCGCCTGCCAATTGTCGTTCAGCTGATGATCTAAATAAACGTAGGCACTATGATCTCTGAGTTTGCCTGGTTCCAGGGATGGATCGCCATAGAAGAAGTCATTGCCGATACCTTCGTCCAGTAATTTATTCTTGGAGAACTGATAGTTACCATTTCCAAGATATTTAGAGCCCTGGAAGGTATATTCCACTGTGATGGAAGTTTTGTCATCTACCAGGTATTTCAATACCGGCGCAAATAGATAACGGTTGCTATAATTGTATTTGGTATAGAAATCTTTCTGCTGACCGGCTACGTTCAGTCTGTAAAGCAGTTTACCATCTTTGCTCAGTTTACCGTCAAAGTCGAGCGCTGCACGATAAGTGCTGAAGCTACCCATGCTGATGTTGGCAGATCCTTTAGTGACGCCGGTAGGTTTCTTGGTAACCACATTGTAGAAACCACCAGGTTCACCGGCAGCCAGCATAAAACCGGCAGGGCCCTTAACGAATTCGATACGCTCGATCATAGCTGCATCTTCTGCAGTAGGTCCCCAGCTCGCTTCAATGTTCATCCCGTTACGGAAAGCCGGGATCTTGGAACCTCTCATACGGATCTGTGCATACTGGTTGTCCCAGTGACCTACACGCGTAGCACCGCTTACGTTACGGGTAATGCCATCCACGATATCGAACGTCTGCTGATCGGCCAGCAGGCTGGCAGAGATCACCTGGATATTCTGTGGTATTTCCAGTATCGGCGTTTTCAGACGAAGAGAACCTGAAACAGCTTCCGTTTTATACTTATTTCTGGCGCTGTTGATGATCACTTCCTGCAGTTGCTGGTTGGAGGCTTCCAGCTGAACAGTAACATTAACGATCTCGTCCTGTACAACGTCTACTTCTTTTGTAATTACTTTATAACCGATCAGCATTACCTGTAACGTGTAGTGGCCGGGGTGTATTCTCTTAAATACAAACTCTCCTTTTTCATTGGTAATGGTGCCCTTGTTCTTTTCTTTGATCTGTACTGCTACAAAAGCAGCAGGGCTACCGTCTCCGGTAACTACAGTCCCTTTAATGGCAGAAAGAGGGTCTTCGATAGAAAAGGCCGGTTTGGCTATGAACATAAGGCATAATAGACACAACAATCCTGTCAGTTGGTTAAATTTAGTACGCATATAAGCTGATTAGGCGATGAATGGAAATATTGTAAACGCGGCGCAAAACTAAGGAGCGGAGCATAGGATGGTTTATCAAATTGGGAAAATGGTTTGCGCAATGCGGAAAAAAAGATCAATGACATCTTTAATTAATTGCCATAGATGTCCCGAAAGTTAATGCAGGTAAGGGTTATTTGAAATTTGCAAGTAATGGATTGATATCCTCAAGGATGGATCCTGCATCCTGTCCGAACTTTGTTCCATCAAGATAAAAAATCAATATAACGATGGAAAACAAAAGTAAAATAGCTTTGATAACCGGCGGTAGCCGTGGTTTAGGAAGAGATATGGCGATCAGGATCGCCGAAAAAGGCATTGATGTCATCATCACCTATATTAGCCGGGAGGAAGACGCCCACAACGTAGTAAAACTGGTGCAGGAGAAAGGACGTAAGGCCGCAGCGCTGCAGTTAAATGCTGGTGAAGTAAATAGCTTTGATGTTTTTTTTACGCAACTGAAGGCCGTACTACAGGATACTTTCAACGCTGAAAGGTTTGACTTTCTGATCAACAATGCAGGGATCGGCCGTAATGCGCCGCTTGGAGAAGTGACCGAGCAGATGTTCGATGAACTTTTAAATGTGCACTTCAAGGGCGTGTATTTCCTGACACAGGGGGCTTTAAATTTGATAAATGATGGCGGCGGAATCATTAACGTCTCTTCAGGTCATACCCGCATGACATTAGCCAGGTATTCAGCATATGGATCAATGAAGGCCGCAATAGAGGCATTTACCCGTTACCTGGCGGTAGAGCTGGGACCCAGGGGCATCAGGTCAAATGTGATAGCGCCAGGGGCCATAGCGACGGACTTCTCCGGAGGTGTTGTAAGGGATAACCCGGAGGTGAACAGAATGGTAACGGATATGACGGCGCTGGGACGTGCAGGATTGCCTGAAGACATTGGCGGTGTGGTGGCTTTCTTATGCACGGACGACGCCAGATGGATGACTGCTCAACGCATAGAAGTATCCGGTGGAATGCGCCTCTGATCTGCTGAAGGCAGGAGTTGACCGGAGATCTGATAAAAGTGCTAACTTTAAGGCAAATGTGGCACTGGATATGATCTCTAAATCATCTATAGCCGACTTTTATCAGAAATCACAGGCCGAATATCCGGCCGGTATCGAGAAGGAAGTGGGACATTTCAATATATTCGAAATAGAGACGCTGTTTGATAAAAAAACAGGTTCCCGCATCATGCCTTACAGCAGAAGATCTTACTACAAGGTCAGCCTGCTCCGGGGAAAGAGCAGGGCGGAATATGCAGATAAAGTGGTTGATATTCAGGAAGGAGGTTTGATCTTCGCCACACCTAAGATCCCTTATCACTGGGTCCCGCAGGATGATAACCAGACAGGGATGTTCTTCATTTTCACAGAAGAGTTTTTATCCAGAAATAAAGTAGGGGTTGTACTGGATGATATGCCGATATTCAAACCGGGAGCACTTCCCATATTCGAGTTATCGCACGAGGAACGGACGGAACTGGACTATATATTCAGGAAAATGCAAAAAGAGCTGGCATCTGATTATATCTACAAATTTGATCTGTTGCGTAACCTCATCCTGGAAGTCATTCACTTCGGACAGAAGTTGCAGCCCATGTCAGTGCTGGACCCTGTACACAGTGCGTCAGAGAGGATATCTTCTTTATTTGTAGAGTTGCTGGAACGTCAGTTTCCTATCGAATCCGCGCAGCAGCGGCTAACGCTTCGTGCGGCTAAAGATTATGCGGACAGACTGGCGGTACACGTCAATCATCTGAATAAAGTGTTGAAAGAAGTAACAGGGCAGACGACTACCGATATTATTAGTAAACGGATCGTGCAGGAAGCAAAGATCCTGTTGAAACAAACAGATTGGAGTGTGTCGGAGATTGCTTACACGTTGGGTTTTGACGACCCGGCTCACTTTTCGAACTTCTTCAAGAAGCAGGCTGCTTTATCGCCAGTAGCATTCAGGTCCTGAGAAAGGATATTAAGATCATAGCAAAAGCCCTTTTAAGACAATCTTAAAAGGGCTTTTTGTTGTATGATGATCTAATGGATATTATACCTCAAATGAAACAAGTCGGTCGAATGGTAACGCCGGTTATTCCTGTTTCCTGAAAGAATTTTTAGGCGATATGTTTCCTCGGTCAGTAACGCTGATCACGTACCATTTCTTTTCATCACTCAATGTAAGCTCATAAGTTGTTCCCTGTTGATTAGTCACTTCTGTAACTCCCTCAATATGCTTATCATGATACTTTTTCTTTATCGCGATTAATACAGGAAGGGGTAATTCATCTTCCTGGCAGTATCTTAATGAATAAACAAGCATGCCTTTCTGATCATACCATATCCTGCACTGGGTGCTGTTGCGTGTAAAAGACACAATATGATATTCTTCTGCTTCCGTCCATCTGATATACTGTGCATCTGGAAATGCAAGATTGAATTGCCGGAGTAATGCATCGCCGGGTGTTGCAACGGCGGACAGAGAGAATAAGACTGTTATAACTGCCAGCGCAGTCTTTTTCATATTGAATACCGTATGAGTAGCCAGATAACTGAATAGGTTCCGTTTCATCGTTTGTAGTTTGATGTGGATAATTTTATAATTCATGTTGTAAAAGTAACATGAACTCAAACTTCAAAATTGTACAAAACGGAACATACTTTAACGGGCGTCCATCCAGTCGAGGAAGTTATGTGTTTTTTCCTTGTTGATAAGAAGCTTGTCAGGAGTATCGATGATCAGCTTAACATGTAGCTTCCTTGCCATATAGTGTTCTACTTCTTTAATAGCGCTGAAATTGATCAGATATTGGCGGTTAACACGGAAGAAATCACTGGGAGAGGCTGTACATGCTATCTGATCGAGCGATTGATTTAACATATATTCCTGCTTATCAAAACATGTCAGGAAGGTATAATTGTTTTTGATATAGAAGAACGCGATATTTTCAGTTTTGATCGTAGTATATTTCTGATTCCTGAAAACCATATAACTTGTCTTGGGACCTTGCCTGGAGCATTGTAAGTAGGGATCAGGCGCCACTTTCTCCTGAATAAGGGCTTCTAACGCCTCGATCTTTTTTATGGCCTCCCTTATATGATCATAGAAATGTAGCATGTTATTCGATCTCTTACGACGATACTCTTCAAACGAGTGGTCACCATATGAAGCACCAGTTAAGAGAGAGGAGACACCGGCAATTTTAAGGCTTTCCATAACACGAACATCAGTAAGCTGATTATTCATAATAGCAAGGCCTGGAAGGTCTTCCGCGAATACTTTCAGATCTTCCATATTTGGGTACTGGTCGATTATATTTGACTTGAGCTTCATGGTCATTACGTTTTTCTGGTGATTTAACTAATTGCGATTCGTCTTAAACAATGATGGTATTCAAAGATGATGATCATCAATACACATCCTGAACTTATTGGCATAGCGCTGTTTTACGGTTATGGAACCAGTATTCAATCAGAATGAACAGCCATAATTATGCTCCTGGTTTTATTTTGACTGACAGAGGTTAGCGTTTCTGATACGAACTATGCATTTCATTGTTATCGCTGTAAAAGCATGGTATATGCCATTTTTTGCTATTAGGTTCAATTTACTTTACTATTAGGTTTATTCAATGTAACCATCATCCGGATGATCTTTCTGTAAGCACATCATAAATTTATTATGAAAAAGTAATAATCCAATTGGCAGCTATAAAGAAGACAATGTTAACCGTAAAAAGAACCTGTAGATAGGGGTGTGTAAGTACCTAGATAACTTCCGGACCTTGCAAACTGTTCAGGTAATGAAAATGTATTGGTAGCTTTGCCAGGTGGTGTTTGGTTCAGCGTGACGGTTCTTTGGGCTGGTTATACCCGGCTCGACTATTAATCTTAAAAAGGCCAATTATATGAGATTTTCATTGAAGCATATTATCATCACATTATTGTTCCTGTTATCAGGAAACACCTTCCTTTTTTCTCAGGATAAAAGCCATACAATGGAGCAGCAAAAGTCAACACATTATAGATCTTCCCGCGATACGGCCAATAGGGTCTTGTACAAAACTGTTACTATCGGCAAGTACAATATCTTTTACAGAGAAGGAGGCAATAGTAATAGACCGGTTATTCTTTTCCTGCATGGTTTTCCGTCTTCTTCCCGTATGTGGCAACCGTTGCTGGAAGAACTGTCGGCAAACTATCATGTTATCGCCCCTGACTATATTGGATTTGGGCATAGCAGTCAGCCTCCGGCAGATAGTTTTAATTATACCTTCGATAATCTGACAGATTACGTAGACAAGTTTATTGCTGAGCTGAACCTGACGAAGTTTATATTGGTACAACAGGATTATGGCGGGCCTATCGGCATGCGGATAGCAGAAAGATATCCTGAGAAGATACAGGCCATCATTGTTCAGAATGCGGTAAGCCATAACGAAGGGCTTTCATCGCTATGGGAGGCCAGAAAAGCTTTCTGGGCAGACAGGGAGAAATATAATGAGGCTGTAAAAAGGAACTTCATCAGCTTCGAAGCTACAAAACAAAGGCATATAGGAACAACGCCGGCACCCGAAAAAATTGATCCCGACAGCTATACAGATGAATATCTTTTCCTGAATAAACCAGGCATGGCCGATATCCAGCTGGATCTGTTCTACGATTATCAGAATAACGTAAGATCATATTCCAAATGGCAGGAATGGCTCAAAAAACATCAGCCAAAAATGCAGATCATATGGGGGAAATATGATCCCTCTTTTACTGTAGCAGGAGCCTGGAAGTATAAAGATGACGTACCGGACGCAGAAGTACATATTGTTGAGGGAGGTCATTTTGCCTTAGATGAAGCGGGACCGGCTATCCTGAGTTTAATGCAGGATTTTCTGAAACGGGTAACTGATAACGGAAAATAGTTAATAATAATTTGTAACCCACTATAAGCGTTATAAAAAAGATAATTAATTGAATTGTACGCAATTTAGTATTCCCGATTTCTGAAATTTGCCTATATTAGAATAACCCAAACCCAAAAATTGTTATATGTCTCAGTTAACCGAAACCATATTCCATATTGATGAACAACCGCTTACGATTTTTAATTCTTTTACATTAAATCAGGACCTTTTTTCGCATCACCGTTTTACACTGGCATGCCCGGCTGAAGCTATTGACGGACATGCAGGATTGCTAACAAGATCAAAAGACCTGATCGGGGCTACCTTTGACGCCCATATCAGCGCTATTAATTTAAGCATCGGAGGAAATGCGGTTGCTCCTTTGCTGTTCCGTGGTGTTATAACAGATGTGGAAAGTATCCGGCTCACCGGAAAGCGTGAAGAAGTGATACTTACCGGTTACAGCCCTACCATTATACTTGACAGTGGTCCGCATTGTAAAAGTTGGAAGAAACAAACCCTGAAGAATATCATTAGCGACGTTCTTGCTGTTTTTCCGCCAGATCTTTTATCGCCGGACGTATCTCCCGTATATGCTGAGATGTTAGGTTATACCGTGCAGTATAGAGAAACTGCGTGGGAGTTCCTGCAACGTATGGCCGCCACTCACGGGGAATGGCTGTTCTGGAATGGCAGCGCTCTTGTGTTTGGTCCTCCGAAAGACAAAAGAAAAACATCACTGGTATATGGTAGTAACCTTAGTCGCTTCGCAGTTGGGTTAAAGGCAATACCTGCTCAGCAGAGATATGTAACATGGGACTATCAGAGCAGTCAGGTATACGTCAGCTCGCCGGAAGGTGTTGAGCAAAGGGCCGGTCTGAACGGGCTGGGTAAGACCGTTTATGAATCAAGCCGTAAGCTGTATGATACACAACCTAAACAATGGAACTATCGTTATGCCAATAACAAGAAACAACAGGATGAACTGGCCACGTTAAGAAGCGCCGTAGAGAGCAGCAGGACAGTGCATGCTACCGGTCATTGCGGTACTCCGCAGTTAACGTTGGGAGACACGATCGATATCAGCGGCAGTAACCTCTTTGGAGGAGGTGAGACGGAAGGATACGGGCAATATCGTGTAACCAGTATCAACCATCGGGTGAACGCTAAAGGTAATTATGAAAACGACTTTACAGCGATACCGGCTACAGTCAAGTTGCCACCCGTAGTGATACCAACAGAACCGGTCTGTGAAACGCAAAGCGCCATCGTGAAGGATAACCATGATCCGATGGGACTGGGCCGCATTCGTGTAAAGTTCCATTGGATGAACGACACGGAGAAAAGCCCCTGGATAAGGGTAACCACACCACATGCCGGCGGCGGAAAAGGACAGTTCTTTATTCCTGAAACAGGGGAGGAGGTCATTATTGGTTTTGAAGGCGATGTAGCCACGAAGCCTTTTGTGATCGGCTCCGTTTATCATAGAGCAGCCGGTAATACTTTCAGTAACGCCGGTAACGATGTTAAAGCACTGCAAAGCCGTAGTGGGAATAAACTTATACTGAACGATAAGGAAGGAAGTGTTCACCTGACCGATAAAGGAGGAGCAGACATGAAGTTTGACGGAGCCGGTAATGCAGTGACAAACGCCAGCAATAATAATACCCTGAATGCAGGCGCAACTAATCTTATCAATGCAGGAAGTACAAACGTCATCAATGTAGGTGGTACGAAAGATGCACCACCGCAAAGCATCTTATCCATGGATGCCGGTGGTAACATTATTCTGGATGGTAAGACAAAGATCATTATACAGGTTGGCGGTAATAGCATCGAGATTTCAAAGGATGGGATCTTTACAACTGCGAACGACGGCAAGATACACACCATTGCGAAAACAGGCGATGTAAGTGTTGAAAGTGAAACAGGCGAAGCTAAGTTTAAAGGGAGTATCAAAACCAATTTAGGTGGGGGTACCGCTACATTTGTGTATGGGTCCGATTCTGTGGAAATCAATCAGGCTTGATGATGAAAAGAATATTACCGGCAAACCGGGTAAAAGAATATTTCCTGGTCACCAGTGCCAATAAAACTGCCATAGGAAAAAAGAAACTCGAATTCGTACAGGATAAGCTGATCAGCTTTACAGTAGTAGACCAGCAGCCCGACCATCTCGTTTTCGAATACAAACTCTATGACCAGGTGATGAAAGGAAGCTCTCTGATCCACTATTATAGTGGGGACATGGATGAGCTGCAGTCGGACCTGCTGTTCAAAACAGATGCAGAAGGCCAGTTAAAAGACCTGCTCCGGTTTAACACGCTAAAGCTAAAGTTAGAGACTGGATTTGAAAGGAACATCAGGAAAAAGTATCCTAAAGAATTCATTCATCCATTGCTGGAAGAAACTTCCAGGCTCCTCAGTGACAAGGCCCGTTTACTTGCTTCTTATGATGGCTACAGCTGCTGGCGTTTCTTCTTTCAGAAATGGTTCCGTTCTTTTGAAGGAAAGGAAGAGGAGTTGCTTATCTTAAAGAAGTACTTCGGAAATATAGATCTTCCACTCGACCTGCAACGTACTGTTAGCCCCACTGTAGGGGATAAAGGCAGGTTATCTGAAATGACGGTGACAGCTTCTCTGAATAAGGAGCTATTTGATCGTAATGCATTTTCCAGGATGTTGAAAGACCTCACCCATATATATAACATCGATGCAACGCTGGATGTAACACTGGAAGAGCAATATGATTTTTCTGATGAAGGAAGTCTGACAAATGCAGAGCTTTTCCTGGAAACAGCAGTAGCTGACTGGTATAGTGTAACCTCCGCTCATCAGATCAAAAAGCTTTCAGAGCAGTCATTCCATGAACAACGCGCCATATTTGAAAACCTTAAAAGGGAATCCACAGTACCTTTTTAAAAACCATTCTTTATAAACCGGATAATATGAGTAAGAAATACATCCCGGACAAGTCCTGGCTCACCTGCGATAAAGGACAATCGCCCACGCAGATAGCTGTAACCCACGATAATAATTCAAAGATATACGGTGAGAAAATGGTCAGTGAGGCGGATATGATCCCCGGAGAAAATGTAAAGCCCTTTGGACGATGTTCCGTTACCGGCGGTCCCTGTAAGTTGGATCCTATATACTGGGATAAGTGTAATCAGGGCGTCAAGGTGAACGGTTACAAACTGGTATTTGAAGATGCAAACTTACTTTGCAAACAGGGCGGAAAGGTCAAAGTCGATTTCTCAATACCCAATGGCAGCTTCTTTGATTTTGGATTTACGGGCTTTGGTATAGCTGCGCAATGGTTGAATTATAAGGGTGCGATTGATTACGTTCAAAGAGGTGTTATTTATGATGTGGAGAATGGCAAAGTGGAGTTGACTACACCGACTGGTAACCAGGCAAGAAAGGGGAATTACGGCGAGATGAACGATAACGTTTATCATAGGGAACAGAACTGGAGAGATGTCAGATCAGAACATCCCGTTGTAAACATCGATAAACCTACGGCCAGCGGCATTGATGGCGCTTACGAGAAGAATGGAACGACGAGGGTGACAGATGGAAAATATGGAACGGCAAGGATCGCTGATACCCAAAACGGACGTGAACTTAGCCGGAGGTGGGTGGAAAATCATCTGGATAATGGAGCGATAGCCAGCAGTAGTGACGAAGCCGCCATGCGTGCCGCAAATCAGAACGGTACCCTGGAAAGGGAAGTGATCTATACTGACAAAAACGAAAAGGGTACTATCAGAGACGGAATATCTTCCGAAACCCATGACACTGATGGCAGGAAGACCACCAGAGGCCAGTTTGAGGAACTGGAAATAAAACCCCGCACCCGTGCCGGCCAGATGATAGACGGCGCCCGTTCGTCTTTGCGCAATTCATCGCCTGTGCAGGCTTTGGCTAATTCCAATATGTCAAAAGGCATACGGGAAAGCGCGGCGGCTACCAAGGCGAATAATGCTTTGTGGAAGGGCGCACAGTTTATGGAATCCACGCCTGCACTTAAAACCACCGGAAAGGTGGTAGGCAGGGGCTTTATAGTTGTCGGTATTGCCATTGACGCCTTCAGTATCGCGTCCGCTTACAATGAGGAGGGCGAGTTTGGAGATAAGACCCAACAGGCTACAGGATCTGCTATCGGAGGGGCGGCAGGAGCCTGGGCCGGCGCAGAAATTGGCGCGGTTATAGGTACAGCTATATGCCCGGGAGTGGGTACTGTGGTAGGAGGTATCGTCGGTGGTGTTATCGGAGGTATAGTCGGAAGTGGGGCAGGCGCCAAGTTGGTAGATTGGTTATTTTAGTTATTTTAGCTTCAATCAATAAGTTATGGGAATATTCAGTAAAATTTTTGGAAGCGGTGGAGGACAGCAAACTACAAAGGTGAGAGCTCAGTTTAAGGATGGGGCGTATTTCCAGAAGGAAGTAACACGCTTTGAGCAGATAGCAGAAGAGATGGAGAAGAAACCCCCACAACAGCCCGACCCGTTTTATTACTGGTCTCTCTCCGGTAAGTTGAATAAAATACTGGAACTCGAATATTCTGCAGGCAAGCAGGTGGACGGTCTGGTAGATATATATAAAAGGTCCCTGGATAATTACGTGAAAGGTTGGGATAAAAATGATCCTACTTACGAAGACCTGCTTAACATGGTTTCATGGGGCGTCTTACTGGATATTCCCGCGTCTGATTTCCGGAGACTGGAACAATATATTGAACGGGCAGATAATGAAGGCCCTGAGAGCTGGAAGCCGGATGCATTGCTCTGGTACCTGGTAAGACGCAGATTGAATAATACCCCTTCAGATATCAATACGACGTTGTTTCCTGCAGTATACCAGCCGCTTTTTGATATTACGCAGCTATCAAAAACCGATGCAGAAAATGCTGTGAAAGAGTATCTGGGAAGATGGTATGAGTTACGGAAAGGATCTCCATGGTTCAATACACACGCCCGCGATAAAGGCTATAGCGGTTATTGGGCATGGGATGTAGCCGCTGTAGCAAAAGTGATGGGATTGGATGACAGCAGCTTCAAAGACAATCCATATTATCCATATGATATGGTGCATTGGAGAGATTAACAGCTCTCTCCAAACACCTGTCAGGGTCTTATCTTATCCCACATGTCCAGCCATATTTTGGCTGACTGCTTTAATTCATATATATCGAATAGTTCCCAAAGTAAACTGTCAATATATTTCCAATCTCTGTTAGAGGGCTGCCACATAAAGGATTCCAGTAGCTGTCTGAGTTTCAAAAGGTGGTCCCTCAGATAGCCGTCCTGATAGAAGTCAAATGTTCTAGCGACGGCCATATCTATATCCCGCGCAGTATCCCTGTATCTGTCACCTCTCTCAACAGTTTGTCGCTGATGATATTGTTCCTGCCTTCCCTGATTGAAAGAGAAAAAAGGCGGTGGCACATGTTGTGTCGTTGTATTGGATCGTGTTGGTGGAAATTGAAAGCGATCCTGCTCTACCTTTTCTTCTTCTTCCCAGTCTTGATTGCTATTGAACCCCTGATTGTAGTTAAAGGGAGTCGGAATCTGTAGCGGTTTTCTATTAAATTGTGACTGCGAAGGTTGAAAGCGATCCCGTGGTGACTTTTCTTCCTCTTCCATTCGGTCCTGATTGTTATTGAACTTCCGACTGTAGTTAAAGGGGGGTGGAATCTGCAGGGAGGGGCTACCAGATTGTGATGGCGAATATGTAAAGTGATCGTCTGGTACAATTTTCTTTACCGGTCTATCTCTTTCCTCCTGTATATTTTCTTCGTGACTGATTTCCAGCTTGCGTTTAACGGGGCCGGACGGTGGTAACGCCTGATCATTTACAGGAATATCCGGTACTGTTAGTGCCTTTTCGTAAATCTTCTCTAATTTATTCAGAGGAGAGGTCAGCAATTTATTGGAGTCACTCTTCAGTACATTAGTATCTTTTCTCCAAAAGCGAATATAGGTGGCCACCAGCTTCCTTTTTTCGCCTCTGTAATATTGCTCCCCAGCCTCGGATGGTATTTTAGGATAATGGTCATTAGTAGCCTTTTCATGCAATTGCTGTAAGAGGTGCTTAATAATGGCATCCTTTTTTTGTTCCTGCTCTAGCCGTAGTTTTTCTTCTTCTTCTCTTTGCCTTTCCTCTTCTTGTCTTTTTAGCTCTTCCTTTTTTTCATAGACGATCTGTTTTTCCAGTAGTCTGTCTTTAATTTTTATCAACTCCTGCACCAACGGAGCAAGGAGGCCATTCTTATCCTGTATGTAAAGCTGGTTATTCTTTTTCCATTCTTCGCCCGCTTGGTACAGTATCTTCTCGCGATAGTGTTCAAAATTTTCCAGATATACATCATTGAATTCCGGTTCGTATTTGTAGGCTTCCTCGCGGAAAGTACTATACAATAAACGCCGGAAGCCATCGCTCTTCTTTTGTTCCTTTAGTCTCTGTTCGTTTTCTTCCTGTTCCAACTTGCGTTGTGCTTCAAGTCTTTTTCTCTCCTGCTCCTTTATAGCCTGCTGGTCCAGGACGATTTGATTTCTTACCTTTACCCGTTCTCTGGCGAGTCTTTTTTCTTCAGCAAATTCATTTTTCAGACTGGCATGCCGGTTAGTATTTATAATAAGAAAAGCAGGGGTATCTGATGTAGTTTTTTTTATCTCATCATTATATAAAATGTATTCCAGTTCTTCGGGTCCAAAAGGGGATACGATATCATAGCCAGGTGGCACTTCGTATTTTGTTGTTACATTTTCGCTGATAATATTGTAGGATAACTTATTACTGTCGTCCATTGCCAATGCAGGGAACAGCGCTGACTTGTTATTAACGCTAAAATATCCCCTCAGGAGATATTCAGTGGGAGACGCTCGCTGTATATTTCCTGAGGGATGAAAATAAAATCCTGGCGCAAAAGTCTTTGTAGTAAATGCTACGTTACCTGGTACCACATCGGTCGGGATATCATGCTTCAGGGTTTCGTCAAAGATTATCTTTTTGGACGTATTTTTCTCCCAATGACTAAAATGACTACCGTCATATTTCTTTCCAGGTATCAATGTCATTTGGGTCACCCTGAAACGAAAATGTGATGGCAATAATCGTTCATCCGGCGCACCGAAGGCGCCCTTAAAGCTCCCCCAGTTAAGAGCTTCGGCTTCAAAGTGTACTACTTTGTTATTGGCGTTTACGGCTTCCTTAGTAACATGTTCCACTGTTGCTCTCATTTTATTGTTAAATGCGGTGGATATGGGTACCAGGTTACTATTGATACCGGGACCGTGTAGCTGTTCATTTAACATATGGCCGCGTTTATAGTGGGCGAGGTTTGTCAGCCTTCTCCATAACTTAGTCTCTTCTTCAGGGGGAGAACCGCGTTTAGGGTCATCCCTGAGTGCAATGCTCAGCGGTGCCATCACCACCTTTTCGCAAAAGGTATCGCCCTGGATTGTTTTAGTCACTAATTGGCTCTCATGGGAGGGAGGCCGCTTCTTTTTCATCGCCATGTTTGGACCCTCGCTGATCTGATTGAACTCTGACAGCAATTGCGCAATCTTTTTAAGTGCTTTTGTTCCGTTTAGTCTGTCTTGTTGGAGTATTATACGTTTTTTGCCACCTTGAGCTTTGGTGCCATATCTGCCTGTATGTACAGTTATTGAAAGCTGTTCAATTTGTGCAAGCAGTGTCGCTTCCTGCTTCGTTAACGCCTTTGCTCCCTTCCTACCCCTCTTGCGCGCAATAAAAAGGCTCAACGTCTGCTTATCTGAATGAAGATATAGTATGTCGTCCTCCAGCAATAAAGTATGTTGTTCATCTACCCCATCCTCATCCATATCTAGTACGAGCGGTTCCTCTATGTTCGCAGTTGTTTCGTTATCCTGATCCGTTGAGAGTGGTTCCTCTATGTCCGTTATTGTACCCTTATCCGCAACTGGTAGGAGCGGTTCCTCAATGGCTGCACTTGTTTCCTCCGACACCACTTGTGGAGACAGTACAGCCGGTACGGCAATGCCGTCTTGTGACGAATTATCTGCCGCTGAACGGTGCAACGAGCTGGCAGTTGTTCTTTCAAAGGAGGGATTCATAGCGCCGAGGTTTGTGCCAAGATAATTCATTTAAACAGATAATTAAAGGCAGCCGGGCGGACTTCATGTTAATACAGGTTTAATGGGACCAGCCAACGTGTTAAATAACAAATCCGGTGCATAATATCTCTTTTAATATATTTTTGCTATTACGCTTGGCAATGTCGATTTAGGGGATGTCGTGAGTGAGGAAGCCGGGGTGTCTTAAAAGCAGGCAATACTTCTGAAAATGCAAAAGGGACAGATCATACTTGTGATGATTTGTCCCTTCTTTTGCTTATAGTCACTTTATAATATTAATCTTTATAATCCGCTAAAACAGTTGATTCTATTTTCCTCGATGATGTAATAAATGGATAATCTGTTTTCGCCATGTTTACATCAAAATGTGTCCCTTCTTTTCGTTCAAAGGCAAAGGACATAGGCGAATCTTTCGTACTATGCACAAAAAAGAACAGAAAAGATACTGTCAGCCTTTCATTCACTCCCGGACCTCCTTTTGCCGGATTGACCTCGAAGGACAAGGACATATCTGTTAGCTTGTGCTGTGTGGTATCAATCTCATCAAAATAGATCTTATTGCCAATATACCAACATGGTATTGTATCAATAAAATGCTCGTCATTTTCACAGATCAGATCAACATGAACGACTCTCAAGCTATCTGCCTTTCCATGCCATGTTTTACTCACTCTTTGTTTAAGCGTGATAGGTTTGTCCCATATATAAAAATATACTTGCCTTGAATCCGTAATGCTGCCAACGTTGAAAGCTTTCACTACAACAATTGATATGAAAATTAATGTACAGATCAGTAAAAGCTTTCTCATTGTAAGTTATACGCTTTTTAGGTTTGGTTTATTGATTGGCAGGAGCAGCATTTGTAGCAGCATTGGCTTTTTCTTTTTCTTTTATATACCTGGCCGCATTTTTCTGCAGGGTTGAAAGCTGACCTTTTGTCAAGCTGAAGCTTTGTGGATTGGCAATAGCTCCTTTGTAAAATATCGCTCCCGGCGTACCTGATTGAATCGTGTTGGTCGACTGATTTATTCTATTAGGTTCTAAATTCCCAATAAGCACCCAATTAAAATTTTGTCCACCAAGAGGCTGTTTAATGTCATCCGCTGATGGTCTCACGGGCGCTCCTGTATTATATACGTTACCGTCACTAGTTTTAAAATTGGCGGACTTTGTGAGTTCGAAATGGTAAGGGGCCAAATCAAATTGGCCACTAACTGTATTATAAAAAAATGCTCTGATCGGATGGGAGTGAATTATGGTAATCTCCTGGTTTTGTTCGCTATTATTTGAATATGCAAACTCTGAAATATTTTCAGGAGTCGCCATGTAAGAATTCATACCAGATCCTTCTAGTTGAGCAGGCTGTGTAGTTCCCTGGGTCACATTATTACCGTTAACGACAGAAACATATCCCTCCGCTATAGTGGATTTGGCTGTACGGTTTAACATATCACTAGTGGTTTTTAATACCGTCAAAGAGGTATGATAGGAGTCAAATATCTGGGGATCTTTATTGATTGAAGGATCATTCGCCACATTCCTTATTGAAGTTTCAACAGCCATATCACTCACAATCCTCAACTCTGTGGACCGCCCAAAGCTACCCAGCAATTCCCCTTTCGTTGAAACATACAATTCCAACCCATCCAGGTCTATCCCCTGTATAGGGCTGTTCGAAGCAAACTGATATGGCGTCAGTTCGGGATATTTCTTGGTCAACGGATCGATAGATAAAAACTTAGCCATCGCATTCTCCGGAACATCTGCAGATCCAATAATACTATCCCTGTTATCCAGAATATAGATCTTCCTTTCCTTTGCTGCTATCAGCAATGAGCGGGAATTCTTTGCAGTATCCTTGTTCGCAATATATATACCGCCATTATCCTTCGTTCTTACATAATTCGACTTGACGGCATATCCAAACTGTTCATATGGATTATTGACCTGCGCATATCCGGTTCTAAACATGAGTAATGCAGCAATCGTCCAAATAACTTTTTTATTAATATTCATTTACGGCTAATTATTATTGGAGGTGGTTGTATGATCCTTAATTATGATTTCTTACTCATTTTATTCTGCTTTACCCAGTTCTCATAGTCATCTTTCGATGAGCTTCTATAAGCCAGCTCTGTCAATTGCTCATCGATCTTTTTCAGCATTTGAAACGCCTGCGCTTCCTTATCTCCCTGCCGCTGCCTCTTAGCCTGCTGCAACAACGACCGGTAATGTTCGTATTTCACCATGAGTAAATTCACTGACGAAGGAAAGTAATGTAGTGCAGTGTCACAAACAGTCACATCAAAATCTTCTGTACCGAACTGAAACTGATAATTAGCTGCCAGTTCCTTCATTACCAGTGCTATTGATTCTTTTGGGGTTAACGCATTCATATAAATGCCAGACTTGATCTGCTCTACAGTCACTCCGGTTTCCTGCATGATCCATTCATCCCTCGCAAAACTTCCACTTGTCATTTCAAGATTCACCCACTTGCCTTGTTCATCTTTATGCTTGATGTAACAATGAATAGGCGCCAATGCCAGAAAACCTGACGCACCTATTTCTTCCACAAGTATTTTATAAAGAAAAGGCAATGAATTACAGTTCCCCTTATTAGTTTGTAACAACTTCGTTACAAACCCTACAGTAGGGTCTTTATCCGGCAAAAAATGATCAAAATCGTAAGTAAACGGAAGGAAATTATTCTCCTCGATAGAATCTGTCATATAGGTGAATGCAGCCCAATTGCCAGCAGTACGAAATTTCTCCAGATGTCTTTTCCCTATCATCTGCCGCAGTTTAACTGCAATCCCGGATACTCTGGTGTTAAACTGTTCATAAGACCAGGATCCATTCAGATATGCATTCTCCATCAGGAAAACCGCTTTCTTAAAATTAACGGGCTTTCCTCCGGACAACATCTGAGTCATTTCTGAAAACGCTATGTGATATAATCGTTTATGAAGCTGATCGGTATTCGAGTCTGGTTTAGACAAAGCATATGATCCTGTATATGTTATCATCAACAAGAGAACACCCACCAATAGCTTCCAGTGCTTAGCTTTCATTTCGGTATAAGGACCAGGATAGTTTCTACTAATTAAGTACGAACAATCTGTAGTAAAGTATATATGTACCAGCTGACAAAAATATACATTTTTAATTATATTTTATTACCTTCTAAGTTCGCCCTCGTCAGCTGATATGGTGGATATGCTGGAGGCACCGGCCCGACGTAACAGCGGTATTGTATTTTTTACTGTGCCTTGCTTTTAAGGAACGCTTACACAAGAAAAATATCCTCTCAAAATAATATTATCGAAACGGAATGGTGCTGATGCTGCCATAATAGCACTAAAATAAAATCATAAAAAAGCCCATCTCTATGAAAATTGTAAAAACATTCAAAATTGACCTGAATTATTTTAATCTTGGGACGGAAATCATAAAGGCAAAAATTCCGGTTATCTAATTTAACCCGCTAAAATTCCAAACAACAATTTATAAAATCTAAGATGATTAAGTTCAACAGATTAAAAGGTCTCAGCGTACTAGCATGTTTTTTTTTCACTTACCAAATTCAGGCGCAGAACAGAATAGCGCCTTCATATCCACTTATTACTCATAATACCAACTTTAGTATTTGGTCTAATACTGATGAGCTGAACAATTCAACAACGGCGCATTGGACGGGAGTTGATCATTCACTTTTAGGAATGATTAACGTGGATGGAAAGGTGTATCGTTTTTTGGGTAAAGAGCAAACGAATTATAAAACGATATTGGCTGCGGCTGATGAGGCTCCTTATAATGTAAATTATACGGAAACTCAGCCTGATGCTGACTGGGCTTCGCAGAATTACAAAACAACCAACTGGAAATCCGGTCAGGCGCCATTTGGTGATGATGACAAAAATGTAAAAACGTTATGGAAGTCTGACAATATATGGGTTAGGAGAAGTTTTACAATTAAGAATGCTGCCGGCATCAATGATCTGTTGCTAAAGCTCAATCATGATGACAATGTCGAAGTATTTCTAAATGGTAGTAAGATCTATGAGACGACAGGCTGGACGAACAGTTTTAAATACCTGCCGGTCAATAAAAGCCTGCTGAAAGCCGGTGAAAATACAATTGCCATTCATCTTGCTAATTCCGCCGGAGGCCGGTACCTGGATTTTGGTTTAGTAGATAAACAAAAGAATGCCTCCGATGAAAACCAGGTTGCGAAACAAACAAAAGTAGATATTACTGCAACGCAGACCACCTACGAGTTTACTGCCGGCAATATTGATCTGCAACTCAAATTTACCTCACCGCTGTTGCTGAATGATCTGAAACTGTTGTCCCGCCCTGTATCCTATGTTACATATGCTGTAAAAGCAAACGATGGGAAGAAACATACTGTTAAAGTCTTTTTAGGTGCATCATCTGACATAGCGGTTTACCAGCCATCCCAACTTGTGACTGCGCAACGTTATGATAAGGGTAACTTGTCTGTTTTAAAGGTAGGTACCGTAGATCAGCCTGTACTTCAAAAGGGTGCTGATGATATGCGTATAGACTGGGGATATTTTTATGTAGCTGCCCAAAAGAATGCTGGCGCTATCCAATACATTACAAAAGGAGCTGATGCGGTAGACGCATTTAAAAAAGGCGTAACTGTATCATCCGCTTCAGAGGGAAGATCATTATCTCTGAATACGGTAATTACTTTTGGTACTGTTGGAAGTAATAAGGTTGAACGCTTTGTTGAACTCGGGTACGATGAAATTTATGCGGTTCAGTACTTCAACAATAATTTAAGACCCTGGTGGAACGCTACTGGTAACGAAACAATAGAAGGTCAGCTTATCAGTGCAGACAATGAATATAACACTGTCATGCAAAGGTGTAGTGAATTTGATAAAGAAATATATGCTACGGCATTGAAATCAGGAGGTGCGGAGTATGCGCATATTTGTGTATTAGCTTACCGGCAGAGCATTGCTGCACATACGTTGGTTAAAAGCCCGGATGGTGAAACATTGTGGCTGTCAAAGGAAAATAATAGCGGCGGCTTCATTAACACGGTTGATGTAACGTATCCTTCTGCGCCACTTTATCTTATTTATAATCCGGAATTGATGCAGGGCATGTTAACCGGTATATTTCACTTCAGCGAGAGCGGGAAATATCCTCATCCCTGGGCTGCACATGACCTGGGAACGTATCCTAAAGCGAATGGTCAGACTTACGGCGAGCCTATGCCTGTGGAGGAGTCTGGTAATATGATCATCTTGTGCGCTGCTATTACTAAAGTGCAGGGGAATACTGATTATGCTAAAAAGCATTGGCAAACGCTGACCACCTGGGTGGATTATCTTACCAAAGAAGGACTTGATCCTAAGACACAGTTGTGTACGGATGATTTTGCCGGCCACCTGGCACGTAATGCCAATTTATCTGTTAAAGCGATTGTTGCAATTGGATGTTATGCTCAAATGGCTGAACAATTGGGTGAGCATGAAACCGCCAAAAGATATCGCGCCATTGCTGAAAGCATGGTTCCGAAATGGGTTGAAATGGCAGACGCCGGAGATCACTATGCGCTTACATTCGACAATAAGAATACCTGGAGTCAAAAGTATAATTTGATATGGGACAAGGTATTAGACCTCAACCTGTTCCCACAAAAGGTTTATGACACGGAGACAAAATATTATCTCACTAAGGTGAATAAATTTGGTATACCACTCGATAGCCGTAAATCCTATACTAAAAATGACTGGATTGTGTGGACAGCGACCTTTGCGCCGGAAAAGGAACAGTTTGATGCATTGATCAGACCTCTTTACATACATGCTTTAGAGACGCCATCCCGTGTTCCGCTCAATGATTTTTACGATTCAGAGACTGGTATCCGTGAAAACTTTAAAGCAAGAAGTGTTGTTGGCGGTTTCTATATGAAAGTCTTAGCTGACAAGTTGCATACTAACTAATGATATAAAACTTAAGTCTATACAGCAACTATCAGTTATACAACAGGTAGTTGCTGTATTTCATTCCACACACGATTTTAATGAATAACAACGCTCTTCCTACAAAACCTCACTATCAGATATTAGATGGGTTACGTGGTGTGGCTGCGATAATAGTAGTATGGTTCCATCTATGTGAACCACATGCTACCAGTCACCTTACTCAATTGATCAATCACGGCTATCTTGCTGTGGACTTTTTCTTTCTTCTTTCCGGATTCGTAATAGGTTACGCATACGACGACAGATGGGATAAACTTACAGTCAGCACCTTTTTAAGACGTCGTTTTGAACGGCTGCAGCCACTTGTTATTTTGGGTATGACACTGGGTGCATTGGGTTTCTATTTTACTGAATCTGCAATATGGCCACTTATTCATACCGTGCCTGTATGGAAAATGTTGGTCGTTATGCTTATTGGTTATACCATATTACCAGTTCCATTGTCGATGGATATACGTGGCTGGCAGGAGATGCATCCACTAAACAGTGTGGCCTGGTCTTTATTTTTTGAATACATCGCTAATATATTATACGCAATAGGGATCAGACGATTGTCAAATAAGGCGCTGGCCATTTTGGTCGGATTAGCGGCGGCGGCACTGGTATACTTTGCTGTAACCAATTCAAATGGTGATGTAACCGGCGGCTGGACATTAACGGTAGAGCAGGTTCAGGTTGGGATGACGCGAATGATGTATCCATTTTTCGCAGGATTATTATTATCACGGCTTGGGAAAAAAATACATATCAAAAATTCTTTTCTGTGGAGTTCATTATTGCTAGCGGCGGTATTGTTTATGCCACGAATTGGCGGAGCTGATTATTTGTGGATGAATGGCCTCTATGAGGCAATATGTATCATTCTTGTTTTCCCCCTGATAGTGCTGATCGGAGCTGGGGCGGAAATGAATAGTAACAGTGAGCGTAAGATCTGTAAATTACTTGGTGATATATCGTATCCGCTATACATCACCCATTATACGCTTGTTTATTTCTATGTGGGATGGGTTAGCGATCACAAAGGAATAACACTTGCACAATCCTGGCCATATGCGTTAAGTACCTTTTTAGGAGCTATTGTAGTTGCATATGCAAGCTTGAAACTATTTGATGAACCGGTACGCGCCTGGCTTCGTAAGACGTTAAAATAAAAGCAGGGCTAATGCTGGTACCAATTCCGGTCATTAACCCAATCCTGGCTCCGTCTAAGCGGGACCCTGATAACAACAATAAGGTATAAAAAAACGCTTCAAGCAACTGACTTGAAGCGTTTTTATTTAGGTATTTTTATTTTAATATCTATATGTATTGCCGCTGAATATTTGAAAGCTCGACCACCCAGATCTTTACATCTTTTACATAATTAATGTAGGCGACACGATAACCTGGTTTGAGGTAAAACCACGTACATTCGCCGTTGCTTTTCTCAATGATTATACGCGGTTTGCGTTTTTTCATAGAGTAATCAACATCAATGATTTTTGCCCGGGGGGCGTTCGGTCTGTTGGTTGTCAGCATTGAGTTGTAAATGATACTATTATCTAACCTGATTATAATGCTATCATTGAACTGCTTTTCAAAGATCAGGCGGATATTCTTCTTTAACGTATCAGCATAGTCTTTTTCTCCCGATTCTGCTTCTCTTGAAGTCTCAATAGCAGGCAGAACTTCATTATCACAGCCTCTCTTTTTCTGCCCTACGGATGTTAGAACAGACAAGAGCAGAAGGAATAGCAGGAATATCTTTTTATCTTTTTTGTTGCGCATCGGTATCTATTTGGTTAGAGACTTGTTTTGCTTGTCCTGGGCTTACCTTGCTTCTGTCAAATTTTTCCGGTACATGGTCATTTATAGGTTTACCATTAACCTTTGTCGTTGGATAGATCATTATATTATGGATTACCCGTTCCCATACAGCGTTGGGGCCAAGCTTATGATCTATTATCCGCTTGCCGTCAGCGTCAACACCGACAGTTGTGATCAATTGAATGTCCGCTGCCTGGTTTTCATCATCAGGATGATTAGGCCCTGCGGTATGAATTAATTCATGAATAAGGTCACGTGCCAGATCTTTGGCGGTACGGGGTGTGTTAGGAGCCACTCCCTTCCTGGAATCATAAGCATTTACCAAATTCTTATTATGTACTGTATTTATAAAATATGTTTCTCCTCCTTTAGGGTCGCCAGGATTATCCCAAATTGTAGTTCCGAAATCAGACTCCTCGAGTGTACTGACGTATTCAATTTCAATTGATCCCGAATAAGTGGTCTGACCATTTTTCGCATCTGTGAATGTAGTTGGAAATTGAGCAATTACTTCCCGTTTTAATCCTTCTACATCCTTGAATATTTCAGATTCGTTCTTGACCTTCAATTTTACATGAAATTGTACATTGGTTATGCCGGTTTTCGGATCATAAGTTTCTGTTTTGGCCCATTCCAAACCGTCAAGGTCAATTCCATCCAGTGGTCTGTTACTGGCAAACTGGTAAGGTGTTAACTCAGCATATTTGTGAGTAAGAGGATCTACCGAAAGAAAACGCAGGATATCTTGTCTTGAAATACTTGTTTGACTAAGTAACATTGAATCATTTCCATAAAGCAATACCTCACTTTTTTCAACATCAATTACCATTCTGGAAATGTCCTCAGTAGTATCCTTATTTTCAATAGAATATCCTTTGATAGTAGTAATATACTTGTTCCTGGGTATATATCCAAAATCACTGTATGGATTCAGCACCTGTCCATTTGCTATGGTTACAGACAGGATCAGCATCATTAGCGATAGCGATATTTTCATAGGTAAGAATTTAATGCCTATTTATTTTTTTGTGACTGTTTTTTGTTTTTCGTTCTCCCGTACCCATCCTTCATATTCTTTTTTAGACGGTTCTCTATAACCTAGTTCACTTAACTGCCGTTCTATAAGAGATAATTCTTTTTTAAATGCTTCTTCCGATTTGGGCTGTTTCTGTTTTCTTGCCCCCAGTAATTTTACACGATAGTGCTCAAATTTAACGAGGTACAGGTATATGCCGGTCGGATAATAACGCAGTCCGGTTTCGATCACTTTTTCATCAAATTCATCTGTTCCAAATTGCATCTGATAGTTTGCGGCAAGATCTTTCAATACTAAGGCCAAAGATTGTTTTTGTGTAAGCGCATTCATATATATTCCGGAGCTAACCTGCTCTACGGTCACGCCTGTTTGCTGCATAATCCAGGCATCCCTGGCAAAACTACCGCTGGTCATTTCCAGGTTGATCCAATTGCCTTTTTCATCTTTGTGTTTTATGAAACAATGAAAAGGAGCCAGGGCCAGAGATGCAGATGCTCCACATTCTTCAGTTAGTATTTTATATAGAAAAGGAAGTGAATTACAGTTTCCTTTTTTTGTCTTAAGCAATTTCGAAACAAAACCTATTTCGGGATCTTTAGTGGAAATGAAGTGTTGAAAATCATAAGTATATGGGCGATATTCATTAGCAGGAATTGAATCTTCCATATAGGTGAACGCAGCCCAGTTGGCGGCAGTCCGATAACTTTCTATATGTTTTTCCTCAATTAGGGATCGCAGTTTTATGGCAATTGAACTGATTTCAGTATTAAACTGATCATAGTTCAGCGTGTTATTTAAATATGCATTTTCCATCAGGAATACGGCCCTTTTGAATTGTAAAGGCGATTTCCCTTCAAGCATAAGATTAATTTCAGTAAAAGCAGCTTTATATAGGGCTTTATGTTGCTCATTTGATTGGCCGGAAAAGGCCATTGAAGACGAACAGACATGACAAACTAAAAAAAGCAGGATCTTAAATGGACTATTGATCAATCCTGACAACCCCTTCAAATAAACCCTTAACAATTTCAATCAGTTTAGGAATCCCCAAAAGTAGGTTTTTCCAGGTTATAAGGGAGGAATTTCGCACCTGCTTTTTATTATCCGCATACAGACAATTCTTTTATAGATATAATATTATCCTATCAATTTGGCTTTATCGTGATTTATTTGACTATTTAGAGCCGAATAGGTGGTCAATTTGGCTCTAAGTGTAATTTTGGGTATATTTAGAGCCAAATTGACTTGTTATGGGCAGATTAATCGGAAGGGAAAAAGAGCTGAAAGTGTTAGAAATGGCTAAAGAATCCGAGACTTCGCAGTTTATCGCAGTATATGGTCGCCGAAGAGTAGGTAAAACCTTTTTAATCAGAGAAGCATTTCAGCAGGATTTTACATTTTATCTTACTGGAGTCGCTAACATAAATCTGTCGCAGAATTTATCTAATTTTCAAAGGGCATTAGAAAAGTATTGGCCCGATGGACATATTTCTACCCCTCAAAATTGGTTTGCGGCATTCAGGCAATTGGAAGAGTTATTATCAAAAAGTTCTAAGAAGAAGAAAGTAGTATTCCTGGATGAGCTTCCCTGGTTGGATACTGCACAATCTGGTTTTATTCAGGCACTCGATTATTTCTGGAATTCATACGCCAGCGCAAGAAAGGATGTTATTCTGATTGTATGTGGCTCGGCTGCGTCATGGATGATCAATACCCTGATTCATAATAAAGGAGGACTACACAATAGAGTGACTCACAGGATACGCCTCGAACCTTTTACATTAAAGGAGTGCGAAACTTTTTTTCAAAGTCGTGGGGGAGCATTTAGCCGTTACCAGTTAATTCAATTATATATGGTGATGGGAGGTGTTCCTTTTTATCTTGATCATGTAGATGTAGGGATGAGTGCTTCTCAAAATATAAATCGATTATGTTTTCAGCGAGACGGACTATTGATTGAGGAATTCAGGGATCTTTATATTTCTTTATTTAATAAAGCAGAGAAGCATCTTTCGGTAATAGAAACGCTAAGCAAGAAAGCAAAGGGGTTAACACGTTCGGAGATTATTGATGATACCAAGCTGCCTAATGCAGGAAGTACAACAAGGATATTAAACGAACTGGAAGAAAGTGGTTTTATACGTAAGTACATATCATTTGGTAAAAAGGAAAAAGGTAGTCTTTATCAATTAAGTGATTTTTATTCCTTGTTTTATATCAAATTTATACGGGGAAACCATACGATAAATGAGAATAGCTGGATTAACGGACTTAATACTCCACAACAGCGAGCCTGGAGTGGATATGCCTTTGAGCAGGTTTGTTTTGCCCATTTACCGGAAATTAAGCATGCTCTTGGAATTAGTGGTGTCCAGACGAGTAGTTCTTCCTGGATAAACATGGGGGAAGGAAACAGAAGTCAAATAGATCTTGTTATAGACCGAAAGGACGATGTTATTAATGTCTGCGAAATGAAGTTTTCTATCAGCCCCTTTACTATTGATAAAAAGTATCAGGAGGAATTACAGAATAAAATAGACATTTTTCGAGCGGCGACACGTACTAATAAATCTATTTTTTTGACAATGATCACTACGTTTGGAATAGTAAAAAATATACATGCTAATAGTATCGTTCAGAATAGTTTAACCATGGATGATTTATTTGCATGATTAAAGCCCGGCCATATGCTCACATTGAAAAATTTTGAATTACAGATAAGTAGTAAGATCGTACATCGTGGAAGAGAGTACTATGAAAATACTGCTGTTGTAGATCTGGAAGAAACAGAGGATGGTTTATGGTGTGCGGAAGTGATGGGAAGCGACACGTATGAAGTAGAAGTGAGGATTTTTAAAAGGAACAGGGTAGAATCATATTCATGCAATTGTCCCTATGACGGTGACATCTGCAAGCATATTGTTGCTGTTTTATTTGTTTTGAAGGAAGAATTGAATAATGTACCTGTTCAAAAAAAGGCTATTCCTAAAATTGATTTTAAGGAATTATTGCAGAAAATAAGTCTTGAGGAATATCAAACGTTTATTCTGACTCATGCCGCAGGAGATATAAAGTTCAAATCACTCTTTGAACGCTATTTTGCAGATAAAGATTACAGCATTGATGTAGGTAAAAATTATACCAAATATCTCAGGAGCTTAATTCGGGACAATTCGGATGGAGATTATATTAATTATAGATCTACCCATCGATTGACGAATGAAATTAATAGCCTGCTTGAGGAAGGATGCCAGCTTATGCAAAAAAGCCATTTTCGTAATGCTTTTCTTTTGGCCCGGTCAGTATTGACAGAAGTTATCGAACTTGGTACCTACAGCGATGATTCGAGTGGATACATTGGCGACATTATTTCTTCCTCCATAGAATTGATAAAAGGGATAGCTGAAACCGAAGTTGTAACGACAGACATACTGGAAGAGATTTTCGATTTTGTGAGATCAGCGATAAGTAGTGCTGTGTATTTTGAATATGGTGACTTTGGATATAGCATGGTCGATGTGTATCATACACTTTCCATAAAACTTGGCAAAGAGAAATTGTATCTCGAATATATTGATGATCAGCTTAAAGCTTCATCAGTAGATAAGGATTCTTACAGAAAGGATTACTTCCTTGTACAAAAAATAGAATTTTTAAAAGCAATCGGCAATGTTAGTGAGGCTGAAAAGATTGTTCGGAAAAATCTACATGTCGTAAATGTTCGGCGGGGAGAGGTGGCCCGTTTAATAGGAGAAAAGGAATTGAATGCGGCGAAGGAACTAATTGTGGAGGGAATTGAAATTGCAAGGAAAAATGATCATCCGGGAACAGTTGCACAATGGGAAAAAGATCTACTGGATATTGCTGTTTTAGAAAACGATAAGAAAATGGTCAGGCACTATGCAAAGCATTTTGCTTTTGATGGGGGCTTTCATCTGATTTACTATAATCAGTGGAAGAGTTCCTTCACTATTGTTGAATGGGAAGAGGAAATAGAAAATTATATCGCGCAAACAATAGCGGCTATAGAGCTGCAACATCAGAAAAATAAGGGAAAATTGTGGTACTCGCCAGATACACTGCTGCTTGATTTACTCGCCCCTATCTATGTAGAAGAAAAATACTGGGACAGGCTACTTAGCCTTATGAGCAAAGATCCAGATCTGAATCGTTTAATACAATACCATCATTATTTATTGAATATATATCCATTGCAACTGTTAGCAATATACCTCCCTGCATTTGAACGTAAAGGCGACATAGTAGGAAACCGTCGTGAATATGCAGATTTGGCTATTAAAATGATAATGGTAATGGAAACTATTCCCGAAGGAAAAGATGAAGTCATTGCTGTTGCAAAGGAAATAAATCGGAAATATCCCCGTCGGCCCGCTATGATAGAAGAACTGAATAGGGTCATTAACATGCGGGGCTAAAAATGACGCAATGTCTAAAATAAGAAAGTGGATATAATCAAGTAGGTTTCTTGCTCGAATATATCCACTTTGCCTGGTTGCGGGCTGGAAGGGACAACTTTCGAACCGGTTTTCAAACGACCTTGATGATATAGAAGAATTTATAATAAGTATAATAGTAACTTGCGGAAACTAATTTTCTTTTAATAACAAGTAATCAAACACTACGATAAAAACCATTCTGTGGGCATAAAAATCAAGTTTAATAATAATATTCCTGAACAGTGGAAGAATAACAAATATCTGAAAGGAGTTACGCTTGTATTTGGCGTGATTTTAACATTATCTGCTGTTGTTTCGATGGTTGTGAAAAACTTCTGTGTACAGGAAAGTGGGCTTTATCAGATTTTCAGCGGAAGTAATAGTCTGCTTAATTTTATCCTGGGAGGCATATTGCTTTACCTATATTTTTGCTTAAAGCGGTAATCATAGGTTGATTTACTTTGCGAGCTACCAGTGATTATGCTGCCTGGCTGTAGTTCGTCAACATAGTAATTCACAATCTGCTTTTCCCGATATGACATATCGTTTTCTTACATTCGTTGAAATTAAGGCCACCTTCTCTGCCGTCTTAAAACGGTCATTTGTGATGGTAGATGATGTAGTTTACTTACCTTATGTGAAGAAATTAAAGGCATACAGTGGCTTTTAAAATACATGAACGAAAGGGCTTCATCAATTTTCTACGGGAATAATTTATAACTATATTAAATTCATTGCTATCGATATCCTAGCCTTTTTAAAGTCTTTTATGCACAAAAAGCAAACCTTACTCATCCCTGAAGACTATACTGAGTTTTTTTATTGGGTAAAGCAAAGAACAGAAACATTCTGGAACAAAAGCAAATCCTTAAGCAATACTGATGGATATTACTGTCCTGATTGGGTAGCGGGTGCAAAATGGATCGGAATGACTAATGAACAGATCGATTCCATTGAAGCAAAGTACAGGATCACTTTTATGCCGGAGCATAGAGCTTTCTTACGCATCCTCCATACTATAGACCGGAAAATAGTAAATGAGTATGAAGAAGAAGGTGAAACCAAAACTTACCAAAAATCTTTTTTCTACAATTGGCTGGAAGATGACGATGAAATCGTGTTTAAACTGAACTGGCCCTACCGGACTATATTCGACGATGTCTTACCATCTCAAGGCGTGTGGCTAAAGTCCTGGGGTACCAGACCGGCGTCTGTAGAAGAAAGGGAGCGTATCTTTGCCGAATGGTATGCGAAAGCACCGAAATTACTACCGCTTACTTCGCATAGATTTTTAGTTAGTCTCGCTGATCTGGTTGATCGTCCCGTACTATCTGTTTATGGGGCTGATACTATTGTGTATGGATGGGATCTCAGGTTGTATCTGCTAAATGAGATCACGGATCATCTGGATCTCTACGTACCGGTTTTTGACAAGGAAGATCAATGCTATTATGCTGAGTATAGAGATGAGTTAAAGGAGGTATTTGACCTCGCACAGCAAAAGTTACCAGGTAAAGATATTCCTTACTGGAAGGAATTAATGCTGTATTGGAGCTCCGGTTGGTCAAGCTTTGGATTAACACCCCCTGGTGATAATGGAGAAATGGTTCAGCCTATCATGTCTACATATGTCCCAGAGGAACAGGAAGCTACTCAGAAAACATTCAGGACCTATGAATAAATTGGGGAAATGTGTAACAGCATTACGCAGAATAAAAAGCCTTCAGACTTTCATCTGAAGGCTTTTTATTCTCAGCGGGCTACCCCGGACCTGTTACCTCAAAATCATTTAATCAGACACTGCCGCAATAAAAAAAGCCTCCCGATATTATCAGGAGGCTTCAAATTCTTTTCGCTGTGCGTTAGATTTTCTTAGCGGAGAAAGAGGGATTCGAACCCCCGGACCTGTTACAGTCAACAGTTTTCAAGACTGCCGCAATCGACCGCTCTGCCATTTCTCCGGGTGCAAAATAATGGAAGTGAACTCGAATCGTCAAATATATTTTCTAAATGTGTAAATCTTTTTTATTGCCGCCTTCCCAGGTACGTGCATAATCATCAGCAAAGTCTTCCGTTTCTTTAGTATTAGCAGGGCTCCATTTTAGTCCACACAATGCCCGATTTCGTGTAGTAGCACTTTCCGGTAGATTGTCCGATCGTCACATCAGTGAATTGCAGATAGAATCCGTGGCTGTTCTTACGTAAGTCTGTACTATGTTCCTTGTAGAATGAAAGGTTATTCATTGTCGGTCTTTTGCGTCCGAAATACAGTCGATTATCTTTTGATACTGCATGGAGTTTGATAAGACATACCTTACTACCGCCAATAAAGGACCCTCGTGGGATATGTCCTGACAGGTATGGCTCTTTTTTAATTTTACTAAGCCAGACGTGTGTCAGATGTTGGGTATGTTCTTCAGGAAGCGTGTCCAGTATTGCTTTGATCTCTTCAACTGCTAGCGGGTGATAGAATGCTCCCGACGGATTATCCTGAATGAATATTGGTAATACGACGCCAGATGCCGGAGGTGACAAACTATGCAGGCGTTTAAAGATGCCGCTGTCAAGTTTTGTACGCATTCTCCCGCCAATAATATCACCAAACTTTCTATTCTTTTTCCAGGCGGTAGCTTTTGGATCAAGACCAAAACTTGTGGAGCAGTTGTTGGAATCATGCATATAGCTTAGTTAATCTGAATAAGAAGAACTCGATACACTTTACACCTCTAAACTGACTCCTAAACGCCTTTATTTTCGCATTAAAAGACTCCGCGGACG
>CABHOY010000072.1 GCA_902168105.1 uncultured Flavihumibacter sp.
TCCGGATTTTGATTTTGGGATTTGTAGTCAGGTCATTTATATTTGCATCTTAAATGTCATTATCAGTAAATCATCTTCTCGGAATTCGCGGTCTGCAGCGTCAGGACATAGAGCTTATTTTTCAAACAGCTGATGAGTTCAAAGCGGTTTTACAAAGACCGATCAAGAAAGTTCCTTCGCTCAGAGATACTACCATCGTTAATTTATTCTTCGAAAATTCAACACGTACTCGTATATCATTTGAGCTGGCCGAAAAGAGGCTGGGTGCAGATGTGGTGAACTTCTCCGCATCAGGTTCCTCGGTTTCCAAAGGTGAAACGCTCATTGATACGGTCAACAATATCCTGTCCATGAAAGTGGACATGGTAGTGATGAGGCACTCCGCAAGCGGCGCCCCGCACTTCCTTTCCAGGCATATTGACGTACCGATCGTGAATGCAGGCGATGGGATCAACGAACATCCTACACAGGCATTACTGGATGCTTTTTCCATCAGGGAAAGGCTGGGTAGTGTAGCTGGTAAGAAAGTAGCCATCTGTGGAGATATTATGCACTCCAGGGTAGCGCTCTCCAATATTTACTGTCTGCGGCAATTGGGCGCGGAAGTAACGGTAGTAGGTCCGCCTACACTGATCCCTAAACATATGGAAGCTGCACTGGGCGTAAATGTAAGTTATGATATCCGTGAAACGCTGGCATGGTGCGACGTCGCCAACGTACTGCGTATACAGCTGGAAAGACAGAATACGCCTCTGTTCTCCTCCCTCAGGGAATACTCCCTGGCCTATGGTGTGAACAGGCGACTGCTGGACAGCCTGCAGAAAGAGATCGTAGTAATGCACCCCGGACCTATCAACCGCGGTGTAGAACTGAGCTCGGACGTGGCAGATTCGGGACATTCCATTATCCTCAACCAGGTAGAAAATGGGGTGGCTATCCGTATGGCGGTATTATACCTGCTGTCAGGAAAGAAAGCCGGTAAAGTAGTAGAGTGATCACACAAACTGAAAGATAATAGGGTGAAAGGTCTTCGTACTTTTCACCTTTTTTTATGCCGTTAAATGTGGTAATGCCCTTTAGAAGTTAGCATTCAACCCCAACGTAAAGGACCGGAAGAAGGGGTATTGATAACCAATGCTGGTGGCCTGTTCCGGATCGTAATACCGGATCTTCATCTTATTCACCTCCCAGAGGTCCTGACCGGAAAAATAGACACGCAGGCTACTGATACGTGGACGGCTCCTGTCAAAGTGGAAGGTATAACCCACCTGGAGGTTTTTCAGGCGGATATAAGACGCGTTCATTAACCAGAAAGACGATGGCAGCAGGTTCTGATTATAAGCGGCGTACAGGCGCGGGAAGGCGGCGTCGGGGTTAGCGGGCGACCAGTGATCGGCATGTATCAGCCATGGTTGCTGCCAGTTATCGATGAACGGCATGCTGTATTTTGCCGGCACCAGTACTTTCTTAGCGCCTATACCCTGGAAGAAGATAGCGCAATCAAATCCTTTGTAGGAAAATCCTGCATCAAAACCATATGAATACCTGGGTTGTGTACTACCCAGGTACACGAGGTCTCCGTGATCTTCATTTGTATGGCTGCCGCCGCTGATAACACCGTCATTATTGACGTCCTGATACCGGATATCGCCAGGAGCTGTGGTAGCACCCTGGTAGGCATGACCGGCTACTTCAGCGTCATTCTGGAAATACCCCTGCGCCCTGTAACCCACGATCGAATTATAAGGCAGCCCTGGTAGTCCGCGGTTGTTGCCATTCAGCCAGGCAGTGGCGCCATTGGTGCGTAATATCTTATTCTGATCGTCAAACAGATTAGCATTCACCCAATAGCTGACAGGGCCGCGGTTATCCCGCCAGCCCAGGTTAAGCTCCCATCCCCAAGAGCGCAGTTCAGCGGTGTAGAAGGTGGGAAACAACCAGTTCACCTGCGGGAAGGTTTGCGTCGCGATCTGCATGCGCGAATTATGTTTCACAAAATAGTCCGCATTAATATTGAGCCTTCCTTTAAAGAAGGTCAGGTCCAACCCGGCATTAGTAGTAGTAACGGTTTCCCAGTTATTGTTCCCCGGGATGTACCGGTCATTGTCATCGTACGTAAATAGGGGATAGGCCGTTGGGTGCAGCAACTGGTCCCGGTAGTTAAAATCATTCAGTCCGCTGCGCCAGTTAAAGTTGCCCAGCATACCCCAGGAGGCTCGCAGCTTGAATTCATCGAAGAAAGGAAATGCAGTTGCAAACCATTTTTCATTGTTCAGTCGCCATCCGGCAGAGAAGGATGGGAAAACATGCTGCCGCTTCATTTCCGGCTGCTGGGTATTATTGTATGTCAGCGCCGCTGCTATCAGGTTGGCTTCCAGCAGGTAGCGGTCATTGAAATTGTAGTTGATGCGCGTGAAGAGGGATGATAGTCCGCCAGCGCCTTTAAAGTGCAACCAGTCAGCCGTCATCGGGTCGTCAAACGACAACTGCGAAAGTTCATTCTCCGTCACGCCTGCACCTGTCTGGATCCGCTGTCGCTGATAATGACTTTCATAGGCATACCCACCGAGTATATGAACGGTATTATTTTTCCCCGCAGGCAGGTCATAGTCTGCCAGCAGTTGTAAACTATGCTGCACTTCCAGCAGGTTGCCTCTTTTTAATGAATTAGGGTTGTTGACGCTGTTGATATATCCGCTGCCATCGTAGAAATCTACGGTACGTTTACCCAACCTGTCATTATAACTGGTCGCCTGCGGACTATACACCGCTTTCAATGTTAGTCCCTTATACAGGTTTTCGGCTTTGAGCGTAAATACGGCATCCGCATAGGAGGTGTGCTCATCTCTTTTACCGGCACGTTCCAGCAAAGCTATGCTATTAAAGCCGGTAGTATACTGATTAGTGCCAGGTACATAAACGGGGACGTTACCCGGTGCCTGGTATAAAAAGTTTAAGAGGCCATAGTTGCCATCCACGCGCCATCCCGGAGAAAGTGTATTGCTGGTGGCGTACTGCAGACTCGTTTCCAGGCTTAATACGTCATTGAACCGGTCGTTGATATTGGCCTGCACATTGGTCCTGGAGGTTTTATCCGGTCCGGTATTAAATAGCCCCTGCCGTGAAAATTGTCCGAGAGAGAAGAGGTACTGATGATGTTCCGTACCGCCTTTCGCAGTAATTGTATAGGTAGATGTCGTGCTATTCTTGCGGGTAACGCTGTTCAACGGATCAATATCGTCATAATAGTTATAGTTTCCGCTTCCGTCCAGTTTAGGCAGAAAATTAACGTTAGGGTCCCTCATCAGGGATATATCCTGCGCCGTCCAGATGGGAGAACGGCCGGCGTTCTGTTCAGCTTCATTCTGCAGGGAAGCCGCCTGCCAGGAATGCATCCGTTTAGGCAATGTAATAGGTCGTTCTATTCCGAACAGGCTGTTGTATTCAACTGAGAGTTTACCGGTTTTACCCCTCTTAGTAGTGACCAGCACAACGCCACCAGCGGCCAGCGGGCCATAAATGGAGGCAGCGGCCGCATCTTTCAGTACAGAAATGGATTCAATATCGTTGGGATTGAGTAAAGCAATGGAACCGGGAGCGCCGTCTATCAGTACAAGCGGCTCGCTGTAGTTGCCGGATGAGAGCCCCCTGATCTGAAGATTGAAGCCTTCTTTACCAGGCTGTCCGTTGTTGCGGGTTACCAGTAATCCGGGGGCGGTACCTTGCAGTGCCGCCATAACATTGGTAACAGGCCGGCTTTTTAAACGGCGGCCTTCTACTTTGGTGATAGAGCCGGTGATGTTGGCTTTGTTATGGATACCATAACCGATAATAACCAGGTCATTTAATGTTTTGGTATCGCTCTGGAGGATGATCTCAAGTGTCTTTCTCTCCCTTAATGCAATTTCCCGGGTCTCATAACCGATGAGGGAGAATTGCAGAACGGCCTGTCCGTTAGCGACAGGGATACGGAAGCGTCCGTTCTCGTTGGTGCTGGCGCCATTGTGGGTATCCCTTTCACGGATGGATACACCTGCCAGTGGTCTTTCGCCATCGGTGATCAGGCCTGTTACGACAAACCTTTCCAGTTCTTTGTCTACAGGCCGTTGAACAATACCTGGAGCTGCGGGCGCCTGGTCGGCAGGATATACAATGATCTGTTTATTACGGATCTCGAATGCATACTTGCTGCCTGCAAATATCTGACGGAGTACGGAAGTAAGTGGTTGTTGCTGTACCTGCAGGGAAACGGAGCGGGCATTGTCGAGCAGTGTGGACGAAATAGCAAAGGTAAGCCCAGTTTGTTTTTCTATCAGGCGGATGACCTGTCTCAGGCTGGCCCTGTATACTTTTAGCGTTACTTTGATGGTATCGCCATCCTGGAATGTGGGTGGGGGAATATATGTAGTGGTGGCACAGGAGGTATGGGCAAATAACAGACCTGCACACACTAAAAATAGTAGTATGCACCAGCGCTTAGAGTAAGCCGCCTTACGGAGTGCCTGTATAGTATACTGCATTTTCCTCCGGACGACTAATAGATTTCTACGAGGCTATCTTTTTGTATGGCCTTTACCTGCAATGTTTTGGACAGAATGTCCAGGACCTCAGAGAGAGATTCTTTATGGAAAGTAGCGAGCAGTTTTCTGTCTGCCAGTCCATCTCCTTTCAGAACAATGTTTACTTTATAGTAATCCTCGAGTACCGCTGTCACCTCAGAAAGAGGTGCGTCAACAAAGGTCAGATGACCCGTTTTCCAGGCAATGAGGTTATTGTTCCGGTGGTGACGGGTGCTGATAGTAGTACCTGCCAGGAGCATTTCTGCTTCTTCACCCGGAGTCAGTATGACTGATTTACCATTTTTATAGACCGCCTTCACTTTACCTGTCTGTACAAAGACTTTCACGCCCTGTTTGGTTTCCTTCACGTCGAAGGAGGTTCCCAGCACTTCTACATCCACATTCTTCAGGTGAACGGAGAAGGGTTTTTCCGGCATATGTTTTACGTCTACGAATACCTCACCCTGTTGAACAAATATCTCCCTGCTGTTTCCCTGGAAACGGCGGGGGTATTTTACTGTGGTGTGAGCATTCAGATAGAGACGTGTGCCATCGGGCAGCAGGAGGCTGTCTGTGTTCTGTGCAGTTTGTTGAGCTATATATAAAGGCTGGCGATAGAGGGTAACTGCTACAACCACCAGAACGGCAGCAGCGGCAGCCCACCAGTAACGGGTCACTAAAGGCTTGATCCTGCCTTTTTCTTTAGCCGGGGCCGTTTGTACCGGTAGCGGCTGGATGGTCGTGGTAACAGGAGGGATGGCCGCAGCGGTGAGCTGTGTATCAAGCAGTTGCCATTGTTGGGAGATGTTATAAGATGCAGCAGCAGGTAAGACTTCTCCCTGCCATAATGCTTTAGTTTCCAGAAAGATATCCAGATTGGCAGCATCCAGCTGCAACCATTCATCCAGTGAACGTTTGTGCTCCTCATTCCCTGGTTCCTCCAGGTAGCGGATAACGACATCGATATCAGGTTGCTGTTTCATCTCTTAGTATTAATACAATCAAAAATATCCTTACCATTAGTCGTTTTTAAAAAAAGTGTAGTGGATGGAGACCTGTTCGTTATTAGCTTTGCTATATAATAATATATATAGGAGGTAAACAGATAATATAAGGTCTTTGTTCCCTGTTACTGCTGATTTAACAGTCCCAGCCTGATCTTTTTCAATGCGGTGGTAAGATGTGTATAGACTGTGTTGATGGAAATATTCAATTGTTGGGAAATTTCTGCAGGAGACAATCCCTTGAACCGGCTCATTTCAAATACCCGGCGGCATTGTTCCGGCAATTTCTCAAGGATGGATAAGTATTGGGCTTCCAACTCTTTGTGTTCCAGTAAAAGGTGTTCGACAGTAGATTCCGTAGTAGTAAGCTGTTGTTCCTTTGTGTATTGTTGTTGTCTCTGTGTTTTCTTTATCCGGTTAAGACAGGTGTTTACAGTGGCCCGTGCCAGATAGTGTTGGATAGGCGCCCGTTCATCCAGGTTGTCTGCCGCGCGCCATAGGTTCAGGAAGACATCCTGCACGATATCCTGTGCCTCGTCCTGGTCACGAAGGTATCGCAAGGCAATACTGAACATGGAGGGTGAAAACTGATTGAATATGATTTCAAATACTTGTTTATCCCTGTTCCGGACCCCATTAACTATATCTGTATTGTTGAGAGGCAGCATCCTGTAACTTATCTTTTCTAATCTATTTTTATAAATTGCTATTGCAACGGACTAAAGTCGGCTATCAAAAACAGAACGTAGCAAAATTACTTTATTCTCGCAATTAATCAGCCAATTGCCTGACTGATAGCCCGCCGAACATGATAATTCAAATATATTGAAAATTAAACCCGCCATAGTAAAGGGTTTCCAGTAAATTACCCCAAATGCTAAAAAAAAGACAACTTTTTTTTCAAAAGGACTAATGGTAAGGTTCAAATCGAGTGTATTGTATGTATAGACAGTGAACAAAGCGGCACTTTGCAGGCGCCTGCTAATCAAGTGCGGTTTTAATAAAGTTTTTTATAGCCATTTCAATATTGTAAAAAACCTAAAACCAATTTGTATGAAAAAGACAACGTTTGGGCTATCGGCTCTTGTTGTGCTGATTGTTGGAGCTTTTGCTTTTACCACCTTTGACGGTGGAACCATCAGCGGCAAGATCACTCCGGTAGACGGGGCAACAGAAGTTTGGGCCGTTTCTGGCATGGATACGTTGAAGGCTCCCGTTACAGACGGCGCCTTTTCAGTACAGTCTGCCAAAGCCGGCACCTATACCGTGATTATCGACGCAAAAGATCCTTATAAAGACGCCACCCTCAAAGATGTAAAAGTCGAAGACGGCAAAACAACAGACCTGGGGGAAATAAAGCTGGATTAATCTCCGCTTTAGCGTTTAAAATTACAACTCCTAAGCATGATAGGAAAGTTGAGACCTGTAACAACCGGCCGGCTCTTTTGGGCCGGTTTATTTTTTCCTGAACTCCCCCATATCAGGAACAGCCAACGAAGAAATTCCAGCCTCAAGGCGCCATCCTATTATCCCTTCCTTATAGCATTATAACCGGATAGACGGTAGTGACAATAATTCCCACATTGCTTGCCTGTAAGTGGAATTATTTTAGATCTATCGTCTATCTTTACGCTCTTTTGAGCCTTAATTATCATGCGCACCATTATCCTCCTCCTTATTTCCAACACCTTTATGACCTTTGCCTGGTACGGCCATCTGAAATATGAGAATGTCCCGCTCTGGAAAGTGATCCTTATCAGCTGGGGAATTGCCTTCTTTGAATACTGTTTCATGGTGCCTGCCAACCGTTTTGGCGCACAAGAGGGTTTTTCCGGCTTCCAGCTGAAAACGATCCAGGAAGTGATCACCCTCACCGTTTTCAGCCTCTTTGCCGTCTTTATCCTGAAAGAACCGCTCCGCTGGAACTATCTCGTCTCTTTTTTATTCATCCTCGGTGCAGTCTATTTCATGTTTAAGAAATAACATCGTTCACCTTTTATCACATTTTCTTTTACAGCTATATTTAATCACTATTTTTGGCCACTGTTTAACAAACAAGAGCAATGGTCAAAAGATTTTGTTTAATACTCATTTCAGGATTATTCGCCGCTACTGCGTGGGCTCAACGTACCCCGATCGTAAATGCGGCAGATATCAGACTTCAATTCAGGAAACTGGATACGCTTGGTAGCGTTTTATATATCGCCGCTCATCCTGACGATGAGAATACCCGTTTACTAGGGTATCTGGCAAAAGATAAATTATACCGTACCGGGTACCTGTCCCTCACCAGGGGGGATGGCGGACAAAACCTGGTAGGGGATGAGCAGGGCGAATTATTAGGCCTCATCCGTACCCAGGAGTTGCTGGCTGCCCGCCGTATAGATGGTGCAGAACAGTTTTTTACCCGCGCACTGGATTTTGGGTTCTCCAAAAACCCTACTGAGACATTCACTATCTGGGACAAAGAAAAGATCCTGGGAGATGTAGTGTGGATGATCCGCAAATTCCAACCCGATGTTATTGTATGCCGCTTCCCGCCGGATAGCCGTGCCGGTCATGGCCATCATACTGCTTCTGCTATGCTGGCGGAAGAAGCTTATGAAGCTGCGGCCGATCCGAAGCGATTCCCGGAACAACTGAAAGTGCTGAAACCCTGGAAAGCTCACCGCATACTGTGGAACAACTTTAACTGGGCTGGCTCCATAGATAATTCCAAGGGAGAACTCTTCGAGATGAACGTTGGTACTTTCAATTACCTGTTAGGCCGTGGTTATGGCGAAATTGCCGCAGAAAGCCGTTCCCAGCACAAAAGCCAGGGGTTTGGCGTAGCAGCTGCCCGAGGTAGTTCCTACGAATACTTCAGCCTCGTTAAAGGAGATAAACCTGTATACAGCCTGCTCGATGGTGTTAATACAACATGGAGCCGCATACCCGGAGGTAAAGCAATCGGCGAAATGGTCGATAAAGCGCAGGCAGCTTATAATATAGAAGATCCTGCAGCTTCCGTTCCGGCATTGCTGGCTGTCCGCAAGGCTATTCAGGCCCTGCCTGAAGGCTACTGGCGTACACAGAAACTGAAGGAAACAGAAGAACTGATCCAGGCATGCGCCGGTCTCTGGATGGAAGCCTATAGCAATGCACAGGTAGTAGTACCCGGCCAGCCTGTTGAGGGCAGCGTACAGCTGTTATGCAACAGTAATACCAATGTTACGGTAGACCAGGTAAGCTTTGCCGGTAAAGATACCGTGTTCAATAAGCTGCCGCTGGAGTATAACCGTATGCGTACCATCCCGGAATCACTGACTTTACCTGCTTCCGTGCCGGTATCCCAACCCTACTGGCTGCAGTCGCCTCATCCGATCGGTATCTATACCATCAAAGATCCGATGCAGGTAGGCTATCCGGAAAATAAACCTTCCCTGGAAGCCGTGATCAAACTGCGCATCAACGGTGAGGCCCTGACCGTTACCAGACCAGTACAATACAAATTTACTGACCCTGTAAAGGGAGAATTATACGAGCCATTGGTAGTTGCTCCTCCGGTAGTGGCGATGCTGAATACCAATGTGTTCATCTTTACCCAAACGCAACCACAGCCGGTACAGGTGAAACTGCGTGCCATGGGACAAAAAACGAAAGGAACCGTACGCCTCCGGCTGCCGGCCGGTTTCACCAGCCAGGAAGCAGAGCAGCCTTACGAGCTGACATCCAAAGGAGATGAAACAGTAGTAACCTTCCATATTGCTCCGCAGAAAGTAGCTGGTATCAACCATACCGATACGCTGCGCGTAGAAGTGCGGAATGAAGGCAAACTGTATACACAAAGCCTGCATACTATTGCCTACGACCATATTCCCGATATCAATATTTTCCCCGACGCATTTGCAAAACTGGTAACTGTTGATCTGAAATATAATGGGCGCAAGCTGGGTTATATCGCCGGTGCAGGGGACATGGTGGCAGCTTCCCTGAGACAGGTAGGATATGAAGTGACCCTGCTGGACGAAAAAGAGATCATGAACGGCGATCTGCAACAATATGATGCTATCATCGCAGGTGTCAGGGCATATAACGTTAACTCACGTATTAAATACTGGCAGCCACGCCTGATGGAGTATGTGAAAAACGGCGGTACCTACCTGGTACAGTATAATGTAAGTTCTCCACTGAAGATAACCGATATCGGACCTTATCCTTTCACACTGACGCGCGACCGTGTAACAGATGAAACTGCACAGGTGTCTATATTGCAGCCAGAGAATGAGGTAATGCATTACCCGAATAATATTACTGATAATGACTTCAATGGCTGGATCCAGGAAAGAGGCCTTTACTTCACCCAGATGGCAGATCCGGCTTATGCGAAATTGTTTGCCATGCACGATAAAGGTGAGGAAGCACTCCAGGGTTCCACGCTGGTAGCTAAATACGGCAAGGGCAGGTATGTTTACACTTCACTGGCATTTTTCAGAGAACTGCCTGCAGGTGTGCCCGGCGCTTACCGCTTATTTGTGAATCTTATATCAACAAAGAAATAAACCAATCTATGAGCAGTAGCAAGAAGAGAGAAGGTGGAGCACGACTCACAATTGCGGTTGGACTATGTATTATCGTAGGACTGGTCATCGGTTTTGAGATCAAAAGGTTGCATATAGGGCTGCTGATAGGGCTTGCACTGGGATATCTTAGCGGATTCCTGTGGCAAAAAAGATAATTAAGAAAGACAACTAAGAAAAGACATTTGCTATGAAGGAAGAACGACCGCCATTACTGCCACATTGGTGGATGTGGTATGTATTTGTAACCGTCTGGCTGGCATTACTGATAGCAGGCTTTTATTTGTTTACTAAAGCATTTTCATGAGCATAGCTGATTGGATCGTACTGGTGGTTACACTGGTCGGGATCATTTTGTATGGCGTCTGGAAAAGTCGCGGACAACGCGACATGCAGGGATATTTCCTGGACAACCAGTCTATGCCCTGGTATATAGTATTATTATCGATTATCGGTACGCAGGCAAGTGCGGTGACCTTCCTGTCTGCTCCCGGTCAGGCCTATACCGACGGGATGCGCTTTGTACAGTATTATTTCGGATTGCCGCTGGCGATGGTAGTGCTATGCATTACTTTCGTCCCTATCTTCCATAAACTGAAGGTATATACGGCGTACGAATACCTGGAACAACGTTTTGACCTGAAGACCCGTACGCTTACTTCAGCGCTTTTCCTGCTACAGCGGGCGCTTTCAACAGGTATCAGCATCTACGCACCGTCCATTATCCTGTCATCCCTGCTGGGCTGGAATATCTATCTCACTAACGTGATCATGGGAGGATTGCTGATCATCTATACCGTATCAGGTGGTACACGGGCTGTGAGTTATACACAGACATTCCAGCTGGTGATCATCTTTTCCGCCATGTTCCTGGCTGGTTGGATGGTCGTGCATTTATTACCGGCAAATGTCGGTTTCGTGGATGCCTTACAGGTATCAGGTAAAATGAACAAACTAAATGTTATTGTAACCGATTTTGACTGGAAGGACAGGTACAACATCTGGAGCGGATTGATAGGAGGGTTCTTCCTGGCATTATCATACTTTGGTACCGATCAGTCGCAGGTAGGACGTTACCTGACGGCCCGTTCCGTTACTGAAAGCCGTTTAGGCTTACTGATGAACGGCCTGGTGAAAGTGCCGATGCAGTTCCTGATATTGCTGATAGGCGCATTGGTTTTTGTGTTTTACCTCTATTTCAGGGCGCCGGTCTTTTTTAATGAAGCACAGGTTAAGAAGGTATATAGATCAGAAGAGGGAGCCGCCTTTAAAGTAGTAGAGAGTGAATATAACCGGCTGGCTACCATAAAACAGGTACAGGTTAAGGAAATGGCTACTGCCATTAAGAAGGGTGATGAAGCGGCCATTGCCAGCAGTAAAGTAGCCTTACAGGAAACCGAGAAGGCGTCTGATGAGACACGTCAAAAAGCAATCGCTCTCATAAAAAAAGCAGATCCGGCCGCTGATACGAACGATACGAACTATATTTTCCTGCACTTCGTCGTCAACAATTTGCCTAAAGGATTGGTAGGTCTGCTGATCGCCATTATCTTTTTAGCAGCCTGGGGTAGTATTGCAGCCGCACTGAATTCACTGGCTTCCACGACTGTGATCGATATCTACCAGCGTATGTATAAAAAGGAGGAAACTGATGGCCATTATTTGCAGGCATCCCGCCTGTGGACAGTCGCATGGGGTGTTTTCTGTATTGCGGTAGCGCAATTTGCCAGTCAGCTGGGCAGCCTGATAGAGGCGGTGAACATTCTGGGTTCCCTGTTCTATGGTGTCATACTCGGTATTTTCCTCGTAGCATTCTACTGTAAAAGGATCGGGGGCAACGCTACATTCTGGGCCGCTATCGTCTCTGAAGCAGGTGTGATAATAATATACCTGTTAAAGATCGTATCCTTCCTCTGGCTGAATGCTATAGGTTGTTTCCTGGTAATAGGTATTGCCACGATCTTCCAGCTGATCAATGGAAAGGAGAACACGACATTGACGGAAGTGAAAGAAAAAACGAAAGGATAGGGTTTATTACTAACGGACATGTCAGCGGGTGCACTTCAATTTGAAGTGCACCCGCTGACATTATAGGACTTCCGTTTAACGACGAGTTGCGTCTCCAGTGATCTTCACGATGCGTTTGTAACGTGTACGTGTCTATTCATCTACGTCTCCGATTACAAAGTGGTCAAGAGAATCACCGAATTCCTCAAGTCTGCCTTTTAGTATAACCAAACCACCAACTGTAGTCAATTTGAATCCCGCTTTTTTGTCTGTGATAATATAACCCCCAAAAGGGGCATCTACTTCATCAGAAAAGCTGACTTCCATCAGCGCATTTTTCCATGAGAAGGGGCCGGTGATATGCAAACAACCAACAACCACCAGATGCAGTACGTCCGTTGTATCAGCTTTGGTTATTCTGATGGCCAATCTTTTTAGTGAGATACTAAAAAGTGCTAGATCAGCAATACTGCCGTTGTAATCTGCCAACACATCATTGACTTGATTAATGTCTGTTATTTGTTTCATCTGATACAAGTTGATTGTCGGTCCACTTTACTTCTCCCATTCTTTTCCGGAAAGTTTATTGCAAAAGAATGTTGTTTTTATATTGGAAATGAACAGGCCCGGAAAATATACCATCTTCCAGGCCTTTTCATTTATTATCAGATATTAAACAGTCGATACACTAACCTTTACTTTCTTCGGTGCGCTTTCTGCAAATTTCTTCTTGATCCACTTGTTCATCGGCATCTCGAAATATTTGAAGAGCACATAACTGGCACATAAGGAAACCGCAAGCATTACAGGTGCTAACACATAATCGCTAAGCGATAGATGCAGGAAGCTGTTAACGGAAGGGCCGTAATAGATGAACAACACATGACACATGTAAAATGCAAAGCTGATCTCTCCGCCTAGCACAAGAATACGGTTGCTCAACAGCCTTGATATCGCTCCCTGTTGATAGGAAAATACAAGTACTATCAGCGCCATTGGGATCCAGTAATAAACACAGTATCTGTAACCTTCAGGTACACTATTTTTGAATGCAAAGAATACACCAAGCAACGCGAGTGCTGCTATCTCAAGGATTGTTGCGCCCCGGTTTGTAGTTGGTTTGAATACACCGTGAACATATAGGCGGTACAACAACATGCCTATAAAAAAGTCACAAATTCTTATAACAGGATTGATATAAAAGATATCCTTATGCCAGTGCTCCGGTGTAAGGAAGATCAATACGGGAACAAGGAACAGCGGCGCCCATAAAGCTATTTTGCTCTTTGCTTTATATATGGCCACCAGTAGAAGCGGGAACATCGCATAGAAGAAGAATTCTGCCGAAATGCTCCACGATACACTGTTAAAAGACAGGTAACTGCCACTGAATGGAAGATAGCTCTGTAACAGACTAACATTCAATCCCATCGTCCCAAAGAACTTCGCGTTAACATGTCCGTTCTGTCTTGATAATACCCTGGGAATGGCCAGGAGGAATGTAAGAAAGTGAAGGGGATAAATACGCGCAAACCGTGCAATGAGATATTCCTTCGTTGTGATGGTCTGGTCTTTAAATCTTTCGGTATATGCTAATGAAAGGACGAACCCACTTAATATAAAAAAGAAACTTACGCCAATAAATCCTTCAGAGAAGTAAGACTGATACAAACCCGATAAAGTTGGATCAGAAGAATCCCTGAAAAATAGCAGGTGATGGGAAAACACCATTAAAGCAAATATTAGTCGTAGGGATGTTAGCGGTTTTATCATATGGTAATGCTGGATTTGAAACTTCTTAAATGTTGTATAGGTACGTGATTATGGTATAAGGAATTGGAATATGATATGAATCCAAAATAAATAAAATAATGCAGCGATTCCCTGGTAGCAAAGACTTAATTATCAGCGTCTCCCGCTTAGTCCCGCCCAGCAAGGACTATTCCTTAAATAAGCGATACTCCTGTTACCTAAAATGACAAAAGCCAGCGATTGCTGACTTTTATCATCGATATTTTAAGATAAACTTTATACCTCACTGGACTAAGAAATGCCTTCATGAAAATAAGTTGGGAATCGCAGACGAGGTTTATCAGGCTGCAACAGGCTTATAGGGCTTGAAATGACGTCTCAGTTTCTTTTTAAGCCTGTCTATCCAGAACTCAGGTATGCTTACGAATTTCGTCTTTGTAATGAGCTTGATCGGTTCAATTTTTTCTTTGTTTTTAACGTCTTCTTTAAGAAGCAATTTGTATTCGCCCCTGTAAGCCGAAACAAGGTGGACCGCCAATGTGTTTTCTTTCAATATTAGGTCGCCACCTGCCATCACCACCTGGAATGGATCAAAATAACGTATGGCGCCTGCTTTGGCTGCAATGAAAGCCCACATTGTTTGTTCCAGCCAGGAAATACGGCCGATACCCTTATTTATAATTTGATCATTCAGAACCTCCTCTATAAATCCTAAGTCAAACTTCTCCCGGGGACAATAGATCATTCCTGTATTTACATATGGGAAGATCGGATACTTTACTTTCAGAAATTCCATATGAGTAAAAGAATAAGCATGCTGTCTTCCCATCATAAATGTCGGAATGCCATTGAAATCAGGCCAGGTATATTTCCTCTTGAAATACACATCGCTGTCGATAAAGATCAGGTCTTCATCGTCATAAAGCATTGCGTCAAATATTTTATGAGCATAAATTACCTGCTCTCTGTATTTGTAACAAGTGGGATAGTTTTTTAACTTTTCCTGGATAATGCTGTCTCTATCTTGTCTGGTAACGATTTTGCAATCTTTAAAAGAACTCTGTAACCTTTCAACTTCTACGCCGGTTAAAGAGCCATCGTCAAGTATAACCAGTCGGATCGGCGTTTCGGAGTTTTCTACAAAACTTCTGAGGCATGAGATGGAAAAATCCAGGTTATTCTTTCCCAGTAACGTTTTAACGTTGATACTCATAAATGAATTTTAGGTAATAGAGATTTTATAATATAGTTTTGATTTCTCAGCTCAATTGGCATCTACTGATTTGTTGTGAGGCCTGTTTTAATATTGTCCCTTTCTGATTATATGACCTAATATCAACACGCATTTCATCTGCAATTTCCTGTATTCGCGCGATATCAGGATGATCAATGCTAAGACTTAGGGTTTTCTTAATGGAAGCATCCGACAAACCTTGTTGCTCGTTGCTTCGGCGTACATGATACATGGACATAGGAATAAGCGGATGCAATTTATAGAAAGTTTTTATATTATATATTTTTTTATTGTAAATATTAATGACTGTATGGAGGTTTAGTGGTAACGTCACTGGCTCATCTTTTAGCTATGTTCTCTGAAAATTCAAACTGATACAAAATCCAGCAACATTCTTGGGGGAAAGGTTAAAAAATCGTTGCTTTGCATCTTGTAAAGTGGATTTGCAACAAAAAAATGGACAAATAATTAAGCTGCTTGTTTGATAATTGATTTTCCAAATTCTTCTGGTGTCATATAACCCAGCAGGGAATGTATTCTTTGTCGATTATACCAGATCTCTATG
>CABHOY010000073.1 GCA_902168105.1 uncultured Flavihumibacter sp.
CATCAGCCAGCATCTTTTCAATGCTCTGCATTTTCTTAACGCTCTTACGGATAGTAGCGAAGTTGGTCAGCATACCACCTAACCACCTTTCAGTAACGAAAGGCATGTTAACGCGTTTTGCAGCTTCAGCTACGATTTCTTTAGCCTGTTTTTTAGTGGCTACGAACATGATCTTTTTACCGCTCTTAGCGATAGATTTCAGGGCAGCAGCTGCATCCTGTAATCCTTCAACGGTTTTATTCAGATCTATGATGTGAATACCTTTCTTTTCTGCGAAGATGTAAGGCAGCATCTTCGGGTTCCATTTTTTCTTCAGGTGACCGAAGTGTACACCCGCCTCCAGTAACTGCTGCTGTAATGAGGTATTATTTTCCATGTTATTATACTCTGTTATAAAAGGTCAATGTTAATAATCTGCGTATCACATATAGCTCCACGCATTCATCACGATTAGCGTTTAGAGAACTGGAAGCTTCTTCTAGCTTTAGCTTTACCTGGTTTCTTACGTTCAACGCCTCTTGGATCACGTTTCAGCAGACCAGCTGCTTTCAGTGCCGGACGGTATTCGATGTTCACTTCGCAAAGTGCACGTGCAATACCCAGCTTAATAGCTTCAGCCTGACCTTTGATACCACCACCGGCAGCATTTACCTTTATATCGAATTTATCTGTAGCGTCGATAGTCTTCAACGGCAGTTCTACCTGGTTCTGCAGGTATATCAGCGAGAAGTATTCTTTATAGTCTTTGTCGTTCACAACAACGTTACCAGTACCCTTGCTGATGTACACACGGGCTACGGCTTCCTTACGACGACCAATAGTATTTTTTTGCTTTTCCATGTATCAGAGAAAAATTAGAAAGTTAATGTTTTCGGTTTCTGTGCAGCATGAGGATGCGCAGCGCCTGCATATACAAACAGTTTTTTGTACATAGCACGACCCAGACGGTTCTTAGGCAACATACCTTTTACAGCCCTTTCTATGATCAATTCTGGTCTGCGACGAACCAGGTCTTTAGCAACTTCTGCCTTCTGGCCACCTGGATAACCAGAATAGGTCAGATATTCCTTGTCATTCCATTTGTTACCAGTGAACTGAACTTTCTCAGCGTTGATAACGATAATGAAATCACCACAGTCAGTGTGAGGTGTATAATAAGGCTTGTTCTTGCCTCTTAAGATTGCCGCAATCTTCGCGCTCATCCTACCCAAAGTCAGGTTGGTAGCGTCTACGATGTGCCATTCACGCGTTACAGTAGCGTCATTGGCCGATTTAGTCTTGAAGCTTAAAGTGTTCATTATAGTATATAATAAAGTTTCTACGTCTGATATAACTATCCCAAACAAATTGGGAGTGCAAAACTAATCCTCTTAATTCAAATAACCATACTTTTGAGGAACTTTTTTGAAAGGCACCCTTGCAATGTATTGATTTTCAATAATAATTTTGACAAACAATTATCAACACATGATCTGGATATTTTTATTGGGTCATTTTTTAGTTGCAAATCACCCGGAAATACATATACATAATTCAACATAAGAGACAACCCTTATAAACTATGCCTTTACAGCTGACGTAAGGATCTGTTTCCATACCCACACTGCTTTACGCCCCTAGCCTTTTTCCTTGCACTTTTCATATCCCCTGCATACAACGAGCATATAACGTTCATGATCTTCCGTTCATCTTCCGTTCGGAACGGAGGATGAACGGAAGATCATGAACGTTATATGCTCGTTGTATGCACCCTGAATGAATAAGCTCAGTATAAAGAAAGGCCTATCCTATCAGGACAAAAATACAGTCCAAACACGGCTCCATAGGCCTACAGCAGTACTTCGGTTATCCTTATCCTCCCTTTATCTTCCCTTCAGAAGGGAGGATAAAGGGAGGATAAGGATAACCGAAGTACTGCTGCATAAGACCTGCATAAGCTTTACCACTAGCCTCACGCCTATTTTTGCCAGTTCAGATCTTTCCAAAAAAAAGGCCGGGAAAGAAACCTTCCCGACCTAGCATATTGATTAACAGATGATAATAAAATTAATCGCGGTTCCTCGCCCCCGCATAGATCATTATGTATTGCAGCAAAGTCACAACAGATGCGATCGCCGCAACTACATAGGTCATAGCCGCCCACCAAAGGGCATTTTTAGCCTTGTCGTGCTCTTCCCTACGCATGATATTGGTGTTATCCAACCAGGCCAGCGCCCTGCGGGAAGCGTCAAATTCCACCGGCAATGTTACCAGGGCGAAAATTGTAGTCACCCCAAACAGAATGATACCACCCAGTAATAAAGACGGAAACACGTTAATAAGCAGGATGCCGCCCAGGAGTACCCATTGTACCAGATTGGAGCTGAACTGCACGGCAGGTACCAGTTTCGAACGCATACTCAGCCAGGGGTAAGCCTTCTGGTGCTGTACAGCGTGCCCGCACTCATGCGCAGCCACGGCCGCAGCCGATACGTTCGCCCCGGCATATACATCCGGACTCAGGTTTACGGTTTTATTGGTAGGGTCATAGTGGTCAGACAGAAAACCATCCACGGAAACAACCTGTACGTCATATATCCCATTGTCTTTCAACATCTTTTCCGCAATCTGCTTACCCGTTAACCCCGAAGAGGTTGGTATTGCGCTGAATTCCTTGAATTTACTCTTCAACCGCCAGCTTACCAACATACTGATCCCAATAAAGATCAGCGAGATGAACATAATGCCAGGTGTCATACTATTTCAAATAAAAGTTAAATCAATACAAAATTACAGGTAAGTACGATCAAATTAGTATCCAAACCATGCCTCCGGACCGGATTTAGGATTTCATTAAGAAATGGTCCGGCTTCCTAACTTTTTTACTGCCAATTAGGGGATTTTACCCTGTCAATATGTCGCTTTATAAAGTTCCAGAGGGGCAATCCGGACGATATGACAGATATAATTTATGCTTTTATGACGTCAATTTCATATATAATTTATGGCGGCATCATTCCTATTTATCAACCCTTTACGCCCTTTTAATGAAAGTATAATTCGATGCTTTCAACCGCTGAAACGTGCTATGGTGGCAGATCTGTCACATTACGAAAAGTCATCAAAAGTTATTCACATCAATTAAATAAACTTTTTTATTCTGTAGCCATTTAGTAATTTAGACGTGAATTTAATGGGTTAGTAAGTAGAAAGAGTCAGCAGAAATTTCTGTTGGCTCTTTTCTTTTTTACCCGACTTTGAACTGCCCCTTTTTCTGAAAAATTTTAACGCTTCAAACATCCTTTCTCTCATTTTTTTCATCATCATCTCATCGTTTTTATTTTTCTTTTTAATGGATCGGAATATTTCCGTTTTAAATTTGCTGCATGAAAATTAAAACTGCGTTCTTCTGTCAGAATTGTGGATATGAATCGGCTAAATGGACTGGCAAATGTCCAAGTTGTGGTCAATGGAATACATTCGTTGAAGAGAAAGTTCAAAAGGATATCCCTTTACGTAATACTAACTGGCAACCTGAAAAAGAGAACAGCAGATCTGATAACATTGTAAACCTATCTGAAGTAAGCGGCATTGAAGAAGATCGCCTGCTTACGCCCGATGCAGAGCTGAACCGTGTATTGGGCGGCGGTATAGTACCTGGCTCTCTCGTACTTGTAGGCGGCGAACCTGGTATCGGTAAAAGCACTTTGTTCCTGCAGAACGCCTTATTACTCAAAGATATTACAACGCTCTATATCAGCGGAGAAGAAAGTGCACAACAGATAAAAATGAGAGCGGACAGATTACAGGTTAAGAATGACCTCTTCTATCTGTTAACTGAAACATCTACACAAACCATCTTCCAGGAAATTAAGAAACTACGTCCACAACTCGTTATTGTTGACTCGATTCAAACACTTCAATCACCATTCATTGAATCGGCTCCAGGCAGCGTATCCCAGATCAGGGAAACAACTGCCGAACTGCAACGTTTTGCCAAAGAAAGTCATACGCCAGTGTTCCTTATCGGTCATATTACCAAAGATGGTTCGATTGCCGGTCCGAAGATACTGGAGCATATGGTGGACACCGTTTTACAGTTTGAAGGTGATCAGCATTATGCATACCGTATACTCCGCACTATCAAGAACCGTTTTGGATCAACTGCGGAACTGGGTATTTATGAAATGACGGGCACTGGACTAAGACAGGTAACTAATCCTTCAGAGATCCTGATATCACAACGTGAAGATCAGCTGAGCGGTGTAGCCATTGCTGCAACGATGGAAGGCATGCGCCCTATGCTTGTGGAAGTGCAGGCACTTGTCACCCAATCGGTGTATGGCACTCCGCAACGTACCGTTACCGGTTTCGATCTTCGTAGACTACAACTGTTATTGGCCGTGCTGGAAAAACGCGGCGGCTTCCACTTCGGTGTTAAAGACGTGTTCCTTAATATCGCCGGTGGTATCCGTGTGGAAGATCCATCTATCGATCTGGCAGTATTGTGTGCACTTCTATCTTCTTATGAAGATGCTGCCATCAGCAGCAAGATCTGTTTTGCCGGCGAAGTAGGTCTTAGTGGCGAGATCCGTGCAGTGAACAGGATAGAACAGCGTATTGCTGAAGCTGAGAAACTCGGGTTTGAAAAGATCTTCATCAGTCGTTATAATAAGAAAGGAACAGACTTCAGCAAGTTCAATATTGAGGTAGTACCTGTTGGACGGGTAGATGAAGTTTACAGAGGTCTCTTTTAATTTTACCGCTAACAGGGTTTTCATTATTTTCAGTGGACTAACTATCCTATCTGTAAAATGAAAAACCTGTTATCCTCTCTGCTGGATCTCTTCTATCCGCATACCTGTGACGGCTGTGGTACTGATCTTACCCGCACTGAAAGAATTCTCTGCCTGCATTGTCAACGCCGGCTACCACTTACCGGTTATCAGCACCTGCATAATAATCCGGTGGAAAAGATCTTCTGGGGACGGGTGAACATCCAATATGCTATGGCGGCCTATTACTATAGAAAGTCGTCCTTATTACAGCAACTCATTTACCAGTTCAAGTACAATTGCCGGGAAGATATCGCCACCCACTTCGGAGAGCAGATGGGAAGCCTGTTATTGCAAAGCAAGTGGCTATACGAAATAAGCAATATCATTCCTGTACCTATACATCCTACCAAATTACAGCAACGGGGATATAACCAGGCAGCGCTTCTCGCTAATGGTATTGCCGCCGTTACGGGCAAACCTGTTGCTGGTGAAATACTCTTCCGCAATAACTATGTGCCATCACAAACGAACAAAGGCCGTTTGCACCGCTGGCAGAATGTATCCGGCACATTTTCCATACACAGTACAAACCGGTTGAACGGTCAGCATTTCCTGCTGATCGACGACGTACTTACCACCGGTGCGACCCTTGAGGCATGCAGTGAATTATTGATCAATGCAGGAGCTACTGTCAGCATCAGCACACTGGCCTTTGCTAACCATTAAAATAGTGGCCTCCCCGCTTATCATTAACACCTCATATACCATATTTTACTTAATTTTATTTGCTCACTTGTTTTTATATTCAAGTTCGATTAACGTATACATTCACTCTACAATTCTAATTATATGACACTGAAGACACTGTTGATTTCGATATTATTGTTCATGAAAGGCAGCGCTATCTATGATTTTAAAGTTGACGCCGTTGATGGAGGTAAGATCAATTTTTCAGATTATAAAGGCAAAAAGATCCTGATCGTAAATACCGCCTCCATGTGTGGTAATACCCCTCAGTACGCTGAGCTGGAAAAACTTTATAAGAAATATGAAAAGAACCTTGTGATCATCGGTTTCCCTGCCAATAACTTCGGTTCACAGGAACCAGGCAGCAATGCTGAGATCCATGAGTTCTGCACAAAGAAATATGCGGTAACCTTCCCGATGGCTGCTAAGATCTCTGTAAAAGGTGCTGACATACACCCGATCTATAAATGGCTGCTATCAGAAAGTAAAGCCAAGAACCTTCAACCTGCTGAAGTACAATGGAACTTCCAGAAGTATCTGCTGGACGAAAAAGGTAACCTGGTAGCTGTATTCGCACCTAAAACCCAACCGCTTTCAGCTGAAGTAACGGCCGCGATAGAAAAGAAATACTAATTTGCGTCCATGCTTTTTTCGAATGTAATAGGTCAGGAAGATATACGACAACAATTAATAAAGTCCACGGAGCAGCACCGTCTCGCCCACGCCAATATCATACTGGCGCCGGAAGGGACGGGCGGCCTTCCGCTTGGACTTGCTTTTGCGCAATACCTGGTATGTGAAAACAAACAGCCTGATGGCGCATGTGGTACATGTAACTCCTGTGTGAAAGCGGGTAAATACATTCATCCTGATATACATTTCTCTTACCCGGTCATTCCCCGTAAACCGGGCGATAAACCGGTAAGCTCCGACTACGCAGCCGAGTGGCGGGAATTCATAGATACCCACCCTTATGGCAATGCATATGACTGGTTACAGTTTATAGGGGCAGAGAACAAACAGGGCAATATCACCGCCACAGAATGCCAGGATATCATTCGTAAACTGAGCCTGAAAAGCTTCGAAAGCGTTTATAAGATACTATTGATGTGGATGCCCGAATACCTGGGCAATGAAGGGAACAGGTTGCTGAAACTGATCGAGGAGCCACCGGATAATACCATTTTCCTGTTGGTGGCCGAAAACCAGGAACAGATCCTTGCTACCATACTTTCCCGTACACATCTTATCAAAGTAAATCCGTTACCGAAAGAGGTGATGGTAGATGCACTCGTAAACCGGGCACAGATACCTGCGGCCAAAGCAAGGCAGGCTGCAACCATCGCCGCCGGCAATTACAGGGAAGCCCTGTACATGCTGCAACATTCGGATGACGACTATCATGAACTGCTGCGCAATTGGCTCAACTATATTTTTACAGGAAACCGGGTCGGCCTACAGGGATGGGTCGAAGGTATCGCAAGTACCAAAATGGGACGCGAGAACCAGAAACAGTTCCTCCGTTATTTTATTAACCTGATGGAGCATACCCTGCGACTGAAGTATATAGATAAAAGCCAGCTGGCCTTTTCAGAAGAGGAAACGGACTTTGCAGCCAAACTGCAGAAGCTTGCAGACCTTCAGCAAATGGAACAGATCATGCAGGAACTTGATAACGCCTGCTATTATATAGAGCGCAACGCAAACGCTAAATTGTTGTTTCACGCACTTTCAGTAAAGCTGCAGTATATCTTTAAAAAGCGGCCGATTCCGGCAGTATGACGTATTAAAGGGCATTTTCCGTTATCTTTGTTTATTCCGCCCCTATTGAATTGGGGAGGATTACATATATTTAGGCGTCCGGACCAATGCCCGGACGTATATTCATTTAATAATTTAAATCGATTAATATGGCTTGTGCCGGATGTGGTACAGGTGCAGAGGGGAAGCCGTCAGGATGCAAAAGCAATGGAGGATGCAGTAGTGGAGGCTGTAACAGGCTGAATGTATTTGACTGGCTGGCCAATATACCCCTAAGTGACAGCTTAGCACCATTTGATATAATAGAAGTAAGCTTTAACAACGGTAGCAGGAAAGATTTTTACCGTAACACCACCAAACAGTTGCTCGACAAAGGAGAAATGGTAACTGTAGAGGGCGTGAGTGGATTCGACATCGGACAGATCAGCCTAACAGGCGAACTGGTTAAATTACAGATGAAGAAGAAGCGTATCGAAGATACGCCCGAAGTAAAGAAAGTACTTCGCCGCGCCACCAATGAAGACCTTTCGCGGATGAACGATAACAAAGCCCGCGAAAAGGATGCCCTCATCAAAGCCAGGGCCATTGCCCGTAGTATTGGTCTCGAAATGAAACTTGCAGAAGTTGAAATTCAGGCTGATGGCCGTAAGGCTACTTTCTTCTACACTGCCGACGACCGCGTGGATTTCCGTGAACTGATCAAACTTTACGCCGGCGAATTCCGTGTAAAGGTGGAAATGCGCCAGATAGGCGCCCGCCAGGAAGCCGGTAAAGTAGGTGGTATCGGTAGTTGCGGACGGGAACTTTGCTGTTCTACATGGTTGACTGACTTCAAGAGCGTGAATACCACCGCTGCCCGTTATCAAAACCTGTCAATTAACCAGGCAAAACTTTCCGGTCAATGTGGCCGTTTGAAATGCTGCCTGAACTATGAACTGGATACTTATCTCGATGCACTGAAGGAATTCCCTGAAGATGCAGACAGTATCGAAACCGCCAATGGCGTAGCTACCCTTCAGAAAAGAGATATCTTTAAGAACCTGATGTGGTATTCCTATGGCGACAGTAACAAGCAATATCCGCTTACTATTGCCCGCGTAAAAGAAATACGTCACCTGAACAAACAGAACATCAGACCGGAAGATCTGAAACCTGTAGAGGTAGTGGCAGCAAAACCAAAGGAAACTGACCTGGGCTTTGCAGACGTAGTAGGTCAGATCAGCTTACGCTCACTGGAAAAAACATCCCAGAAGCGTAAACACAAAGACAAGGAAAAACAAAAACACAAACAAAAGCAGGATCAACCGCAGCAACAAGGTGGTGGCAAAAAGCCTGAAGGTAAAGGTGAAAACCAACCCCGTCAGCAACAGCCACAACAACAGAAGCAGCAGGAGAACCGTCAGCAAAAGCCACAGGAAAATCGTCCGCAGCAACAGAAGCCTAAACAGGAACAGCGTCAGCAACAGCAGGCTCCAAAGCCCAAGCAGGAACAGCGCAATCAACCTAACGGGCCTAAACCGCAGCAGGACAAGAATAATCCTAACGCTCCAAAACAGCAGGGAGGCGGAGGACAGAACAGACCACCGAAGCCCCGCGAAAAACAGAAATAACTATCAGCTAAATACCATTGAGAAGGCGCATCAGTAACACGATGCGCTTTTTTTTCTGAAAGTAATCAGAAAAATGCCTTTTCCACAATATAAAATCCATCGGTAAAAGAAGAATTTTTTCTACGTGCTCAAAGGCAACAACCGTTGGTTCCTGATGGATTTGATCAGTT